>NZ_CP011477.1:945000-1545000 GCF_001010805.1 Spongiibacter sp. IMCC21906 | reverse complement strand
CGTCGCACTCTTTGGCAATAGACACTGTGCGGCGTTCAATACGACGAGGAAGCAACACCCTCAGTTTTTCAATCAAGACATCCCAATCCCGCAACAAATAAAATGTGACGACTGGCACAAGAGTTATATTCGCAAGCCATGTCAACACGGCCATGCTAGAACCCGATACTTTTTGCCAAAGATAGACAAAAACACCACCGGCAGCATCCCAGTTTTCACTGATGACTTTTTTTGCAGAATCAACCGTGTTGCTCTGCTCAGGAAGATCCAAATATGCTCGAGCAGCAGGCAACCCTGTATGCTGCACCCAGACAAAAGCATCATTAAGCCGCTGCACCAAAAGCTGAGTCTGCTCCAATAACAGTGGCAACGTTATCAACAGCAAAATTGCCCCTAGCAGGGTAAAAACAAAAAACACCAATACCACTGCAGCACTGCGCCCCATGCCCCGCTCTTCTAAGCGATCTGCAATCGGGTCCCCCAAATAAGCCAACACCGCACTCACGACAAAGGGCATGAGCACTGGCGACAACAAATGGAACAGTAACGCCAAAAAGAGAAGGGCTAAAAGACACCAGAATGCCTGGAGCTGACGATTCACTAATACGCCCGCCAGTGATAAAAACTACGGATGGGCATGTTGGCAACCTCAGTCACAACTCGGGGAGATTGATCGAGGCTTTGGAGTTGCTTATCTAAAGACAGGAAGCGATCGACTTTTTCCATATCGCCGTTTAACACCAATTCCACTACCAGAGCACTCTCGGACACCCACACTGTATTGGCATGTTCAATGACCGAAAGGTTTTCAAGATAGGTGACCAATCCAGCATAACCGTGAAAATCACTAATACCATCGACATAAATTAATGTACTTTCATTGCTGGTTCCGGCAACCACACTAAAATTTCGGGCCTGAGTATCGGCAATACGATCCACCACCGCTGCGACCGCCTCTTGCCCCCCCATGCCATCACTATCCAGACGAAGTTCTTGCTGACCCTGTACTAAATTCCAACTCGCCACCCATTGGCCATTAGAGAGCTCAGAGGCCCGGCCCACCAGCACATAAGGCGCACCATAACGGCTTGACGCCTGCTTAACCAAGTCCATCTGCATTTGCCAAACATCAGCAACCGACAAATTACCGGTATCAACCAAGTCCAGCAGAGGAAACTGCAGCGACACGCCTCGGCGTTGAGCTTCTGTTTGCAAAGCCTCATACAATGCGCCCGGCGTGTCACCGCTGACAAACTGTCGCCCCGATGCCGTATCTTCTACCAACCACACCAAGACACTAGGACGGTTACTTGACCAAATCGGCAAACCCGCAGATTGAAGTAAACCGTTGACCTGACGAGGCGAAAAACTCATCAGCAAAGCCAACTGATCCTCATCCTCGGCAGAATTGTCATTAATATAGCGATACTGGGTCAACAACGGTTCAGCATTTGCGAGTGCCTGGGCAACAACACTATTATCACGTACGTTTCTTTGGCCAGAAACCCGCACCAAAACACGTTCAAGCGCCTCAGCCGCACCCCGACGTAACGTTTGAGCCGATTGAGTATCTACCAGCAAACGCTCTTCATAAAGATTCTGTATCATGGCCGCTTGGGCCACACCAGAAACCAGGCAGACCATGGCCACGGACACCGCCCAGCTTACCCATTGCCTCTTCAAGATTTTGCTCCCACTCTCTAAATCGACCGACATTGTAGCAAGGCTGTCAAAGCTGCGTCGCCAATGCTGGAAATAAGTCACCATATTGCTGCTGAATTCCCCCGCCAATCAAGCTAAAATGTCGTCCTCAACAAGGACAGCCAAAAATTATGACCGACAGCAGTAAACCCAGCCTTAATTATAAAGACGCCGGTGTCGATATCGACGCAGGTGAAGCCTTGGTAGATCGCATTAAAGATGTGGCCAAGCGCACCCGGCGTCCCGAGGTCATGTCAGGCCTCGGCGGTTTTGGCGCGTTGTGCCAAATACCCACAGGTTACAAAGAACCCGTGCTTGTTTCTGGAACCGACGGCGTCGGCACCAAATTGAAGCTCGCCATGGAAACCGGCTTGCATGACACCATTGGCATCGACCTCGTTGCCATGTGCGTCAACGACCTGCTGGTAACCGGCGCCGAGCCCCTGTTCTTTCTGGACTATTACGCTACCGGCACTCTCAACGTTGACATCGCCGCTAGAGTTGTCACCGGTATTGGCGAAGGCTGCGAACAGTCTGGTTGCGCCTTAGTGGGTGGCGAAACGGCTGAAATGCCGGGCATGTATGAAGGTGAAGACTACGACCTGGCAGGCTTCTGCGTAGGCGTTGTCGAGAAGTCCGAAATTATCGACGGCAACTCCGTAAGAATTGGCGATAAGCTGATTGGCATCGGCTCTTCCGGCCCCCACTCCAACGGCTATTCACTGATTCGCAAAGTGATAGAACACAGTGGCGCCAGCCTCGACGAGCCTTTTGCCGATAGTACCCTAGGCGAAACACTGCTGGCACCGACACGTATTTATGTAAAACAAGTACTGCGCCTGATCAAGCAATATCAAATCAATGCCCTCGCCCACATCACCGGCGGCGGCCTGATCGAGAATGTTCCCCGCGTGCTGCCCCGCAACACCAAAGCGGTGATTGACGTGAGCACGTGGGAGCGTCCCGCGATTTTTGACTGGCTGCAGCAACAAGGCAACATCGAAGATACCGAAATGTTCCGCACCTTTAACTGCGGCGTCGGCATGGTCATGGCGGTTGCCGAAAACCAAGCCGACGATATCGTCGATATGCTCCACTCTCAAGGCGAAGATGCCTTTATTATCGGCCATATTGCCGCCGCCAATGAAGACGACAACAAAGTTCAGCTAGAAGGCCTGTAAAGGCAATGTCCTGCAAGCTAGTAGTGCTGATTTCAGGCAGCGGCTCAAACCTGCAAGCGTTTATTGACGCAATAGCAGAAGGCCGCTTGCCCAACTGCGAAATTGCCGCCGTCATCAGCAACAAACCTCAGGCATTCGGCCTAGAGCGCGCTCAAGCAGCTGGCATTACTGCAGACTGTGTTGATCATCGGGATTTTGCCAGCCGAGAAACCTTTGATCGCGCTTTACAGGCAAAAATTGATCAATATCACGCAGACCTCGTTATCCTCGCGGGCTTTATGCGTATATTAACGCCAGACTTTGTATTGCACTTTAAGGGGCGCCTGCTCAATATCCACCCCTCGCTTCTCCCCAAATACCCCGGCTTACACACCCATCAGCGCGCACTGGATGCCGGTGACAAAGAAGCCGGAGCCACCGTGCACTTCGTCACCGAAGAGCTGGATGGCGGGCCACCCATCATTCATGCAAAAATACCAATAAATGAAGGCGATACCGCCGCAACACTGGCGCATAACGTATTGTCCAAAGAGCATACAATCTACCCATTGGCAGCCCGCTGGCTGGCCGAAGGACGATTGAAACTTGAAGGCAAAAAGGCGGTGCTAGATGATAAAACTCTTCCCGAAAACGGCTTGCATTACCAAGAAGACTAAATTACTCGCATTCAGTCTTTGTGCGCTATTGTTCTGCACGGTCACCCAAGCCGAGATGACAAGCGAATCTCTGCTCAAGCCTTACCAAGCCAAATATCGCATTACTCAAAATAACCTGAGTGCAGATGCGTCGCGCAAGCTTGCCAAAGTCGGCCCCCACTGGCGCCTTTCGCAAACTGCCAGCAAATGGTTTATCACCATTGGCGAAGAAAGTTTGATTGAAGTGACCGAGAACCAAAACCTTCGCCCTCTACAATATCGCTATGAAAACAGCCTGAGTAGCAAACGCGATCAGCGCATCGTATTTGATTGGGAGGCGAACAAAGCCAGCGATGAAACCTACCGCAAACCTTATACATTGCCATTAAAAGAAGACTACTCCGACCAGCTTAGCGCCCAGCTTCAGTTACGACAGCAGTTACTCAACGGTCAAGCCCAGGACAGACGCTGGCAACAAACCATTGTTAAAAACGGTAAGATCAAAACCTATCAAATTGAAAAGCTCACAGAAGAAACCATCGACACCGAGCTTGGTCCGATAGACACCGTAAAACTTCGTCGCAAACGCGAAGGCAGCAGCGCAGAAACCTTTATCTGGCTGGCAAAAGAGTGGAACTACATGATTGTGAAATTAGTGCAGACCGAAGACGATGACAGTCTTTCTCTTGAACTGATTTCGGCAACGATTGACGGCAGCCCAATGCGGGCTGCCCGATAAAAGTCAATTAGGTTTTAGGCAGGGTCACACCGCGCTGGCCCTGATACTTGCCACCCCGATCTTTATAGCTCACTTCGCAAATTTCATCTGACTCAAAAAACAGCATTTGTGCCACGCCTTCATTGGCGTAAATTTTTGCTGGTAAGGTTGTCGTGTTGGAAAACTCCAGTGTTACATGTCCTTCCCACTCGGGTTCTAACGGCGTCACGTTGACGATAATACCGCAGCGAGCATAAGTGGATTTACCCAAACATATCGTCAGCACACTGCGAGGAATGCGGAAATACTCGACCGTTCTGGCAAGGGCAAAGGAATTGGGCGGAATAATACAATAATCACCAGTAATGCTGACAAAGCTCTTATCATCAAAGGCCTTCGGATCAACCGTCGCCGAATACGTATTGGTAAATACCCGAAACTCATTGGCACAGCGCACGTCGTAGCCATAACTTGAGGTGCCATAAGAAATAATTTTGCCACTGTCGTTTTCTCGGACCTGGCCGGGCTCAAAAGGCTCAATCATGCCCTCTTGCTCAGCCATTCGGCGAATCCATTTATCTGCTTTGATACTCATTTATTTTCCTCAAATAGCCAATTGGCCTGCACTACTTGCCGCGCCAATGACACTACCAATACCTGTTAAATCCACTCTTTAACTGACCCGCTGCCTTTGCAAAAACAATCAGTCCAATTTAATCATCGCTAATATTAATATTGGGGAATGCCGCCGCACTGGCGGACCGCTGACGCTCGGCTAAGGTTGCCGCCATCGCCAGGGCCGCTTGCCGGTAACTTGCCGCCGCCTCACCTGCAGCATCCGCCACCATCACGGGCTGACCACAATCCGCTTGCTCGCGAATTTGCATCGACAGCGGCAGCGAACCCAGCATCTTTACACCGTAATCAGCCGCAATACTCTGGCCGCCACCCTCGCCAAAGATATGCTCGTGATGCCCACACTGACTGCAAATATGCACAGCCATGTTTTCAATCACCCCCAGCACCGGCACCGACACTTTCTGAAACATCTCAATACCCTTACGGGCATCCAGCAGCGCAATATCTTGCGGCGTCGTAACGACAACCGAGCCTGATATCGGCACCTTTTGAGACAGAGTTAAATGAATATCACCCGTACCCGGCGGCATATCAATCAGCAGATAATCCAGATCTTGCCAATACGTCTGATAAAGCAGCTGCTGAAGCGCACCGGTGGCCATCGGCCCACGCCAGACCATCGGCGTTTTATCCGTTACCAAGTAAGCCATCGACATGGTTTGAAGCCCGTGCGCTTCTACTGGCAGTAGATAGTGGGTGCCATACTGTTTTGGTCGAACGCCCTCAGCAACTCCCAGCAGCATCTGCAAACTCGGCCCGTAAATATCGGCATCTAAAATACCCACTTTGGCGCCTTCTGCAGCCAAAGCCAGGGCCAGATTAACCGTCGTGGTTGACTTGCCAACCCCACCCTTACCTGATGCTACCGCAATAATATTGCGGACATTCTCCATATTTTGCAGATTTTGCTGGGGCGCATACGCCATAATCTGCCAGCTAACATTGGCCACGGCATGATTAACACCCGGCACAGCTTGCACCGCATCAACAACGGCTTGCTGGAATAGCTGTTGACGGCTTTTAGCCGCAAACCCCAACACAACAGAGACTGACACATCACCGCCAGAACACTGAATGTCAGCAATATCGGCCACCGCCGACAAAGGCAAACTCAAACCAGGCAATATAAACCCTTGCAGACTTTGGCGGACTGCGCCTTCCAGCTCAGCAGACATGAATACTCCGTTGGGAATTGGATAATAAACGAACCCGCGAGTATACGCGCCAGATGCCAGCCAAACAACGCGCCAGAAGGTGCAGAAGCACGCCAAAAACGCTATAGTATCGCGCCTCGAAACTTAGCCAGCCCGCGTATAGCGCGCTGCCTTAACCCTATCGAAATTCGCTTTTAGCAAACAAGGATTATCATGTCGCGGAAGATTCTGGTCACCAGCGCCCTGCCCTATGCCAACGGCCCCCTTCATTTGGGGCACTTGCTGGAATCGATTCAAACCGATATCTGGGTTCGCTACCAGAAATTGCGTGGCAACGACTGCGCTTATCTCTGCGCTGATGATGCCCACGGCACCGCGATTATGCTCACCGCAGAAAAACTCGGCATCACTCCAGAAGAACAAATTGCCCGGGTCAAAGCCGAACACGAGCGGGACTTGGCGGGCTTTTTAGTTCAGTTCGATAATTATTACTCCACCCATTCCCCTGAAAACCGGGAATTATCTGAGCTGATTTATAATCGCTTAGATGCCAACGGTCATATCGAGCGCCGGGACATTACCCAGCTGTTTGATCCCGAACGGGAATTGTTTCTGGCCGACCGCTACATCAAAGGCAGCTGCCCAAAATGTAAAGCCGAAGATCAGTACGGCGATAACTGCGAAGCCTGTGGTGCCACTTACACCCCCGCCGAACTCATCAACCCCCGGTCGGCGATTTCCGGCGCTACGCCCATCGAGAAAGAATCGACCCACTACTTTTTCAAACTGGCCGAATTCACCGAGATGCTCCGCAGCTGGACCCGCAGCGACAGCCTGCAGCCGCAAATTGCCAACAAACTCAATGAATGGCTCGATGCCGGATTACACAGCTGGGATATTTCCCGAGACGCCCCCTATTTTGGATTTGAAATTCCCAACGCTCCCGGCAAATATTTTTATGTTTGGCTAGACGCGCCCATCGGTTACATGGCCAGCTGCGCCAACTGGTGCGCAAAAACCGACCGCAACTTTGACGATTACTGGGGCAAAGACTCCAGCGCCGAGCTCTATCACTTTATCGGTAAAGACATCATCAATTTCCATGGTCTGTTTTGGCCCGCGATGCTCGACAGCGCAGGTTTCCGCCAACCCACCGCGATTTATGCCCACGGCTTTCTCACCGTCAACGGCAAGAAGATGTCCAAATCACGGGGCACCTTTATTAAGGCAGAAACCTACCTCCAGCACCTGCCCGCTGAATATCTGCGCTACTACTTTGCTGCCAAGCTCTCTGGCGCCGTCGATGATATCGACCTGAATCTTGAAGATTTCACCAAGCGCGTCAATTCCGACCTGGTGGGCAAGCTGGTGAATATCGCCAGTCGTAGCGCCAAATTTGTCCACAAAGGCAATGATGGCAAAACCAGTTCGGCATTAGATAACCCCGCGCTATGGGAAGAAACCATTGCACTCAGCGACACCCTTGCCGGTTATTTTGAAAACCGCGAATACGGCAAAGCCGTTCGGGAGATCATGTCCCAGGCCGATGCCTGCAACGAATACTTTGATCAGCGCGAACCCTGGAAACTGGCCAAGCAGGAAGGTGGCGCCGCAGAAGCTGCCGCCGTAGCCTCACAATGTCTGAATATATTCCGCGTATTGGTCACCTACCTGACACCTGTGCTGCCCGAACTCAGCAAACAAGCGGCGGCCTTTTTGAATTGCGATATCGCGTGGTCGGGCAGTTTCAAACCGCTGCTCAATCATCCTATCACGCCATTTAAAGCCATGATTTCACGGGTGGATCCCGATAAAGTGGCCGCCATGGTTGACGCCAGCGCTGCCAGCACACCGGCACCGAATGCCCAAATTGAAAATGCAAAAGCGCCAGCAAAAAACGCCACCAAGAAAAAAGAAGACAGCGGGATTGCCGACACCATTGAGTTCCCGGATTTTGCCAAGGTTGATTTACGCGTCGCCGAAATCATCGCCGCCAATGCCGTAGAGGGCGCAGACAAACTGCTGCAGCTAACCCTCAGCTTAGGCGAACTCGGTGAGCGCAATGTTTTTGCCGGAATAAAAAGTGCGTACCAAGCCGAGGAGCTAGTGGGTAAGATGACCGTGATGGTCGCTAACCTATCCCCCCGTAAAATGCGCTTTGGTGTATCTGAAGGCATGGTTTTAGCGGCAGGCCCCGGCGGTGGCGATATTTGGTTGCTCAGCCCCGACAGTGGCGCCAAACCCGGCATGAAGATCCAGTAGCCAAACAAAAAATTACTTATACTATTTCGCTGCGCCAGAGGGCATTTTAGCGCAGCGGGGAGAGACAAGACGGTGTTAGCCGATTATTCAATATTGCTGGTCAGCGCGATACTGGTAAACAACTTTGTGTTGGTCCAGTTTTTGGGCTTATGCCCGTTTATGGGGGTTTCCAACAAATTGGAAACTGCTATTGGCATGTCCAGCGCCACCACTTTTGTGCTTACACTGGCATCCATCTGCAGCTGGCTCACCTACCAATGGTTGCTGGTGCCGTTAGGTTTAGAATACCTCCGCACCATCAGCTTTATTTTGGTGATCGCTGTCGTCGTGCAATTCACCGAAATGGTGGTACGCAAAACCAGTCCGCTGCTCTACAAAGTGCTGGGCGTGTTCCTACCGCTGATTACCACCAACTGTGCGGTACTGGGTGTCGCCTTGCTCAACATAAATAAAGACCACAGTTTTTCTGAAGCGGCCTTATATGGCTTTGGCGCCGCGGCAGGTTTTTCGATGGTACTGGTGTTATTTGCCGCCATGCGCGAACGCTTGGCGGTTGCCGATGTACCCACTCCCTTTAAAGGCGCCGCGTTGGGTATGATCACCGCCGGCCTCATGTCCCTGGCCTTTATGGGCTTTGCGGGTCTGGTTTAGGGGAACAGCATGATTGAGATGATTTCCCAAAACCCACTCTTTGCCTCGCTATTGGCCCTGGTCAGTCTAGGCTTGGTATTTGGCGCCCTGCTAGGTTATGCCTCGGTCAAATTCAAAACCGAAGGCGACCCGATCGCCGATCAGGTAGAAGAACTTCTGCCCCAAACCCAGTGCGGTCAGTGTGGCTATCCCGGTTGCCGCCCCTACGCCGAAGCCATCGCCAATGGCGACGATATCAATAAATGCCCTCCCGGCGGCGAAGCCACCATTAGCTCCCTCGCCGACTTACTGGGTGTCGAAGCCAAACCGCTGGATGCCGCAGAAGAATCGGTGCCGTCGGTAGCATATATCCGTGAAGACGAATGCATAGGCTGCACTAAATGCATTCAGGCTTGTCCGGTCGACGCCATCCTTGGTTCGGCAAAACATATGCACACCGTTATCGCCAGCGAATGCACCGGCTGCGATCTGTGCGTCGACCCTTGTCCCGTAGACTGTATCGATATGCTGCCCATCGAAACCACCTTGCAAAGCTGGCACTGGGATAAACCCGTTCCCGGCAAGGATATGATTGCCTCAGACCGATCCAATGAACGTTCGAGTGGAGCGGCAGCATGAGAAAAATTTGGGATATTCACGGCGGCATCCATCCACCAGAAAACAAACATCAGTCTTTAACCGCGCCCATCCGCGCTGCGGGCATTCCACCCCAATTGATTTTGCCACTGGCCCAGCATATCGGTGCGCCGGCAAGCCCAGTGGTCAAGGTGGGCGACAAGGTGCTAAAAGGCCAGCTGATTGCCGAGGCAAAGGGTTTTGTCAGCGCGCCGGTTCACGCGTCAAGTTCTGGCATCGTGGCGGCGATAGAAAACCGTGTAATCCCCCATCCATCTGGCATGACCGCCCCCTGTATTGTTATCGACACCGACGGTAATGATGAATGGTTTAAACTTGAGGCGACTCAGGATTATCGACAGCTCGACAAAACCGCGTTGCTTAATAAAATTCGTAATGCAGGCATTGCAGGCATGGGGGGCGCCGGTTTTCCTTCTGCGGTCAAACTCACCACCCGGGACGAAAAACCCATTGAGACCTTGATCTTAAATGGCACCGAGTGCGAACCCTACATCACCGCCGATGATGCCTTAATGCAAGAGCGCGCCGAGCAAATTATTGCCGGTGCAGAAATCCTGCGCCATTTGGTACAACCCGCCAAAGAAACCCTCATTGGGGTAGAAGACAATAAGCCCGATGGCATCGCCGCCCTGCAAAAAGCGGCAGAGGGCACCGATATTGAAATCGTCGTGTTTCCAACGAAATACCCTTCCGGTGGCGAAAAACAGCTGATTGAAATCCTCACCGGCAAAGAAGTGCCCAGTAGCGGGCTTCCTGCGGATATCGGCGTGGTCTGCCAGAATATCGGCACCGCGGTGGCCATCCACCGGGCCATTGAATTTGGTGAGCCACTGATCTCTCGTATCACCACTGTCACCGGCGAAGCCTGTGAGCAGCAGTGCAATTATGACACCCTCCTCGGTACGCCCATACAATACCTGCTCGACAAAAGCGGCTTTCAGGCAGAGCACTGCATACGCTTAATTATGGGTGGCCCTATGATGGGTTACACCCTGCTAGACCCTTCTGTACCCATCGTCAAAACGTCTAACTGTGTATTGGCCCCCACAGCTAAAGAATTGCCGCCACCACCACCGGCTCAAGCCTGTATTCGTTGTGGCATGTGCTCCGAGGCCTGCCCGGTATCATTGCTACCCCAACAAATGTATTGGTTTGCTCGGGCCCAAGAACACGACAAGCTCGAAGCCCACAATCTATTCGACTGCATAGAATGCGGCGCCTGTTCCTATGTCTGCCCCAGTAATATTCCACTGGTGCAATACTACCGGGCATCCAAGGGTGAAATCCGCCAAGCCCAGCAAGATAAAATTAAAGCCGAGCGCAGCAAAGAACGCTTTGAAGCCAGACAAATTCGTATCGAGCGGGAAGCCGCCGCAAAAGAAGCCAAGCGCAAAGCGCGTTTAGAAGCCGCCAAACAAAAAACCGCGAGCGCAACAACGTCTGATAGTAAAGGCGATGTGATTCAAGCTGCAATTGAGCGCAGCAAAGCCAAAAAAGCCCAAAGCCAAACTCAGGCTCAGGATGCCGATCCCGCCAAAGCAGCTATTGCCAGAGCACAGGCCGCCCGTTCTGGTGAGTCATCACCAGAATCAGCAGAAGACAAAACCGCTCGCCTCGAAAAACACATCGCCAGCGCAGAAAAACGTCTAGCAGCCGCAAAAGAAAAACTCGCCTTAGCCCAGGAACAAGGCGACGATAACGCCGAGGCCTTTGCCAAAGCGGTGGCAAATACCGAAAAGAAATTACAAAACGCCCAGCAAGAATTACAGGCCCATCAAACTGACAAGTCTGCCTCAGCAACACCTGAAGAAAATGAAGATCCAGCTCAAGCGGCTATTCAACGGGCTTTAGCCAAGCGCGCCGGCAACACCGAAGAAGAAAGTCCAGAGCAGAAAACCCAACGCTTGGAAAAACTCATTGCCAGCAGCGAGAAAAAACTCGCCGCAGCGGAAACAAAACTGGCGCAGGCCAAACAACAAGGCGATGACAACGCCGCTGCATTTCAGACTGCAGTCGAGAAAACGGCTGCCAAACTAGAAGCCGCACGGCAAGAATTAGCCGAACACCAAAGCACCCAAGCCAAGCCCGATACTGCGGAAAAACCTCAAGAAATAGCAGACGACCCGGCTCAAGCGGCCATTAAACGCGCCATGGCCGCGCGCGAGTCCCAAGCCAATCTCAGTCCTGCAGATAAGCTTAAGCAAACGGTCGAGTCATTAGAAAAGCGTATAGCCAAGAGTCGAGAAAAGCTCAATGCCGCCCAGCAAAACAACGACGACAACGCCGCCATATTAGAAGATGCCTTAAAGAAAATGGAAACTAAGCTAGCCGACGCCAAACAACAACTGGCCGAGCAGGACGCCTGAGGTGAGACGATAAGATGCCGTTAATGAAAGTCAGCTCACCCCACGCCCACGGCCCCATGAGCACGCCCAAAGTCATGCGCTTAGTCTTGCTGGCGACCGTGCCCGGCTTGTTCACCCTGACCTGGTTTTTTGGTTTTGGCACATTAATCAACGTTCTGTGGGCCAGCTTATCGGCACTGGGTTTTGAAGCCCTTGCATTAAAGCTACGTAAACGACCCATTGGCTTTTATCTCAATGACGGCAGTGCCTTGGTCACGGCTTTTTTGCTGGGCATTGCCCTGCCCCCCGCCTCGCCATTGTGGATGATTATTGTCGGCACTGGCTTTGCCATTCTCATCGCCAAACAGCTGTATGGCGGCATGGGGTATAACCCCTTTAACCCGGCCATGGCCGCCTATGTCTTTTTGCTAATTTCTTTCCCGGTGGCCATGACCACATGGCTTGCCCCGCAGGGTATTAGTGGCGAATTACTAGGGCCCCTAGACGCCTTACTTCGTAGCTTGGGCATGTTCAACGGCAATATTGATGGCCTTACCGCAGCGACACCACTAGATGTTCTTAAACAAAACAACAGTTTGATACTGAGCGACCTTTGGGCTCAAACACCCCAATTTGGTCGTTGGGCGGGCATTGGCTGGGAGTGGGTTAACGGCGCATTTCTGGCAGGCGGCTTATACCTGATGTACCGTCGGGTCTTTACGTGGCATGCCCCCATTAGCATGTTACTTGCCCTTAGCCTGATGTCCCTGTTGTTCTTTGATGGCGGCAGCTCCGCCTCGGGTGGCTCCCCCCTGTTTCATCTATTTAGTGGTGCCACCATGTTTGGGGCCTTCTTTATTGTCACCGATCCGGTCAGTTCCGCCGTGTCTAACAAAGGCCGGATTATCTATGGCGCGCTGATCGGGGTACTGATTTATTTGATCCGCCATTGGGGAAATTACCCCGACGCGGTAGCCTTCGCCGTATTGCTAATGAATTTTGCCGCACCGTTTATTGATCACTACACCCAACCCAGAACCTATGGTCACAAAAGTAAAAAGGCCACCGGAGGGGATCAATAATGTTGGGGAAATCGATTAGTAAAAACAGCATTTTACTGGCCCTGTTCGCCGTGGTAACCACTGCCGTCATCGCCAGCACCTACTTAGGCACCCGAGAAAAAATCCGCGACAACATCCGCCATGCCGAAGCCAAAGCCTTGTTGGCCATCATTCCCGAAGACCGTCACGACAACGACATGCTCGACAATGCCCGCTTCATTTCAGATCAAGAGTTTTTGGGGCTGAGAGAAGCCAAGCGATATTACCAAGCCAAACAGCAGAACAAGGTCGTGGCGGTGATTCTTCCCGCGACCGCCAGAGATGGCTATACCGGCGATATTGATCTGATTGTGGGAATTAACCGCGACGGCAGCGTTGCCGGTGTGCGGGTATTATCCCACCGTGAAACGCCAGGCTTGGGCGATCAGGTCGATTACCAAAAAAGCCAGTGGGTAGACGGCTTTGCAAATAAATCCCTTGGCAATCCAACTGAGTCTCGCTGGACAGTAAAAAAAGACGGCGGTGTGTTTGATCAGTTTACCGGCGCCACAATTACCCCTAGAGCCGTCAGCCACAGTGTTTACCGGGCGTTGAAATACTTTGAAGCTAACCGGCAAACGCTTCTCGACTTAGCCCCGACATCAGGAGCAAACACATGAGTGACATCAGTTATCGCGAAATATCACTCAACGGACTATGGAAAAACAACCCCGCCATTGTCCAGCTGCTCGGACTATGCCCGCTGTTAGCCGTCACCGGTTCAGTGATCAATGCCATCGGCATGGGACTCGCGACCATGATGGTCCTGGTGATCTCCAATAGCTGCGTATCAATGATCCGTCACTTTGCCACCGACGCCATTCGGCTTCCCGCCTTTGTGATGATTATTGCCGCCGCGGTTACCTGTATCGAGCTATTGATGCAGGCCTTTGCCTATGAGCTGTTCACTATTCTGGGTATTTTTCTGCCGCTGATTACCACCAACTGCGCCATTCTCGGCCGAGCCGATGCCTTTGCCTGCAAAAACAAACTACTGCCCTCCGCTGCTGATGGTTTTTTAATGGGCCTGGGCTTTGCCGCCGTCTTGATTGCACTGGGAGCCATGCGCGAAATTATTGGCACTGGCGCTATTTTCGCCAATATGGACCTGCTATTTGGTGAGGGTGCAAAACAGTGGAAGATCGTATTGTTTGAAGACTACACCTCGGTTCTCGTTGCCGTATTACCACCTGGGGCCTTTATTTTTACCGGCTTAATCATCGCCTTAAAAAATATTATCGACGCCCAAATAGAAAAACGTCAGGCGGCCAAACTCAGCGATCACCCCAAGGAAAGTCGCCGGGTAAGGGTAACCGGCAATGTTGGCTAAGCAACAAAAGCCAATTTGCCATATCCTGTTCGCCACCATATAATTCGCAAGGTTACCAATTTCCCCCCAATTCGGAGAGCATCTGCAATGAACCAGGTCGTTATCGTCGACAATATTAGAACAGGTCTCGCCAAATCCTTTCGCGGCACTTTTAACCTGACACGTGCCGACGACATGGTGGCGCACTGTATTGATTCACTGCTCGAAAGAAACCCAAAGCTCGACCCCGCATTGGTCGACGATGTTGTTGTCGGCTCTGCCCGTCAGACGGGTGAGCAATCAGCTAACCTGGCTCGCTACGCCGTGGCGTTATCAAACCTAACGGTAGCAACCTCGGGGCTAACCATTAGTCGTGCCTGCTCATCTGGCCTAAATGCCATTGCCATTGCCGCCCAGCACATTGCCAGCGGCGCAGGTGATATTTGCATTGCCGGTGGCGTAGAATCCATTACTGGCTTAGAACGAGGCACATCCGAATTTGAAGAAAACCCCCGTCTGGTCAACGATCTGCCCCAGTTTCTAATGCCCATGGGCCTCACTGCCGAGATTGTCGCGGAACGTTACAACGTCACTCGTGAACAACAAGACGCCTACGCCCTACAAAGCCAACAGCGTTACGCTGCCGCCGTAGAAGCAGGCCTCGTCGCAGATGAAATCGCGCCGATGACCGTAAACTGGCTAAAAGAAGACCGCAAGGCCGGCACTAAAGAAACCCTGCAGGGCACTGTAGACAAAGACGAATGCAACCGTCCTCAAACCACACTAGACGCATTGGCTGGTTTGAAACCAGTATTTAACGAAGAGACAGGCACGATCACCGCCGGTAATGCGTCCCAACTGTCTGACGGCGCGTCGATGACACTGCTGATGACCGAGAAAAAAGCCATTGAATTGGGCCTGACACCCAAGGCATATTTCCGCGGCTTTACGGTAGCAGGCTGTGAGCCCGATGAAATGGGCATAGGCCCCGTCTTTGCCATTCCCAAGCTTCTGAAAATGAACGGCCTGAGCATGGCTGACATTGACCTGGTAGAACTGAACGAAGCCTTCGCTTCCCAGTGTCTATACTGCCGTGATGCTTTGGAAATCGACAACGATATCTATAACGTCAACGGTGGCGCTATTGCCATTGGCCATCCCTACGGCATGACAGGTTCACGGATGACGGGGGTAGTGATTCGGGAACTGCAACGCCGCAATAAAAAATACGGTATTGTTTCCATGTGTATCGGCAAGGGCATGGGCGCGGCTGGGCTATTTGAAGCTTGCTGATAACCATCAAAACAAGCTAGATCTGCAAAGGGGCTCTTATGGCTCCTTTTTTATACCCTTCCGTCCTGAAATGGATTTATCCATACGGCTTATGAGGGCATGCACAAGGAGAGAGCGCAATTAAAAAAGGCTTGCGGAAGCAAGCCTTTTGGAGAATGCCACTGGTGGGTTTAACTCACGCTAGTGCGCGCTTGAAGCGAGTTGTTTAGAAAGGTATTCCTTGGTTTTACGCTTTTGGTAAGCCATTGCTGAACCAGCCACATTTCCGCTTTTACCCGTTTCAAGCCACGTCTTAATACGACCGGCATCACCCACCGGGCTGCGTTTACCGTACGAATCCAGCATTACCATCAGCACGGGGCGTTTATTGGCCGTGGTTTTCATCACCAAACAACGTCCAGCCTCATTCAAGTATCCGGTCTTGCTCACATCCACATCCCAGCGGTTATAACGCACAAGCACATTGGTATTGACGTAAGCCAGTCGATAACGAGGACGGGAAAAATTAGCGGTATGCACAGAGGTCGTACTGAAACGGCGGATTTCAGAATACTTTGATGCCGCGCCAAGCATCAGCGATAAATCAGCTGCGGTAGACACGTTATTGGTAGACAAGCCACTGCTGTCCACAAAGCGAGTATTACGCATTCCCAATGCTTTTGCTTTAGCATTCATTGCTTTGACAAATGCCGGGGTGCCGCCGGGGTAGCTTCTGGCAAGTGCCGCTGCGGCCAAATTCTCAGAAGACATTAACGCCAGTTGAAGTGTTTCCCCTCGTGAGATCTCAGACCCCATACGAATCCGTGAAAAATAGTTATTAATAGCTTTGCGATCATCTTGGTTAAAGCGAATTTTTTCCCGCAACGACTGCTTACCGTCCAAAACTACCATTGCGGTCATGACCTTTGTCAGTGAGGCAATAGGCATAACGATAGACGGATTACGTTGAAACAATACTTCGCCGGTATTGGCATCGATTGCCATCGCACTGACCGAAGCCAATTTAAGGCTAGAGAAATCTGCTTTTTTACTGTCAGCACTGGTTTGTAATGAGATAGCAAGTAATGAAAAACTCAAAAAAACCAAAGACATTATTTTTTTCATAATAAAACCTGTTATTGGCAACGTCCGGCTGCACGCATGTATAAATTTGGCCTGTTTATGATCGTGGCTCCATATAACTATGGCCACATTACCATCACTGGTCCTCATCCTTAAGCCGCAAGCTATCCAAAATTTGCTCCACCACCGAGATATCCATATCTTTATCGTCTTCCGCGCAGGAATAACTAATTAGCAAAATATGACCACCGCCAAGCAAAAACCATTCCCGAATAAAGTCGCCATCTTCAAGGGTATCAAACACCCACCCCCGCCAATCCTCGGCTATTTGGCAAACTTTTCCGTCGGATTCCCGGTAGGCGATCTCATTGAGTAAAGCTTTAAGGTCACCCTCGTCGGCAGCCGTGCCAGACTCCGATTCCAAGGTCGATAAACTGATACAACCCAGCTCATCTTGATCAAACACCAGGATCGTGTCGTCATCTTGCTCACTGCCCCACTCATCGGGCAATACGAGAAACCACCAATCTGTTTCTATTTCACGCAAAATGTGAACTACCTCTCATTTATTTCAGTATTCTAAGGGCAAATTTACCGACATTAGCATCGCGTCTTCACGACCTGTTCCCAGCGGATAATAATTTTTACGAAGACCGTCTTCCCCAAAACCCAAGCGCTTATATAAACGCCGAGCCGCGAGATTTGAAACCCTAACTTCTAAGATACAGCGCGCAGGGCCAAATTGTTGCATCCATTCTAAGCCTTGCTCCAGCAAAGCCTGTCCGTAACCACGGCCTTTCTGATTATCGGCAACAACAATATTCAATAAACTCAACTCATCAAAAACCAAGCTATAGGCACTGACGGCGAGCAAGTGGCTATCTAAGCACAGTCCCAAACAATGGTCATCTCTCAAGCTGCGTGCCCAATGAGATTCCCCCCACGGATGTGGTGAGTCGGCATCAATGGCAATGCAATCTTGCAAGTGAGCCCGATTCAACTCTAGCAGCGTCATGACTGGGCTGCAGTCCGAAGCGCCTGCCACAAGGCCGCTTTGGCATTGCCGTCACTCATCAGTTCCTCAAGGCTTGCTGATTTTATTATTTTCAGCCCCTCTGTTGTGAGCATCGCCTCGTCCAAATAGGGCTGTAAGGTATCGCCAAAAATGACGATTTTATTCAGTTTCTGTCGTTCTGAGCGCGCGAGTACATTGGCACTCAATGCATCTTTTGCCGCCGCTTCCCCCCGGGGTAAACTGCGGCCCTGACTCACCGGCCATTGAAAACGTCCAGCTTGTAATGCGGGGTCCCGTCCCTCTAAGGCAAATGTAGAATACGCTTGGGCAATATTCGCAACCAAGCGCTTTTGGGCACCAGAAAGATTGCCCGAGGCAATAAACAGGATACCAAGATCACTGAGCACCAACTCTGCGGTAAAACGAGGTTCTGTAATGACTTCGTCCTTAACAGGACGAGGCGGAACAGGCTTTTTAGCCGCAAACTCCACTTCAATTTTGGGTGCACGGGCAGCGGGACTGGCCGGTGATGGCGGAGCCGTTTGAGGCTCTTGCGCTGCTACCGACTCAACAACCATTGCCGACATGTCAGCAACAAATGTTTCGCAACGCGGTGACGCCAAAGCATTTGGCAACACAAAGCGAGGAACATAGTGATTTATGCCCATCGCCTGAAGATAGGCTTGGCGGCGTTGTTCATGCATATGTTCGTATTCCAAAATCGCCCGACACCTTACTGACCTTTGCTAAACCCGCAGAAAACCGCATTATGCCTGAACTGCTCATCTTTAGCGCGACCAATCCCGTAAAAGACCCTAACCTCCATGCCACGGGAACTTGGCAAGGAAAATACGTCAAATGCAGCACGAGTTTGTAGTACTTGGCAAAATTGCCACTAGCGTGCAGATTTCAAGCATGGACAATGGGTTTATGATAATGCTTGGTTGCTGGCCCCAAATATTCAAAATTTGACACCACCGATATGGAGTGATCGCCCCCATTATGCGAGGCATATTATTAATCGCGTCGTTACTATTTTGCATCCTAAGCCCTATGACGCAGGCCGATGAACAGACGCCCAAATCCATCGAAGAATCACCCGGTGGCGAGGAAAAAAAGGCTGCCGATAAAAGAGACAGCGAGTTGTTTACGCCTAATCAAAAAAAATCGGCGCAGCTTCATACCGAGTTTGAACAAGATAGCCAGACCACTCCCGACATCGCCATTACCTTACTTGGGCAAGACATTTTACGGGGACGTTTTGAGCGGCTTTACTGGACAGCAGGTCAAGCTGTGGCTGGCCTGGCCATGCCGACCCCCGTCCTGGTCGCGGCCGGGGTTGAGGCCGGTCCTACTCTCTGTCTTACTGCCGCCGTTCACGGTGACGAACTCAATGGTGTAGAAACGATTCGTCGGGTCATGTTCAGCTTGGAAAGCGATCAACTAAAGGGCATCGTCATTGGTGTTCCTATTGTGAATATGCATGGTTTTCGTCGCAGCTCACGATACCTGCCAGACCGCCGGGATCTCAACCGCTACTTTCCCGGCGACCCAAAAGGCAGCTCTGCCGGGCGGATTGCCCATAGCTTTTTTAATGAAATTATCGCCCACTGCGATCGCTTGATTGATATCCATACCGGCTCATTCCACCGCACCAACCTCACCCAACTCCGCTCTGATCTGGGTAAAGAAAGCGTAAAAGAATTCAGCAAAATGTTTCATGACGTGACGGTACTGGACGGTGCCGGCGCCACCGGCACATTGCGTAAAGCCTCTGTGGACGCTGGTATCCCTGCCGTGACCCTGGAAGCAGGCGAACCACTACGGCTGCAACTACGGGAAGTGACCCAAAGTGTTAATGGTATTCGGGCCGTAATGCATCATATGAATATGATCAATGACAAGCCCCAGCGCTCTCCCAAGCAAAATGTTTATTACAAATCCACTTGGCTCCGGGCCGACCAAAGCGGCGTTTTTCTCACCGAAGCTAAATTGGGCCAGAAAGTCAAAAAAGGCGACATTCTCGGCAACGTCACCGACCCCATTACCAACCGCAGCTCGGTTATACGTAGCAATGTGGATGGTCAAATTATTGGTATTGCCCTCAACCAAATGGTGATGCCCGGCTTTGCTGCATACCATGTTGGTATCAACACCGACGAGCGTCAGATCGCAGCAGAAAAAGTGGCGGACTCCGTCGTCGCCGAAGCACTAGAACCAGTAGCAGAAGAACTTAAAGAAGCCGCCAGAGAAGCCGCCCAATCTGCCGCCAAACAGACCAATGACCCTAAAGAGGTTAATGCCGCCGTTCGCAAAGCAGTGAAAGCCGCAGCCCAAAGTACCCCGAAGATAGTTGAAGATAAAGCTGACGCTGCGGAAAAAAACAGTGCCTCAAATGATCAGACTGGGACAAGCGACGACGAGGCCGGTAGTGACGACAACACCCTCAAACCTAACCCCAAAGCCGCCAAACCCATAGACGATGAATTATCCGAGCACCCTGAATAAGCAAACGTGGTATAAAACGGCCCACATAAATAGTTAGCCGGATAAGCATGGATCCATTAACCCAAGGTGTTTTGGGCATCACCGCCGCCCAAAACACCGGCAAATCAACGCAATATAAAGCCAGCATTGCTGGCATTGGCCTGCTTGCCGGTATGGCTGCCGACCTTGATGTGTTTATTCGTGCTAACAACGATCCACTGCTATTTCTTGAATACCATCGACAGTTCACCCATTCGCTAATCTTCATCCCGTTCGCGGGCATCCTCCTAGGGGTGGTTCTCTACGGGCTATTTGCTCGACGTTCCCTCACCTTGCGGCAATCCATGCTGTTCGCCACCCTAGGCTACGCCACTCACGGCCTATTAGACGCCTGCACTACTTATGGCACTCAATTGCTTTGGCCCTTTAACAATGCCCGGGTGGCATGGAACATTCTTTCCATCATCGACCCTCTTTACACCCTGCCCCTTTGTATTTTGTGTGCCCTTGCGCTGTCACCAAAACGCAGCTGGGCGGCAAGGCTTGCGCTATGCTGGGCTCTGGCCTACCCCGGTTTGGGATGGCTACAACGGGAGCGGGCCGAATCGGCAGGGCTAGCATTAGCACAGAGCCGAGGACACCACGTCGAGCAGATCGAGGCAAAACCTTCTTTTGCCAATATTTTGTTATGGAAAACCATTTACCGCTATAAGGACCGATTCTATGTCGATGCTGTCAGAGTGGGGAGCAGCACCAAAATTTACCCCGGCGAAAGCCTGGCAGCACTCAATATTTCTCGGGACCTGCCCTGGCTACCGCCAACTTCGGTGCAAGCAGAGGACGTCGAGCGATTTCGGTGGTTTTCCAACGGCTATGTCGCACTGGACCCACTACGACCGAACCGAGTCATTGATATCCGCTACTCTTTGCTACCCAATGAAATTGATGCATTGTGGAGCATTGAATTAAACCCAGCCAAGCCCGAACAACATGTACAGTTTCAAAGCCACCGTGAAAACACCCGCAGTCAATCCCAGCGTCTTTTACACATGCTCAACGGATCGGATTAAGCACGTTCATAACCACAAGTTCACAAGCAACAAGACCAACGCAAGCAGTCAACCCGTGCCAATACCATTTGATTGTTTTGCATTCCCCCCGGCACAATCATTCACATTTATTCGGTCAGGCTTATTTTTATGACGATTTTATCCGTACTCGACCTTTCTCCTATCACCGAAGGCAGCAATGCCCGAGAGTCGCTACAACGCTCTAGAGATTTAGCTCAGCACTGTGAAAACTGGGGCTACCATCGCTACTGGCTGGCCGAACACCACAATATGCGCGGTATCGCCAGCGCGGCCACCGCCGTTGCCATTGGCTATATCGCCGAAGCGACCTCTAAAATTCGAGTAGGCGCCGGTGGGGTAATGCTGCCTAACCATGCCCCGCTTATTGTCGCGGAACAGTTTGGCACGCTAGAAAGCCTCTACCCGGAACGGATCGATTTGGGCTTGGGCCGGGCCCCCGGCACCGACCAGACAACTGCCCACGCCCTGCGCCGAAACCTGCACGCCGATGTCGACCAGTTTCCCAACGACGTTGTTGAAATACTGGATTATTTTCGTGCTCCTGAAGGGCAAACGGTGCAAGCCATTCCCGGTGCCGGACTGGATGTACCGGTGTGGATCCTCGGTTCCAGTTTATTTGGTGCTCAGCTTGCCGCAGCATTGGGCCTGCCCTATGCCTTCGCCTCCCACTTTGCACCAGCGCAGTTAGAAGAAGCCATCAAACTTTATCGGGAACGTTTTCGCCCCTCCAACTATTTAAATAAACCCTATGTGATGGCAGGGGTGAGCGTATTTGCGGCAGACAGTGATGAAGAAGGTAAGTTACTAGCCAGCTCCATGCAGCAAACCTTTGTCTCTCTGCGCCGAGGCAATCCTGGCCCGCTGCAACCGCCAATAAAAGATTATTTAGAAAATTTGGCCGCACCAGATCGCTTTATGCTGGACAACGCCATGTCTTGTGCCGCTATAGGCAACCCAGACACCGTAAGCCAATCACTGCGTGAGTTAATCGCCCGCACTCAGGTTGATGAGCTGATTATTGCATCGCAAATTTACGACCATGAGGCGCGCTTAAGAAGTTACGAAATCGTCTCAGAGATCAGTCCAGCGCTTGAATAACAGCCACAGCCGGCGACCCAAGCCGGCCTTCGATAGTTGCTGAAATGACTTCGATAGCCAGTGAGTAAAAGCAATAAAACTTGGCCAAATAATCGGCATCAGCACAACAATTTCAGTAATACAAAACAGGCGCATGGGGAGATAGCTTACTTGATACGCCCGACTGTGCCACTCGGGGTAATAACTCGGATATGCGTAGTGAAAAGCCAAAAAAAACACCAACAGCGCGGTGACCAAGCAGGTGAGGCGTTTGATATGAGGCGCAAGCATATAGCTGGATGACATAAGTAATAGTGGCAGCACCACCGCCGCCACCGCTTGCTGCCAAAGCCCAAACAAATACCCCAGCCAGGCCGATAGCCAATACCCAGCTGCCGCCAATATCGGCATAAGCAACAAAAAAATCAACCACCGCATGCTGTATCGAAGCAGCGGATGTGGACTGTGCCTAACTAAAGGCTTCGCTTCCTCCACATCTTTTGCTTCACTCACAATCCGGTCCTTGTTGGCTAACGCTAAATAATCAATCCTCTGCTGCGTCGATTTCAGACTATCAATAACAACAAATCAAGTCCTGCCTTTGCGAATAGCCATTAATTTGGGCTATTGGTGTAAAGCAGGTATTCACCAGCACCATTAAAAGACTTTACCCGCCAGCGATAACGGCCCGCCGAGCCATTGTAACTAATGCTCTCAATACTGCTCTCGGTTTCTGCTCGGGCAACCACACCCCAAGACTGAAACAAAAACCCAGTGAGCTTTTCTAAATAAATATCAAAGTCAGTCCCCTCTGCCCCCTCAAGATAAGCGACAAAATTACCACCGCTGGCATCAAAACCATTGCTGCCAGGCTGATAGTCTGTGCCACCAGATTGCAGACTGCCACTGCTCTGGGCGCATTCAGGACAAGGGCTGCTATTTGGCGCCTCAAGTACAAGGCTTGATTGTTGTTGACGGCTTTGAGCTGCCGAGTCAGTCACCGTCAGCGTCGCCGTGTAAGTGCCGTAATCGGCATAGGAATGGCTGATTGTTACGCCATTGCCACTCGTGCCGTCACCAAATTGCCAGGCGTAACTGCTGATAGCAACATCATCACTGGAGGCCGCAGCATCAAAGTCACAGCTTAAATCGCTGCAATTCACTTCAAAACTGGCCACCGGTAAGCGATCACCACCAGCCTCCCCGGGCACCGCCTGTAGTAAAAGGTTGGGCGAACCCGCAACATTGCTCACCTTGCCCGTACTCGCCACATCCAGCAGCTGTTGAAAAATCTCTGCGGGTGAAGCACCGGGATCATCTCCCAGCAAAATAGCAGCGGCACCAGCCACATGCGGCGACGCCATTGACGTGCCACTTAAATTTGCCACCGCGCTGTCGCCGGTATACCAAGCTGAACGAATATCGGAACCAGGCGCAAACAAATCAACGCAGCTCCCCCGATTAGAAAATGACGAGCGGCTATCCGAAATAGTCGTCGCCCCGACAGTCACCGCCTCGGCAACGCGGTTGGGTGAACCAAGACAGGCATCTCTGTTATCGTTGCCCGCGGCCACAACCACACTGATTCCTGCCGCTACAGCGTTGCGCACAGCAATATCGAGAGCTTCGCTACTACCTGCCCCCAAGCTCATATTGGCAACCGCCGGTGACTGATGATTCGCCACTAACCAATCCAGCGACGCAATAATGCCCGAGGTACTTCCTGAACCACCACAGCCCAGCACTCTCAAGGCATGGATCGTTGCCCCTTTCGCCACGCCCCATGTTGTTCCAGCTGCCGTTCCGGCAACATGTGTTCCATGGCCATTACAATCTTCAAAATCTTCTGGATCAACGGAGCTAAAAAGAAACCCCGAAGACACAAAATTACGGCTTTGCCCAACTCAACCACTAAAATCGCTGTGACTGCTTCGGATACCGGTATCAATAATATAAAGGTGGGTACCAGTACCATCACCAGTGTATTGATAGCTATTGTCTAACGGCAGTGCAGCTTGATCTATTCTATCTAGCCCCCACGGTGGTGACAGCTGTGTGGCTGCAATAGCTGCTGTCTGATCTTGCTCGACCAAGGCCACCAACGGGTTTGCTGCCAGCAAGGCAGCAGCTTCAGGTGATAGCTCGGCCACAAAACCAGAAAGCACCTGACTGAAGGTGCCAAGTAAGGTCCCCCCTACAGTGTCAAGCAAACCTATTAGTTGATCGACCAAGGGCAAGTTTAACAAGCCCAAGTCACCCAAAACGCCAACACTATCGAGTTTATTGAGCAGCACAATGTACTGGCCGTCTATGGGCTGGCCCGCAGCTAAACCATCCGACACCGACGGTTCAGACACAGCACCCGAGTTATCGTCGTTAGAGCTGTTGTTATCATCGGTATTCTCGCTAGCCGTATCAGTATCCGTCTCTGAAACCACCATATCCGACTCTTGCTCTGTATTATCGGCATTTTCATTGGCGCTTGTTCCGCCGTTATTGCTACCTCCACAGGCGGTTAACACTAAAAAAAATGCCACAAAGAGCAAACGACTCGAGTCAATTCGCATACCTACCCCTATATTTTTAATTAGAAATGACAACAAGCAGCGTGACTGAGACATAATAAAGACGTGAGAAACCCCCGCGAATACGTAGTTGGCGGTAGCCCCTAGGTAGTTACATCGATGAATCGCGCTTGATGAGCCGTTCTGGGAACTCGCTCTAGTTTATTTTTTTGACGAATTCAAAGAGACACTCTGAACTCAATGACAGAAGTGTATCGATGCCGCTAAACACTTACCTTGCGAGAGCGCACAAACGCTATATAAAGGTATTACTTAGGTACATTTAACGAAGATAGTCATCGCAAACACGTAGCAAAGCACGGAGATGCTTTTTCATTTGCGAAAGAAACTCCCGGGTTGCGCCGTGACTGCGACCAATGAGTTCCGCAATCTCTACGGCCGTAAAACCCTCCACCACCGCCCAAGACACCACTTGCGAACCTTCTGTATGACGACGGGAGAATTCAGCAAATTGTTTTTCAACACAGCGCTTAAGTCCTAATTGCTCATCAAATCGAGCTTGCTGGTCTTCCGGCTCAACCAGCTCAGACCAATCATCAACGCTTTGTTCAACATTGGAACGTTTAAAAAAATCCAACATTACCGACCGCGCCACACGCCACAACCATGCTCGAGGTGAACGAATTATTCCCGCCGCCCCAGTGCTACGCGCAATTTTTATAAAGGCTTCCTGACACAACTCATCCGCATCGGCATGAGCTAAACCCCTTCGTAGATAGAACGCCCTAAACCTCGGCGCATAATAATGATAGAGCGGCTTTAACGCCTCACGGGCATCATGGCCCCCCATTGCTATTTGCTTAAGCAATGCCGCTTCATCTATCGCTGCTGTCGTCATTGAACCTCCCCAATAGGCAAGGATAAATGCAATACCTTGATGCCCGAGAGGTCACAATCGCCATCAGCAAAACTCATTAACATGAGCTTGAAACGCTGACGTTGAGTCGCAGAGGTAAATTCTATTCGTGTCGTACGATTTGCTGATTCATAGTGGAACATTAAGCCGTTAATGCCAGCTAACTCAGCATAAAGCTGCCTTACTTCATCTAGGTTTAAGGCGACTATTTGTAATTCGGCCTGCTCCGAAGTGCCTTGACGACGGCAAATCGAAGACGCTGCTTCGCTCTTCGTTTCTGCCATTATTTGACGCTGCGCTTGAAAACCCGGTGCAGACATTACAGGCTTGGCGCTCTCTGGCATCGAATCGCGTAGCAAGGCGTCTGGGGCGGCGGATTTCTGCATCACCGTTGCAGGAAGCTCTCTGTAACTTGCCGATGACAATGGTGCGTTCTCTTTTAAAACAAGGGGTAACAACACACTGACCAGTAGCAAAACACTGGCCGCAGCAGCGAGGGGCGCCGACCATTTTTTACGCTCCGACAAGCCTGACGCTTTCGGCGTGTCGTCCTTCAGCAAACCTTCGGCATCAAGACGCGTGAGCAGCTTCTGAAAGGCAATATCGTTATTTTGCGGTTGCTGCTCTAGCAAATGTTGTCGCAGTGCCGCCGTCATGGCATCACCGGGCTGTCGCCCGGCAAGCTCATCTAACCACCCATCAATGGCATCGGCCATTAGCGATACGCTCCATTCATAGATAAATCGTGTTTCATGGATGCGTCTTGATTTTGCTCTATCTTAGTTTTGTTTTTAATGAGTGACGCCAATCTGGCTAAACTCACAAACTCCCGTTCAATATTATTGCCTTGCTGGGCAAGTGACTCTGTCCGACTCACGAGTGATGTAAAACTGGCGTTACCGCGATAATCCGAGTCACTCATTAATAAACCAAACTCCGCTACCGCGGCAGCCCACTGAAAATTTCTTGAAGACGCCTTACTTTGATGCGTATTCAATGCCTGCGCAATTTCTTTTGCGGGGCCGCCAGCAGGACTGCGATATCTCAATTTAATCAACATAAGCTCATCTCGGTTTGACGTTTTACCCTGGCGCTGCTGATAACGGAGCTCAATGTCATTTTTGTCCGTCGCGTATCGAGGTTCAATTTCATAGATAGCCGTTACCACTTGGCCCGCACCAAGCTCCCCTGCATCTTTTTTATCGTCTTTAAAATCTTCTGCTGCCATCCGTCGGGTTTCATATCCTAGCAAGCGGTATTTTGCGACCTGAGCGGGATTAAACTCCACTTGTAGCTTCACATCCTTCGCCACGGTTACCAAGCTGCGTTGAAGTTTATCTACCAGCACTCGACGGGCCTCCAGTTCACTGTCGATGTAATAATAGTTACCATCGCCATGCTGGGCCATTCGGTTCATAGGTCCGTCCCCTAGGTTCCCTTGGCCAAAACCTAAAATCGTGAGAAAGATTCCCATGTCTCTCTGGGTCTCTATTAGCTTAACCAAATCAGTGCTGCTGCGCTGCCCCACATTAAAATCGCCGTCAGTCGCCAGTATCACCCGGTTATTAGCATCGTCATCAAACTGACTCCGCGCAATTTGATAGGCTTGCTCGATCCCTGCGGCACCCGCCGTAGATCCCGCAGGACGAAGAGACTGCAAGGCCTGATAAATTTTGTCTTTTTCGCCACCATTGACACTTGGCAAAGCCACACCGGCGCTACCAGCGTAAGTCACAATGGCCACCCGATCATTTTTTCCAAGGTTTTCCACTAGCCCCTGAAACGCTTTTTTCAACAACGGTAAACGATCTGGCCCCTGCATTGACCCCGAGGTATCGATTAAAAACACCAGACGGTTAGGCCGATTTTCATTAGCCGATAACTCTTTTGCACTCAGCTGTACCAAGGCAAGCTGCTTGCTTTTATCCCAAGGAGCAACGCCCAACTCAGAATAAATGCTGACCGGTTGGCCGTCATCCGACACCGTGGTTTGATAATCAAAATAATTTAGCAGCTCCTCAATACGCACTGCGTCTGTTGGCGGCAAACGGCCCGCATTAATATACCGTCGTAAATTGCTGTATGAGGCCGTATCCACATCCAATGCAAAGGTGGACAGAGGAGATAGCTGGGGGTCTAAGTAGCCCTCCTCAAAACGGGTTTCGTAGCGGTTACTGCTTGGCACAGGAGCAATTTGTGGCGCCATGTTCCGTGTTTGAGCATAGCCCATCGCCATTTTAGATTGTGGGCTAACGCTTGCTGATAAACGAGGCTGACTGTAGGACTCATCAGCCATAGAGCTGACATGTTCGGCCTGCCGTAACGCTGCCGCTTGTCCACTTTCCTGCCGGCCTTCCTGACTGACATCATCCTGCATTGGCTGACACGCAGAAACAGCTAAAGCCAGGCCCAGGGCCAAAACAGGACTTGTAAGAAGTTTGTTCATGGTAATGCTCCAGTGATGAGGGTTCACTGGATAGACGACAGCAAAAGCCGAACTGTCAGGATAATGATTAAATTTCTTTCCTGACAGCCTTAGCTTGCTATTGCAAACGCCTCATTCAGAAAAATCAGGCTTTAAGGTATAGGGTCTATCTTCAGGACTTTCACGATGAACGCTGGAAGCGGGGGCCTCAGCGGGCACTGGCTTAGCTGCCGGCTTGGGGGCTACCCCTTTCGCTGTTCCAGCTCCAGGCAATGGTTGTCGATCTTTACGAATGGCCGCGCTCAATTCTTCAAGCAGTTTGGCAAAGGCCTTATTGCGATCCGACTTATCAAACAAATCGCCGTCATCTGCCCAACCAATTGTCGCGATCACGCGGCCAGTTAAAAAGTTTTGCAAAGACAATCCCAGCAACACTCGATCATCATTACCATCAACACTCAACTGCGCTCCAAGGGTTCGCTTTTGGTCTGCATAGGGCAGGTTTCGCACTTCTTTATCACCAACCACCTGTAATTGATTGCTGTTGAAGGCGTCCACCAGCTTTAAGTCCAAACCATAAACGCCACT
Organism: Spongiibacter sp. IMCC21906; assembly: GCF_001010805.1. Classification (NCBI taxonomy): domain Bacteria; kingdom Pseudomonadati; phylum Pseudomonadota; class Gammaproteobacteria; order Cellvibrionales; family Spongiibacteraceae; genus Spongiibacter; species Spongiibacter sp. IMCC21906. Next base: position 1,516,190 of record NZ_CP011477.1, on the reverse strand, counting down.
GTTTTTACCCCGCTCAATCACCACATAGCGGTAATCAGCAAAGCTGAACCCCGGTGAATATTCAATGGACTCCCGACTGGCACATGCTGCTAGCAATAGAAATAGCCCCGCTAAAAAAGCCGTTTTTATTAAGCATCCCTCTCGTATCATCAACACTTTGCCCCTCATCTCTACAGGATATTTTTAATATATAGAACAGCACATACATGACACCAATATTTCACTTTACCCCTTTTCAGTGGCTACACCGCTTAACTTTAATGGAAGTGAAACCCTGCTGTCACCAAAGCATTACTTGGCATCATTAAGCTCTGTCGTCGACATTCTATAACTATGTAGTATTGGAGAGACAAACAAAATGAGCGAAGCAACCTTTGACCCCACTCGCTACAACCACAGCAGTAACGAGCCTTTTTCACGCGTTCTGGATAAAGAGATTTCTCGTCGCCGGGTTTTAAAATCCAGCGCCGGCATGGCCGCATTGACGATGTTTAGCGGTGTTGGCCTCTTCGGCTGCTCCGATGATGATGACAACAATGGTGGCAACTCAGAAACAACACTGGGTTTTGAATCTATCGCGGGTTCAAGAACTAATGCCGTTGCCATCCCCCAAGGCTACTCTGCACAAGTTCTCGCACCCTGGGGCACCCCTCTCAATAGCAGCGCTAACACCTGGAAAGATGATGGCAGCAATACCGCTGAAGATCAGGCTAATGCCGTGGGCATGCACCACGATGGCATGAGCTTTTTCCCCATCAATGACAGCACCACCGACGGTTTACTATGTATTAACCATGAATATATTGACGCAACAGCTCTACACCCGAATGGTCCTACTGCAATCGACGACATGCGCACCGTTGTTGATGAGGTTCGTAAAGAGATCAACGCTCACGGTGTTAGCGTGGTGCGGGTACAAAAAGCCAACGGGACTTGGAGCGTGGTTGAGAACGACCCGCTAAACCGTCGCTACACTGGCGCGACCGAAATGGACGTTGCCGGGCCGTTGGCTGGCTCGGAATTTCTTATTACCAAATATGCACCAAACGGCAATGTCGCACGCGGTACCTTAAATAACTGCGGTAGCGGTGAGTCGCCTTGGGGGACCTTCCTGACCTGTGAAGAAAACTGGCCCGGTTACTTCACAAAAGCAAGTGGACGCAGTACAGGAGATGACCGAGTTGGTATTGAGGATGAGGGCACCCGATACGCGTGGGAAACACTAGCTGGCAATATTGCCGAAGTGGATGACGAATTTAGCCGTTTTGATGCCACACCCAGTGCAGAAACTGCCGCCGGTGACTACCGCAATGAGACCCACGGTCACGGCTATGTGGTAGAAATTGACCCATACACGGCTGAATCCCGTGCAGTTAAGCGCACCGCCCTTGGCCGTTTCCGTCACGAGAGCGTGGTCTACGGTAAGTTGGTCGCAGGCCAACCTGTCACCTTCTACTCTGGCCACGATGGTCGCTTTGAATACTTGTATAAGTTCGTCTCGACAGCAGTATGGGATGCCGCCGACGCCAACCCCAGTGACCGTTTAGCCGTGGGCGATAAATATTTAAATGAAGGCACCTTATACGTGGCTAAATTCAGTGAAGGTGGTGTGGGTAGCTGGCTTCCACTGGAAAGCAGCACTGCAACTACGGATGGTGGCACTCTGGGCGATACCTTCGCCACCCAAGAAGCCCTGATTCTGGATACCATTCGTGCCGCTGACATGGTGGGTGCAACCCCAATGGACCGCCCCGAATGGATTGCCGTCGATCCTAAAAATGGTGTCGTGTATTTAGCCCTGACTAACAACACAGACCGTGAAAATGAAACCAACCCGGCCAACCCCCGCTTAAACAACGCTTTTGGTCACATCATTCGCTGGATGGAAGGCAGTGACGCAACCAGCTTTGATTGGGATATCTTTGTATTTGGTTCTGATGATGCCAGTCCCGCCTCGGTTAACCGCTCCGGCCTGACTGAGTCGAATCAATTTGCCAGCCCCGATGGCTTGGTTTTTGACAGGCGCGGTATTTTGTGGGTTCAAACCGATAACGGTGCCGACGAAGTCGAAGAATATACCAACGATCAGATGTTGGCGGTAATACCCTCCAAATTGGTAGACGAAAACAACAACCTGGACGTGGTAACCGCCGAAAACCAAATGGAGCTGCGCCGCTTCTTTGTGGGCCCCAACGGTTGTGAAGTCACTGGCCTTGCGTTTACGCCAGACCATAAAAACTTCTTCGCCAATATCCAGCACCCAGGCAACTGGCCATTCAGTGCTAATGCCGCGGAAGAAACCCCCACTGGAACGGAAATACGCCCTCGAGCAGCCACCGTTGTTATTACAAAAGATGACGGCGGTGAAGTCGGCATCTAAAAACAATCAACAGATAACAGCCAAATAACAATAAGAATGACTGGGGCGGCCTTTGGGTCGCCTTTTTTATTGCTCTGTCCCGTCCTGAAATAAGCGAACTTACCACAAATAAGCCCAACGGCCGTCCCCCCTGACCCAAGGTAGAAACACCGTCCTCGGCTGGCTTCATAAGCATTCAGTCAACACTTGACGTAACTTTAACCCCTCTTTATATAACGGAGGGCTACTACTGCTACCAGAGAGCACTAAAAGAGCAAATTAATGGCATTTTGAAACAGGATTTTCTGTTCTCTCAGCGTGGAAGCGGCTCCTTAAAAGCTGGCAATCTATATCAGGGCTAGACGCCCAAATTAAGCACTAAAGGTAAAAGCAATAACAACAAAATTACTATGTTTAACAGTAGTCTAAGGTCGATATTGACTGCCACACAACCCCGCCATAAGCAGCAGATATAGACGCTATCACCCTAATTTATAAGGGGTTTCTCAGTCCTCTCACGGCGACAATATCAGCAAGAAATGTCGCTTATTTGAGCGTAATGTACTATCCTACGCGGCTTTGACTGGAGGCTAAGCGGTCAGTTTCAACTAGCATCGGCGATCACAGCAATGGGGGCGGTTTATCCGAATTGCTTGAAATCGCAGTACCGAGTTAGATGAAAATACCGCAGTCACTGCACATTTTTAACAACAACGGATCATTAAAAATGCTCATAGGAATTCCCAAAGAACTCGCTGCAGGGGAAAATCGCGTCGCGATCATCCCCTCGGACGCCAAGAAGCTCATTAGAGCTGGCGCTGAGATTCAAATTGAGGCAGGCCTTGGCGCCGGCTCGGGTTTCAGTGACGAAGAATATAAAGAAGCTGGCGTCACGATAGGCGAGAGTCGCGACAGCATTCTAGGCTCAGCAGATATCATCCTTCGAATCACCAAACCCAGCGAAGATGAAATCAGCAAACTCAAGAAAGGCGCGATTCACGTCAGCTACCTCGACCCTTTCAATGAGCATGGCTTGATCAAAGCGTTTCGCGATCAAGGCGTTACCGCTATCAGCATGGAGATGATCCCTCGCTCTACTCGCAGCCAAAAAATGGATGCGCTGAGCTCTCAGGCCTCGCTGGCAGGTTATGTCATGGTGTTGCTGGCAACCACAAAATTGCCACGCATTCTGCCCATGATGATGACCCCTGCTGGAACACTGAAGCCCGCTACCGTGTTTATTATCGGTGCCGGTGTGGCAGGCCTGCAGGCTATTGCTACCGCCAAGCGCATGGGTGCGAAAGTCGTTGCCTTCGATACGCGCTCAGTTGTCGCTGAACAAGTTCGCTCACTGGGCGGTAAGTTTTTGGAAATTGATTTGGGCGAAACCGGCCAGACCAAGGATGGCTACGCCATGGAGCTGACTGAAGAGCAGCGCCAATTACAGCTGGAAGGCCAAAAGAAACAAATCGCTGAATCTGACATTGTCATCACAACCGCACAAGTATTTGGCCGTAAGCCGCCAGTGCTGGTGACAAAAGACATGGTTGCAGGCATGCAGCCCGGTAGCGTGATTGTCGATATGGCAGCAGAAACTGGCGGTAACGTCGAAGGCTCTGTTGCAGGCGAGACCGTAGATGTTGATGGCGTGACCATTATTGGTAATGGCAACTGGGCGAACTACGTGGCCCGGGATGCTAGCCAGATGTATTCTGCAAACCTCTTTAACTTGGTGGATGAAGGCTGGGATGGTGAGCAAAAAGCCATGATCGTCGACTTCGAGAACGATATCCTGCAGGGCTGTGTCATTACCCATGGCGGCGAGATCGTAAATGAAACCATCAAAAATCTAATTAACTAGGAGACGAAGATGGATATTGTTTTTCTGGCCTTCATCCTGATGCTGTCCATATTTTTGGGCTTCGAACTGATTAACAAGGTGCCAGCCACCTTGCATACACCATTGATGTCAGGCTCTAACGCCATCTCTGGTATCACTCTGGTAGGTGCACTTACCTCTGCGGGCGCCGAGCACACTGTGCTGGCAACCGTACTCGGCACGATCGCCGTTACCATGGCCACTATCAACGTTATTGGTGGCTATATGGTGACTGATCGCATGCTGGCCATGTTCAAGAAAAAAGAGGGAGCATCTAAGTAATGGGTATCGATCTTCTGGTCAACATGTCCTATGTGGCATCGGCCGTACTGTTTATCTTCGGCCTCAAAATGCTGGGCTCCCCTGCCACAGCACGAAAAGGTAACCTCGTCTCTGCACTGGGTATGTTTGTGGCTGTTGTGGTCACATTGCTACACCACAGCATCATTGACTACAAATTCATTGCTCTAGGCATTGTACTTGGCGGCATTATCGGTGCTGTTGTTGCTCGCTCGGTGGCAATGACCTCCATGCCTGAAATGGTCGCACTATTCAACGGCACTGGCGGTATCGCCAGCCTGCTGGTTGGCTGGGCTGCTCTTTATGGTTTTGAAGCAAACACCTTTGAACTGATCACGATTATCTTATCGATCTTGATTGGTGGCGTGACCTTTACAGGCTCTTTGATTGCTTATGGCAAGCTGAGCGAGAAAATGCCCGGTCGGCCTCTGGTCTTTGTGGGTCAGCGGTTTTTCAATATCGCCCTGATCATCGCCATTATCGTGTGCTCGGTGCTGTTCGCTATTTCCCCTGAAGTTAGCGCGTATCTTTATATTGTGATCGCACTGTCTTTTGTACTGGGTATTATGCTGGTTATTCCCATTGGCGGCGCCGATATGCCAGTGGTTATCTCTCTGCTTAACAGCTACTCCGGTCTGGCTGCCTGTGCCGCCGGTTTTGCCATCAACAACATCATCTTGATTGTTGCCGGTGCATTGGTGGGTGCCTCAGGTATCATCCTGACCCAAATCATGTGTAAGGCAATGAACCGCTCCTTGAGCAATGTGTTGTTCAGCGGCTTCAGCGCTGTCGCAGCCGGTGGTCCTGCCGAAAAAATCGAAGGCGAAGCTAAACCCATGTCCGCCGACGATGCTTACTATGTATTGGAAGCAGCCACTAGCGTAGTGATTGTGCCCGGTTACGGTATGGCCGTCGCCCAGGCCCAGCACGTTGTAAAAGAGCTTCAGGAAATTCTGGAAAAAAATGGCGCAGAAGTCGTTTACGCCATCCACCCGGTTGCGGGTCGTATGCCTGGCCATATGAACGTGCTACTGGCTGAAGCGGATGTGTCCTACGACCTATTGCTGGAAATGGACGCCGTCAACCCACGGATGGATACCTTCGACGTGGCGATCGTTATCGGCGCCAACGACGTTGTTAACCCTGCCGCTCGCGAAATGGAAGGCAGCCCGATCTACGGCATGCCCGTGATCAACGTAGACATGGCGCGCAATGTATTTGTACTAAAACGCTCTATGGCTTCTGGCTTTGCCGGTATCGACAACCCGCTGTTCTTTAAAGACAACACGCGGATGCTGTTCGGTGATGCAAAAGAAATGCTCAGCAATATCATCAAGGCTTTCTCTTGATCACTACTGCTGCATAGGCAATAAATAGCCGCGTTCTATAATAGAACGCGGCATTGCCAAGCCCCCAAAAAAGGGGGCAATCTTATCCCCCAGAAAAACCCCCTCAGCAAACTCACTTCGATATTACTGCTGCAACAAATCCAAGTCTGCTTTAGCTTCTTGATTCTGCTGCTGCCTTAGGTACTTGCACACCACCTCTGAATCCACTCCGTCCGCATCAACACCAAACCATGTCTCCACTCGGCACATATTCCCAGTTAATACTCGATAGCAATATTTCTGGCATCCAAACGATATGATTTTGACAATGTCGCAATACACACGACATCGTTTTAATTTTGCGCATGCACTTTTCTATTGTTGAAGAGAGGGAGCAAGGTTACGCTTGAACAGCCCTTACTTACGCAAGAGAACTGAGCATAGAGGAGCACATCCTCAGGATGCGGTTTTCAATGACCAATAAAAAAAGGCTGCTCAATGGCAGCCCTCATCAGCACATAAACGTTGTATTAACCAATACCGGATAAACTCTATTTTTCTGGGGTTTTCTTATTGGCAGCACCAGAAATAGGCAGCGTTTCCATTTCAATCAGGTTCGATTTCATCATCGCCAGCAAATCAGCAAATTTTTCTTCGTCGTCTTCTTCGATGCCTTTAAGAATTTCTTCATTTAAACGACGGGAAACCGACTCGATTTGCTTTAATACCTCAGCGCCCTTTGGCGAAATCAGCACTCTCTTAGAGCGACGATCATGCTTGTCAGGCACTCGAATAACAAAACCGCTATCTTCTAGACGATCAATCAAACCGCCTAACGTCACCTTGCCCACATCCAACAAGCGCGCTAATTCCACCTGCATATAGCCTTCACCGTCGTGGCGGGACAAATTACTCAGCACCCACCATTGTGAACGAGTGATGCCAAGAGGCTTAAGATGCTGGTCATAAACAGTGCGCCGTAGCCTTGAAACATCGTGGATCAAAAAACCCACGCGAAGATGACGCTTGTTTTCATCTTTCTTGCTGCGGGAAGATGAAGATGACTTATCGATCATTTGAGTTATTTCGCTCTATTTTCAATGCTTTATTATACGCAAGGATACCATTTTTTATCCAGCACTTTCCCTGTAAATTAAGCACACTTGAACAGCTCTCGTTGCGCCATCTTAATAGGAAATACAGCGGATTTATCTACATGAACCAGAAAATCAATACAGCCGCAAAGACGTCTGGACAGACGATCACTACTTATCGTATGCTTCGTTACTATTAGATAGGTAAGATAAATTCCTGGCATTTCAAACCGCCGTTTTTATCTCGTCACACAATCAACGGAGAATGCTTGATGTCCACCCTTCTAGAAGACAAAGTTATCATCGTGACCGGTTCTGGACGCGGTGTCGGTGAATGCATCGCCCACTACTGCGCAGAAAAAGGCGCAAAAGTTGTCGTCAACGACCTTGGCAAAGATGAGCAAGGCAACAGCACTGCAGATGGCGTTGTTGCGGCTATCAAAGAAAACGGTGGCGAAGCCATTGTCTCCAAAGACAATATTGCAGACTGGTCCGGTGCCGAAAAACTGATTCAAGCCGCCATGGATACCTGGGGCAAAGTTGACGGCATTGTGAACAACGCTGGCATTCTCCGCGATCGCATTTTTCACAAAATGTCTGAAGAAGAATGGGATCAGGTGATTAACGTTAACCTGAAAGGCTGTTTTAATACGGCTCGGGTTGCTGCACCTTATTTAAAAGAACAAGGCAGCGGTTCTATTGTTCACATGACGTCATCATCAGGCTTGGTCGGCAACTTCGGCCAATCTAATTATTCTGCCAGCAAAATGGGCGTGGTTGGCTTATCCAAATCCATCGCATTGGATATGCAGCGTTTTGGTGTTCGTTCTAACTGTATAGCCCCCTTCGCCATGACCCCTATGGTCATGAACGGCATCCCAAAAGAGACCGAAGAAGAAAAAGCCCGCTGGAAAATTATCGAGCGCATGGAGCCCCGCAAGGTTGCACCACTGGTTGCTGCACTGCTGTCTGACTCAGCATCTCATATCACTGGTCAAATCTTTGGTGCTCGTGCTAATGAAGTGTACTTTTTCAGCCAGCCTCGCCCAGTACGCACTGCCCATATCGGCGATGCAGACGGTATCTCGGCAGAAGCTATTGTAGAAAGAGTGTTTCCCATGTTTAAAGACGATTTCTACGATCTGGACCGCTCTATGGACGTGTTCACCTGGGATCCAGTTTAAACATCTCCAAGCCGTTTTTTTGCCGACCCCCGGGTCGGCTTTTTTTTGCCTAAATCGCCCCTCACAATCATGTGAAGCAACAGTGTCGGACTCTATAAAGTCAGGTGCTAACAACGCTACTCAATAGCCCGACCCGGCGGCATACACAGGTCAAAGAGAATGAAGTACTTTGAAGATTTTAAAACAGGCCAAACTTTTATCGGCGACGCGATCTACACCATTACCGAACAAGAGATTATTGATTATGCTCGCGAATGGGATCCTCAAGCGTTTCATATTGATTCCCAAGCAGCAGCCAAAACCGAAATAGGCAAAATCTTTGCCTCTGCCCTCCACACTCAAGCCATTACCAACAAGCTGGCCCACGCCAACGGTTTTTATAATATTGCGATGGTTGCCGGATTTGGGGTAGATGAAATGCGCACTCCGCGACCGGTCTTCGGTGGCGACAAACTCACCTTAAAACTCAGTATTTTTGATGTTAAAGAATCCCGCAGCCGTCCCCACCAAGGGATTGTGACCTTTGCGTTTGCGGCATATAACCAGCTTGAACAACCAGTGATGAGCTACCGTCTTACATTGCTGATTAACAGAAGAGGGAAGCGTAAATAAGCACCGTTGCCAATAAAAAAGGCCACTGCAACCAAAGCCGCAGCGGCCCAAAAGACCCGAATGGGGTATATCCGGGGTTAAATCCAAAATACGGTTTTTAGCTCAACAAGCTTGCCACATCAGCAACATCGTCTGGCGAGGGCTCAAAGCCCATCGGCTTGTTCAAGGCACGCCCCAAAGCCAAGCTCGCTTCCGAGTGCTGCAGAACAATATCATCCAAGGCGGGCTCATCAAGATTGGCCGTAATTACATCACCAATCCTGCTGCGTATAGCCCGTGCTTCAAGCTGCAGCTGTGTCATCCCCAATTCAGGGTTCGCTAAAACGCTATCAGCCTGCTCAATTAACTCAGTCAATTGTTGCTTGCTCTCACCGGCTTCAAGCAAGTTAGCCATATCTTTAGCCATCCCCGCATGCTGCTCAATATCTTTGCGTAACACGCCATGCAAACTTGGCAAATTAGCCAATGCAATCTCAATTGTCGCCATAGACAGCTGCATTTGTTGCTGCGCTAGCTCGTTGTCACTATCAATAGCAGGCAGTACATTATCTTTCAAAGACTTAACAGCTGCTTTAAGTTGAAGCTGAATATCGGGAATCATGCCTTGGCCTCCTTTAAAGTTTGCGTCAACCCGGCCAGCAAGAGGTAGCCAATCGCAGATAACCAACTCACCACGATATCCTGATGGCTCTTACCTCCATTGGCGACACGATAACCCGTTCCCATCACAATAATGGCCGCCTTCCAGGTATTCATCACGTCGTAGTATTTCATCCGCACCGGGTCAACAGGCAAGCCCGTCGCCTTTTCGTAGGCAGCGAGCATCTCATCTTTAGGCATAAGACCGCTGGCCAAAAAGGTTTTGCCATCTTCGGCAAAATGGCCAAACTGGTGGGCCGTCAGCCAGCCAAGATCCTGGTGGCGATCTCCCAGGGTAACTAATTCCCAGTCTAACCAAGCAGTAACTTCAGCTTTGCTTTCATCAAAAAGAAAATTTCCGCTACGCATGTCGTTATGAATAATCGACACATGATCCACCACCGGCGCATTGCGTTTCAGCCAGTTTGCGGCAATCTGTATCAAGGGTTCATCTTCGCCCCGGTCTTCTTCCCATACTCGGTGCCACCAGTTAATTTCTTTAATAACACTATCATTACTTCCAGCCGTGATTTTATCGAAACCGGGTAAGTCCACGGCACTGGCATCAAAGGCATGCAGCTTAGCAATATGCTCAACAACCTGTGGAGCTAGCTTTTCACGCAGTTCCGGGCCAAAGTTAAGGCCAACTCCTGTCACTTGCGTAGAAGGGATATTCGTTGGCTTAGCCACCCCAGTTACAAAACCATAAATAATGGCTGGATAAGGAAGGTATACCCCCTCTTCATCAATCCAATAGCTTGGCGCCACAGGCATAATGCCAGAATCAGCAATAAACTTGACGATTTCAGCCTCGCGCAAGAAGCTGCTTTCCACCACGGGTTCCATTGGGCTCATACGCAGCACCATTGGTGTAACGTGCTCAGCTTCCTGACCACTTTCACCCTGCCATGTCAGCTCAAATGCCATCTGAAGCATTGAGGCGCCACCTGATAACCAACGTGGCTTGGCAATCGAAAATGAGCCGGAGATTTTGGCTTCAAGAAGCTTGGAAACACCGGCAACCAACTCATCCAAGGTCACAGGCGTATAGCCTTGTTTGCGCTTTGCGCGGTTTTGCATTTTCCGCGTAAGCACGACATCTACTTCTTTATCGGTGGGAAATCGCCGGCGCAGCTCTTCTATAAACGCATCACTGGGATGCTGCCGAAGGTCGTCGGCATTCAAATCACTCTGCATAAACATTACCTTTTTATTTTTAGCTATCGCTATTTTATCGGGCCATTCTTTTTAAAGAAGTTCAAATACTCAGTAGACCAGTATACTTCCATCCAGCCAATGCCCTCCTGACCATCGTAACTTGCTCGTGCTGCACCTTCACGCAACACACAGGACTCGGCAGGCGGTAGCGCATGATGGGCATAAAACGCAGCTTCGATGGTGGTTTTTCTACCCAACTCATCCGTCAGCACCGTTGATACGCTTTGGTGCCAAAGATCATCATTAAATTGAACATCTGTTTGTATCGCGCTCACCTCGGCCATCACACCGTCTTTCACCACATAGCCCCGCAGGTTCTCTCGTCCCAGCGCAAAATACCGCCAATAGTGAACAACAATGCTGCCATCGGCAGACTGCCCTTCGTACCAATTGTAAGTATGGAAAGCCTCCCACACTCTGGAGCCCCAGCTATGATCTCGGTGAGCAAAACTGTCAAATTCAATCACGCGGTCTTTAAAGCTGATTTTGCCTTTGGTCTTGCCCGACTGCTCAATACGGTTAATGGCCGTATATTGCGGGCAGCCATCTTTATGAGAGCCGTAAGCATAGGGAGGATGCAGCGCATCAAAGCTGAATTCAATCGTTGCCAACTCAGTCTCCCAACGCACATCGGCATGTTTAAATTTTAAATCCTGCCGCATGGAAAAATTTTCGATTTGCCAGTTGGCAAAGTTCATATCATCCGGCACTTTGCGGTCTGGCAGGCGCTGCTGGATCGGTTCATCCCCAGCACCAGGGCCAAAAATGGCTAAGGCAGCACCGGCCTCCCCCGCCTTGTTCACCCAGGTATAGGTAAAGGCGGCGATACCTTCTTCTGGCAACACAATCGTGTAGGGAATCGACTCTCTGGAAAAAGGGTTGTCGGCCAAATCATGGCGATCATCATGAATAGGATCCAGCGCCAAATCAGGTCTACTTAACTTAATATCATCAGACATTTTATCTTCCTATTATTGTTAGCTCGTTAGCATACGGACAATGTTTTCAAGACAAATACTAAACGCCATGCCGTGACATAACTTGATTATTTGCGAAATAAATTTGATATTATACGAAACTCAACAAAATAAATGCCCCACACATGAACCTAGTCAGAAGCGGTGCCCTCACTGGATTTAAGCCCTTGGTAGCCCAATTAGGCGCAAATCCAATTCGACTGATCCAGGATGCGGGCCTTAGTGACGCTCAGTTTCGTAGCCCAAACACCTATATTTCGTATATCAAAATGGCTCTACTATTGGAAAAAGCGGCCCTCCAATGTACAACGCCATTATTTGGTTTAATACTGGGCAGCCATAATTCACCTGGTGTGCTTGGAGACCTGCCCACAACGGTCTCCCACGAAGCGACCGTCAGTCGAGCTCTAGCCGAGCTGAGTCGTCATATTTATCTAGTCGCCCGAGGGGTACACATTACCCAATCTACTTTGGGTAAAAATACCCTCGTCCAATTAAGCTTTGATTTTAAAAGCCCTCTTGGCACTGCCCAGCTGCTGCAACTGTCTGTGGCGCATTTAGCCAATATTGCCTCCAGGCTAATGGGGGTTGATCGCTTTTCCCTGTCATTGCACCTGCAACAACCCCTGCCAACACTGGACCACACTCACAACTGCAGCTTTTATAATGCGACCCATTTCAACAGCAGCTTCGATGGCTTACTCGTCCCAGCCACCACGCTAGAAAAAAAACCGGTTATTGATGAAGCCGCTATTCAGTATCACTTCCACGAACGTCTCAGGGACCTCCAAGCCTTGCACCCCAACGGCTTACCCAGCCAAGTAAGGGCGATTATGTCTCAACTGCTTGCAGCGGGAGAGTGTCGTATTGAGGCGATTGCCGCCAACCTGGATATGCACCCCAGAATGCTGCAAATCAAATTAAAGGCCGAACAAACCAGCTACCAAACCCTGCTCAAAGAAACCCGCCAAGCCATCGCTGAAGAAAGTCTCATCAACGGTAAGATGCCCATTACAGATTTGGCACTACATTTAGGATTTGCGGATATTGCAGTGTTTAGTCGAAGTTTTAAAAGCTGGACCGGCTATTCACCCAGAGCTTGGCGCAACGCTTTTTCGAGCCAAACATAGCAACAATGTATCACCACAAGCTAGCGCAAGAAAAGAAACAGCGCGCGGGATTATTTTAAAAACCAGGATTATTTAAAAACAAAGTAGCAATGCGGAATACTGAAATAAAAAGGAGATAAGAACAGTGGGAAAGATTCGCCCCGAGAAGACTCTCGGGGCGGAGGCAAATTATTTTACAAATTTGCGGAAGTCAGGCTTGCGCTTCTCGTTGAACGCATTAACACCTTCTTGAGACTCATCAGTGTCGTAGTACATTTTCACCGCATTCAACGACAGCATGCTTACACCACGAATAGACTCGCTATCCGCATTGAAAGAACGCTTGGCCAGTGCCATTGCCGTTGGGCTGTGCTGCATCATTGTCTCGCACCAGCTAGTGACCTCTGCCTCTAGCTCAGCAGCAGGTACTACCTTGTTGACCAGACCCATATCGCACATTTCCTGGGCAGTGTAACGCTTACACATATACCAGATTTCACGAGCTTTCTTCTCACCGACAATGCGTGACAGGTAAGCCGTACCCCAGCCTGCATCAACAGAGCCAACTTTAGGGCCTACTTGTCCCATTTGAGCGGTATCAGCAGCAATCGTCATATCGCACAGCGTTGCCAGTACGTGGCCACCGCCGATTGCATAACCATTGACTGCTGCAATAACAGGCTTGGGAATATCACGAATAGCAGACTGCAGTTCATCAATAGGCAAACCAACAACACCACGACCATCGTAATCGCCATCGTGGTTCGACTGATCACCACCAGTACAAAATGCTTTCTCACCAGCACCGGTTAACACAACAACACCCACTTCTTTGTCGCTGGCTGCTGTCAGAAAAGCGTGGATAAGCTCTTCAATAGTCTGGCCACGAAAAGCGTTGTAAACCTTTGGGCGATCAATGGTAATCCAAGCGGCACCATTGCGATTTTCGTAAGTGATATCTTCGTATGGAGTTGAAGCAAACATAATCAAATCCTTATCGTTTCAATAAGTGTCAGAGCACTTAGCTCATAGTCAGACCGCCGGAGATAGAAATCGCCTGGCCAGTCATGTAAGAAGCATCTTCTGTACCCAAGAAAGCAATCAAACCGGGGTAATCAGAAGCTTGGGCCATACGACGCAGCGGAATACCGCGAGCCATAGATTCTTTCCATTTTTCAGCTTCTGGGCCAGTACCCACTACCGCTGCCATTGCAGGAGTGTCGGTAGGTCCGGGACAAACAGCATTAACCAGCACGTTGTTACGCGCCAGCTCACGAGCCATAGATTTGGTAAATGCGATAGTGCCGCCTTTACATGCTGAGTAAACGGCTTCGTTGCTTGTACCAACACGACCAGCATCAGAAGCAACGTTGATAACACGGCCTTCTTTGCGCTCTGCCATACGCTTGCAAACAGCAGCGTGCAGGTTAATAGGGCCCATCAAGTTCAGGCTTACAATTTTCTGCCAAAGATCAGGACCTGTGCTCAAGAAAGGCGCTGGCTTATCCCAACCTGCATTGTTTACCAACATCCAGATAGGACCAAGCTCTGATTCTGTCTTATCAACAGAGGCTTCTACAGCATCCAGGCTAGTAATGTCAGTAACATAAGGAGAAACTGAGCCTGCAAACCCTGCGTCTTCAGCCTTTTTAGCAACGCCTTGGGCGGCTTCAAGGTTAATATCAAAAAGCGCTACTTTGCAGCCCTCTTCTGCCAAGCGAAGGACAATGGCCTCGCCAATGCCGCTGGCACCACCTGTTACGATGGCTACTTTTCCGGTCAAACCTTTCAAGATACACCTCTCTCTGCTATATCATTCCAAGACAGCGATTAAGCATACCGGCGCCTATCCTTCCCACTTGAAGCGTACAATCACCCAAGATTCGTTAGCGCCAATATGAATTAGCAAGCGAACATTATAGCCGCAGGCTAACCATACATACAATATGCTTCCTTTTGGTTTGCTTGCTTAATATCAGGCACGGAACAATTATCATGGCCTTTTTGACCATGCCTTAATAAGGCCACCGCGTGGGCCGCAGTAAAGTTATTAAAAATCATGTGATTATGTTATTAATACAGCGACGGCCTTATGCCACTATGCCACCCGCAATACCGGGAGAAGATAGGCCCCAGACGTTATAAACACGCATTAAAAGCGCTTTTGCGAAAATCCTTCAACCATGGACGCCGGAATGTCTAATATCGACGACTTACTCCAATCAATTGCAAAAACCCCCAAAGGGCCAAAAACACTCGCCGTTTTTGATTTTGACGGCACAATCATCTCCGGTTACTCCCCCTTGTTCACGTTAAAAGAACAGTTTTCTCGCGGCGACATCGACAAAAAAACCTTGTGGAACATCATCTTACAACTAGCCGCCCACCGCTCAGGTTTGATTGATGACCACAGTTTAATGGAGCTTGGAGCGGGCTTATTAAAAGGCGAGCCAGAAGCACACTTTGAGTCCCTCTGCGACGATATTTACCGTAAGCACCTGTTCCGACGAATTTATCCGGAAATGCGCAAATTAATTGCCGCCCATCAACAACGCGGCCATCATGTGGTTATTGCCTCATCTTCTCCCCGACAAATTCTCACCGCCTCTGCCAAAGAGCTGGGCGTAGACACCATTCTTAGCTCCACCTACATCGCCGAAGAAGGCGTCTTTAACGGCGAAGTCGCTATGCCCGTCTGCTGGGGTTATGGTAAACGTCTGGCGGTGGAGCGACTCGCAGAACAAACCGGTGCCAGTCTGAAAAAAGCCTTTTTTTACAGCGACAGCGACGATGACCTGCCGTTATTAGAAAGCGTCGGCAATCCGGTCCCGGTCAACCCCAACCACGGCCTGCAAAACGCCGCAGCGGAAGCGGGCTGGGCAACATTTACATTTTCAAGTCGACGCTCAGGCTGGTCCGAAGTCCTCCGCAGCCTGGGTTTATACAGCTCATTATTTAGTAGCTATGTCGCAGCCAAAACTGTTGCCCGCCTCGCCAAAGATGAGACCGAGGGTCGGCGCTTTATGGTGGCCAGTTTCACCAACACCATTTGCGCCATAACTGGCATTAAAATCGAATTGAAGGGCGCTCAATATCTCCACGACTACAAGCCGCGAGTGGTGATTTTTAATCACCAAAGTCAGGCCGATGGCTTGATTGTCATGAAGCTCTTGGGCGAGCATTTTGCCGCCATTGGCAAAGATGCTTTTGGCAAACGCAACCCTCTTTCTAACGCTTACAGCTACGTCGGTATCATCCCTATTGATCGCAGTGACGGCAAAAGTGCCATCGAGAGCATGAAGCCATTAATAGACGCTATCAAAAAAGAAGGCCGCAGCGTGGCGATTGCCCCAGAAGGCACACGTAGCACATCGGTATTGCCCGGCCCCTTTAAGAAAGGCGCTTTTCACCTGGCCTTAGATGCCGGTGTCGAAATTCTACCCGTGGTATTTCACAATAGCGCAGACGTGCAGGCCAAAGGTGACCTGCTGTTTCACCCCGCTACCGTGCGGGTAGAAATACTGCCGCCAGTGAGCACGGCCAATTGGCAACGCGCCGATCTTGACACCCATATTCAAGATGTTAGACAACGTTTTATCGACACGATAAACAAAGGGCAAAGCAATTTGCTGGAAACCACGGCACTGTAAGTTGTTATAGCGTCAACAATCGCGGCGATAACCGCATCCAGCAAAGGGGAGATTCAGCTGATGAAACAATTAAAACCGCAAGATGCACAGTTTCTATACATGGAGACAGAAAACAATCTCTCTAATGCAACCATGCTTTGCATATACGAGCAGCCTGGTAACACCAACTTTGACCCCGTTGAGGTTATCAGTCAGCAACTGGATTCTCAGCTGCATTTAAGTACTATTTTCACCCATCATATCAAGCAGCTGCCCGGTAATCTGGACTACCCTTATTGGGTTATTGATCCTTACTTCCAACTCAAAAATCATATTTTTAGTGTCACTGCGCCTTCACCCGGTGACTGGCACAGCCTAACCAAAATCTATGCCGACATTCACTCCACGGCTTTAGATCTGCGCCGACCACCCTGGGAAATTCATGTTGTAACAGGACTAAAAGACCTCCCCGATAGCCCCGGTACATGTTTTGCGCTGGTCATCAAAATTCATCATGCGGCGATCGATGGCACCGCCGCCATGCGTTTTTTTCAAGCCCTGCACAACAGCAGCAAAACTGTTAAAAAGGCGACTCAAAACCCAGCCGAAGCACTGCAATATGAAGCACCTGGGCGCCGCACCCTTCTTGGCAATGCAGCAAAAAATATCGCGCTCTCCCCCGTTAAAACACTGAGCAAATTATTGCTACAAGCGAAGGCTGCAGCAGAGAGCCGAGAAGCCAAACTGAGTAACGACAAAACCTCAAAAAGCCCGGTTCCCTCAACCCGTTTTAACCAAAGTGTCGGCGCACAAAAAACATTTTCAGGCGTTCGTTTTCCCTTAGCCGACTTAAAGTCCATACGCGGCCTCGCCAATGGTGCAACCTTAAACGACGTTATTCTTGCCATCTGCAGCGGCGCACTCCACCACTATCTCGACAAGCATGGTGAACTACCTAACACACCATTAGCTGCGTGGGTGCCCATCAACGCCCGAAGCAAAGATGCCAGTGACATTGAGGGCAACAACATCTCGGCAATGGCTATTAAAATAGCCAGCCAGATAAATGATCCTATCGAGCGTTTGCAAAAAATTTGCTATGCCACCTACGACGCTAAGTCTGGCCGCTCTGGTCGCACGGCAAGAATTGTCACCGACCTCACCCAGCATATGCCCGCCGCGGGCATGGCCGTCATGACCCGGTTAATTCTCGGTTCCAGCATGACCAGCAAAATGTGCAACCTAGCCATATCTAATGTTCCCGGCCCCAACTTTCCGTTATTTATGCACGGCGCTAAATGCCAGCAGCAATATGGCATGGTGCCTTTAAGCGACGGCATGGGCCTATTTATTGTTGCCATGAGTTACGATGGTTATATGAGCTTAAGCGTCACAAGCACTGCCACTATATTGCCCGACATCGACTTTTTTACCGAATGTCTACAGCAAGAGTTTGACAGCTTGCTTGGCAAAATCCCTGGCACAAGTTCAAAACAAGGCGCGGTCAAAAAAAATACTCCCAAAAAACCCGCAGCGAAAAAAGCCAGTGCTGTACGCGCTGTCGACAGCAGTGTAAAGGAGTAAGTTGACGTGCCCTTTTCTTCCATGAATTTTGAAAACATGAGTAAACTTCTGAATACCCCCGAAGATGAACTTGAGCAAGCCGAAAACTACGAACAGTGGCAAGCAGCAGCCATTAACAAAGACCGGGCATTGGGCGCAGATTACTGGAAGCAGCTTGATCGCAGCAGTCTTTATGATTACAAATCCATTCGCAGTAGACTGACTCGCCTTGGTGAAAAACGCGCCAGCGGCGATCAACGCGGATTATTGTTCGCGCTTAATGAGGGTATTCACGGCAATATGGGGGGCATGGGTAAAGATGCCCTCTATAAAAAAGCCACTTTTGGGACCAAATCACTGATTGAGGAATACACTACCGAAATCACAGAATCCCTAAAATATTTAGCCAGTGATAGCGTTAATAACATTAGCCTAGAAGAAAAATACAATTTTTTTCACCGCGCCAGTCATTGTTTTGGCCGTTCTGCATTAATGCTCAGCGGCTCAGGCAACCTGCTATATTTTCATCTTGGGGTTGTAAAGGCCCTATGGGAACAAGATTTACTGCCTAAAATTATTTGTGGTTCAAGTGGCGGTGCCCTGGTCGGAACCTTAGTAGGAACCCACTCGCACAAAGAGCTGGAAAACATTTTTCAACCGGATTACATCCGCTTTGAAGTTGAACAAGGTAAAGGTATTTTAGGACGACTTGGCGTACTGGGCAGCAAACCTGTTTCAACAAGTTCGGTGAGAAATTTGTATTCCCGCCTTATCCCAGAAATGACCTTTGAAGAAGCCGAGGCCTTAACTGGTTACCAGATTAACGTGTCGGTGGCTCCAGCAGAAAAGCACCAGTCGTCTCGCTTGCTCAATTCAATCGCCTCACCCAATGTCTTGATGCGTGAAGCCATTATGGCTTCCTGCGCCTTCCCAGGCTTTTTCCCACCGGTCACACTGCAAGCCAAAGACGAGTACGGCAATATTCGACCCTATTTAAAGGATCGAAAATGGATCGACGGTTCTATCAGTGACGATATGCCCATCAAGCGCATCACCCGCCTCTATGGTGCAAATCACTTTATTGTTAGCCAGACAAACCCTGCGGCACTGCCCTTTATCGCCCGCAACACAACACCAGGGGGCTTTGGCATTGTCGGTGGCGCATTTAAAAGCAGTGCGAGAGAATGGCTACTCGCAGGAAACAAACTGCTAGGGCACTCTGCAACCAGTCACTCTGCAGTCAATAAACTCACCAATATGCTGGGGCGCGTTCTCTCACAAACCTATACGGGGGATATCAACATCCTGCCCCCAAAACGCTTGCACAACCCTATTAATCTACTGACTCACCGCGACACCAATCAGATAATGGATTTGATTATTGCTGGCGAACGATCAACATGGCCCCACATAGAGCGAATTCGGATTCAAACTCAAATCAGTCGGGTACTAGACGGTATTCTTGATGATCTCGACCATCAGGTTTTGCACAACAACCACAAGCCCGGTTACCGCTCGCCCATAAAGCAGGGATAGGAGACGCTATGATTCACGAATCATCAGAATTTCATAACGCGCAAGGCGACAAGATTTTTCAACAAAGCTGGCTTCCAGATGGCCCCGCAAAAGCAGATGTTTTCATTATTCACGGCCTGGGTGAACACAGCGGCCGATACAGCGAAATCGCCCATTTTTTGGTCGAGCGTGGCTACCGCGCACATGCGCTAGATCACCCCGGACATGGTAAATCCGATGGGCTGCGTGCCTATATTGATGACTTCAGTATTTTCACCGAGACCGTCAACGATTTTATTAAACGCATTCAAAGCCAAAACGATGAGCTGCCTAGTTATATTATTGGCCATAGTATGGGCGGCGTCATTACTAGCAACTTACTCATAGACCACCCATCGCTAGTCGCTGGCGCGATCTTATCCGGCCCCGCACTCGCAACCGATGAAGCCGTGGGACCCGTGCAAACTTTTATTCTGAAATTGATCGCCAAATTTTTTCCCAAACTACCTGTGTTCCAACTGGATGCGAATCTTATTTGTCGCAACCCGGCCGTGGTAGAAGAGTATTTAAACGACCCCTTAGTTTACTCAGGTAAAATTCGTGCCCGGCTGTTGATTGAAATTGTCGGTGCGGGAGAGCGGGCATTACAACGCGCCGCAGAGATCACCTTGCCGATGCTAATGCTACACGGCGAAGAGGATGGTCTAGCCAGCGTAAAAGGCTCCCAAGCCATGTTTGCTGGCATTAGCTCCGAAGATAAAGACATCATCATTTACCCAGAACTATTTCATGAAATATTTAACGAAGACAGCAAACGTGATATTTATGACACAGTAACAAACTGGTTGGACAACCACTGCCAAACCAATAATTAATCCAGTTTTGTAGGAAATACTAATGACATCGACTGCAGGGAACCCTTGGCCAGAAACCAACAGCGGCCATTTTGTTTTTATTGCCGACTGCACCAGCCAACGGGAAGCAACACTGCTTCGGGAATATATTGAAAATAATCCCCCAGGGGACAGCAGCTACGATGTGGTTTTTCGCTGTTTCCGTAAAAACAAAAAGCGCCGTCTATATAAAGGCGATTTAAAATCGATAGTAGAGAAAAACCCCGACAGTTTTTTCATCCCTCTACGCCTGAACTGGATCCCAAAAGCCAAGGAAAAAGGCAGCGACATCACCCTACTGGACATGCTGTCAGGCAACACCACCCACCCCAACAGCTTTCACCAAATGGTGTCCGGGGTATTAGGTAAGCTTGAAAATCGCGTTGTGCAAGGCCGGGGCGCCACGCTAGGCCAGCTAAATGCCGACTATGACAAATACCGCCAACGAGGCTACGAGTACAAAAACCTAGAGTCCTTTATTGAGCGTTCGGCCTTGCTCGCCCTAGAGAAAGCAGAGCGCGATATCAGTG
The DNA here is from genome assembly GCF_001010805.1 of Spongiibacter sp. IMCC21906. Taxonomy (NCBI): domain Bacteria; kingdom Pseudomonadati; phylum Pseudomonadota; class Gammaproteobacteria; order Cellvibrionales; family Spongiibacteraceae; genus Spongiibacter; species Spongiibacter sp. IMCC21906. The sequence goes on along the minus strand of NZ_CP011477.1, from coordinate 1,495,361 downwards.
GCGCCAGATACCGCATTCCTAGAATGCTTGATCGAGAAGTGCTGAACCGGCCAGCCATGCAAGATGCCCTCCGCGACATCAGTGACAAGACGGGCCGCAGTGTTGATAGACTAAGCCGCTACGCTAAAGCGTGCTTAAAGGAAATGGCCGCAACGCCAACTCCCGTCGGCAATGATATGGCCGCAGCGCTGGGCCGGTTTATGTATACCCGGGGCTTCGATGCTGATATTGATTTTGCCGAAGGCGACATTGAACGCATCCAACAGTTGCTTAAAGAAAAGCCTGTCGCTTTTTTGTTTACCCATAAATCTCATATCGATGGCTTCCTATTAATTTGGTTGTTCCACCAATATAACCTCCCCCCCGCCCATGTATTTGGCGGTATCAATATGAGCCTGCCGGGCTTGGGAACATTGCTGAGAAATTCTGGCGCCATTTTTATTCGCCGAAGCTTTGGCAACGATGATGTCTACAAAGCCGTATTCAAAAACTACATCGATTATTTAGGCGAAAAACGCTTTCCTGTTATGTGGGCCCTCGAAGGCACACGTTCTCGAACCGGCAAGCTGATGCCACCTCGCTACGGCCTCATTAACTACGTCGCCAGCGCCTACGCCAGAGATGATGCTCAAGACTTGGTCATGATGCCCATTTCCATCTGCTACGACCAGGTACCCGAAATTGCTGACTACGATGCTTTACAAGCTGGGGGCACAAAGCGCCCGGAATCGGCATCGTGGTTTATGGAATATTTAAGCGGCTTAAAACACCCTCATGGCAAAATTCATGTGCGCTTTGGCGAAGGGGTTCCGCTCAGCAGACATATCGACAAAACCAACCCGGTGGTGGATAGTCGTGCCATTCAAAAAATGGCCTTTGACCTTGCCGTAGACGTCAATAGGGCAACACCGATTACCCTCAATGGCTTAATTTGCTATGTCATGCTGGAAAATGGCCACCGAGCTATTAACTACAAAGAATTATCTGAGGGCATTTGTAGTTTGTGGCAACTTGCTAAAGACTTAAACTTTGTGCTCAGCACCGAAGCCCAAAATATCGATGAAGCCTCGGTGCGGCGGAACCTTACCCAGCTGGGTGATACCGGGGTCATTAAAATTTTCAACGATGGCATTGAGTCCGTCTACATGATCCCCCACGGTAGCGGTCGAATGGCCGCTTACTATCGTAATGGTATTTTGCATTTCCTCACCACCAGCGCCATTGCCGAGCTGGCGCTTATGGCGGTTGGCTCCGAAGGTGATGCGGCCCTGGAGGAGTTCAGAAACGAAGCACTGCGAATTCGGGATATTTTAAAGTACGAATTTTTCTTCGAGGGTTCTGAAGAATTCCTAAAAAGCCTGGAAAACGAAATGGAGCAGCGCTACCCCAACTGGCAGGATAAAGTCCGCAAAGGCCAGGCTAGCGCGAGATCAATACTCACCAAAATACGCCCCGTGATCGGACACGGAACCCTGCGACCATTTATTGAAGCTTACTTGCTTCTAGCACGGGCATTGCGAATGGAAAACACCCTCGCCATTGCCGATAAACGTGCGCTTATTGATCGAGCCTTAACCCTTGGCAAGCAACGGGTTCTACAACAACGTATTCATTGTGAAGAATCGGTATCGGCAAACTACTTTGAGAACGCAATAAAGATTGCTGAAAACAATAATCTCTTGGAGGTTTCCGAAGATATTTTGATACGCCGTCAGCAGTGGCTTGACGAGCTTCGACAAATCACCGCCAATATCCGATACCTCGCATCACTGAGTGAAGCCAAGCGTATTTCTGAACGCAACAAACTCGAATCTGTAATGGCTTATACTTAAAGATCTGATATCGCCTAATGTAAAACCAAGTAAGCCGAATAAAAACAAAAGACTTTTGTTCGGCTTACTTTCCCTTTTATTCCAGCCCTTCCCTTCGATTACAAACTGGCCACAGCCACTCATTTAATCAAGTTCGGCGCGCCAACACGATCGATCCATCAGGCATAAAAAAAACCTGCTACAAAAATTGCAGCAGGTTTTTCTTACTTCCACTTATCAGCTCAGGTCGGCCCTGAGCTGAGTTCCAGGGCTTAGCCTCTCAGCTTTTTCAGCATATCTTTGGCAATGATCGTTTTCATCACTTCGATAGAGCCACCGGCAATCTTCACAATCCGCGCATCCGCGTAGGCACGACAGATTGGGTATTCCCACATATAACCCCAACCACCGAATAACTGCAGACACTCATCTACCGCTTTACAATGCAGGTTACTCAACTGCATTTTTGCAATTGCCGCTGTCACTGAATCCAGCTTACCTTCCATAAACAGCTCAATACATTTATCGGTAAAGACACGGCCAACAACCGCTTCAGCTTTCAGCTCAGCCAACTTAAACTGCGTGTTTTGGAAGTCAGCTATAGTTTGACCAAAAGCTTCGCGCTGCGCAGTGTACTCAAGGGTCCACTCGATAACGGTTTCCGTTACAGTCGCGCTACGAATCGTTTGGGCCAAACGCTCCTGAGCCAGCTTCTGCATCATGATTTTAAAGCCCTTACCTTCCTCACCCAGCATATTGGTGGCAGGTACGCGTACGTTCTCAAAAAACAGCTCAGAAGTATCCTGGGCTTTCATACCCAGCTTATCGAGGTTCTGACCTCGAACAAAGCCATCCATGTCGCCTTCGACGATAAACAGCGTTACGCCATTAGCACCGGCTTCGGAGTCAGTTTTAGTTGCACAAACCAAGATATCGCACATCTGACCATTAGAGATAAACACCTTTTGTCCGTTAATGACAAAATCATCGCCATCACGAACAGCTTTCGTGCGAATCGCTTTTAAGTCACTACCAGCGTGAGGCTCTGTCATACCCAAAGAGCCAATCCACTCACCCGCTACCATTTTAGGCAGAATGCGTTTCTTTTGCTCTTCGGTGCCGAAGGAATTGATATAGGTGGCAACCAAATCGGTGTGAATCAAAAAGCCTGGGCCAGAGAAACCTGAACGGAACAGCTCTTCAAACACGATAACATCATAGAGATAATCTGCACCAACGCCGCCGTACTCTTCAGGAATAGTACAGCAAAGAATGCCCGCCTCACCGGCTTTCAACCAAAGCTCTTTAGGCACAATACCGTCTTTTTCCCACTGCTCGTGATAAGGAGCAATTTCTTTCTCAATAAACTTCCGCACCATGGTGCGGAACATCTCGTGGTCTGCGCTAAATAAGTTTCTTTCAATCATTATCGATCACCTTAAATTGGTTTCTAAACTTTAGAACAGCTTTGCTACTGCTAAATTTTTTAAAGAACAGGCTGACATTTATAGCCGAAGCTTAGCTCGCCTTGCTTGCCTTATATCCCCACGGACTTTTGAAAGTCCACTCAAGGTCAGCAATATTCATTTTTGAAGAACTTAACTCACCGCGCTGAAACATAGTCAGGCAAGAGAGCGGCCCACCAGACCACTTCGGAAAGCCAGTACCGTAGACACTCAAAAGATCAATTCCAGCTAACAACGTTGCGTCTTTATCTTCGTCACCGGTTAAGGCGGCAGCGGCAAAAGTCGCAACGGCCAAACTCAGCTCAGCCAAAATATCTAAGCCAAATTGCTTGTCAGCGGCTTGCACTTCTAGGGTCGGCGCATAATCTACCGATAATGCCTCTGCCATTTGCTTGCTTAAACCTACTGCGGCAACGGCTCTGGTCAAAGCCTGTGCATCACTATTGGCCGCAATAGCCCCGCATGTTGCTAATAACACTTTATTGACGCTTTCGGCGGAGCGGCTAAGTACCACAGACTTGCCTGATGTCTGTGCCAAACTCATGGCTTTTGCCGCTTTTTCAAGATCAGTGCCAACATAAAGCTCTAGCACTTCGCTCTTCGTAAAATCACCGACAAATCTGAATTCCGGTGTTGCCCCAGAAGCTGGAGTTGAAGCGCTTTGCGCAGCTAAGAAAACATCTGCCGCCTCGTCACCTACTGGCCCCACATTAAGCTCAGCTTCGCCGGAGGCAAGCTGAGTGACTTTTCTAAAGACTTTTGGATTAAGCTCCACGCCATCTAAGGCGGCATAAGAAGCAACCGGCTCAACCTTAGGCAACTGAGCTAAAGACAACTTAGTCGCCGCTGTTTTGGCTAAAAAGCAGGTTGTTACCATATTTGATGCAACAGGGTCGCTCATCAAATCGACGAATACATCCCACTCAACATCACTACCGGCATCAATATCTTTAGCAAAGCCATCGCCGACACATTTCAAAATAGCAGGAATAGCCGGATAAAGATCAGCCGTGTTTTTATCTATGCCACAAAGCGCTAATGCCCAGTCATTAAAACCGTCGCCAATTTTTGCCAAATCGTCTGAATCAAGTTCAAACCCTTCTTTATCCCAACGCGCGCCGGCAGAGATTTCTCCCGCCAGAGAAATTGCACTGGAAATCAAGTCTTCCTGGGAGGCCAGTTTGTCCACTACGCCCCGCTCAAGCGCGGCACTTGGTGACAAAGACGCGCCGCCCAATAACATTTCTAAACCTGGCGCCAAACCGATATAACGCGGTAAGCGTTGCGTACCGCCGGCACCCGGCAGCAAGCCAAGTACAACTTCTGGTAAGCCTAGCTGAGCATGGGGCGCATCAACACAAACTCGGCCATGGCACGCCATTGCCAACTCAAAGCCACCGCCCAACGCCAAACCATTAACCGCGGCGACAACAGGTACTGGCAAAGTCTCTAAGCGACGAAACAGCTTGCCCAGGTTACTGTAGCGATCACGCATTTGCTGCCAGTTGGCCGTAAAACGCATAGCACCAAAATCTTGGATCATGCCTAAATCGGCGCCCGCCACAAAACTGGATTTACCCGAAGTAAGAACAAGTCCCTTTGGCGCATTTCCAGCATTACAATCCGTCAACACTTGCTCAATCAGCGTTTCTAAATCCGCCATCATGTCTTCTGAAAAGACATTAAAGGGCCTGCCCGGCATATCTAATACCGCAACGATAAAGCCGTCGGCTTCGGTTTTTATCGTGATATTTTTCATGGTTTGATTCACTTCTTTAATTCATTTCTTGGATAGTACCGAGAGGCGAATAGATACCCAACTCTGGCAACGGAAACTGATCTCAGAGAGACAATATTTGACTATTTCACTCTCTGCTTTCAAGAATTATGACAACAGTAAGTATAACCAACAGTTTGCAAATGTAAAGTTCGCTAGCTACCTTTTATCGCCAAGCACGCAAGCTGCAGAAAGCCAAACAACCAAGCTATCTATATGATAAATATAATAATTTACAAAAACCCCTTAACACGGATTTAGCAAGAGCCCCCATCAAAAGCGCACTCACAATGAGATTAGCTGCAAAGATAAGCGCATTGTCCCGCTGCCAAAACGAAAAACGGCGGCTCAGTTCTCACTGAGCCGCCGCTTCATAAAGGATCTGTAGACGCCTGCTTACAACGCCTTTACAGCCTTAGTTTAAGAACACATCAAAGTCCCATTTGATCTTCATGCCGTACAAGCGAGGCGGCGCCAGGGTAACCGTGCGGCCAAAGTCCTGCTGCAGGAGGGAACTGAAGTATTCCTCGTCCTTGGCGTTATCCACAAAGGCGGTCAACTGAATACCCCAGTCATCATAAAACCAGCTTGCCCGAGCAGACCACAGCTCGTACTGATCCTGAACGTAGAAGGGCGAATTTTGCGACGTGGTGAAGTACTCGCTCTTGTAGGAGTAATCCACACCAATTTCAAAAGCGCCCAAGTCGCCAGCATCAAGATATTGGTTAGCGGATATCGTTGAGGTCAACTTGGGCGAACGGGGTACCTCATTACCGGTGAAGTCCCTGGGGCCATTCACCAGGTCGGTTGAGGAAATGGGTAGCTCCAAACCCAATAAATCCAAGGCGATACCTTCCAGGTTACCGTTGCCAAAATACAGGCCGGTGGTGTCGTCAAAACCTTCGCCGTTTGTGTAGTCAGTATACTCAGTCTCTACGTAGGTGGCGCCACCAGTAATGGCCAGCCCGGGGTTCATCATCGGCATGGGCTGCCATTGCATGTCCATTTCTACACCTTTGGCTTCAGCTCCGCCGGCATTGCCGTAGTTAACGATGGCGCCAGAGGTGAGGGACACCAAACCCGTCAGGATATTCTTGGTGCGGGAGGCGAACAGCGCGCCGTTAAGCTGCAGGGTGCCGTCCAGCCACTCCGACTTGATACCCAATTCAACCGCCGTGGCCTCTTCGCCGTCCACCGCCGAGGGGTCGCCGAAGAAGTTAACGATATTGTAGGTAGGGCTTTTATAGCCGCGCTGCCAAGAGGCGTAGATTTGCGTGGTTTCATCCGGGAACCACTGCAGAGAGACTTTGGGTGAGAACGTGGTTTCTTCCAGCGGTGGACCACCAAAATTCGAAATCAGCGTATTACGGGAATAGTCATTGCCCTCGTAGTAAGACTCATCAAAGCCAGGTGTCAGGTTATCGACTAAGAACAGACGAGTGTTGCTGATGGTGCGGGTCTCCTCCTGGTAACGGCCACCCAAGGTGAGATTCCATGCCTCATTGAAGCTCCAGGTGCCCTGGAAGTACACCGAGTCGGATTCAGTGCTCAGCAAGCCGCCGGACTCCAGTGTGACCCGGGGCAAATCCGCCAGGGTGTTGCCCAGGTTCAAGCCCAATAGGGGATCAAGAATGGTATCGAGCAAACCGGTAGGCACCAAGCCGGCAGCAAAACCGTTGTTCAAAAAGAAGAACAGGCGCCCGAAGCCGCCGATTGATTTCAAACGATAGTAACCCGCGGTCCATTCAAATTTGTCGGAGAGCGGTGTATCGGCATTGGATTGCACCTGGATCTCGAAGGTCTCCTGATCGTTATACTGATCGTAGACAAAGAAGCCGGAGCGATCCTCGTCGGTGGAATCATAGTCAAATTGCCCCCAGTCAGCGTCGGCCAACTGGTCGGAGTAGATCATCTTGATATCCACCGGACCCGGACGCCACTCGAATGTGAGACCGTATAGGGTGTTAATCGAGCCGACGCCGCTCTCGAAGTTGGTGCTGCTATCGCGATCCGCCACATCGGGTTCGGCGCCAGCACCAAGAATCAGTGAGGGCCGGGTGTTTTCCTGCACCATGTTGGCATTGAACTGGTTGATATAGGAACCCATGAAGGTCAGGGTGAAATCATCGAGGAAATCCCACTTGATCTTGACCCGGGCGCCTTCGGAAAATGTTTCCCGCCAGGGCCGGGGCTCGCCATTACTGAAATTGGTACCGTAGTTTTCATGGGTGTCTTTAAAAGCAGCAAGGGTGAAACCCAAGCCCTCAACACCCGGGACCGGCGCACCTAAATAAGCCTGGTATTCATGGCTATCGTAGTTGCCCCGGTTATATTTGATATTACCCACGATTTCATCAACCGGTGGATCTTCAGTGATGATACTGATGGCGCCAGCGGTGGCGTTGCGACCAAACAGGGTGCCTTGCGGACCCTTAAGCACTTCCACCCGCTTTACCGGCCCCAAAGCATCTTGCTTGCCCTGAAGGGCGGGGATATTAATGCCGTCGATATAGGTGGCGACACTGGGATCGGCATTGGGAAGAAATGCCTCACTGCCCACACCGCGCAAGTAAATAAGCGTATAGCCAAGGGTTTTGGTGAAGGTCAGCCCCGGGGTGATTTTTTGCAGGTCAGCGGTACTTTCAACGTTGAAAGCATCGAGCTTTTCAGCGGAGAAAGCCTGAATCGTAATGGGAACATCCTGGGAATTCTCCTCACGCTTCTGGGCCGTAACCGTGACTTCTTCGAGCAATCGATTAGACCTTTTTTTCTTTACTTCGCCTCCATCATCCTGAGCCGCCACACTTAGCGACCACAGGGGAACGGATGCAATCGCCAAAGCGAGCACATGTTTCTTCATTATTGGTTCCACCCTTACTCTTGTTGTTGCACTTTTTAATTAAACTTTCAATTAAATTTTATATTGTCGATTTTCCTCTCATTCTAAGTAGAGGTTGTTGGTTTTTTGATACTACGATACCAACACCGACTTAATTTTATACAGGCGCAATGCTGCCACAGATGCACAAAACGCGCAATATGTTTGCTTGTTAACTATTAAAGAAAGTTCCATTTATTCAGCTCGCGTCACACTTTTCATGTTACTTAGTGGAAAGTTTTACCCGCTGACCAAAACTAAATATGCATCTATCTGATATTTATAGATTTTTTATATTTATACAATTAAAAAACGCATTTTAATTATTTCGTTTTTACTGGCATTTTTTTAGTTCACCATCACCACAGCTAGAAAACCCTCCGCCAGCGTTAAAGATATTACGCTAGCGAAGAGCTTCTGGAGGCTCACAGTTTTAAGATAGCCTTAATGCTTTTGCCACTATGCTGATCTGCAACAGCGGCATTAATTTGATCAAACTCATAGAAATTACACAGCTTATCGAAGGGGAAGCGCCCTTCCATAAAGAGGTCAACCATCACTGGAATAAACTCCGCAGGGTCGGCATCGCCTTCACAAATCCCTTTAAACTGAACACCAACCGTTAACAGCGTCATGACATCCAACTTAATAACCGCATCATCTTCAGAGGCAGGAACACCTACCGCGCCAATCACGCCACCAGCGGCCATAGAAGAAACCAACGCGCTAATCACCACATTTTTGGCGGTAGTATCTAAGGCATAATTCAAACCATTGGGCACAATGGCGCGAATCTGCTCAGTCACGTCACCTGCAAAGGGGTCGATAACATGAGTAGCGCCCACTTCCAACGCCAATTCGCGACGGTTAGCATGGGGCTCAACCACAATAATCGTACTGCAACCTTGAGCCACCGCACCCAGTACGGCCGCCAAACCAACTGCACCGCCACCAGTAACGGCGACCGCAGAACCTGCTTCGCAAGCCATGGAGCGCATAAACGTGCCGGCGCCAGTCTGAATGCCACAACCCAGCGGCCCCAAAAGCTCCAGAGGTGCATCATTCCGTACTTTTACAACGTTATTTTCGCTAGCCAAGGCATAAGAAGAAAATGAGGATTGACCGAAAAAGTGACTGCTCACAGCCTCACCATCGGCGCTTTTATAAGCCTTGGTACCATCGGCCCGCACGCCAACCATATTCAGCGGAACAAATTGCTGGCAGTAATTATGATGATCATGCTCGCAGGGCGCACACTGCTCACAAAAGGTGTATGACAACACAACATGGTCACCAGCCTTAACAGACGTCACCGCCGCTCCCACCTTTTCAACAACGCCAGCACCTTCATGCCCCAGCACTGCAGGCAACCCCGTCGGCAAGGCTTGATCTCTTGCAGCGATATCTGTGTGACAAACACCCACACCAACAATACGAACCAGAACTTCATTATCTCTAGGGTCTTCAAGTTCGAGTTTTTCCACACTGAAATCAGCGCCAGCTTCGCGGCTTACCGCAGCAGTAACTTGCATGATATTTTCCTGTTTTATCGTTTATAAACTTGCTGTTTTGATTAGCAGCCCCACTCCGCAGAATGGGACAACATCAGCCCTATCTTTAAGCATCCAGGCAATGCAGCTTGCCCATCAGTCTTGGCGAGAAAGCCCGTGACTAGCATCCAAAAACTTATCGGCGTGAATATTTTTCTCTTCAATATCCAGCGCCATAACTGTTTCTGTCACCGCATCAATCATTGGCGGAGGCCCACATAGATAAACCTGAGTATCCGAGCTTAAATATTGACCCGCCGCAGGCTCGATAGCCGTATTAACAAATCCTCGCATCCCCTTCCAATCACTGTCTTCTGGCTCGTGAGATAACACAGGAACAAACTGAAACGCACCGTCCCACGCTTCGCCAATTTTTGCGATACGATCAAGACAGTACAAATCATCTTGCGTACGAGCACCAAAAAACATGACGCAAGGCCGACCATGATCCTCTTTCGCAGCATGTTCCAGCAAACTCACTATAGGCGCTAGACCGCTCCCTCCCCCAACACAAATAATGGGGCCACGACCATCCCGCAACCAGAAGTTACCAGCGGGGCCGTGAATCCCCACCTTTGCTTGATCCAGCTTACCGTCAAACAACATGGCGGTGAATTCACCACCGGGAACCTGGCGGATAAATAAATCAATCTCTCTGCAGCCTTCTTCAGCAGGCGGCAGCGCAAAAGAGTAAGAACGCGCACCGTAAATATCATCGTGATGAACTTGAACATATTGGCCCGCATCAAAATGCATGGGACGGTCAAGCTTAATGGTGACACGCTTGGTATCGTGGGTCAGATCCTCAGTGGCAACAATCTGCCCGTCAAAATCTTCTGGCGGCGTGAGGTTTTTCAGCTCAAAGCTCGGGATATTTAGGGTAACGTCTGACTTGAGCGCGGCCTGACAAGTGAGAATCACGTCGCTTTGCAACTCATCTGCCTCAAGGACATAGGCGAAATTAGTCAGCTCTCTAACGCGACCTTCCGATAAGTTACACTTACAAGTACCACAGGTGCCAACGGTGCAGCTATGAGGCATGGCATAGCCAGCTGCCAAGCCAGCCTCCAAGATAGACTGACCGGGCTTTACTTCAAAACTGACGCCTGCGGGCTCAATCGTGACGGTTTTACTTGAGGGTTTTAAAAAAGAAAATAGGGACACTGGAACTCCTGAACGCCACCCTGAAGGTGATTCGAATTTTAGTTATCAAAATATAAATTAAGCATGCGAACATTCAAAGTCAAGCCTTCACAACCGACTTCCCCCTTTCCACCAATACAGGGGGCGCAATACAGTCTACAATAGTCACTATAGCGGTTCTATCAAAGACTCTCCCCAAAAAAACCGAGCGTCTATTTCACACCGCCTGGCAATTAGTAATTGATGTTTACTAATTCACTTCGCACGCGTACTATTATTGGCTAATTTAGCGACAGCCAGATATTAAGCAAACTGGCCACATTAATATAAGGGGTTACCCATGTTCACTCCCAGCACTCTTCAAGGTAAGCGCATCCTCGTTACTGGTGGCGGCACCGGACTTGGCAAGGAGATCAGTCGTGGTTTTTTAGCCAATGGCGCTGAGGTCTATATCTGCGGACGCCGTGAAAGCGTATTACAAGAAACTTGCAAAGAACTGGACTCGGCTAACCCCGGCAAGATCCACTACCGTACCTGCGATATCCGCTCTGCAGAATCGATCGACCAGATGATCGACTCCATCTTTGAAGAAGGCCCGTTGACCGGCCTGGTCAACAATGCCGCAGCAAATTTTATTGCCCCCACCAAAGACCTGTCGCCACGCGGTTACGAAGCTATTCGCTCCACAGTAATGGACGGCGCGTTCATGACCACCCTGGCCGTTGGTAAGCGCTGGATTAAAGCGGGATTGAAAGGCAGCATCGTCAGCAACCTGGTAACTTGGGTATTCACAGGCTCGGCCTATGTTGTTCCTTCAGCCATGTCTAAAACCGCTATTGATTCAATGACCAAGTCTTTAGCCGTTGAGTGGGGACAGTACGGTATTCGCCTAAACGCCTTGGCTCCCGGCCCATTCCCCACCGAAGGCGCATGGGAAAAACTGAACCCCACCGGCAAATCTACAGGTGCCACGGATTCTGACAGTGTCCCAATGAAACGCTACGGTGAAATGCCCGAGCTGGCTAATCTAATGACATTCCTGCAGGCCGATGGCTGTGATTACCTAACCGGTCAAACCATTGCTATTGACGGTGGCCACCATCTTGCCGCGCCAAGCACCTTTGCAAGCTTAAGCGATTTGACGGACGATGATTGGACATCTATCCGCGAATCATTGAAAGCTTCTGCAGAGAAAGAAAAATCAAGCCGCAGCGTAGGCTAAATCGCATTATCGCCACCAATGACTACTGAGGAACAATAACAATGGAGCTGACCGCTTTCGACTTCAAAATTGAAGACAATATTGCGTTTATCACCCTGAAACAGGGTGCTAGAGGCAATCCTTTTGATATGACCTTCTGTGAAGAGTTTAATCGGATTGCCATTGAGTGCGACGACAGCAATAAAGAAGTGCGCGCCGTATTGATCGATGCGGAAGGCCCATTTTTCAGCGTTGGTGGTGATTTAAAAACCTTGGCAACTGGCGAACGTGAAGGCGTGGCTCGTTTTGTTAAAGACGCCACCTCGGTTATGCACATGGGCGTATCTCGCTTCGCCAGAATGGACGCACCGTTAATTGTGCAAGCGGATGCCCTGATGGCCGGTGGCGCAGTGGCGATTGCCGCAGCCTGCGATTTCTTACTGGTAGGCCCTAAGGCGAAATTTTATGGTGCCTTTACCGGCATTGGCTTCTCTTGCGACTGCGGCTCATCTTACTTTTTGCCTCGCCGGGTTGGCACCAGAAAGGCCTTTTCGTTCTTTGTCAAAAATGAAACCTGGACTGCCGAACAAGCCCTGGAAAATGGCTTAGTCAGTGAGATCCACCCCTCCGAAGAATTAGCTGACAAAGCACTGGCTCTGGCCAAACAAATTGCCAGCGGCCCAACTTTTACTTTTGGTAAAATGAAACACTTGATTCTGGAAAGCTATTCCAACACGCTTGAAACGCATATGGAGCTAGAGTCTCGCTCACTCGCCGAATGTGCGCGCACCGAAGACACTTGGGAAGCGGTTCTGGCCGTTGCCAATAAGAAAAAACCAGAGTTTAAATACAAGTAATTAAAACAAAAAGAGAAGTACGAGGAGCTTTTAGCTATGTGGGCTTATCCAGAAATTCGCAATGTCGCAGACATTGTCCGCTTTAACGCAAAAAACTACAGCGACAAAACTGCCACTCAATTTGCTGGCCGCGCGCTCAGCTGGCAACAGATGGACGACATGTCCAGCAAAATGGCTAATGCCTTGTCTGCGTCCGGAGTAGGCGTTGGCGATCGCGTACTCTACTACGCGGGCAATGCCGATGATTATTTTCTGACCATATACGCCTGTGCCAAAATCAATGCGGTCTTTGTACCGATGAACTGGCGTATGGTTGCAGCAGAAATTGCCACCATTGTGGCAGATGCCGACCCCGCCATCGCACTGGTGGAAGACACCTTTAAATCCGTGTGGGAAGGCGCTTGCCAAGAACTGGGCCGGGATATTCCCACTGTTGATATAGAATTAGGCAAAGGTGACGACAATCCCCTGTGGCAATGGTACGCCAACGCCGAGAGCACTGACCCTAACGTCTTTTGTCCACTCGACAGCACCGCCTGGCAAATCTATACCTCTGGCACCACCGGTGTTCCCAAGGGTGTGCAGATGACCCACGGCGGCATTATGAATCAACGCCTTTGCGAACACCTGGAGCCAGCTTATACTTGGGGCCCGGAAGACCGCTACCTGTTCTGTGTACCGAGCTTCCACCTCCTGGGCCTGGGTCTGTCAATGCAAGCCATGTACAACGGCGCCAGCATCATTGTTGCGCCACGTTTTGACCCCTCAGAAGTACTCACACTCATCAATGACTACAAGCCAACCCTGGCTGGCTTGGCTCCAGTGATGATTCAAATGCTTCTTGAAAACCCCAACACTGACAACACCGATTTCAGCTGTATTCGTGAAATCATGTATGCGGGTTCACCGATTTCCATGGGCCTACTCAAACAAGCCATGGAACGAATTCCCTGCAAATTTATGCAGTTCTACGGCTCAACAGAATCTGGTGGCGCCATCACTCTGCTTCGTCCAGACGATCACGATTTAAACAATGAGAAGCGCTTGACCTCTTGCGGCAAGCCCTTACCCCTGATGGAAATCAGAATCGTAGATGCTGAAGGCAACATTTTAGGCGCTAATGAACCCGGCGAAATGTTGATCAAGCTGCCATCTATCACCAAAGGCTACTGGAAAAAACCTGATGCATGGGCTGAAGTCTATGAAAACGGTTGGTACCGCTCAGGCGATGTGGGTTACTTTGATGACAACGGATACTATTACCTGGTCGATCGCGCAAAAGACATGATTGTCTCTGGCGGCGAAAACATCTACTCCTCAGAGGTTGAAAATTGCCTGTCACTACACCCGGAAGTGGCCGCCGTCGCCATCATCGGCGTACCCAGTGAAAAATGGGGTGAAGAAGTGAAAGCCTTTGTGGTCCCCAAAGCCGGCTGCACACCCGCAGCAGAAGAACTCATCAATTTCAGCAAACAAAAACTGGCACCCTACAAGTGTCCCAAGTCTGTTGAGTTTGTTGACGATTTCCCGCGTACCGGCGCCGGCAAAGTCTCTAAAAAGGACTTGCGTGCCCCTTACTGGGTGGGCGTTGAGCGCGGCATAGGCTAAGCTAGACTTGTTTGTGTATTTTTGAGCCAGCGCTTATTTAGTGCTGGCTTTTTTTTCGCGGTTTCTGCACTACAATACTGACCTCGCAAGATCGCTGTATTTTCAGACAGGAGAGTAAAATGGCAACAACATATGATGACGCATGGTTAATTGATGGGCGTCGTACCGGCTTTGGCTCCCTCAATGGCAGCCTTTCTCAACTTTCCGCCACTGATCTAGGCATCGCGGCCGTGAAAGGCTTGCTGGCCACGGGTGATTACCAAGCTGACGATTTTCAATGCCTGTTTGCTGCCAACTTGGCGCCTTCCGATTTTGACGCCGGCTACCTGCCCCGCCATATCGGTCTTTATTCTGGTCTTCCTCAAACGATGCCCGCACTCATGCTGCAACGCCTTTGTGGTTCTGGCTTTGAGCTGATTGCTTCTGCTGCCGATTACCGCCAGTTAAACAAAGCCGAAGTGATGATGTGTGTCGGCGCAGAGTCCATGTCGCGTATGCCTATGTGTAATTTCACAGCGCGCGGCGGCTTTAAACTAGGTCAGGTCGATTTCCGCGACTACCTTATGGAACTCTTATATGACGCCGCCGCTGATATTCCCATGGGCTGCACGGCAGAAAACCTGGCTAAAAAGTACAAGCTTAGCCGTGAAGAAGTCGATGCCTTTGCCTATGAAAGCTTCCAGCGTGCGCTGGCGGCAAAAGAGTCCGGCGTACTCAGCGATGAAATTCTTGAGCTGACCTCACAAACCTTTGAATGCGAAAATTTAAAAACTCGCAACTTCCGTCTGCCTCGTGGTGTCGATAGCTTTAACACCGATGAGCATGTACGCCCCACTACGCTGGAAACACTGGCAAAACTGCGTCCCTCTTTTGCTAAAGATGGCGTTCAAACTGGGGGTAACAGCTCCGGCATCGTAGACGGAGCTGCAGCCGCTATCGTCGCCAGCAAAGCCTACGCAGATAAAAAAGGCATTAAGCCATTGGCGCAAATCAGAGCCTCGGCTGCTGCTGCAGTAGATCCACACATTATGGGGATTGGTCCAGTTCCAGCGATCAATGATATTTTGGAGGCCACAGGCCTAAGCCTAAGCGATATCGGCTTATTTGAAATCAATGAGGCTTTCTCTGCACAGTGTTTAGCCGTTGCCAAAGATATGGGCATTGATTTAGAAAAGCTGAATGTCAACGGCGGTGCAACGGCCTACGGCCACCCACTGGCAGCAACAGGGGTTCGCTGCACCACAACACTGGCCAAGGAAATGAAGCGTCGTGGCGTTCGCTACGGTATCGCCTCCGCTTGTGTTGGTGGTGGTCAAGGTTCTGCATTATTGATCGAGAACACCGAAGCATAATTCAACACGCTTCCTGCAAAACCCAAAAGCCCGGCATTATCCGCCGGGCTTTTTTATGGCTAACATTGACTCTAACGTTAAATCTTAACTGTCACCATCAATTGCCGCTGCTTAACTGCTGCTCCACAGTAGCCAAGTCACAATCAGCAGGATCAAAGCCCATCGGCAAAAACCAAGACCGCCCCAAGTTAGTGTGGGCTTCAGAAAATGCTAGCACTAAACTAGCTGAGGCTTGCTTAAACTCTTTTGAGCAATCGGTGACAGCCATAAGCCGCTCAATGGCAAACGATAATGCCACTTTATCGCCTGTATTAAGCGCCTGCTGAAGCGCCTCTCTCTGTGCTGTTAAACGGTTTTCTGTCGCGCTTGCTGTCATCAATGCATTGCCTAAATCACTAAGCAATACAATCTCTCTAGCCTGGACATCCCGCTCTCGGCCATCTTGCTGGGCCATTGCAGCCAGGTGCCCCATCATTAACCCCGCCTGCTCTTTGGCCAAAGGCGCATCGTCACGAATAGCCGGCAAAATGCTTTCTTGTAACGCCCGAATCATAGTCGAAATGCGTAATTGATTTGAGGGATTCATGCGCCAACCTCCTTCAGCAAACTGAGCAATTCAGCAGAAAAAGCATGGCCACCCGCAGTGAGCCAACTTAATAAAATATCTTGATGACTGTGCTGCCGCCCCGCCGTTTGCGCCGAAGTCGCAAGACAAATAGCGACACACTTATAGACACTGAGTAGACGATAGAAAAACAGCGTATCTTGATCCACTACCCGACCAGTAAGCTCGGTATAACGCTGACAAAGTTCATCGGGTGTCATCAGGCCCGATGCCATTACTTGGCCGTCAGCGGTCACGCCTTTGTGACAGATAATCCAGCCCAGATCTTCGTGGTAATCACCGATATGGGCCAGCTCCCAGTCCAGTACAGCTGTAAACTGCTTGCTGGCATCGTCAAATAAATAATTGCCCGTGCGATAATCCGCATGAACCACCACCAAATCACGGCTCTTGGGTAGATTGTCTCGCAACCAGCGCTCAGCAAGCCCCATTAATGGCGAGCCCTCAATAGCATCATCCCGCCATACGCTAGACCACCAATTGACTTGCCAGCGGGCAGCTTGGTATTCATCGGCATCGGGAACCTGAAACACCTCTGTATCAAAGCTCGGATCCACCGCATGCATTGCCGCGAGGTAGTCTAAAAACTGCACTGACAGGGGCTCTCGATAAGCCTCAGGGATCAATGTACCCAGACCTGACACATTGCCCGAGTCAGTTGCTGGTTTCGTCACACCGCCAATAAAACCGTTAATCAATGCCGGACGCCCCAGGTATTCACCCGAGTAGTCGACCCACAAAACAGGCGGCACCGGCATAACCTCTTTCATGCGATTCATAACCGAAACCTCTTTGCGACGATCCGACACCACCGCACTCTCTAGAGGGTCTAAACGAAGCACGCAACGCAAACTCGCTTGGCCATCACTCTCCAAATCAAAAACAAACTGCTCTTTTGAAGCACCCCCGCCCATTCGCTTCAAGCCATTAACCGATACCGCGGTTAGACCTTGAGCTTCAAGAAAAGCGACAACTTTAGGAACCAGGTCCTTCTCACTAACCGACTGGTAGGCGGGTTTATCTCGCTGTTGAACAGAAAGCTTGAGCATTTCTGCAATACTGGGCTCGATATCGGTGCCGGGCACAAACTCAGTGACGACTGTTTCTGCACTCATGACGCCACCTCATTTTTCGATTTAACATAGTCAAGCAGGCTGTTAGTCCACATCACTTCGCAGCAACCGCCACCAGCTTGGCCATCAATATAGGCGGTAATAGGTGATTCAAACAGGGTTATCATCGGGTCGGGGCCGAGATAAAAAGTCGCGTAAGGGATGCCTTGAAACCGGGTAACACGACCCGCCGTATCGATAATATCGGCGTTCACCACGCGGGTAGTCATATCCTCATTCATCTCAAATTCAATATCGACATCCACCACCATCGCAATATGCCCGTCTTTATCGACATAACCCCGGGTGAGGGTTTGGCCCATGGACTCCAGTTTCCAGAAATGCACGCTTAACTCAGGGCCCGCCTGCGCATGTATCCACTTCCAGTGCTGGTTCACCCCCCAATCACGTGTCCCCCAAGAATGATCCCGCTGGGTATAGCCACGTAGCGGTATCTCCCGGCCTTTAAAAATAATATGCCCAGATTGGGTGCCCTGTTGCTCAAATCGGTCGTGAGCTATCCACTGTGGGCAGCCGCCTTTATGTGAGCTGTAAGCATACGCAGGCTGACTCGCAGTAAAGGTGTAATCAATTTCAAAATCGTCAGACTTATACAGAATATGTGCCGTTTCTAATAAACTACCGATGCGCAAATGCAACCGCTCAACTCGCCAGTCGAAGAAATCCATATCGTCAGCAACAGGAATACCATCCAGCTTATCTACCAAGGGCTCGGGACCAATGCCCGGACCAAACAAAGTCACTGCGCAGCCAGCTAAACCGGCACCGTTAACCCAAGTGTAGATAATGCCGCCAATCTCCTCTTCCGGCAGCTGGAACACATACGCTAAGGATTCCCTCGCATAAGGGCCGTCACCCAGTTTATGGCGGTTATCGTGAATAGGGTCTAGGGTTGAGATATCGGTGGTAAATCTTCGGTTCATAAAGACCTTCCTTATTGTTAGTA
The DNA here is from genome assembly GCF_001010805.1 of Spongiibacter sp. IMCC21906. Taxonomy (NCBI): domain Bacteria; kingdom Pseudomonadati; phylum Pseudomonadota; class Gammaproteobacteria; order Cellvibrionales; family Spongiibacteraceae; genus Spongiibacter; species Spongiibacter sp. IMCC21906. The sequence goes on along the minus strand of NZ_CP011477.1, from coordinate 1,477,014 downwards.
AATAGCGCTGGCACAGTACTACGACAGCACCTGAGAGCTTTTGATAGGCTGCAGTAAAGATTAGCAAATATTGTGAAAGCTACAATGGACCAATTTCAGCTAATGCTGGAAGTCTATTAAATGAACACCATACCCTGATCTCTTCACTCGTTGCTTGTACAAATTCAACTATGGCTTGTAAAGCTATATTACCTAAGGGCCTGCACACTAATTGGATTGTCACTGTTGAGGCCAAAATGACCGCCAGCAGTAATAATCCAATTAGTGTAAACAGGCCCTTATGGCAACTCTGGAATGACCGTGTGCGGGTACTCGGTTTTCAACAGAAATGAAGCTAGCGAGTCATGATATTATGCTGTTGCAATTTATAACCGCTCAGGAGCTAGACCTTGCTTAATTGTGAAGTAGTAGAACCGAAAGGCGCGGCAGATGCTGCAGTGATTTGGCTACATGGCTTGGGTGCCAGTGGTCACGATTTTGTTCCGGTAATTCCCCATCTTGGTTTGCCCGAAAATCATGGCGTTCGCTTTGTGTTTCCCCACGCCCCAGAAATACCCGTTACAATTAATGGCGGCATGGTGATGCCCGCCTGGTACGACATATTTGCCATGTCGATAGAGCGCGAAATTGATCTAGTGCAAATAGAATCTTCTTCTGCCGCAGTACGGGAATTAATTCAGCGCGAACTCGATGCAGGAATTGCTAGCGAACGCATCGTCTTAGCCGGCTTCAGTCAGGGTGGTGCCGTGGCTTACCACACGGCACTTTCTTACCCTAAACCTTTAGCGGGTTTGCTGACCCTGTCTACGTATTTTGCCACCGCCAAAGAAGTGACACTCTCTGAAGCAAGCAAGACCTTAGCGATTCATATTTTTCATGGCAGCCAAGATCCCATGGTGCCAGAAACCATGGGGCACACGGCCAATCAAATTTTGCAGAGCATGGGCTTCAACCCTAAGTATCGCAGCTACCCTATGCAGCACGAAGTCTGCGTAGAAGAAATTGTCGATATTGGAAACAGCCTTAAAGCCTGGTTACAACTGGGCTAAACGAACACAATATAACGATAGTGTTAGAGCAAAACTCACGACAATACCAATACCTTGCCTGGCACTATCGAGCATGGCGTTATTATTAAGGCACCTCTTATTAATTCGGTAATGTTTCAACGGCGTCTCTGGCGCGCACTGGCAAGGCGCGATGCGAACGACTGCATGGATGCAGGAGTTAGCGCAACGCAGGAGCAGTTGCCGAGATTAAGGCTGGTTGTCCTTAATGAGCATGGCAACGCAGTCCAGTGTGCGCCAGAGGCCCGCCCTTCGGGGCTTAGCCAAAAGCGGCTCAACTGCGTTGCCGCCACTTGAAAGGCAACCAGCATTCCTTCATGTCGGCGCCTTGTTGAGCCGCTTTTGGCTAAGCTTGAGATATCACCGAATTAATCAGAGGTGCCTTAAGTTAGGCGTCGCAAATGCAACGCCTGTGCTATAAATCGACTTATGCTTCAAGGTGCCACACAGGGTAGGCAATAGGCGTACAAGCCTTTGGGATCTTCCAGCTCTGCAAAAGACTGCCACGCAGGCAGCATGCTATTAAGCAATGACGATACTGGCTCAGGTAGCTTGACCACATGTGCCAGCCTTACTCCGCTAAGCATGCTTAAAAACTCTTCTTTTGGTGACTTGGGTAAACTTAACTCCCGGTACTTTAAGGTGTCGAGCCCCGCCAAGTCAGATGCTGAATGTACGGCGTCATTCAAGCCGCCAAGCTTGTCCACCAAGCCAATTTGCAGAGCGTCGATACCGCTCCAGACTCGCCCTTCGGCAACAGACTCTACTTGCTCGGGCAGCTTCTCACGCCCCTCTGCCACAACACGAATAAAACGCTGGTATCCATAGTTGATGCTACTTTGAATAGCCTTCGCTAAAACCGGATCCAATGGTCGGTCTACACGCATTTTTCCAGCAATGGTGGTTGTGCCAACCCCGTCAGTAGAGACCCCAAGCTGCTCCATCAACCGTTCAAAGGTAGGGAAAGCACCAAAGATACCAATTGAACCGGTTAGGGTTGCTGGCGTTGCCCAGATTTCATCAGCACCGGCAGCAATCCAGTAGCCCCCCGACGCAGCCATACTCCCCATAGACACCACTACAGGTTTACCCGCCGCTTTTAGCTCGGCAAGTTCGGCGCGAATAATTTCCGAGGCAAAGGCCGAACCACCCCCGCTATCTATCCGTAGCACCACGGATTTAACATCTTCGTCTCTACGCGCCTGGTTTAACAGTCTCGCCAAACTATCGCCGCCAATCATACCCGGTGGTTGTTCGCCATCAACGATATTGCCGCTGGCGTAAATCACCCCGACAACAGGCTCACCCGGTAGTGGTGGCAAGTCTTCGGTCATAGCCAGATAGTCACGGTAGTAAATCTGTTTAAAGTGGCCGTCCTCATCTTCGCCAACCTGCTCCAACATCATCCTGCGCAGCTCGGGACGGCTGACGACAGCATCCACAAAACGGTAGCTTAATGCGGCTTCGGCTGCATCGCCTTGGTGTTGACCAAGAACTTCATCAATGTGATTAACGTAGAACTCCAGCTCTTTCGGGTTCAGTTGACGACGCTCAACAACAATATCGCGGTACACATCCCACAGTTGATCCAGCCAAGCCTGATTCGCCTCTTTTGCGGCTGGCGACATATCGTTGCGCATAAAGGGTTCAAGTGCGGATTTAAAATTACCAACTTTAAAAACATGAAAGTTAATTTTCAGTTTTTCTATGGCGTCACTAAAGTAATTACGCACTACCGCAAAGCCTTCTAGCCGCACGCCGCCCATATTGTGTACGTAGACTTTATCCGCTTGGGCTGCCAGTAAATAGCTGTCTTGGTCATAGTCATTGGCAATAGCCATCACCAGCTTGCCGCTGTCGCGAAACCGCGCAATAGCCGAGCTTAACTCCATGGTTTTACTCATGCCGATATGGCTTAAATCATCCAATTGCAGCAACAGGACTTTAATTCGGCTGTCTTGCGCCGCTAGATCTACCGATTTAATCAGGTCTTGCAGGCGTGTCTCTGCGGGCACTGCCGGACCAGTAAACTCGGTGATAAGATCCACCGCACTCAGCTCATCGACAACACTGCCTTCTGGGGCCAAAACCAGCACGCCGCCCTCGGGCACACTGGGCCGCACTTCAATAAACGTAAAAATGATGGCGCCAATAATAAACAGAAATAACAGATTGAGTGTCCAACGGCGCAGGCCCTCAATAAAACCGCCAACACGAGAAAAGAAACCTCGTTTCTTTGTATTGCTCATTGTGGGTTCTCCTCAGCGGCAGCTGCGGCCAGCTCTTCTCGACGCTGGGTATTCGCTCGTCCTCGCCAACGAATAAAAATGGTAGCACTGCAAAAGAAAATTACCGTTAGAGCCAATTCAACATAGTTAATCCAAAGTACAAACGGTGACATCGATTCAGTAACCGCCATCACAAAATACAACAGCACCACAAAGCACAACCATGCAATGCTGCGTAGATCTTCATTCATAATACCTTTGACAAAAATTAACAGCGGCACCACACGGATAAGCCAGATAGTAATACTGGGCACACGACCTTCCTGAACCCACACCCAAGTACTGAGCGACAACGCTAACATCAGCGCGAAATAACTAAATTTCATCAGCGGTGCAATACGCACAGCCTTGGTTTCCAATGTACTCATTTATTCCTCATGCCTGTAATTTCAGGCTTAATTCAGCAATGCGTTTGCCCAATGCTGTGGCTAGTGCCAGTTCGTTATCGTCGACGTCACGGCCATTTTGGCCCGCAACATGAGAGGCACCATAAGGCGTACCGCCGCTGGTTGTTTGAGTTAACTCTGCCTCGCTATAGGGTAAGCCCGCCACCACCATGCCATGATGTAACAGCGGCAGCATCATGGTCAGCAATGTACTTTCTTGACCACCGTGCAAGCTGGCGCTGGAGGTAAAAACCCCCGCTGGCTTACCAATCAGCGCGCCATTGGCCCAAAGCGCGGCGCTCCCGTCAAAAAAATACTTCATCGGCGCGGCCATATTGCCAAAACGGGTTGGGCTACCTAGCAGCAACCCCGAGCAGCCTCGCAAGTCGTCGTAGCTGGCATATACATCGCCCTCGTCGGGAATATCGGTCTCCGTCGACTCGCACACACTGGAGACTTTAGGCACCGTACGCAAGCGCGCTTCGACACCCGCTTGCTCCACGCCTCTGGCAACCTGCTGGGCAAGCCGTCGGGTAGCCCCTTGGTGGCTGTAATACAGCACCAGGATATAGCGATTATGATCTGCCATTGTTAAATTAACTCAAGTGCGTTTTCAGGGGGGCGTCCTAATATCGCTTTATCGCCCTTTTCAACAATCGGACGCTCTATTAGCTTAGGCGCTTTTAACATGGCATCGATAAGCTGCTCGTCGGTCAGGTTTTGATCCGCCAGCCCTAAATCTTTATAGTCTTGCTCACCCTTTCGCAGTAATTGTCTGGCAGGGATATCTAATTTTTTAAGAAGGTTTTTCAACTGGTTCGCGTTTGGCGGCGTCTCCAGGTAAAGCACCACCTCTGGCTCAATACCATTGTCCTTGAGCAGTTGTAAGGTTTGGCGAGATTTTGAGCAGCGGGGATTGTGGTAGATGGTATACACTGGCATAAAACTCCGACGTTAATATTGGCTAAATTCGGCAAGGGCACGCTAACCGCTTTAGCTAAAACAAAATACAAGCAGCAGGCATTATACACAGCCTGTCTTAGTCACAGGACCTGAAATGAACAACAAGATTTTTAGCAAATATCGCATTTTTTTCTGGGTACTACTGAGCGCTGCCGTGCTGGGCGGCTGTGGCAAAAGCGACTTTGACGTCCACGGCGGTGACGCGGCTGAATTTAAACAAGGTAAGTGGTTACTATTAAACTATTGGGCAACATGGTGCGGTCCCTGTCGTGAAGAAATTCCAGACCTGAATGAGTTCGACAAAGCTCGCGACGATGTGGTGGTGTATGGCATCAATTACGACGGTTTGGTCGATGAGCCATTAAACTCCGCGATCACGGAAATGGGTATTGAGTTTCAATCGATGCTGCAAGACCCGGCCCCACTGCTAGGTGTAGACAGACCCCGGGTATTACCCAGCACTTTCTTAATTAGCCCCAAGGGCAAGCTTGTTGAGATTTTAACCGGTCCTCAAACCACCAGCAGTTTGAATACCGCCATCGCCACCGCCCAAGCCAAGCAGTAACAGTTTTTTGAGAGGCTTAGGTGGGGGCTTATTCGGCTTGGGGCTTGCTTGACTAGCTAATACTTGCCTTAGCTAGTACGTGGCCAAGGCTTGCTGCCATAGCCCTAACATCTCATCGTCAAACGCGATCAATAACACCTCCTGCACACAGCTGTCGCGTAAAGCCTGCCGCAAACAATCAACAGACTGTTCTGCCGCCGCAGGTTTGGGGTAACCGTACACACCACAGCTAATTGCTGGAAAAGCCACCCGGCGAAACCCTTCACTATTGGCAATATCAATACAACGGCGATAACAGCTTGCCAATAATTCGGCCTCGCCATGCTCTCCGCCCCGCCAGATGGGGCCTACCGTATGAATGATCGCTTTGGCAGGCAGCTTAAAACCGGGAGAAAGCTTGGCATCGCCAGTGGCGCAGCCATTTAGCTGCCGACAATACTCCAGCAGCTCAGCACCCGCAGCCCGATGAATGGCACCATCAACACCACCGCCACCCAGTAAACTTTCGTTAGCGGCATTGACGATGGCATCGACCTTTAGGTCTGTAATATCACCACGCAGCGCTAGAATCCGGCTCATAACTTCCCTCGACTCTATGACTTGTCACCACTTACAGACTGCGAAAGCCCGTGGCTAATTTTTGCTGCAGACGCCGAAGAGGTCGCTTGCGGATAACGCCCTCACAAGAGTCGAAGCGTTGCATTGGCATATCTCGCCACTGGTCAGCAGGTAATAGTGGCAATTCGGCATCACCGCTTGTTCCAGTATCTTGCTTGCTTTCAGCCAACTCCACTTCAATCTCGGCAATGAGCTTCAGCACCGGGGGCAATGCGGTCTCGCTGGGGATTAAAAACACCCCAACCCGGCGTAGCCCTCGCCCCAGCGACAGACTACTGCTGTAGCGAACAATGGGCGCCGCTAACACCAAACCGAATAACACTGGCGACAACCACCAAAAAAACACCGGGGTGTAATAATACGTTACTCCACCCCAAATCACCGCGGCAATACAAGCAATGCTGGTTCGACGCCAGGCCTCGGACCAGCTCACCATCCGGCCTTCTCTGGCCTGGGCGTCCCATTTCACTTCTCTGCCCAGAAATACACAAACCACAAAATACGCGTGAAACACCATCATTAACGGTGCCACAATAATCGCAAATACGGCCTCGAGCAGACTGCCCAGCAATAGACTTGGCGCACCACCAAAAGCCCGGCGGCGACGAAACAAAGCCACAATTAATCCCAATAGCTTGGGCAACAAAAGCATTAACAGGGTCAAACTGATTAAGGAAAATATCAGCCCGGTTTTGGCAATAGGCCAATTCGGAAAGAGCTGATGGCCACTGAGAAAAAACTGATCGCTACTCACTGAGCGCATAATGGCATCAACCGTGCTCAAGCCCAGCATGACCAACCAAATCAAGGAGGAAATATAAGCAACCGCACCAAAGATAAAATGCATTTTGCTCACGCCTTTAAGACCCGCTGTACCGAGCAAACCCAAATGCTGAATATTGCCCTGAGCCCAGCGTCGATCACGGGTGGCATAATCGAGCAAATTGCTGGGGACTTCTTCAAAACTGCCCCCCAACTCACTGAGCAAAATAACCTGCCAGCCTGCTCGTCTGAGTAGCGCGGCCTCAACAAAATCGTGGCTGAGTATTTCGCCACCAAAGGGCGCACCACCGGGTTTAGCCGGAAGGCCACAGTGGTCCATAAAAGCCTGCACCCGAACAATCGCATTGTGGCCCCAGTAGTTGGCGCCTTCGGTCTGCCAAAACGCCTGACCGGCGGCCAGCATCGGGCTGTATAACACCGAGGCAAACTGCAAAAACCGGCCAAAATAGGTTTCTTGACGCACAGGAATCGGTACTGTCTGGATCAACCCCGCTTGAGGCTGATCTGCCAGCGCCCGGGTGAGTTGAAGCATGCATTTACCGCTCATCACACTGTCGGCGTCTAGCACAATCATCGCCTCGTACCGGCTTCCCCAACGCTGACAAAATTCCTTGAGATTGCCAACTTTACGGCCTTCATTTTTTTCCCGGCGTCGATAAAAAACATGCCTCGCTAAAGTGCTGTCCAAACGTGTCAGCAAGTGCCGCCAAGCCCGGTTTTCTGCCTTAATAATATCGGGCTCACGGCTGTCACTCAGCAGCCAGAAATCGTAGTGCTCCAAAGCGCCTTCGGCAGCCAATGAGCGTAAATTGGCCTCAAAGCCCGCCATCACCCGCTGGGTATCCTCATTGTAAACCGGCATAACGACGGCGGTTCGACCCACCCCGTCAGGCAGTTCGCTTGAGCGTGGTTTAAGGCGACGCAAGCTCAATGGGTCAAGATTGAATAGCGTTAAAAAAAATCCTGCCAAGCCGCTCCAAAAAGAAGTCACAATCCAAGCAAAGGTAATGCTGAACAATAGCAACAAACTCATCTCAAGGGCCGAGCTGCCATTCGCCCGGAGAATATCAAACATCATCCAGACACCCACCACCGTGGTGCCAGAACTTAATAACGCAAACACCGACAAGCGCAGCGCACTTGCCGGAAACCGACCGCCAAGCTCTGGCGGTCGCGGCGGGGTATTACTTGCTTTCGGGGTACCAGACATAATTCCATACCTCGCTAAGACGTTGACCACGCCATGAAAGAAACAATCGCATATCGGCGGGAATCTCCGCATCGGGATACAATTTGAAAGCGACCCGCCAATCCTTGCCATTGGGCAGCTTTGTGACCGTGAGTTCCCGATATTCCCCACTGGAAGTTTGCAACGTGGCCGAGACCGGCATATCCGCCGATAAATTCGCCAACGCTAAACCACTAAAATCCACCACAAACTGACGCTTAGCAGAAAGACTAAATGAATCGCCTTCATGGTAATGCGCTCGACCCACACGACTGCCTATAACTTTGGCCAGATCGTGTTTAGCCGGAGCGGAATTCAAGCTAAACAATTGATAGGAAAACTCGCGTTCTTCACCAGCCTTCATAGCCTTGGCTGGCACCCAGTAAGCCACAATATTGTCATTGGTTTCGGAATCCGTCGGAATTTCCACCAGCTCCACCCGGCCCTTGCCCAAAGGCTTGGTGGGCTGAACCCAATAACCAGGACGACGATGGTACTCAAGGCCCACATCCTGATAATGTTCAAAGTCCCGATCCCGTTGCATCAAGCCAAAACCCACGGGGTTTTCATCTTGAAAAGACACTATCCGCAGCGCCTTAGGGTTACTCAGGGGCCGCCAAATCCACTCATTATTGGCAGTCGCCATCAGCAGGCCATCAGAGTCGTGAACCTCTGGCCTAAAATCATCGACAAAACGGCTGCCATTTTCGCCGTGGTGAAACATGCTGGTCAGCGGTGCGACGCCCAATTTAGTAATGTCTTGTCGGGCGAACAATTTAAGCTGAACATCCATGTGCGCCGGGCTGCCGGGATACACATCAAAGCGGTATACACCACTCACCGAGGGGCTATCGAGCAAGGCGATAACGGTTAACTTCGTTTCGTTTTTATCCGGCTGAATTAGCCAAAACTCCCGAAACGCCGGAAACTCTTCACCTGCACTATCGGCGGTATTCACCGCCAGCCCTCTGGCAGATAAACCGTATACCTGATTTGGACCAATGAGACGAAAATAAGACGCCCCCTGAAAAACCAAAAACTCGTCTTTATACGATGGCGTATTTAAGGGGTAATGCACTCGAAATCCCGCAAACCCCAACTCAGCGGCCAACGCCGCCGGCTCAGGCATTCCCTCTGCTTCGTAGGTAAACAATTCGGGATTAAACTGTAATTCTTTGCGGCTGCCCCCCCGGTCTATCAGGTGAACATTCACCGGTTCACGATATAAAAACCCCGGATGCAGCGGCTGAATCTCAAACAGTGCTTGGCCTCGCCATAGGGCTTTTTCCTTCTTGAAGCGAATGGCTCGATATTGATCAAAACTCAGTTCCGCCAACCCGGGTGGCACCGCCACCGGCGCCTTATACTCTTGTTGTGCAAGCGCCTTGGCCTGAGCCGTGACGCTGTCGAACAATACCGTCGCATTGGTTTCTGAAGGTGTCTGATTTTGAGCCCATGAAACAAGCGGAATCGCCAGTAACAGCGCAAAAAGACTTTTTCGCCGAGACGCTCCTTTTTTTGAACGTAACTGCACTGAAATATCCATGCTCCTAGAGCCTCCCCTACTACCCAATATCGGGGTTTAAGAAGCCTCTACTCCACACGCAATGCCTCAACATGGTCGCTACTTTCCATTGGCAATGACCAAGACGCTAGAATAAAGGCGGCTTGCCTTGAAACCGGCGTTCATACCAAAAGAAGATAGAAACTCGCCCTCTGGGGACGCTCATCGAATTTGTCTGCTTTATTGCAGACCTTTGGCAGGCAACCCACATTTCGGCGCAAGAGCTTGTCCACAGGCAGCACAAGTTCTTTTAGCTGACAAATTCGCTGAATAGCCTGAGGTATCACAGCGTCGAGTAGAAACTCCTTAAACAAATCCCACTGTTTTTATTCGATAACAACGCGATCAATTAATTCAATTTTAAGGAGAAAATCAGCCGTTCTTAATGTGAGACTTGCTATCAAAACGGCAGCGAGCCTTTGGCTGCCGTCACTATTGGCGATACTGATTGGCGATACTGCCGAGCCCGAGTCGGCCACCTTCGATGACCCAGCGCAGTCTATTAAAACCCTAGCGTGGCTGCAGTTGATATAATTTTCCGCGGCGGTGGTCGGTCAATAAATACAACAAGCCATCTGGGCCCTGTACCACATCTCGCAGTCGCTGCCCCAGCTCACCTTCGTATAAGCGCTCTTCTTTTACTACCTTGTTGCCATCTAGGGTTAAACGCGCCAAAAACATAAATTTTAACGACCCTACAAACAGGTCGCCCTGCCATTGCGGGTAGGCATCGCCGGTATAAAAGCGCACTCCCGATGGGGCGATAGAAGGCACCCAATAATGCACTGGCTGCTGCATACCCTCTTTTTGGGTACCAACACCAATTTTGCCGCCACCGTATTGCTCACCATAGGTAATCACCGGCCAGCCATAGTTGTTAGCTGCTCGGGTAATATTCACCTCATCACCGCCTTGAGGGCCGTGCTCATGGGTCCAAAGCTCGCCGGTATCGGGATGAATCGCAGCCCCTTGCACATTGCGATGCCCCAGCGACCAGATTTCTGCTAGCGCCCCGTCCTTGTCCACAAAAGGGTTATCCTCGGGAATGCGACCATCAGGCCAGATTCGCACCACTTTGCCATGATGGTTGTTTAAGGTTTGGGCATCGTCACTGGCCCGCTGGCGATCACCCAAGGTGATAAACAGGCTGCCATCAGGGGCGAAGGCTAAGCGGGAGCCAAAGTGACCACGGGAAGGAAATTTGGGCGATTGGCGAAAAATGACGTCCACCTCAGTTAAGGTATCGCCCTCTAATTTAGCTCGGGCGACAGCGGTGGAATTCTCTTTAGCCGTGTTGCCCGGTTCCGAATAACTAAAATAGAGCCAATCATCGTTTACCGCCACATCCAACAAGCCGCCCTGCCCGCCTGCCGCAATATCAGGCAGGCCTTTTAGCGGTGCGCCGACGCGGCCATTATCAATAATCCGCAAACGTCCCGGCCGCTCAGAGACCACGATACGACCATCATCCAAAAAAGCCATACCCCAGGGATGCTCCAGACCTGAGGCAACTTGTAATAACGCCGGCTGCGCTGCATAACTGCAATTGCTCGCTAACAACAGCGCCGTCATAAACCATAAAATCCGCTTCATCGTATACTCCATTCCCGCTCTATCACCAAAAAGACTTGGAATACGGCAGTGATATCACTGATCAAAATCGACCTGACTTGCCCCCACTACGCTGCCCAAAATAGCGGTGCATAGCAAGCTTGGCGGTAAGATTAAGGCCGGTTTATGGCAGCGCAATATATACGTTTATAACGGGGATATTGGTATAGCGGGATTGCAGTGAAGCTATGCCGCTAAGGCTATAGCAAATGGGATATACCAAGAGGCTAGAACAAAGAGGCTATAGCAAAACGGGCAGCGACAATAAAAAGTCAGTAATGCGATGTCAAAACAAAAACTTCAGGAATTTGTCGAGGTTTTAAAATCCTCTCTCACCCCACGACCATCGCCTTCGGGGTGTAGATAATCCTTGCTGTCAACCCAACCTTTGTCAGTATAAAAGCCCCAACGCCGTACCTTGGGGCCGGTAATGAAAAGCGTCAGACTGTCATCGCTACGCAGCAACAAACGATGCGGCGAACGCCCCAGCCGAGAAGTGAAACTGCCGGAACGCAGTATGCGAGAACGCGCCGTCATCTCTTCAAATATCTCACCTCGCAACACCACCGAGATATTAAAAAGCCAGGGATGATCATGCAGATTCTCATCGGGATCATTGCCCACCACATGATGCAAATACACATTGAAAAGGCGGTTGCGAGGAATCACATACCAGCGGGTAAGGTAATCTGTACCAATAATTTTAGCGGGGACACCGCGACAGACCTGATCCGCATAACTGCGCATTTTGGTCACTAAAAATCCCGGTAATTGCATCGTGTATTTCTGGCCTCTGCTGACATCAAATCGCAACGCGGCGCAACTCTAGCAATAAAATGAGGCTAGATCACCCTTTAAGATAACGGCCGCATAGCAACAGAACCATCCTGCACTATCCCCACGCAAGGCGTCTTATTTAGCAAATACGCTATCGAGCAGCCACTCACTCCCCGACAATCTCTAAACGCACCGGCACCACCCCGCTACGCAGCTCGGCAATTTTCTGAAATGCAGCGGTGGACAGGTCTATTACTCGGCCTCGTATAAAAGGACCACGGTCATTAATGGTCACAATCACGCTGCGGCCGGTTTGCTGATGGGTAACCCGAACCCGGGTACCAAACGCTAAGGTGCGGTGAGAAGCGGTCATCGCAGATTGATCAAACCGCTCACCACTGGCGGTGGTTCGGCCGTGATATTTTTGGTGATAGAACGAGGCCTTACCGACCTCAAACACCGAGGACGAACCATTGAGCGAATCCGTGCTGGCACAGCCAGCCAACATGAGGCTAAACGACAAAAACACAAAGGAAAAGTAACGCTTATGGGCAGTTATTGAGGTGATCATAGAGGTAATCGGCTAACTGAGGTGCCTACACAGGCAGCCAATTATCCCATAAGTTCCACGCCCCACAAGCTTAGCCCGCTTGTAGCGAGCTATCCCGGCGCCAGACCAAATGCTTATCGACCTGACCCGGAGGGGAAAACGCAAACGTTTATGTCACACACCAATGCTGGCAAGTTTAACCATAATGTCTTTTAAGATGCCCGCGGTGGTGGGATGTTCCGCTTCAAAGCTGGAAACCAGCTCATCGACTCGATCCTGCAAGCTGGTGTCTTCCAACACAAACTGAGGGCTGGTACCCAGCTCTCTATCGATATCGTCAATCAAAGCGTGAAGCTTGGCGCGATTCTCATCATTGGCCGACAAGGTATCGACTTCTGTCTGCAAACGCTGCAGCTGCTCATGTAATTGCTTAGGGTCCATTACCTGCTCTCCCTCAGTGACTTAATCTACAGCTTAGCACTGATTGGTAAATGGCCAATAGCCTTACCAGGGTCTGTTAACACTAATTGGATTACCACTGTTGTGACTGAAAATGTGCCAATCGAGACGCGAGGAGCGTGGTTTGGTGGTTCCCAATGAGAGACGAGCAACGAAGAGTGGCGCATTTTTAGCCACAACCCCTTTCTTTGTAGAAAACGGGGCTGGGGCCATTTTTGCCCCCAGCAGTGACAATCAAATTAGCGTTAACAGGCCCTAATGATAGCAACGGTTTAACAAGCGCTGGCTTTCTCGCTGGCAATGATCAAAGGCGTCGCGATTTCCCTCTGCCTCGTAATAGCGAGACAGCATTTGCAGCGAAAACTCAATATTACGCTTCAATGGCAGGCTGCGTCCTTCAGGGGTGCGCAACACTTTTAACAAGCGGTGGTGGACCGCCAGCAAGCAATGCTGCTGTAAGTCTCTATTGCCGGTATTGGCAAAGCACTCGGCTAAAAAATGCCCCGACACCATAAATCTATCCAAGGCATCCAAATTAGGTTGCGAGTCACAAGCCAATAACAACTCACTTAATTCAAAGCTACACCCCAAAAAACGTACCGCATGTCGCCAGTCCCGGTCAGCAAAAGCACGGCGCCCCGTTTCCATCCATTCCTCCCAGCGAAGTTCTGCCGCTGAGGCGTTGCTGCTTAGTTGCTGACGATGGGCCGCACATAGAAATTGAAATGACATTTTGCGTTCCTTTCACGGTATTCACGGTGACAAAAATGAACGAAATAACAAATACAGGCGATGAGCCAATGTGCTATTTCACTCGACCGGAGATGATCCTCAACATGCATTTAATGATAATGATTATCATTTGTAAAGTTTTTATTAAAATACTCTCTGAAAATCAGCGTTTCTAATCGGCTTGCGCCTGAGTTACTGACCCAACTCTCAATTAACGGTTCAACACCAGTTTCAGGGCTTATTAGAAATGTGAGCTGCGTTACCTAACGCTGTCACACACCGCAAAAAATGCATATTAGCGCCTGCAGATTTGCCCTGATTGAAATCAATCGCCCAGTTATTTCAGTTTTATCAGCTGATTACTGTAAAGCCCCCACGGGGGCTGTTTATAATTGCAGCCTCATCAAATTAACGAGGAAGTACTAAATGGACTTGCAGGGATTTATTGAGCAATACGGCCCTGAGGCCAGCGCGATAGGAATACGAATTGCGGGTGCACTGGCCATCGTCCTTATCGGCTATTGGCTCGCCAAGGTTTTCTCCGGCTTGCTTCGCAAGACCCTGAATAATCGCGGCTTTGACCCAACCCTCACTAACTTCATGAGCAAGCTCACCTTTACCTTGCTGCTGGCAGTAACGATTATTCCGGCACTAGCTCATGTAGGAGTGCAAACCGCTTCCGTTATTGCCGCGTTAGGCGCAGCCGGTTTAGCCATTGGTTTAGCACTGCAGGGGTCGTTATCCAATTTTGCCGCTGGGGTACTGCTTATCGCATTTCGTCCCTGCCGAGTTGGCGACTGGATAGAGGGCGGCGGTTGTTCCGGTACCGTAGAAAGCATTAGCTTATTCTCTACCACCTTACTCACCGGCGATTACAAACGCATTATGATCCCCAATGCAAAAATGATGTCTGGCGCAATTACCAATTACAGCGTCATGCCCCGCCGCCGTATCGATCTCGTCGTCAGCATTTCTTACAGCGCCGATATGCAAAAAGCAAAAGACATACTCCAACGCTTGGTCGATGCCGACACACGCATCATGAAAGACCCAGCCCCCACCATTAAAGTGAATGAAATGGCCCAGTCCTCCATTGACTTAATTTGTCGCCCCTGGGTTGCCACCGGTGACTACTGGCCCACGCGCTGGCAGCTTGTGGAAGACATCAAAAACAGCTTTGATGCCGAAGGTATAGAAATCCCCTTCCCGCAAATGGACGTACATTTTCACAAATCCGACGGCTAAGCATCTGCCGCAAATCCAATTTATACGCATTACATTCACCCAAGACTTAAAGGGGAAAACATGAAGAAGCATATGGCAGCGGCAATCGCAGTGTTTGCATCCGCGAATGCACTGGCCCAGGAGCCGCCAAAACTATGGAAAGGTGACGTACAGTTTGGCTACAACCAGACCGAGGGCAACACCGATGAAAAAAGCGTGCTAGGTAGAATCAACGCCAAACGCCAACGCGGTAGTTGGACCTACGACATAACAGCAAACGGTCAAAACAACGAAAGCGATGGCACCCGCTCCGCCGAAGCCTATTTTTTATCTAACCGTCTTGCCTATGACTTCAGCCAGTTTAACTACACCTTTCTTTACGGCGGCGTAGACAAAGACCTGTTTAGTGGTTATCGCTATCAGGCCACCGTGTCAGCCGGTTATGGCCGCAGAATTTTCAAAACCACCCAATTCACATGGGACGCAGAAGTCGGTCCCGGTGTACGAGTGAGCGAATTTGAAGCACCGAGTGACGAAGGCGACGGGCAAATTAGCGAAGCTATTCTGCGCTTATCCACCGAACTCGTATATTCCTTGTCTGAAACCGCTAGCCTGAGTCAGCTACTCACGGTAGAAAGCGGTGACCAAAACACCGTAAGTAAATCAACCACCTCACTAAAAACAAAAATCGTTGGCGGCTTTGGTCTCAGTATCAGTTATATATTGGAATACAACGAAACCGTTCCCCAAGAAACAGTACATCTGGATCGTCAAACAGCCGTTACCCTGGTTTATAGTTTCTAAGCTTTGAGCACAGTGATGTAGCAAAGGCGCTTAAGGGCGCCTTTGCTGTTCATAAGCACTAATTCAGTCACGTCACTCAATTAGCCTGTAAAACCACAAGCCAACATCTTGCAAGCTAGCCAGCCCCGGGTATATATAGTCGTCATGTGTTATATCTGCTCGTTAATGGAGGCAGTATGAATAACGATAATAATCAAATGACCTTTAACAGCTTTGCCGAGTTTTATCCCTATTATTTAGCTGAACATCAAAACCTTGTTTGTCGACGACTGCATCTTATCGGCAGTTGTTTGGTAATAGTCGTACTCTTAACAGCCATATTCAGCGGCGCTTGGTTACTGCTAATGCTACTACCGCTTATTGGCTACGGCTTTGCCTGGGTAGGACATTTCTTTTTTGAAAAAAACCGCCCTGCCACCTTTAGTCATCCGCTTTACAGCTTTATAGGCGACTGGGTAATGGCAAAAGATTTACTCACCGGTCGGCTACCACTATAAATCGTCCTTCTTGCCAAAGCCTTAAGATTTCGTTTACAGTCCGGGCCGTAACAGGTTTTGTCCACCCACGGTGGCAAATTAAACGGGAAACCGGTGCGCACTCAGCAAGGCCGGTACTGCCCCCGCAACGGTAAGTGAACCAGTGTTTAACACACCGCTTCACAAGTCCGAATACCTGCCTGCTACAGCCGATGGCGTTGCGGTGGGCAACAGGCCGGGCAGAGTGCATACCGCAATCTATCCCGCCCTTCCTTTTCGCTTTTTTGTGAGCTTTTCAGCAGATTTTGGCTGCGTTTGTTCCTGCGCCTCCAACCTGCTCACTATCAACGTCGCAACACAATATGTATGCGTCAATGTAACGTCACCGCAAGCAAACACACATTTTTAATGCAGGCAGCATAGCTGTCAGCACATTTTTATTAACAACGAGGACAGCTCATGACCGGCAGTGCATTAATCGTCGCGGCACCCGGCAGCGGCCACGGTAAAACCTTGGTAACTGCCGGCTTGGCAAAGGCCTTATTAGACTCGGGCAAAACGGTTCGTATATTTAAGATGGGGCCCGATTACTTAGACCCTGCTTTTTTGGAGCATGCCACAGGTCTACAAGTGCGACAGCTGGACTACTGGATGCAAAGCCGGGAAGAAATTCAACGCGAGCTAGCCCGAGGAGCGAGAGAAGTCGACCATATCCTCATTGAAGGCGTAATGGGCTTATTCGACGGTGAACACTCGGTAGCCAAATTGGCCAAAGACTTTGCACTGCCGGTATTAATGGTCGCCGACGCCTCTGCCCAAGCACAAACCTTTGGTGCGCTTATTTACGGCCTAAGCCTATACGACGAAGACGTAGATGTTGTCGCAGTGCTGGCCAATAAAGTGGGCAGCCCTCGCCATGCGAGTATGCTTGAAGAAAGCATTCGTCCCCCTACTCGCTGGATCACCGCCATTCATCGCGATCCGGCACTGGCAGTACACGAACGTCACCTAGGTATTGATGGCGGCAAAGACACGGGCGGCCCCGCCGCTGCAGCGATGGCAGAAAAGCTCGCACCGGCACTGGAAAAACTGCCGTGGAAAACATTAGACCTGTTACTGGAGTCAGTAAAACCAGACCTCGAACAACGTCTAAAAGGTAAGCGCATTGCCATTGCCAGAGACCCAGCCTTAAATTTTTTATACCACGCCAACATCGATTTTCTGCAACGGCAGGGCGCGGAAGTTAGCTTCTTTTCAATTTTAAATGATAGCCAAATTCCAGACTGCGACGCGCTGTATCTACCCGGCGGCTACCCCGAGTTACATGCAAAAATCTTGAGCGATAACACAAGTATGCGTGAATCAGTCGCCGCTCACATTCACGATGGCAAAATCTGTGTTGCCGAATGTGGTGGCATGCTCTACCTGCAACAATCTCTGCAACACGACGAACAAGAATTTGAGATGCTCGGGGTGTTCAATGAACAAGCCGTCGTTCAACCGCGCTTAGCCGCACTGGGTTATCAGCATCTTCCCGGCACGTCGTTACGGGGCCACACCTTCCATTACGCCAAGCTGGAAAATGACCAGCAGGAAGAACGCAGCGAGTTTGCCGATGGCCGGGTGGGTGAAGGCATTTTCCGTTACCGCAACACCGTGGCATCCTTTGTTCACTGGTATTTCTCATCCGACCCGGACACCATTTGTGCTTGGTTTAATGGCTGCAATAACAACTGATGCCGATGAATATCAATGAATGACCAAGACTGGCACTGGACACCGGCGGATCAGCACTTCGCTCTGCATTGGCAGGGCACTCGCCGGTGCCTCAGCTCCGCCGCATTAAATGGTGGCGTATGCGAGGCAAACCGACTATTAAATCTTAAGGTAAGCGGCGCAGATAGCCAGCAACCACCCGAGCAAACACTGCAACAATACGCTGACAGTCAAGGCTGGACAGCTACAACTGTAGGCATGATGACGGCAGCGTCGATGGATTCATTGCGCTGGGCGGAGACGACCATTGAAGGCGAACGACTCGCTATTTACCTGACCAGCGGTTTAAGTAACGCCCGTTGCGCCGGCGACCCTGCAGATTGGCAGAATCCTGTCACACTGCCACCAGGCACAATTAACATTGTCTGTATTAGCAATATGCAGCTTTCCGTTGCCAGCATGACCGAGATCATCACCCTGCTCACAGAAGCAAAAGCCCATGTCTTACACAAAGCCAATATTCGCAGCCCAGTATCAGGGGAACTGGCAACAGGAACAGGCACAGACAGCATTGCGGTCATTGGTGGCAGCGGTAAACCACAGCGCTGGTTTGGCAAACACACTTTGGCTGGGCAACGCTGCGCCGAGCTACTCATCCAATGTTTAACGGACAGTATCGTTTAACGGACAGTATCCACCGGCGCTGACCACATCACGTTAAAAGCCTGCTTATTGCTGTCCTAAGTATCGCTGCAAAGTCATCTGCCAACTGGCAGCCTGGGTCTCCGCTAACAAACTTTGATTCAGCGCCTCACGCTGAGGGAAGTCTTCTCGCAGACCCAGTGCATATTCTTGCTGGCTTCCGGCAAACTCAATCACTTCCAGCTGCGCATCGCCATCTTTCAATAAATACCGCAGCACGGCTTCGTCATACACCAGTGCATCTGCAGTGCCATTACGCAAGGCCTCCAAACCTTCTTCCGCTGTCGTCACCTCTATCGATTTAATGCCCCGCAAGGTTAACGCCTGCTGAGCCGTAGACCCCGCAACCACTAATGTCTTAACCCGATTTAAATCCTGCAACCCCGTCACTGCTGTAGTCATGGAGTTCACCGTGACTGATGACGCAATCGCGGCGGTAAAGCTGGAAATAGTAATAACCGACACAAACATCCAAATGGTGGCCAACAAACGTCCTGCCTTGGTAACAGGGGCTTTATCGCCATAGCCAACAGTAGTCATGGTGACCGCAGACCACCAAAAACCATTGCCTATTCCTTGCGACAAGCTTCCGCCAAACTGCTCGGGATTGCGCTTATGCTCCACCAACCAAAGCAAACCGCCTACTGCAAAAAGCAACACCGCCAATATCCCCACCGCACTCAAAAACGCCGGTGATACCAGTTGCGCCAAGAGAGCCCACCAGCCGCTGCTTTCCACTGAGGTGGCAATGCCAAGACCGGTGGTGAAAAAAGGATGACTAAAATCCATCACCGCTTCTCGTTCAGAGGTCATCGACAAGGCCCCCACCGCCACGTCGACCTCGCCAGCGGCCAGGGCGTCAATTTGAGATTGGGCGCTATCCAGCTCTACCCACTCAGTTTGCCAGCCCTGTTGCAGGGCAATGCTTTCCCACAGTTCAACACTCAAGCCGCTCCAGCCAGTTGCGCTCTTCACAACAAAGGGTGCAACTGCTTTCACCCCGACTTTAAGTACCCCACTCTCTTCGTCCTGCGCTGAGGCCAGCATTGGAAAAAGACAGATCACCAAAAATAGAGATTGCCAAAGCCGCTTCATAATTCCCCCATAAAACTATTTATCAATAACGCCTTTTTAGCTTAGCACTCATTTGAGCACGTAGCCGCCAGCGCAAAACCGTATACGTCAGTATGGCGCAATCAGCGCTAATTCTCTTGGCACTGCAGAGCAATTCCTGATGATCGCAGCTATTCAGCGAAAATTTAAAGCATCCAGCCCTGCACGGTATTTGCATGGCTTTAGTCATCTACCTATTTTTAAATGACGCTGCCGGGGAGAAAAGCGAATGGGATTACGAAATGCGGTGCAGTTAATCTGCTACCCGAACAGACTGGGAAACAATCTGGAAGACCTCAATACCGTCATTGAAAAACACCTTAGCGATGCTATCGGCGGCGTGCATATCCTGCCGTTTTTTCCCTCTAATGCCGACGGTGGGTTCTCGCCACTTAGCCATAAAGAAGTCGACCCCGCATTTGGCGATTGGGACGACATAGAGCGCATTTCCAGCAAATACGACCTCTGTTGTGACCTGACGGTTAACCATATTTCTGACGAATCCCTTGAGTTCAAAGATTTCATCCAAAATGGCTATGCTTCTGAGTATGCCGAGCTATTTGTTCATGTCGACAAATATGGCGAGATCACCCCCGACGACTTGGCCAAGATCCATATTCGTAAAGAAAAAGAACCCTTCCGAGAAGTGGAATTTGCCAATGGTCAAAAGGGTCGAGTGTGGTGCACCTTTACGGAGCATCAGGTTGATTTGAACTGGGAGTCCCCCCTCACCCATCAATTAATGGAAAACTATATTGGTTTTCTCAGCCAGCGAGGGGTAAAGCTGTTTCGCCTGGACGCCTTTGGCTACACCACTAAAATCATCGGCACCAGCTGCTTTCTGGTTGAGCCAGACGTGTACCGCAACCTGGACTGGATAAATGGGGTGGCCCATCTCCACGGTGCCGAATGCTTACCCGAAGTGCACGACCACAGCAGTTATCAATACGCCATTAGCCGCCGCAATATGCATCCCTATGGTTTCGCCCTGCCACCGCTGCTGCTGTACTCGCTGCTGGACAACAACAGCGTCTACCTTAAAAACTGGCTGCGCATGTGTCCCCGCAATATGGTGACGGTGCTGGACACCCACGACGGCATTTGCATTCCCGATGTTGAAGGCGTGTTACCCGACGATAAAATTCGCGCCCTGATCGACAATATCTCTGCCCGCAGTGCCGACCCTATTCTACGGCGCTCTGCGGCCAATATTCACAGTGTTGGCGCCATCTATCAGCTAACCTGCACCTTCTATGACGCCCTGATGCAAAACGACGATGCTTACATCGCCGCCAGAGCCATACAGTTTTTTTGCCCTGGCATTCCGCAGGTGTACTACGTCGGCCTATTGGCGGGCTGCAACGACAATGACTTGATGGAAGAAACCGGCGAGCTTAGAGACATTAACCGCCACTACTACAGCCTGGATGAAGTTGACGAAGCCATCCAGCAACCCGTGGTACAACGGCTGCTAACGCTGATGCGCTTTCGCACCCAGCACCCCGCCTTTGACGGTCACTTTGAATTAAATTACTCCAATAAATCCAGTGTCAGCATGGCTTGGCGTCACGGCGAGCACTATTGCCGTCTGTTTGTGGATCTCAACTTTAAAACCGCCAACGTCGAATACCTTGATCCGGACGATTTTTCTGAAAAGCATTTTCAATGCTAAAGCAACGCAGGAAATAACCCTAACAGGCGCATTTTGTTATTATCTCGTCTCCACTACGATGCAAACCAAGAGATCAACAATGCGCCTTGTTTTAGCCACCCTCGTCAGCTGCCTCGTCCTGACGCTCACCGCCTGCTCAGGGAAACCCAGCACCGGCGAAATGAAAACGCAATTTTGGGCGAGCCTTCAAAAAGACGGCATGGAAGAACTCTTCAGCCTATCCGATTTTGAAAAACTGAATGGCTACCAAAAAAGTGACCGGGTTTATATCGCAGACCTGCGCTACACACTGACCTTTAAAAAAGGCCTGGATGAGTGGACAGAAGAATTAAAGACCACCAGCAAAGACCAGCCTCTACAGGCCTTTGGCGCAGGTTTAAGCTTAATGGCAATGCAGCTGCAGTACGGCGAATTTGAAAAAGGCGACGAAGTTGTACAAGACGCCAAAATCACCTACATCAAAACCGAACAGGGCTGGCGAATCGAGCAAGCCAAAGGTTTATTTGATTGAAGCTTACGGCGCTAAGATCTTAACTCCGCAACAAGCCTAAAAGCTCAGCGCCACCGTATTGCAGCCCCTTGCTGGACTCAGCCTCTTTAATCAATGCCACTATTTTGCGATTGGCGGGTGCAGCGGTGCCCACCCGCTGGGCCAGACGCAACACCTCACCGCTTAAGGCATCGATCTCGGTGCTACGACCTCGTTGCAAGTCTTCCCACATAGACGACCTCGCCAGGGGGTCTATCGCCAACATTCGTTGCGCAATAAGACGAAACAAAACACTGGGCAGGCGTAACACCCGTGGTATCCAGCGGGGCGGCAAGGCATTCAGGCGGGGTAAATCAATATCCGATAACGCCAAGGCCCGCAACGCCTCCTCTTGCAGAATCGCCAAGCTACGGCGGTAACTGCGCTGCTTCAGCTGTTCTTTTAAGGGGATATTCGCCAAGGCATTAATGGGGTTATTGAGATTAAGCAACAGTTTGGACCACAGCACTCCGGACATATTATCTGACGTTTGATACTGGGTACCCGACACCCTAAACAGCGGTGCCAGCTCTCGACTCAGGGGCGCATCTTCAATGGTGATATTGCCTTGTGTGCCAGCATGAAAGCGACCCTGGCCCTGCTGCAGCACATTAAACGACACCATTCCCGCCAACACGGTATGGTTTGGCAGACAAGCTCGCAA
This sequence comes from Spongiibacter sp. IMCC21906, assembly GCF_001010805.1. Taxonomy (NCBI): domain Bacteria; kingdom Pseudomonadati; phylum Pseudomonadota; class Gammaproteobacteria; order Cellvibrionales; family Spongiibacteraceae; genus Spongiibacter; species Spongiibacter sp. IMCC21906. The sequence goes on along the minus strand of NZ_CP011477.1, from coordinate 1,454,523 downwards.
AATATCGCCATTGCCTACGCCGTTTTGCAAGCTCACCACCACCGCATCAGGCTTGAGCTGCTGCGCCAATGCCTGCCCCACTGCCTCGGTATCACTGCATTTTACGGTGACAAAAACCGTGGTGACTTCATCCAACGCATCCAGCCCGCAGCGGTAATCCAGCGCAACCGGCGGCACATGATAATTCAACCCCCGATAATCGCTAATGCGCAAACCAAATTGCTCTAGCTCCGCCGCCAAACGTGGGCGGCCATGAAAACGAACACAGCCCCCGGCCATCAGCAATACGCCGCCCAAGTAGCAACCAATGCTGCCCGCCCCCACAATGGCAACTCGTAATGTCACGTGCTCTTCCTCAATAAGCTATAAACCAAACGATAGTCGATTTCTCAACATCATCAAGTATTGGCTATTTTTCGTATCTATTGATAATTTCTAGCTATGAGCAATTCGCATCCACTCACCAATAGATTCACCGATAGACCCCCGAATAAATCCCTATAGTCCTGACGCCAGCTAAGCCGTTACTCTTAGGGGAATTTTGGCAAACGTGACAGAACTGTCACCCAATGGTCACTGTCCTAGTAAGGCGGCATTCGATAGAATCCCCCTATAGCTCCACAGAAGCAAACTGACAGTAGAACCACACGTACCAAACCACATGTTGTTGCACCGAGAGGCACCTGAATCAATGTCCGAAAAGAAACCCCCATTGCTGATGATGCAGAGCATTCTGTTCTCCAGCACCCTGCTAATTGCCTTAATCGGCGTGCCTTGGTACGGAATCGTCCATGGCTTTACCGCCACGGGCTGGATCGCCTTTGTGTTGGTACTGGGGGCCAATGGCATGTCCATTACCGCTGGCTACCACCGTCTTTGGGCCCACAACACCTATAAAGCCCATTGGAGCTTAAAGCTGTTCTTCGCCCTGTTTGGCGCTGCGGCAACCCAAAACAGCATCCTTATCTGGGCTTCGGGACACCGCCGTCATCACCGTCATGTTGACCATATTGACGATGACCCCTACTCAGCCAAACGCGGTCTGTGGTTTTCGCATATGGGCTGGATGCTCAGGGACTATCCCGCCAGCCTTGAAGACTTCTCCAATGCCAATGATCTCAAGCGTGACAAAATCGTGATGTGGCAACACCGTCACTACCTGGCCTTGGTGCTGGGCATGAACATACTGCCCCCGTTGTTATTAGGTTTGGCCACCGGCCATTACCTTGAGCACTTTTTGCTGGCAGGTGTGCTGCGTCTGGTCGTCAGCCATCACACCACCTTCTTTATTAACTCGCTGGCTCACTACTGGGGCCGTCGTCCCTATACCGACGAAAACTCTGCCCGAGACAACGACCTCCTGGCGTTTCTCACCTATGGCGAGGGTTATCACAATTACCACCATATTTTTCAAAACGACTACCGCAACGGCGTGCGTTGGTTTCAATACGATCCCACCAAATGGCTGATTAAATCTGCCTCTTGGATCGGCCTTACATGGGATTTAAAGAAAATCCCCGATTTCAAAATTCAACGGGCCGTGGTCGCCATGCAATTCAAACGTGCAGAGCAATCTCTAAATGCCAAAGGCGCAGAAGCCTCTCACCTGCAAGAATTTCTAGAAGCGGAATACCAGCAATTTAAACAATTGTTGAACGACTGGAACGAAGTCAGCGGCCAGTGGATGAGCGCCAAACGCGAAAAACTCGCCGCGCAAAAAGACGCCCTGCAGCAAAATTTGGCTGAACACAAAGAAGCCCTACAGGAAGCCTGGGAGCACGCCACCATCCGCAGTCGCCTGAAAGAGCTGGAATACGCCATGAAAATGCAGCGCAAACGCCTGCAACTCCTGACGGTACAAATGGCCTGATCCACAACCCCCCTTAAAAACTGGGGGCTATCTCCTACCCAAAAGATGTAACAACAGCGGGGAGCTTAGTCTCATCCCGCTGAAACAAATCCAATGTTGCTACGCCCCCACCCCTCCTTTTCCGATTATGACTTCCCTTTTCGACTGACAAAATATTGGAAACCGCCAAGTCGATTCGTGAGGTCATTTGGAACAAGGTCCTCACCGATGATCCTAAGACACGCTTCAATCCTGTTGACTTCTGCTAGGGGCTAATTGCTCATAACGCTGCCAACACACGCGCTTGGCCTTGTTATTGGGCTGCCTTGTAATTAGCCTACCGCTCGGTGTAGCCATACTTGCCAGGATTCTTAAAAATTGTCGCCACTGTTTCCACTGCCTCTTGCTTGTGTAGTTCTACACGCTGTAATAGAGCAATCGCTGTTTCTTGATCCCGAGACAAGATGGCGGCATCAAACTCATCTATGATTCCGACGTGGAACAGGCGTTCATTGAGAGTCATTCCAGCAAGTTTGCTCATAGCACTCTAGAGGCCCTATAACGCCCTGCGGCAGGGGCAGGCAAAAAAGCGCAGCGTTTTGGCTGTCCCGCCGCGCTTTTCAGCGGCTAACTGCTCGTGCTTGTTAAGTGGCTGTCGCATTTCAATCACTAAGCTTACCTAATTTTGAGCCACACCAAGGGCAATATTTAATTTGAATTTGGCTTCTGCCTCCATCATGGATGATAAGCCCATAGCTTTCGTTGCTTATATATATCAGAACATCAGGGCACTCATAAATGCTCGTATGCTCCGAGCAATTTAAAGTACTGAAGTATTTCATTGAATCGCAACATGCTTCCATGTTTTTTACCTTCACAAATGCTGTGAACCCTGAAAGCCATTTAACGCCGCCAACACGTGCGGCTTTGTAGTGGAGCCGCAGGCGGAACGAAAAAGCCGTCGCGGTGCTTGGCCTTGTTAGCGCCTTGACTGAATTTGTATATTATGGAAATATACATCCATGCTCAACTTAAACAAGGTAACCGGCTTTGACTGGGATGATGGAAACTCCAGAAAAAGCGCGGAAAAACATGATGTTAGCCAGGCCGAGGCCGAGCAGGTGTTTTTTAACGATCCGCTTCTGCTGTTGCTTGACGATAAGCATAGCCGGAAAGAAACAAGATACCACGCCTACGGCAAAACCAATGATGGCAGAAAGCTGCACATTACCTTTACCCTCAGGGGAGGCGATACACTGATACGTGTAATTTCCGCCCGGGACATGCACCGGAAGGAGAGAATGATTTATGACCAAGCTTAAGAAAATACCCGATTTTAAATCAGAGCAGGAAGAGCGCGAGTTTTGGGAAAACCATGATTCAAGCGAATACTTGGATTTGAGCAAAGCTGAGCGAGCGATTCTTCCGAACCTGAAGCCCTCAACGAAGACCATCTCATTACGGCTCCCTGAAGGCTTGCTGGATAGCATCAAGGTTGAGGCCAATAAAAGGGACATGCCGTATCAATCTCTCATCAAGGCTTGGCTCGCCAAAGAAGTTCAAGAAAACCGCCGGTAACGATTTTCGCTAACGCCGTAAGCAGGCGCGGAAAAACTGGAGCGAAGCGTAGGTTTTTACGTCGCGCTGCCTTACCTTGTTAGCATTTAATTGCGAGAAAATCTGAAACATTTACCTGTTTTAAACCTTTAATTTGTGCAGCCACAATGATTGCCTTTATCTTCTCATATTCATCAATTTCATCGAAGAGGCCTCGAATACCTTTAACGCATCTCTCGTCGTGCTGATACTCTTCACCACCAGTGGCCAGGGATATTCGATCATAAAGCGAAGTCACTTGATTCTTAGCGACACATAGCATGTGGATGTCAGTCTTAATTTCATCATCAGACATATCCAAATGCGCTATAAATTGATCTCTTACGGAATCTAGTTTGTGTCGCTGGTACTCGCTATGAATATAGTCAAAATCTTCCAGAAGGCCCGATTTATCAAAGCCCTTAACTTTTGCGCCACCCATATTGATGAGTTTCTTTAAGGAAAAAGCGCCATCGTCCTTAATCAGTTTACTTAAGGCTAATATTTGTAGCCCCATTAAAGAATGCCAAACAAAGAATAAACCTTCATTTTGGCTTATGGGACTTGCCGAATCGTGAAGGTCATAAGACAGATACTCTAGAATATCCTGATAGGTATTTACCTGCCATATCAGATCTCGCGTAACCTTCATTCGCTCGTCAAGCTGCACGAAAATCTCCTTGAATGCTAACGTCCGCATTTGGGGCGGCTGGAGCAAAGCGTAAGCCGTCCCAGCAGCGCTGGTTTTTCTGCGCTGCGACAACATGCGCTTGTTAGGCATCGCTGACTCTATTCAATTTTCCGAGCACCAACGATCTTATATCCACCATGAATAATTGTAAGCATGATGATAAGCGCAGCAAACGCTGCTCCCGCACCCCGAGTCGACGCCGATGCGTAAACGGTTGCTGCTATAATAACCGCATGAGGCACAAGACCTAACCACGGGATTTTGCGTCCCCTAGAAATAAAATATAACCAATATAGAACAGCCGCAGTGCTTAAGACGCTTATAAAGGGGCTGCAGCCATCTGGGCTGCATCCCCTTCCTCTGGCGTGTGCTTCACACGCGTAGACCAGAAGGCCTAGCCCAAAACAAGCAATTTGGCGCGGAGAATTATTCATCATTCACCCCCTGAGCCCATCAGATTCGCCCCTCAAATTCTGAAAATGGTGCCAACGCAAGTTTTAGCGCTATAGCGCGAACGTCCGACGCTGTTTCAACATGGATTGTTGTATACGTTTCATGGGTTTCCACATGTACCGCAACGTCTTCCATCCTCGCGAGAGAAAGAATCCACTCGAGCCTCTTCACGCCGTCACCAGTTGAGTGATCGATCACAAAATACTGCAAGTACTTCATCTCTTCATGTTACCCGGTAATGTTCTTGGAGGCCTAACGCCCTACGCCAGGGGCAGGCAAGATGGAGCGCGTTTTTGTGCGACACTGAGCGGAGCGAATGCACAAAAAGGCGCGGAGTTTTGGCTGTCCCGCCGCGCTTTTCAGCGGCAACTGCGCGTACTTGTTAGAAGGCACATCGCCAGTCTTTCTAATGATCACGATTAAACCCCTCAGAAATATGTTTTGCTGCTGCTCGCCAGCCTTTCCAGAAAAGGTACGCAAGCACTGGGAAGATGATATACATAAGTGGTGTCAACCATTTCATGCCGCCGTAAACGATCAATGTGCCGACGAGCATCCACAGCCCAAACACAATTAGCAAGGGCTTATTCTTTAGTAAATACGGTGACGACTGCATAATATCTAATGCCTTCTAACGCCAGTGGTAATGGGCGACAACGAAGCGCAGCGTAGTTGGCGTCCCGTTGACCACATGGTTAGGCTTGATCGCTCTTCCCGCCGGTGACTTCTACCCTCAGAGCACGATCCCCAGAAAGTGCATCATTCAGGTTACGCTGAAGCTCCACTTGGGCCTGCAATGCTTCTTGATTGATTGGAAAAGCAGAGATATCCATTTTGAGAGGCGTCTCACCTGAAAGAACTTTTATTGCTCCCCTTCTGACCAATGCTTGCTCTTCTTCAAACTGGCCGTGTGCGATAGGTGAGTAGGCCCCTTTCTTTAGCTGTACTCGGTCAAATTTGTATCCGACATCCTCCGCCATGGCGTAAAGCAGATTTACAAAAAGCTCATCTCCCTTCGTGTGCCATAACTCCATCGACTTATCATCAGCTCGATCTCCGAGGTGATCATGGTACTCTCGCCATGCATCGAGAACCCCTTGCTCTGATTTTTTACGCCGATGAATGCCTAATAAACGAGTGCCGTAGAAAACCAGGTCAATCATATTTAGGGCTTGAACATGGTCGGCTGAAACTCGCGCCGCACGGGTTGCCATCAGATTATGGAATACCCAAGACTTGCGATTACGGCTTTCACGAGCACGCTCGATCGCTTTTTGGGCTTGAACCGCCAGTACAGGCCCTAATAGCGTCGCTGCTGCAATGATCCATTCTAGGTTTTCCATAATGCCTCTCTGCTTATCTTGGAAGCCTAACGCTTTAAACAGCGGAAAACGCGAGCGTAGCGAGTGGTTTTCCGATGATTTAACTTGTTATATTTCATTTTTATTAACCTTGCTCGGTAATTCTGATAATTTATCACTAGAGCAAACTAAAGCTATATCTCTGATGTCACCAATAGATAACTTTATAGCTTGCTCTGCTTTATGACCATCTTCAGTTAGAACAAACCTAAATTCACTTTGATATTCATAATCTAAAAATTTCCTAAATGGACCCATTCTTCCATGATGATTGCTTTTATCAATGTATTCCACAGGACCATGAAATAGTTCTTTGCCTTTGTTAATTGATGCAGTCTTTATACGTTTAATAAATTCTTTCAAATCTGTTATAACAACTGCAACTTCACCAAAGTTCAAATTTCGAATATCGAACTCAAAATTATCTTTATCTGTAAACATAAAAAGGCATAGGATATTACGAGACTGTTTATTACCATATCTATGGATTAAAGGGCTTTTAGCCCCTCCAATTGGAACCCGTTTTCCATCGCCATCTTTTATTGCTATTTCTCTAAATTGAATAGCTTCATCAGCCCCTTCATCAGGGTCTGAACGAAGAAAACCATCTGATTCAGCTTTAGCAAAATAGTTGTCACTATTTAAATGCAAATTTCCATCAAGAAAATCATTTAAGAATTTCTGAGGAAGGATTTTTGCTAATATTATTCCGTACGACATATCTTCCTTGAAATATAACGCCTCAAACACCGGCTTGGTGAAGTTGGCGATTTTTGTGCTTTTTTTGCACAAAAGGTGACAGCTTTACCACGTCCGCGTGCTTTGATTTGTTAGATGATTTTTCAGAATACATCCAGTTTTTCCATGATTCTGGTGCGTAAGTACTTGTCTCTTTTTTCTAGCTCTTCAATATTCCATTTTCCGCACTTAATAACATATTGTGTTATTAAGAATGGTGTAACCACATTATCCTTATCTTGATAAGTTTCCATTTTTTTATCGTAGGAATAATTCTGTGCTTGGATATTTTTTCTCATAGAAAGCAATGTTAAGTTGGCTAGGGAGTTAGTCCACTTCTCACGTTCTTCGGCGCTAAAGGTGCTTTTCCAGCCAGCCACGTCATCTGGGTTTTGAGGCAAAATATGCTCTAAATGCAATTTGCTTCCGATAGGAATATAGCTCTGCTTGCTGTCGTCACTAGAAAAATATTCGACTAACAATAAAACAGCTCTATCCCATTTTCGACCGTATACCCAACTCCCCTCTAATTCCTCTTTGAATGTTTTAGTTGTTGAGTATTTCTTTAAACCATCCTGCATTTCTGTTGATATAGCAGATACTGGAGCATTAGACTTTATTAGCTTCAATATATTAAAGCTAGCTTGCTTAATCCTAGCTACCGTAGCCCCTGCAATCCAATTTTGATAGTAGTAGGCGACTAAAAGTTTTTTTAGCTCTTCAATATTAGGGTAATTTGTAAACAAGGCCGTAGACATAATGCTGACCCAGTATATTCTGTGCTTTAAATATTTCAGGCAATAAAGATACTTATTTTCTTCATTCAAAGTTTTTACATAGGCTTGGGAGAAATCACCTATTTCTTTAATTATTTCTAGAGCACTTTTTCCTTCTTTGGAAAAAATACTTATAAGCTCTTTATCCAGTCTATTTTTAGGGTTAGCTGATAACTTATAATACAAGTATGTGTTCAGCATGCTATCTAAATCAAAATCAGAAAACTTTAGATTTGAATTAATAGACTCCCACTTTGCCTTAAAAGCATTACGATCTTCTTTTCCGTCTAATTTTTGCATCAAAGTTGACTTTAATATATCAATAGAACTAAGAGGCATCCCTCTGTCATTTAGAACATTAAATATTTGAATTGCACTATCTTGAGACGGGCAGGTTATAACCGTTAAGACCACGCTCTCAAAGAACCAGATGACGAAGTCATCTGGTTTAATTTTATGTTCGGTAAATTTTTCTTCCAGAAAACCTTTGACGTAATGCGCATTTTGAAGATACTTATTATTAGGAAAATCTTTTTCTATATGTTTTGTCGATTTAAAATCAATACCCTTTAAAACAGTCTCTTCAAAGTCAATTTGATACTGTTCATTTGTCAAAAATTTCAACTTCCTTTTGGTGTCTTCATATTTATCTTGAATTGAAGAGCTTATGAAGTCTTTTGCTTTAGGACCTAGTTCTGACAAGTACACATCTCTAAATACACATGAGATTATCGTGAATGTAGTTGTTCTTTGCTGGCCATCAATAATGTCAAATCTAGAATCCGATTCATTATTGACTAAAACTAAAGAACCGCAAAAATACGTTTCTTGTTTATTCTCAAGGTAGGCCGAGACTAAATCATCTATCAAGTCAGATAGATTATCTTTATCCCAAGAATAAGGTCTTTGATAGTCTGGAATTTGATAAAATTTCTCATCATCGACGAGTATCTTTTTAAGGTTTTCAATTTCGGCTTCTATTTTCATTATTCCTCGATATTTGATGGCGCGACTCATCTAACGCCTCAATAACCGGCGCAGCTATGCTGCGTCCGGCGCCGAAGGCGCGAAGTTGATTGACTTGTTAAATGTATGACCATGCCGCACCTATAATAAGCAAAACAATTATTGCCACTTGAACTTTGTTTGCTCTACTTTGCCCTGCTCTAGCTTCAGGAGTATCAGTTATCCCCTCTTGATGATCGAACCCTTTCTCATCAAGATCTTCATTGAATATGATGAGGCCATTGACCAAAACAACGACCATTACCAGCAACGCTGCTGTTAGCCAGTAAAAGCCCGTGAAATACTGGATACCCCCACCAACCAGGAAGCATACAGAAACCATTATTGTTGCGGACTTTAGGTCAATGTCGGTCATCTGCTTGTACATTTAACGCCCGGCGCAACGGCGCCCAAATAAGCGCAGCGTTTTGGGTGTCCGGCGACCGCAGGGAGCATATTGCCGCCACTTGTTAGAGGTTGCTGGCATAGACCCTGTACCTTTGGTCCCGAGTTGGATTTACCGACATATAGTAAGAACGAAAATTGCCGCGAACTATGTGCTTCCGAAAACGCTCCTGCGAGATCAAATCATTCCACGGATATAGCCACATATCTGAAACAACATAATCTTCATTTAGATGTACAAACATTAAATGTGTAGGGATATCCTCCCCTTCAATTTTTGGGATTGCACTAGTCCTAGTCCAGCCGCTATTCGTGCCGCGCCGAGCTTTGACTGATATAGCCATTCCGGTAGCTGTTTCAACATCATGTTCAAAGCTGTCATCTACGAGGTAGCCACCTACGGCAATCTTCGTATAAATTTCGCCGAGCCATCCTACCAGCTCATCGCCTTTTAACACCTTCCCATCAGAGTGCTCTATGAGCAGCTCTCTGATTTTTCGCTGCGTCATGGAGAGAGTGACGAATAGACCAGAGAAATCCTTCTCTATCCGATCCATTGACTCGAAGTCGAAATCCATCAAAACCTCTAACGCCGCAGTTTGGGGCTGGCATGGAGCGCCAGCGGAATGACAGTCCCAGCCGAAGGCGACAACACTGCCTTGTTAACTGTTGAACTTGATTAATATAAATATACCGAAAGCTAGCAAATAGACTATTGTAAAGGCCAAGCCAAAAGCCCGTGATTCATCATCCTTTTCGGTACCCTCCTTCGGGTAGCGTAATTCTGGAGCAAGCGCAAATGTAAACGGTTGGCCGGATAGAAAACCAAAAACCCCAGTTAAGCCAACAAATATAGCAACGACATATAACAACACAACCTGCAATTGCATACCCAGAAATGGTATAAAAAAATGGTCGGCCAGAGCCACTGCCAAGCAAAAGAAGCCAATAAAGTGGGATATTTTATACAACCGAAAATATGCTCTTTTCCTCATGACAGTTAACAGCATGTTAATGAGGCCAACGGCCTCATAATAATTATTAGCGTGAAGTCATCATAATTTTCACGCTTTATTTTGTGGTCTTGTAACCTGCTGAAAATCAACATGAAATTTCGCCAGCCAACCACATGACTGGCGAAATCGTGAAACGTTCACGATAATGAGACTGTCGGCCAAGGAATGGCCATTGATAAGTAGCACTCAGGGAGGAGTATTCATCCATGTCGTCTTCACCTTTTCTCGATTCCATTCAAAAATATATGCTGGTTCGTCGTTACAGTCGCCGAACCGTGGACTCGTATCTGTACTGGATCAAGTATTTCATAGTCTTTCACGACAAGAAACACCCGACAGCGCTTGCGCCTTCAGCGGTGGAGGAGTTTCTCACTTTCCTGGCGACCGAACGCAATGTGTCTGCGGCTACCCAGGCAATTGCTTTAAATGCGCTGGTGTTTCTTTACGATAAATTTTTGCAGCAACCCATCGGCGATGTATCACAGTTCCGCCGAGCCTCCCGTCAGGCGAAGCTGCCAACCGTGTTGACCCATGACGAGGTGATGCGGCTTTTAGGCGCGCTGACAGGTGTCCATAAGTTAATGGTCGCGTTGCTTTACGGATCGGGGCTGCGCCGCATCGAGCTTGTGCGGCTGCGGGTTAAAGATGTAGAGCCAAACCTGTTGCAATTGCAGGTCTGGAATGGCAAGGGTAACAAGCACCGCTTGACTACACTTGCACCTGAGCTGGTTCCGGCCTTGCTAACCCAAAAGCAGCGCGTTGCGTTGTTGTTGCAGGAGGATTTGGCGCATCCCGAATTTTCTGGCGTATGGATGCCAGATGCGCTGGCCCGCAAAAATCCCAAGGCTAATAAGCAACTCCCCTGGCAATACCTATTCCCGGCTACGCGCTTGAGTATCGAACCTGGAACAAGCAATTTACGCCGTCATCACATTGATGAAACCGGAATCAACAAGGTACTTCGCCAGGCGGCCAGTGCCGCCGGTATTGAGAAGCAGGTCGGTAGCCATACTTTGCGCCATTCCTTTGCCACTCACCTGCTACAGTCCGGCGCCGACATTCGCACGGTGCAGCAGCAGTTGGGGCACAGTGATGTAAAGACAACCGAAATTTACACCCATGTGTTGAAACAGGGCGCCCACGGTGTACGCAGCCCCTTGAGCGCGCTGTTGGTTACCGGGGCCAAGACGAAATAGCAGCATCGCATGCTGCCCGAGAGAGAACAAAAAAGGCCCCGCACGGGGCCTTAGCGAGTGCGTTGCAGCCAGACCGTCAGGCCAGGTCAAACCGGTCTGCGTTCATCACCTTGGTCCAGGCGGCGACAAAGTCGTTTACAAACTTTTCTTTGGCGTCGTTCTGGGCATAAGCTTCACTCAGGGCCAGCAGTTGGGAGTTGGAGCCAAACACCAGGTCTACCCGGGTGCCGGTCCATTTCACGGCGCCGTTTTTCATAAAAAGGGGACAGATTTATTTTCACGCGGTTTTCAATTTGTAGTGGTCAAGGTTTAAACAAAAATAAATCTGTCCCCCTTTTCCCTGAAAAAAATATACTTGTGTTTACCCCTTTTTGGTTTGAAGGGACAACCACGTTTTTTGATTAGTTATAGGTGTAAAAGATTCCACTAACTAATCAATTTGTCCTCTTGCATTAAAGGCTGAGCTGACAATACTGCCTGGCCATACGTTCTGTAGCCCGGTCTTAAGTTCTGAGACACTATGTGGTTTATACAATAAACGGAACCGCTGTGTTGCTGCCAGTTCAGCAATACTGCCCCAACGATCGCCGTCGCGGCTAGACTGCATATACCAACGGGGCTGATTTAAATCGACGACCACGGTGTGGGACTGCCCCGGTGCCAAGGTAATGGTCTGCTCCTTATCTAGCTCGGTGGGGCCACATAACTGGTAGCGGGGTTTTGCAAAACCGCCCCGGCCGGACAGCATTTGCAGCTGCAGCGCACAGTGACTGTCGCCATCGACAATACTCAGTACCTCATCAGAAACATTCTGCAGGCTAAATTCCAGCACTGGGCTGCGGGGGCCGTCATTTGTTGCAGCGCCAGTATTGTCTCTGTCCAATCGCCGTAATTGAATACCCAATGGGCTCCAGCGATAATTGGTAATCTGTGCCTGGCCTGCATCACCTATGGCAAGCTCGACCTCCATTGGCACCTGCAAGCTGTCGCGCTGGCCCCGACGTTTTTCAATATCGAGACCTTTGCCCTGCTGCACAAATAACTGTTCAATACCGTAATCAATATCGACATAACCTTGTAGCACGTCGTCATAAACGTAGCGCACCCGGCCTGTGATAAACGGCATTTTTGTGGGGCGTTGCTGGCTTAGGTAATCCAATTCATAGAGGTCGTCATAATGCTTGCGCAACACCGCATAAACCCGGCTGCCGCGCTGGAGCTTCTCAGTAGAACCCCCTTTAAACGCAGAAAGACTTTGAGAGTTAAGTGCGTAGCTCAGGCGAACATAGTCGCCCCGCATAGGGTCCCGTGGATCGACGGGTGCCGTTCGGATATACACCCGCTCACCCTTTTGCAAAATCCACTCTCGCTGGCCAGCCATTATCACCAGCACCAATAGCTGCGCCACCACTGCGGCAATAATCAATGCGCTACGCATGCCGTGACCTCATGATTTTTTGCCGCTCGCTTTGACGGGAGTAACGCAGCCCCACCACAAACATCACCGCGCCTAATAGCAAAAACACCACCGCCCTTGCCAACAGGCTTTCAAACAAATCGTTAAACCGGGCAAAAACTAGTGCTGCCAACAATAAGCACCCCAAGGTGGTGAGCCGCCAGTGCACCGATTCGGTCCCCCGCCAAATAAATAACAGCGCAAACCCCAGCACAAAAAAGTTGGCCATCACACAGGCAAGGACAGCGATATTCAGCCCCAGGCTCAAGCCAAGCACCAGTATGCCACTAAGAATAACCATCGCGGATTCAAACCAATCACGAAGATGCTGGGGCCGACTTTGTTCCCGAAGTATGACCACGCTCCAGCTTGCAATAAACGCTAATAAGGGAAGCGTGTAATACGCGGTCTGATAAGCATTTGAAAATACGGCCACCAAACTGGTATCGGCAATATCCATAAAACTGCTCAGAAACAAGAGCGGCAGCAATATAAGTAAAGCGATTTTTCGCAGCGGCTTACTGCTTTCCGGAAAGGGCGAAGCGGAAGACAAGCGAGAAAGTGCCAAGTATGCCCCGGCGATCCACCACAGCGATAACAACACCAGAACGTCGTTTAGCGCGCTCACCGTGAAGCAATAGCTTAACGGCAACAGCAGTAGACTGAGACCAAATAACGGCAGTGAGCGCTGCAGCCACGCCAAGGGCAGTATTGTCAGCACCAAGCCCCATGTTCCCAACTGGTGAAATGTCTGGAATTCAAAAATCTCCAAACCACTCCACAGCACAATTAATACGGCAGCCAACATACCCTGCGCCGCCGAGGGTAAAACCCACGCCATAATGACAGCACCGCCTGCCCAGAGCATAAAGGCATCGGGGTAATGGCCACTGATATGGTAAATCTGGGAAACCAGCCAGATCCCGGCACCAAACAACATCGTACCCAATAAGTGGAAACAGTCAGCAAGACGAGCTTGTTTTTTACGTGTTTGTAAGTAAAACCCGGCACTGTGGGCGATAACAAGGGAGAGACCAATCACGGCCAATTTGGCATAGCGGTGCATAGCATCCCAGTTATAGGCAAATAAAAGAATAATGCCAAGGCCAAATACCAACACGCCCAAAGCCGAGAAGATAAGCTTGCCCCAAGGCTGGCTACGACGCCTGGCGCTGTCTTGCATGATGGGATAACGGGCGTAAAGCCGTCGAGCTTGCTCGTCGCTAATCAGCCCTTCTCGCACCCACTGAGCAAGCTCAGCCTGCAACCACGCGTTGTTGTTCTCCATACTACGATCCACATCCTGTCGCGCTTATATCAAGTCGTCATCATGGGCCATTTACCCATCTTACGGCGAGTCTGCCATGAAAAATAAATCGGATTTGTGCGCTAATTCCTGAAGTATAGTGCTTGAGCATCTGGCGGCCAGACATGTCCTCTAGGGAGCCCCTTGCCATACCGCCTTGCCAGCTACGGCTCCTTAAGCAATCTCCTCCATCGCTCGCTCTGCAAAACCATGACCCGCTTCTGCATAGAGGTTAAACGTAATACAACCCATATCTTCCAGCTCTTTGGCTTGGTCTGGAAACCGCGATACCACCGCAATTTTACCGCGGTAATTTAGCTGTTGTAGTAATTTAACCACATCGATATTTTCAGAATGATTGGTCAGACTAATCAACAACATTTTGCGTCGGTGCAGCTCTGCCCGCTCCAAAAAGTCTCTATCGCTGGCGTCACCAAACACGCAACGCAGCCCCTCTGCTTCATGCTTAAGCGCCTTCTCGGCACTCTCTTCTACACCAACAATCGTGCCGGGAAAATGCTCATTAAGATAAGCGTAAGCGCCGGAGCCAATCCGCCCCATTCCCAATATCACAATTTCAGCGTCACCCAAATCGACACCCCGCTCCTGCATTAACAGCTGCTTGCGCTCAAGCCGCTGTAAGCGCGGCGCCATTTGCGCATAGAGTCGGTGGATATGGGTATTGAAAGGCACAGCAACAAAGAGTGATAAGGCCATTGCCACGGCCAGTGTTGTTAACCACTGGGCGGGTAACACACCCCCTTGCACAGCCAAGGCTGCCACAATGAGGCCAAACTCACTGTAGTTAAACAAAGATAATCCCGTGAGCATGGAGGTGCGCGCCCGCAGACGGAATAACAGCAGCAGACCAAAATAAATCATCGGCCGTAAGAAGATTAACAATGACAGTAAAACCGCCACCACCAACATTTGCCCGCTTGGCAGGCCGTAATAGCCAACACTGAGAAAAAATGCAGTTAAGAAAATATCTTTAAAATTAATCAGCTCTTTGTACAACTCGGCACTTTTGCTGGCGTTTGATAGCAACACCCCAAAAATAAGCGCGCCCAAACCCGCCTTTAAATGCAGCACTTCAAACAACGCCGCACTGCCGAGCGCCACAGAGAAACCAAACAACACCAGCAGCTCACCGTGGCCCGCTTGGCGCATGAAATAAATCATCACCGGCCGCAGCAGGGGCAAAGCTAACAAGCCAACAGCCCAGGGCGACGGTGGGTGCTCGGCGGTGGCCACCAAATAAATCACCGCCATAATATCTTGGATAATTAAAATACCGATGGCGATTTTGGCGTGAAGCGCAGCGCCCTCGCCCCGCTCATCAAATATCTTGACCGCAAACACCGTGCTAGAAAACGACAAGGCAAAAGCCAAGGTCCAAGCTAACTTAGGCTCAAGCTGCGCCAAACCCGGAATAAGAAAATGCAGCAACATCAGCACCGCTGCGGTCAGCGGCACCACAATCGCCGTATGCAAACCCGCCACCGCCCAGACCTGCGGTGCCATCAGCTGCCGAGGATTCAGTTTGAGCCCGATGGTGAACAACAACAGTACAATGCCCAAATCTGCGAGCTTATTAATTTGCACCGCATCGCCGATATTCAACGCACCGGCAAAAAAACCCGCCGCCAGATACCCCAGCAAAGGCGGCGTCCCTATTCGCCGGAATAGCAATCCGATCAGAAAAGCCATAGCGACAAGTAAGGGTTCTATCATCAACGCAATTCCTTGTTATCGAAGACCGCGGCGTCTGACTCGTTAGCCACAATAAACAGAAAGACTATTAAAACAGGCTCAGACCAGAATCGCACATACTGATCCTACTTCCATCACCCAGAACGTAGCAGGATGATCCTCCTCCCCGTCATCCCGGACGCGATAGCGAGCCGGGCTCCAGTTGCTCGGTGGAACGTTTTAGCACTGGCGGTGACTCAAGCTACGGCGGATTACTGGATACCGGCTCAAAGCCTGCCCCGGCCTACGAGCCGGGGGCCGGTATAACGGCATGGGGAGATCAACGATACCCCTCACTTCGTCATCCCGAACACAGCACGACGCCCCTCTGCCATTTCAGGCAGAGAGGGATGATACCGCCCAGTCATGCTGGACACAGCCAGATGATTCCCCCACTTCGTCATCCCGGACGCGATAGCGAGCCGGGATCCAGTTGCTCGGAGAAACGTTTTAACACTGGCAGTGGCTCCAACTACGGTGGCTTACTGGATACCGGCTCAGGGCCGGTATGACGACAACACCGCCCCGTCATCCCGGACGCGATAGCGAGCCGGGATCCAGCTGCTCAGAGAAACGTTTTAGCACTGGCTGTAGCTCAAACTACGGTGGCTTACTGGATACAAGCTCAAAGCCTGCCCCGGCCTACGAGCCGGGGGCCGGTATGACGACAACACCGCCCCGTCATCCCGGACGCGATAGCGAGCCGGGATCCAGTTGCTCGGAGAAACGTTTTAACACTGGCGGTGATTCAAAGTCCGGACCCCACAATCTCACTGAGAAGAACGCGGTGCCTTTGGCCACAACACCGGGGTGTCGCGGACATAGGCTTGATATGCGGGGTCATCGCCCCAGCGGGATTCTGCGGATTTTTCCAGCATGGGTATGCCGCTGATTTTGGTCAACACCAGGTACACAAACAGCGGTGAGACCAAGCCCAAATACTGCCAACCCGCAAAGACTGGCAGCGCCATAAGTGCCACTCCCAGCCACATGACAATCTCACCAAAATAGTTGGGGTGTCGCGACCAAGCCCAAAGTCCCGAGTGTATAAATTGCTGGCGATTGGCGGGGTTCTTACGGAATTCCTGTTTTTGGGCATCGGCAAACACTTCAATAACAAAACCCGCCAGCCAAACCAACAGCCCCAGCACGCCTAAATAGCCTATTGCCAGCGATGTTTTTGCCAACAGACAAATCAGCACTCCGCTCAAGGTTAAAAACACCCACAAGCCCTGCAACGTCCACGCCATTAAAAAACGATACCAATAGGGTTTAATATCATCAAAACGGCTGTCTTTACCCGCGGCCACAATGCGCTTGAATAAGAACATTCCTAACCGTCCCGCCCACGCCAGCACAACAGCGGCTAAAATAATCCGACGAACATCCAGCGACTCGGCAAACCCCAACGCCAACACCGTAGCAGAGATATACGTCAGACTGCCCAACAGGTCGTAATAGCGCTCGGTCTGAGTAAACCAGGCATGCAAAAAGCCCAACCACTGAATCAAAAAAATCCAGCCCGCCAGTAACAACAAACTATTCACACCCAGCGCCAAGCTTAGATTTTGCCCAGCCAATGTCGCTATTAGCGCTGCAATTAAAACCACTACCAGCACGGCAGCAAGCGAGGGCCATTTATTCATCATCTTACCTCTACCCGGTATTTAGCGTTGTTACGTCGCTGACACACAAAACGATGATCCTTAACATGATAGCAACCGTAACTTTTAGAAAACGCCTGCGATATAACACTGGCATTCGCACCCTACACCAGCTTAACTCACAGTATAAATAGCGATAAGAGAGACCGAGTTTATGAGAAAACCCTCCAGCCTGACAGACGCTAACTTTCCCTCTGCCAGAGAGGATATGTTCGAAAATGAAATGGACATGCCCCCTGCCTACCGCTTGGCTTTTAGCGACCAGGACTTTTTATTAAAAGAGGAATTGCGCGGTGTGCGTTTTCATCTGGAGCTGCAAAAGCCGGAGATGATCCTAAAGGAACACGGCGTGCAATCCACCATTGTGGTATTTGGCAGTGCTCGTTTCCTTGCTCCTGAAGATGCCGCCGAGGCGCTAAAGATTGCTCAAGAAGCGGGCGACCCAGCGGCGATTCGGGCCGCCAAACGGGATGAGCGTAACAGCCACTATTATGAAGAAGCCCGGCGCATAGGCCAGCTGGTTACGGAACACTCAAGCCACTGTGAAGAAAAAGAGCGCTTATATGTGATGACTGGCGGCGGCCCCGGCATTATGGAAGCGGCCAATCGCGGCGCAATGGATGCCAAAGGCAAGTCCATCGGCTTAAATATTGTGCTACCCCACGAACAGTTTCCCAATCCCTATATCAGCCCCGAGTTCTGCTTTCGCTTTCATTATTTTGGCATTCGCAAGATGCATTTTATGCTCAGGGCCAAAGCACTGGTGGTTTGTCCCGGCGGTTTTGGCACCATGGACGAGCTCTTTGAAGCCCTAACCCTTATTCAAACCGGTCGATCCAAACGGGTTCCGGTGATTTTGTTGGGCCATGAATTTTGGCGGCAGGCGATTAACCTGGAGTTTCTGCGCGACGAAGGGGTAATTAGCCCAGAAGACGTCAATATGATTAGCGTAGTGGACTCCGCCGAGCAAGCCTGGCAAAGCATTGTGGAGTTTTATGATTTAAACACCGGCCGGAGCAACGCGTGTTAACACCAACTCCGAGCCACTAAGGTCTAACGGCCAAGCATCAAATCAGCAGAAAAATGCCGGCAAAACAGGTATGATTGCCGGCTCGTTTTTCCAGCCTTGAATTCAATTATGTCTACCTCTTTGATCGAATTGCGCGATGTGCGCTTTGCCTACCAGCTTGAGCTCACCTTTGACCATATCAACTGGGCTTGGCCTGCGGGCAGCCATATCGCCATACTCGGCGGCAATGGTGCCGGTAAAACCACTTTGGCCAAACTGATCATCGACAACCTTCGCCCCAATCATGGCGAGGTCATTTACGGTGACGGTATTCAAGCCAAAGACATTGCCCATATCTCCTTTGATTTGCACAAGGAATTAATGGAGAAAGACCGCCGCTTTGACGACAGCGAAACCCGCGCCGATGCCTTTGATGTTGGCACCACCGTACGCAACGCTATTTTGCAGGGCCAACCGGAGTCAGACACCTTTACCCAGCTCTGCAGCCGCTTGGGCATAGAGCATATTCTGGAACAGGGCATTCGCTTTATTTCCACAGGCGAGAGCCGTAAAACCTTGTTGGCCAGAGCCATGCTCGCCAAGCCCAAGGCGCTGATTTTAGACAATCCCTTTGAAGGGCTAGACAAAAATGCCCAACAGCAAATGACTAATTTGCTCGATGAGTTAGTGCAAGCGCCAACGCCACTGCTGCTGTTGACCAAAGACGCCAACGATATTCCCAACGCCATCGACACAGTATTTTTGATGGAAGAGGGCGCCATTACTGGCGAATGCAGCGCCGCTGAAGCCAAGCAAAAATCTGCCCGCCGCCACCATTTCAGCAAAGCACTGCCCATCGAACCGGCCCCGGATTACCCCGCTGGCCAAGCACTGATTGAGCTAAAAGATGTGAACGTGAACTTCCGGGGCAAGCAGGTACTCAGCGACGTAAACTGGACGCTAATGCCAGACCAGCACTGCTGTATCAGCGGTCCCAACGGCGCGGGCAAGTCCACCCTGCTCGGCTTGCTCTGCGGCGAAAACGACAAAGCCTACGGCCAAACGGTCGTGTTGTTTGGCAAGCAGCGCGGCAGTGGTGAAAGTGTTTGGGACGTGAAATCGCACTTCGGCCTGCTCAACACCAGCATGCAGCTCAGCAACTTAAAACGCAGCAAAGTCATTGATGTGGTGGCATCCGGTTTATTCGATTCAGTCGGACTCTATAACGACTACGGCGACGCCGAACGACAGCGATTGCTGGCATGGCTGGATGCACTGGAATTGCTACACTGCCGAGACCAACGCTTCGACCGATTATCTTTTGGCGAGCAGCGTATGATATTGCTGTTACGGGCAATGGTGAAATCACCTGAAATTCTGATATTAGACGAGCCCTGCATCGGTCTGGATAATGAACAGAAAAATCGCTTATTAGGCGCCGTAGACCAAATTGCCGCCGCCGGTCATACCCGCATTCTCTTCGTCAGCCACCGCAGCGAAGAAGTGCCAGAATGTATCAATCAGTTTTTAGATTTGGTGCCATCCGATAAGGGCGGCTACACCGCCGCCATTCGCACAAGCTAAACGCGACGATGACCGAGCCAGCAAATAAAAAACCTGCGGCCACCATGCTGATCTTATTCTGGCTGGTGTTGTTTGCTTTGCTGATCTGGGGATTCAACGATTACCTGCAAGGTCAAACTGAGCCCACCATTCGCGACGGTCAGAATTACCGCGAAGTGGCGCTGACCCGATCCCAGGGCAGCCACTATATCGCCAGAGGCAGCATCAACGGTCAGGAGGTGACCTTTATCGTCGACACCGGTGCAACTTTGGTGGCGCTTTCGCGCTCTCTTGCAGAGCAGCTCCAGCTGGATGTAACCGGCCGGGGCCAAGCCCGCACGGCGGGAGGCATTATTCCTGTCAGCTACAGCCGCCTTAACAGCGTGCGACTAGGCAATATTGAGGTAAGAAATGTGGCCGCATCCATCAGCGATGACAACCACGGTATCGACGAGGTTCTGCTGGGAATGTCATTTTTAAAAGACTTAGAGCTTATTCAAAAAGACGGTCAGCTGCTTATTCGTCAGTATTGACGCTAGCGCGAAATGAGACTGACGGCTTGATAACACCCCTCACCCACCACCTTCACCGCCAAACAGCAGCGGTGTCAGAAACGACTTGTACCAGAAGGGAATGCCGCTGACTTAAGGCCTCGGCAATTTTAGTCATTCCCACCTACGCGGGGATGACGAGCTTAAGAGTACAAAGTCAGTGCCATTAATGCCTGACCTCTCTCTTCAAATCCTGTCTGGACAGTTCAGACTAATCAAAAATACCCTTAAACCACGACCAGGCTTTTTCGCCATCGGGCACACAGCCACTGGTTTCACGGGGTTCGCTACCTTTAATAAAGGGCATGTAACGGGCATTGTCACACCATGACTGGGTGAGCTTGCCGCTCAGGCTATCCACCCATTGATATTCAATGCCCGCACTGGCGAGAAAGGCATTTGTTCGGTACTGGCTTCAGCCATAAATTGTCGCCATACACGCAGCGCACCGCTGGCTCCGGTTAAGCCGGTTGAGGAATTGTCGTCCTTACCCATCCAAACCACGGCCATATAATCACCGGCAAAACCGGCAAACCACGAGTCACGGGTTTTATTACTGGTGCCGGTTTTACCTGCCACCCGATAATCTTTGGGGAGCATTTGGTAAACACTTCTCCCCGTGCCCTCGCGTACGGTTTCCAACATGGCGTATTGCAAGGCGTGCACCGGCGCGGGATTAATAACCTGCTTAGGCTTTTGCGGGTATCGCGCCAACAACTTACCCTCATCGTCAGAGATGGCGTAAATGGTTCTTAGCGGTGTAAAGCGCCCATTGGCTGCAATGGTCTGATACATGCCCGCTACTTCTATCGGCGCCAAGGCAGCGGCCCCTAAAAACATCGACGGCACTTCCAGTAACGGTCGCTGGATGCCCAGGGTTTTAAAGGTCTCCATCACTTTGTCTACGCCCACTGACATCCCCAGGTGCGCGGTAGCTAAGTTATAGGAGTGAGACAAGGCTTCGTGCAAAGGCACAATACCGTGACTTTTATTATCGTAATTTGAAGGCCGCCACACATCGCCATTGGGCAACGGTACCGATATGGGCTGATCTCGCAGTGGCGACACCAGATTAAAGCGTTCGGGTTGCGCCAAGGCCGCCAGATAAACAGCCGGTTTAGCCAGCGAGCCAATGGGCCGCAATGCGTCCAGGGCGCGATTAAAACCAGCGTAACGGGGCTGACCGCCCCCGATTACCGCCACCACATCGCCGCTATCGACCCGGGTGACCACCATCGCCACCTGCAGGTCTTTTACCCGCTCAGACAAACTCTTTAACGCTTTCTCGGTAGCATTTTCTGCCCGGCGCTGCAGCACGGGGTCAAACGGGGTAAAAATTCTCAGGCCCTTGGTTTGCAAGTCCTGTCGTTGATAATCCCGACTCAACTGGCGTCTTACCAGATCAACATAAGCGGGATAAAAGCCTTCCAGTGCAGAGCTTTTTGCCAAGCCCAGTGGCTGGGCCTTCCACCCCGCCAACTGCTCAGAAGTCAGCCAGTTACGTTCTGCCAGCTCTGCCAACACAATATTGCGGCGCCGTTTGGCCCGCTCGGGATGACGCCAGGGATCGTAATAAGAAGGACCTTTGACCAGCCCCACCAACATAGCCGTTTGAGACAGGTTTAGCTCATGAAGGGGGCGATTGTAATAATGCCGCGCCGCAAGCCCAAAACCGTGGATGGCCCGATTGCCCTCCTGACCAAGATAAACTTCATTGATATAAGCTTCGAGAATCCGGTCTTTGCTGTAATGAATCTCGGTCAGTATCGACATGACCGCTTCTTTGGCCTTACGCCAAAGACTGCGCTCATTACTCAAAATCGTGTTTTTAACCAGCTGTTGGGTCAGCGTACTGCCACCCTGTACCGTACGGCCTGCTTTTATATTTGCCACAAAAGCACGGGCGATGCTGCGGGGCGAGATACCAAAATGCTGATAAAAACCGCTATCTTCAACCTGCAACAGGGTTTCTATTAACATGCTGGGCACTTCATCTAAGCCCAGCATCAGCCGGTCTTCGTGACGGCCGGGATAAACCCCACCGATGACCATCGGATCAAGCTGCGCTTCGGCAAGCCGACGACCCAGCTTGTCTCTGACCACGGAGACGGTGGTCGGCCCCATTTCTACTTCAATGATTTTGGCGTCCCGAACACCATCGGCAAAATCAAAAGGCCGCAGATGAATATTAAAGTGGTCGCCTTCCCGGTAATAACTACCGGGCTGACTGAATAACCGCGATCGTTGATAACCTAAGGTTTCCAGCTCCGATTCCAGCTCGTACGCTGTGAGTATCGCACCGCTGGCCAATACCAAGGGCCGAGCATAGACCTTGGCGGGCTTATCATATTGCTGATGGTCAAACGCTCCACGCACCTGAGCATCGAAGTACGCAAACACAATCAACATCAGCACCACGCCGACCAGCGATAGCTTGAGAAATAAGCCGCCCCATAGTGAGAGCTTACGGCCCTTTACGGGCTTCTTGGTGCGTTTCTTAGCCATTTAGTAAAACCAACAAAATTGCAAAACCCCCGTCAAACCGGATAATAGCGCCACTTTACCGCAAGTAACTGGCAAATAAGATGAAAAAATATCACCTCTATGGCATCGGCGCAGCGTTGGTGGACACAGAAATCCAGGTCAGCGATACCGAATTGCAAACCATGGGTGTAGACAAAGGCCTGATGACCTTAGTGGACGAGGCCCGCCAGCAAGAGCTGTTGGACCAACTGCAAGGACATTTGGTTCACTCCAAACAAGCCAGTGGCGGCTCGGCCTGCAACTCAGTTTGCGCGGCGAGTTATTTTGGCGCCAAAACCTATTTTTCAGGCAAGGTTGCCAATGACGAGTTTGGCAACTTGTTTATGAATGATATTCGTCAAGCCGGGGTGAACAGCGAATTCGATAGCCCTAAAGATCCCGGTGTGACTGGCAAGTGTTTGGTCTTGGTAAGTCCCGATGCCGAGCGCAGCATGAACACCCATTTGGGTATTAGCGCCGAGCTGTCACTGAAAGAATTGAATGAAGAAGCCGTTGCCCTATCAGATTATTACTATATGGAAGGCTACCTGGTTACCTCGGATACTGGCAGAGCCGCCGCCATTCGTGGCCGGGAAATAGCCGAGCGCAATGGCGGCAAAACAGCACTGAGCTTTTCTGACCCCGGCATGGTGGAATTTTTCCGCGAGGGTTTACAAGAAATGCTCGGTGACAACGGCGTGGACTTGCTGTTTTGCAATGAAGCCGAAGCACTGGGCTGGGCCAAAACTGAACACTTGGACGAAGCCGCAGAGGCCTTGAAACAGGTCGCCAAGACCTTCGCCATTACCCTAGGCGCAAATGGTGCACTGATTTACGATGGTCAGTCATTACACAGCATTCCCGCTGTGCCCGTTCAGGCTGTAGATACCAACGGTGCAGGCGATATGTTTGCGGGTGCCTTTTTATATGGCATTACCAACGGCTTTGGCTACCAACAAGCAGGCCAGTTAGCTACCTACGCGGCGGCAATGGTGGTCACGCAATACGGCCCGCGTTTACCCGGCGACTCCCACCAAGATGCCCTGAAAGCGGTATTTGGTTAGGACCTCCGCTGAGCAGAATAGGCAGATATGAAAATGGCGCCTTCAGGCGCCATTTTCATATCATTTCAACAAGCATCACTGCTGAATAAACCGCATTAGCTTGGGATCTGCCAGCATATTCTGTATCACTTCTACCACCAGTTCGTTCACCAAGTCTTTATTCTGTGAACTGCTGGGGGCGTTGAAAAACTTCTGCTGTTTATTCACACGATAACGGCCATCGTAGCGGCTACCGTCTTGCTTAGACGCCTCAACTTTTACCCCTGCCGACATTTTCATATCGTGACCTATACCGCTGTCTTTAGGGTGATCGTAAACCAGTGACTCAAAAATTACGTGCAAATCGGTGGTGTTAGCGCTGAGGCTACCCACATCAAAGCCCATTGCCGCCATGTATTTTTCTAGCTCAGGCTGCACCGCTAAAGAAAGGTCGTTAGCCAGACTAAAGGTGGCGGTTTCTCGGTAAACACCACCACGGCTACCCAGCACTTTATTGTCGCGCTGATCACTGACCCGGACATGCACCGGCTGGTTTTGGCCCACTTGCTTATCTGCTTCAGGGAATACCGGCGCCACCTGAATGGTTTGGGGGCTTTGCGCACAAGCCGCCAGCAACAAGGCCCCGCCGAGTACAAAAAACTGAAGAATACGATGGCTATTCATGATTTATCCTTGAGACAAAAGATCGCGTAAGTCGATGATTGCAGCATTAGCCCGGGAAATATACGAGCCCATCACCAGCGAGTGGTTGGCCAAAAGCCCAAAGCCAGTACCATTTAAGATCATTGGGCTGTACATACTTTGCTGGGTTCCCTCCAGCTCCCGAATGATTTGTCGCAGACTCACTGTGGCATTTTTGTTTTTAAGCACGTCGGCAAAATCCACTTCAACCGCTTTTAAGAAATGCATTAACGCCCAGGAGCTGCCTTTTGCTTCATAAAACACATCGTCAATTTTCAACCACGGGGTTTTCACCCGTTTTTCAGACGACGCCGGTGTCGATTGCCGCGCATTGGGGTCATTGGCCAAATCCGTATTAAGCCTAGGCCGACCCACACTGGCACTAAGACGTTGGGATAAGCTGCCCATCCGCGATTCCACCACCGTTAACCAATACCGCAAGTTATCGGCTCGGGAATAAAACTGTGCGTCTGGGTCTTTCGCATCATTTAAACGATCGCGATACGACTTAAGATGCTTAATCGCTTGGCGATATTCCGACTCAGAGGCGGGAATTGCCCAACTGTTATTGGAAAAGTTAAAGCGGGGTTCGGCCTTGGCCAGGTCCACATCTTCCTGGGACTGTGACTGGGAGCGACTAAAACTTTCTCGCATAGCCCGGCTCAAGTCACGCACCTGAATCAACACGCCATATTCCCAAGCGGGCATGTTATCCATAAACAAACCGGGGGGCGTTATGTCGTTGCTAATAAAGCCGCCCGGTTTGTTCAACATGGTTTCTGCCACATCAATCAACGCTGAAGTAGTAGCGGCCCCAACAACACGGCTGTGAGTATCTTGTTGGAAATACTGAGTCTCAGGCGGGTCTGGGGTAAAACTCCAGTAAATACCCAAGATGCTAATGACCAGTAAATACACCAGCAACACACCGCCGATAACTTTCGGCAGGGCATCGCCGAAGCGGTCGTGAAGACTCTCGCGAATACCTTGAAAAAAAGCGCTTACTTTCGCTAAGGCCATTAATGCTCCCCATTATGCTGGTGTTTGGAATGATCCATTTTTAATACGCTGATCACCGGCGCCGTAATTGTCAATTCTTCTTTATCATTTAAGCGCAAAGAAAAACTGACCGTATCCCCGTCTTTTAACGGTTTTTTTAAACCGATCATCATTAAGTGAAGGCCGCCAGGGGAAAAACTTAAGGTTTCTCCGGGGGCGATTTCCAGCTGTTCTTTCTTGCGCATGCGCATCATGCCGCTCAACTGCTCGTGACCGTGAATTTCCAGTGCAGCCACTGCATCACTGCGACCGGGACTAAGCACAATATTCTTGTCGCCATCATTTTTTAACACAAAGAAGGCAGCGGTATTTTTTTGTCCCGGCGGCAAACCCCTTACATAGGCGTCACTGACGCTCAATGCCGTCGCCGGTAGGGATAACATTAAGCACAATAACGTAACAAACAGTCTATTCACTCGTCCTCCTGTAAGCCTGCAAGCTATTTCTACTCAGGAGCAGTCTACCCAAGTGCAGTATTTTTTATCCAACCCACGTCTCAGGTCGTACACTCCCGTCCCGTGTGCACGTATACTTCGAGTCGCAACGTTCCGCTGACACTATCATACCGTCAGCACAGTGGTGATTGTATTTATGAAGTCGGTTTTATTTGTAATCATGCTCTTGATCTCAGCTTATCCAAGCTGGGCACAAGACCCTTTTGCCCAATCTGGCAGCGCCCCCTCCGAGCAAATGGCCACGGCAGACAGTGCCGGTTTTTTGCCCGTAAACCAAGCCTATCAATCACTTCTCAGCTGGGACGACGATACCTTGCTGCTGCAATGGACCATCACCAGCGGCTATTACCTTTATAAAGAACGCTTTGCTATCAGTGCGGAATTAAACGGTGACGCCCTGTCGCCCAGCATCCGCTTTGAACCCGGCAAAATAAAAGACGACCCCTATTTTGGGCGTACCGAAGTCTTTTATTACAACACCAGCCTCAGCATTAGCGGCTTGCCCAAGGATCAGCCTTTTGTCTTAACGGTACGCTCCCAAGGCTGCGCCGATGCAGGATTGTGCTATCCGCCGCAAATTCAACGCTATCAATACAAGCCTCAAAGTCATGAATTTGTTCAGGCAGATGCCACCGGTAGCACTGCGACAGCACCCGCAAAGGTCATCTCGACAGAACAAAACAGCGCACCCAGCCTGGCTTGGGTTATCACCTTCGCCATTTTAGGCGGGGCCATACTTAACTTAATGCCCTGTGTTTTTCCGGTGCTCAGTTTAAAAGTGCTCAGTTTTAGCCAAGCCGAGGATGGAAAAACCAGCAGCCACGGCGTGATCTACAGTTTGGGCGTAATCATCAGCTTTATTGTGGTCGCCGCCGTACTCATTGGCCTACAGCAAGCCGGGCAAGCCGTAGGCTGGGGCTTCCAGCTGCAGCAACCGGGCTTTGTCGCGGTCATGGCCAGCCTGTTTTTTGTCTTATCGCTAAACTTGCTCGGTTACTTCGAAATAGCGGGCCGCTGGATGAATACCGGCAGCAGCCTCAGCCAAGAACGTGGTCACAGCGGCAGTTTCTTTACCGGCGTACTGGCCACACTGGTCGCCAGCCCTTGTACAGCCCCCTTTATGGGAACCGCCGTGGGTTACGCCGCCACCCAGCCCCCGGCCATCGCATTACTGGTGTTTGCCAGTTTGGGCGCGGGCATGGCCCTGCCCGTTTTGCTGCTCAGTCTATTTCCCGGCTGGTTGGAGGCTTTACCCAAGCCCGGTGCATGGATGGAACGTTTGCGCCAATTGCTGGCGTTTCCCTTGCTCGCCTCGGCCATTTGGCTACTTTGGGTATATGGCCGCCAACTGGGCGCCAACAGCATGGCGACCCTGCTTATTGCATGGTTGCTTATCGCCTTTGCCCTTTGGCTTTGGAAGCTGGGCAGCAAAGGTAAAATTCTCAGCATAATCAGTTTGCTACTTGCCGTGTATACCGCGATGGCAGGCAACCATTTACCAAACAACTCCCAAAACTCGGGGCAATTTGATCCGGCTCAAATTGAAAAAATTCGTGCCGCTGGCAGCAATGTCTTTTTGGACGTTACTGCAGATTGGTGCATCACCTGCAAAGCCAATGAGAAGTTAGTGTTGCATACGCCGGAAATTGAACAGGCTTTTAAAGACAATAATGTTCACTATCTGGTGGCGGATTGGACACGCTACGACCCCGCGATTACCACACTTCTCGCCCAGTATGAGCGCAACGGTATTCCCCTCTATATCTATTACTCAGCAGACCCCAAACAAGCAGTGCAAATTCTTCCGCAAATACTGAGCAAATCGCTGGTCCTCAAGCTATTCGAGAGCTAGACCGAGTGTTAACACCGAAAACAATGCTTTCGGCAAAAACCGCTTAACTCCTGCAAACTTGCTGGAAACTGGCGGCTATCTTTAATTTTCACAGCTTAGTCGTTGGACTCAAGAAAACAAATAAGGCACAATCTGGCGATAATTAAACTTTGCACCGAAATGGCACAACAATGGCTTCGTTTTTAGTATTACACGGCCCAAACCTTAACCTTCTCGGCAGCCGCGAGCCCGAGGTTTACGGTAACGAGACCCTGGCCGATATCGACGCCAATTTACAGAAAATTGCCACTGAGCACGGCCATCACCTGCAGAGCCTGCAAAGCAATGCCGAATACGAATTAATAGAAAGAGTGCACCAAGCCCGGCCCGAAGGAATCAACTTCATTATTATCAACCCCGCTGCCTTCACCCATACCAGCGTGGCACTCCGGGACGCCTTGCTGGGCGTAGACATTCCTTTTATGGAAGTCCACCTTTCCAATGTTCATCGCCGTGAGCACTTTCGACAGCACTCCTATTTTTCAGATATCGCCGAGGCTGTAATCTGCGGCCTCGGCGCCGACAGCTACGAAATGGCGCTACGTGCGGCCATAAAAAAGTTTCCCAACTAAACCTTATCACTGACCTTTAAGAAGAACTAAGAGATCAACTATGGACATCAGAAAAGTTAAAAAACTGATTGAGCTACTTGAAGAATCCAACATCGACGAGTTGGAGATCAAAGAAGGCGAAGAGTCTGTGCGCATCAGCCGCAACAGTGCCAACGCCGCCATGCCAGCTCCTCAGTATTACTCGCAACCCGCACCTGTTGCCGCCGCTGCTCCTGCAGCCGCAACTGCCGCGCCAGCAGCAGAGCCTGCCCCAGCTGAAAAAGCCATCAATGGCCATGTGATCAAGTC
This sequence comes from Spongiibacter sp. IMCC21906, assembly GCF_001010805.1. Lineage (NCBI taxonomy): Bacteria > Pseudomonadati > Pseudomonadota > Gammaproteobacteria > Cellvibrionales > Spongiibacteraceae > Spongiibacter > Spongiibacter sp. IMCC21906. The sequence continues at coordinate 1,425,603 of NZ_CP011477.1, read as the reverse complement.
ACCCATGGTCGGCACTTTCTATCGCGCGCCCTCGCCCGGCTCACCTTCTTTTGCTGAAGTCGGTCAACATGTGAAAGCGGGCGACGTGATCTGCATTGTTGAAGCCATGAAAATGATGAACCAAATCGAAGCGGACAAATCCGGCGTGATTGAAGCCATTTTGGTAGACGACGCCGAGCCTGTTGAATTCGACCAACCTCTTATCACAATCGTGTAAGCCAACCACACCACGATTTTTCATATAAGAGGGATTGATTCGACATGCTTAAAAAAGTTGTCATCGCAAACCGCGGCGAGATTGCGCTGCGTATTCTTCGGGCCTGTAAAGAGCTCGGTATTAAAACGGTGGCTGTGCACTCCACAGCAGATCGAGACCTTATGCATGTTCGTTTAGCCGACGAATCCGTGTGCATTGGTCCCGCCCCGTCACCCCAGAGTTACCTGAATATTCCCGCCATTATCAGTGCCGCAGAAGTCACTGACGCGGTGGGCATTCACCCCGGCTATGGTTTTTTGGCAGAAAATGCCGACTTTGCTGAGCAAGTGGAAAACAGCGGTTTTGTCTTTATTGGCCCAGAACCCCACGTGATTCGCCTGATGGGCGACAAAGTGTCGGCTATTCAAGCCATGAAAAAAGCCGGTGTTCCCACGGTTCCCGGCTCTGACGGTCCCATTACCAGCGATAACGACCACACTCTGGCCGTTGCCAAACGCATAGGCTACCCGGTGATTATCAAAGCTGCCGCCGGTGGTGGTGGTCGCGGTATGCGGGTTGTACACAGCGAAGCTGCCCTGCTCAACGCTGTCTACGTCACCCAGTCTGAGGCGAAGGCGGCCTTTGGTGACGATACCGTCTACATCGAGAAATTCTTAGAAAACCCCCGCCACGTAGAAATCCAGGTATTGGCCGATGGCCAAGGCAATGCGATTCATCTGGGTGATCGGGACTGCTCCCTCCAGCGTCGTCATCAAAAAGTACTGGAAGAAGCACCGGCCCCCGGCATTCCCGACGACATTCGCCAACAAGTGGCCATGTCCTGTGTGAAGGCCTGTAATACCATCAACTATCGCGGTGCAGGGACCTTTGAGTTTCTGTATGAAAACGGGGAATTCTTCTTTATCGAGATGAACACCCGGATTCAGGTAGAGCACCCTGTCAGTGAAATGGTCACCGGCGTTGACCTCATCAAAGAGCAGCTGAGAATTGCTGGCGGCGAAAAACTGTCTCTGACTCAGGATGACATCAAGATCAGCGGTCACGCTTTTGAATGCCGGATCAACGCCGAAGATCCCAAAACCTTTATGCCCTGCCCCGGCAAGGTAAAGCATTACCATGCTCCCGGTGGTTTAGGGGTTCGGGTGGACTCTCACCTATACAGTGGTTACACCGTCCCCCCCAACTACGACTCCATGATTGCCAAGATCATCACCTGGGGCGAGGATCGGGAAATCGCGCTTAACCGCATGCGCAATGCCTTGGACGAATTGATTGTGGACGGTATCCGCACCAACACCGATCTGCAACGCGACCTGGTTCGGGACAGCGCATTCCGCAAAGGCGGGGTCAGCATTCACTACCTTGAGAAAAAGCTGAAGCTTTAATCTTCAACGGCGGGAGCCAAACTCCCGCCTACTGCCTATCAAGTATTTTCCCTGACATTTCCGCCTAGCCTCTTAGCCGGTATCTTTTCAGCAGATAAGGACGCACGACTTATGACCTGGTTGCAATTGCGCCTCGACGCCGACCCCAGCTCCGCCTCTGAACTTGAAGATGCCTTAATGGAAATTGGCGCATCTGCCGTCACCATGGAAGACGACGCCGATCAACCACTGTATGAGCCACCCATCGGCGAAACACCTGTTTGGCAGCATACCCGAGTCACAGGTCTCTTCCCTGCAGACACCGACATGGAAAGCCTGCTACCCGCACTGGCGGCTTTTTACGGCCAGGCACTGCCACCCCATCGCACCGAAATCCTTGAAGACCGAGACTGGATTAGAGAGTGGATGGACAGCTACCAGCCCTTACAATGCGGCAACAATTTGTGGATTTGCCCCAGCTGGCGAGAGCCGGTCGATCCCGATGCCGTCAATGTCTTACTCGACCCCGGCCTGGCCTTTGGTACTGGCACTCACCCCACCACGTGGCTGTGCTTACAATGGTTAGACAGCCAGGCCATCGCCGGAAAAACCGTTATCGACTATGGCTGTGGCTCTGGGATTTTAGGGATCGCCGCCTTGTTACTCGGTGCCAACAGATTAATCTGTATCGACAGTGACCCGCAGGCATTGCTGGCAACCCGCGAGAATGCCCGGCGCAACGATATTGACGAAACCAAAATTCAGTGCCTGCTGCCCGACGAATTCGACAACAATGTACAGGCTGATGTGCTGCTGGCAAATATCCTTGCCGGACCCCTATTACAGCTCGCACCCCGACTCACCGGGCTAGTCAAAAACGACGGTTTAATTTGCCTTTCTGGCATTCTTGATACCCAAGGCGAACAGCTACTTGAATGCTATGGCAATGGCTTTCGTGAGCTGAGCCTGACCTCTAAAGAAGAATGGGTTAGGATAAGCGGCATAAAAACAAACTAAGGTGCTATAAGAAGGTGCCATAAGAAGGCGCTATGTAGTTGACGACCACCAGCAACTACCACCTTAAAACAGGCCAAGCTCAGACAACGACAACGCTATGCAGACAGACACGACCCAATGCCCCGCCTGCCACACCCGTTTTCGGGTGAACCCAGAGCTGTTCAAGGTTGCCGAAGGATTAGTGCGCTGTGGCCGTTGTCAGCAGATATTTAATGCCGCTCAAAACACCGCGCTGCCGACCCTGGAAACGCAACTCGATACCAGTCCCTCATCAGCGCAAAGTGACCCTCCCTCCGCGGAGCTCAGCGATGCCGATAACACTGAAGACAGCAAAAATGCGCCGCTCGAAAATAGCGCCGAACACAATGCCGAGGCCCAGGCAGACCTTAACGATCCACTCACACTGTTAAATTCTCTGAGCACCGTCAACCACGATTTTGAACACCATATGCCACCAGCAAAACCCCGACGCTGGACTTGGGCACTGGGTAATCTCATCGTTTTTACATTGCTGCTATGGCAATTGGCATGGTGGCAAATGCCCCAGCTCCTGGCCAGCCCGGTAGCGCCCTATGTCGAATCATTTTGTGCTAGCTGGCAGCTGGATTGCCGCCCCACGCCCCCAGCGACAACCCAATCACTCGAAAATTTAACCACCCGCAAATTGGTGGTACGTAAACACCCCGAACACAGCGATGCGGTTATTGTCGACACCCTGCTGGTCAATACCGGCACAGAAAGCCGAGATTTTCCAGGTTTGTTGTTGCGTTTCAGTGACATCAATGGCCGTACTCTAGCCAGCCGAATATTCCAACCAAGGGAGTATTTGCAAGGAGAGCTAAGCTCGCTAAAATCCATGGCCAGCCAGCAACCCATTCATGTCGTGCTGGAGATCCGTGATCCCGGCAGCCAAGCCGTAAACTATCAAATGCGCCTGGTCGCGGCTAAAGGCCAAAACCGCAGTCGATAATTGGTTATTTTCTGAGCGCAAGTCTTCCGAAGTCTGCCTTGAACGAGTATCATAGCCGCCCGCTTTTTGTCACTTAACCGTCCAGCTCGGGGCATTGATCGATGATCAAAATTGGTCCTCACAACTTGCAGTCCCGGGCCGTTTTGGCGCCGATGGCCGGCACCACTGACCTGCCCTTCCGCAAGCTCTGCCGGGGCTATGGTGCAGGATTGGCGGTGGCAGAAATGCTGATTAGTGACCGCCAGCTCTGGCATACCCGCAAAAGTTATCTGCGGTTAGCCCAAGCGGAGGGCGACATCAATGCAGTGCAAATTGCTGGTGCCGACCCAGAGATGATGGCCGATGCCGCTCAGGGCTGTGAAGCACTGGGGGCAGATATCATTGATATCAATATGGGCTGCCCGGCCAAAAAAGTGTGCAAAAAAGCTGCAGGCTCGGCCTTGCTTAAAGAGCCCGAACTGGTGAAACAGATTCTGGACGCCGTGGTTTCTGCGGTGTCCGTTCCGGTCACCCTAAAAATTCGCACTGGCTGGTCACCCGAGCACCGTAACGGTGTAGAAATTGCAAAGCTAGCTGAGGATTGTGGCATCGCTTCATTGGCTGTTCATGGCCGTACCCGCGCCTGTCGTTTTAAAGGTGAAGCCGAGTACGACACCATTGCCGCCATTAAACAGGCCATCTCCATCCCGGTATTTGCCAACGGGGATATTGATTCAGCCGAAAAAGCCGAATACATATTGCAGCGCACTGGCGCAGATGGGGTGATGATCGGTCGAGGTGCCCAAGGCCGCCCTTGGTTGTTCAGAGAGATTAATGAACGACTCAGCGGCAGCACCAGCAAAACGCCACTTAGCGGTACAGAAATAAAACAAACCATGCTGACTCACATCAGCGATTTACACCAGTTTTACGGTGAATTTCAGGGACTGCGGATCGCACGCAAGCATGTCGCGTGGTATTTGCAAAACCTAGGCAACGACGCTGACTTTCGACGCCTGTTTAACGGCATCGACTCAGCCAGCGGACAACTAGATGCTGTGCATGATTTTTTTGAACAGCACGCCCAAATCTTACAGGAAGCTGCAGCATGAACTTACACGCCATTGATGCCGAGGTTATCGGCGCCAGCCCAGAACCCAGCAACGCTGATATCGCCAAGGCAAAAACACTGCGCGACAGTGTTGCCATTGCCTTAAATGCCTACCTGTCCAGCTTGGACGGTCAAGATGTTTGTGATGTTTACAACATGGTGCTCAGTGAAGTGGAAGCCCCACTTTTAGAAGAGGTGATGAAATACACCCGCAACAACCAGACCCGCGCCTCTCAGCTGCTGGGACTGAATCGCGGTACGTTGCGCAAAAAACTCAAGCAATACGATTTGCTATAAGCACATTCACGCTATTTTTCTTTCATTACTCACAGGGGTAAGCAACAAGGCATGACTACTGAGCAAGCAGGCCGTCCAGTAAAACGCGCACTCATCAGCGTGTCAGACAAATCCGGCATTGTCGACTTTGCCCGCGAACTGACCGATATGGGCGTGGCACTTCTTTCAACCGGCGGCACCTTTCGCCTGCTGCAAGAAAATGGCATCGCCGTCACCGAAGTGTCTGACTACACCCACTTTCCCGAAATGATGGACGGCCGGGTCAAAACCCTGCACCCCAAAGTACACGGTGGCATCCTGGGCCGCCGGGGTACCGATGATGCCATTATGGCCGAGCACGGCATTGATACCATCGACATGGTGGTAGTAAACCTTTACCCCTTTGAAGCCACCGTCGCCAAAGAAAACTGCAGCCTGGAAGATGCCATCGAGAACATCGACATTGGCGGCCCCACCATGGTTCGCGCCGCAGCAAAAAACCATCGCGACGTGGCCATCGTGGTCAACGCCGATGACTACCAGACCGTACTGGATGAAATGCGCGCCAATAACGGCAGCACCACCCATGCCACCCGTTTTGACCTGGCCATTAAAGCCTATGAGCACACCGCCGCTTACGATGGTGCCATCGCTAATTACTTTGGCCGCTTGGTACCCGGCGGCAGCGACAAGTTTCCCCGCACCTTTAACAGTCAGTTTGTTAAAGCACAGGAAATGCGCTACGGCGAAAATCCGCACCAAGATTCAGCCTTTTATGTAGAGCGTCACCCAGCCGAAGCGTCCATTGCGACGGCAACCCAACTACAGGGTAAGGAACTGTCCCACAACAATATCGCCGATACCGACGCCGCATTAGAGTGCGTCAAATCCTTTGTTAAACCCGCTTGCGTCATTGTAAAACACGCGAATCCCTGCGGTGTCGCTGTTTCATTAAACGGCATTGGCGAAGCCTACGAACTGGCTTTTGCTACCGACAATGAATCTGCATTTGGCGGCATCATCGCCTTTAACCGCGAGCTGGATGCCGACACGGCAAAAGCCATCTGCGATCGTCAATTTGTCGAAGTGATTATTGCCCCCAGCGTGAGCGAAGAAGCCCAGGCGATTGTTGCTGCGAAAAAGAATGTGCGCCTGCTCAGCTGTGGCCAATGGGATCAAAGCCAAGCGGCACTGGACTTTAAACGCGTTAATGGTGGCATGCTGATACAGGATAGAGATTTGGGCATGATCACCGCTGGCGAGTTAAAAGTGGTTAGCAAGCGTCAGCCCGAGCAAAGCGAAATTGACGACATGATTTTTGCGTGGAAGGTCGCCAAGTTTGTTAAGTCTAACGCTATTGTTTACGCCAAAAACCGTCAGACCATTGGGGTGGGTGCTGGCCAAATGAGCCGTATCAACTCCGCACGCATTGCTGGCATTAAAGCCGAGCACGCAGGCCTGCAAGTCGCTGGCGCGGTGATGGCATCCGATGCCTTTTTCCCCTTTCGGGACGGTATCGACAATGCCGCTCAGGCGGATATTCGCTGTGTGATTCAACCCGGCGGTTCTATTCGTGATGAGGAAGTGATCGCCGCCGCCGACGAGGCGGGTATGGCAATGGTATTCACAGGAATGCGTCACTTCCGCCATTAAGCGGCCACAGGCCGGTCTTTTGTGACGATAGGCGACGTTCAAAATGCGCTCAGTGTCTTTGTGTATTAACACGACACTCCCACCCTGCGCGCATTTTTGTCTTGTCCTTCCCACAAACTTCCCGGTCTGATACCACTGAAAAAATAGAGACAGAATTTTATGAACGTACTGATTATTGGCAATGGCGGCCGCGAGCATGCGCTGGCGTGGAAGGCAGCACAATCACCGCAAGTCCAAACGGTGTATGTTGCCCCAGGCAATGCGGGCACCGCGCTGGATAATAATATTGAAAACATCGATATCGCGGTCAATGATTTTGCCGGGCTTGCTGAATTTGCCGAAACGAATAATGTCGGCCTGACAATTGTCGGCCCTGAAGCTCCTTTGGTTGACGGTGTTGTTGATTATTTTCAGACAAGAAACCTGCCCTGCTTTGGCCCCTCAAAAGGAGCCGCCCAGCTGGAAGGTTCCAAAGCGTTCACCAAAGACTTTCTTGCCCGCCACAACATTCCCACCGCAGCCTATCAAAACTTTACCGAGCTTGAGCCTGCACTGGCTTACCTCCGTGAGCAAGGTGCTCCCATCGTCGTGAAAGCCGACGGCTTGGCCGCAGGCAAAGGCGTGATTGTTGCCGAAACCCTGGAGCAGGCAGAAGCCGCAGTAAAAGACATGCTGTCTGGCAATGCCTTTGGCGATGCCGGTTGCCGGGTAGTGATCGAAGAATTTCTCACTGGCGAAGAAGCAAGCTTTATCGTCATGGTCGACGGTAAAAATATTTTACCGATGGCTACAAGCCAAGATCATAAACGGGTTGGCGATGGCGATACCGGCCCCAACACCGGTGGCATGGGGGCTTACTCTCCCGCGCCGGTAGTCACTGCCGATGTTCATAACCGCATTATGGCCGAGGTTATCAAACCCACCGTTGAGGGCATGGCGGCCGAGGGCAATGACTATACGGGTTTTTTATACGCGGGACTCATGATTAACGACGCGGGTGAACCCAAAGTCATTGAGTACAACTGCCGCTTTGGCGATCCAGAAACCCAGCCCATTATGCTGCGTCTGCAGTCGGACCTGGTCGCATTGTGTCAGTCCGCTCTTGCCGGAAAATTGGACAGCGTTACCGCTGATTGGGACCCCCGTCCCGCCGTCGGTATCGTGTTGGCCGCTGGCGGCTACCCCGGTAGCTATAACAAAGGCGATGAGATCACTAATATTCCCGCTGAAACTGCAGACAGCAAAGTATTTCATGCTGGCACTACTTTGCAAGATGGCAAACTTTGCACCAATGGCGGTCGTGTGCTCTGCGCCACCGCAATGGGTGAAAAAGTCAGCAGTGCACAGCAGCTTGCCTATGAGATTACCAAGCAGATAAAGTGGCAAGATGCCTTTTACCGTAGCGACATTGCCTACCGCGCCATCGCCCGGGAATAAACTCCTGCCCCGGGTCGCGCTATTATTAGCAGCAGGTCTCATCGGCCTGCTGCTAACCGTCAGTGCCTTCGCCGCGCCAACCTTAGTGCTGGATGAAGACTACGAATCACGCTCCCTCGCCGCTTTTACCGATTTATTATTGCTTGCCCCAGAAGACCAGCATTCAATAACAGATATCCTGAGCCCGCCGTTTGCCCAGCAATTTCGTCCGGTCGAAAATGGCGACTTAAAAGCCCCCGCCAACAACCACAACCTCTGGCTTCGATTCACTATCCACAACCCCACTGCAGAGCCCACACTGCATATTCTTGAAGTCTCGCCGGCCAATTTAAACCGCGCAGAACTTTATCGCGGCAGCCAGCGTCTTGATATGACCCCACTGCCAACGGGGTTAATGATGCGCAGTCATCAGTTGTTTTCCATTACGACCCCGGCAAGTGCAAGCGTCAAATACCATCTGCATTTAGCAAGCCCGGTAGAACAGCCGGTTTTTTTACAGCTTTTGGACTATGCCAGCCTGGCCCAGCAAGTCGGCCAGCAGGAATTAGTCAGTGCTGTTTTTATGGGAATGCTACTGGTCGTGGTGATTTTCACCACCGCCAGGGCCTTTATCTTTCACGATAAACTATTTCTAACCGTCTCCGCCTATACCTTGCTTACCATTGCTTACCATGGTTTTGCATGGGGATATTTCGGTGACGCTCAAGGCCTCTTACCACCTTGGGACCGGCCTCTTATGGCCGTTATTCTTTTACTGCTGGCTATGGCCGAGCTCTGTTATGGCAAAAGCTTTCCGGTCTTCTCCCAAGATAAGCCCGGCGTATGGCCCAAACTCTTTAACCTCATGACGGCTGCCTTGGTTTTCGCAATGGTCACCGTTTTCTTCGGCCAGAACGTCATTAGCACAATCCTTGTTAATACGACCGTCTCAACCACTATTATCTTGCTTAACATCTCGGCCCTCTGTTGCTTTTTATCCACCTATAGCCGTCTTATCCTGGTGTATTTGATCACCCGCACATTTACGGTGCTGATCTATTTAGTCGCCCTACTAGCCTATTATCGAGACCTGGCCAGCCCCGAAACCGTCAATAGCATTTTTATGTTGATATCTTGCACAACGGTATTGATACATTCTGCACTGGTGCTGGCCCGTCATCGTCAAAAACAACATCAACGGGCTGACGAAAACCAGCGCATTGCCGTACTAGGTGAAGTCAGTCGCGCCAAAACCGATATTGTTGCCCGCATCACCCACGATATTCGCACGCCCCTGAGCGCTATGCTGGGTGCCTCTGAGCTAATGCAAGAGACCCAGCTCAGCGGCGCACAAAAAGATTATGTGCGAACGTTGCAGCGCTCCAGCCAAGAACTACTGCAATTTTTGGAAGAGGCCGGCCAAACCGCCCGCTTTAACGAAAACGATATTGAGTTGAGCACACAGCTCATTAACTTGCCGGAACTGATCACCGACACCTTATCCAGCTTTCGTAATATCGCCGCCGAGCGAAACCTGGAGCTGATCTGCGACATTGAACACAAGACAAATGAATGGGTGCTAGGCGATCCATCCCGAATCACGCAGTTACTTAGTCACGCGATGAATAGTGCCTTTGAACGCAGTGAGGCCGGACATCTTCTGCTACGGGTTTCAGGTGGTGACGCCTCTCTTAATGAAATTAACTTTCAGCTCTCGCACTTGGGTAGACCTTTTACCCAGCAAGAAAAAAACGCGCTGGATCACAATGCGCCAAACCAAGACAGCCGAATTAATCCCCGTTTCGCCATTATCGGCCAACTCGTCTCACTAATGGGCGGGCGCATCAACGCCCGCACCTCACCAGAAGGCATCAACAAGCTGCACTTTTCTTTGCGCCTCAGCGTGCCCAAGCAACTGCCGTCGCCACAACCTAGCAAAATGCCTGAACTACAGAACCGCCGCTTGCTGGTGATTGATAAAAACCAGACCTTTTGCGACATCATCTGCAAGCAATGTGAGCACTGGGGGATGGTGGCACACAGCGCCCTCAACGAGCCAAATGCCTTGGCCTTGCTACATAATCAAAAACTACTGGGGCAAAATATTGATATTTTGCTTATCGATTACAACCTGCCCACCAGCACTGGCCTTGCCTTTGCGCAGCGGGTCTATAAAGAATCGGCCGAGAACAAAGCACCACTCATGCTGCTGCTCGCCCACACTAATATTAATCTACCCCAACAAGAACTAGCGGCAGCTGGGGTACGCAAAATATTAAACAAGCCCCTTAGCGGCTTGACCCTTCGCCACGTACTGACGGCTGAATTACATTACGATGCCGCGAAGGAAAAGCAAAAGCCCACCACTACAAAAAACGTATTACGCTGCCTCGTTGCCGAAGACAATGAAACCAATGCCCAAGTCTTAACTCGCATGCTGGAAAAGCTCGGCATTACGGTCACCCTGGTGGGTAATGGCCAGCAGGCAATGAATAGTTTTATGCGTGAAGAATTTGACCTGATTATTATGGATATTGAAATGCCCATTATGGATGGCGTAGAAGCTACCCGGCAAATTCGCAGCTTTGAATTAGACCAACGCCCTGGTCGCATCCCTATTTTTGGTCTTACCGCCAATGCTTTAGACGAACAACAAGGTATTAACCTTGAGGCCGGGATGGACCTGCATTTAATAAAACCCATCCGGCTATGGGAGCTGCGCGAAGCCATCAAACGCTGGACTCACTTTAACCCCAAAGATAGCTAAGGCAGCTCTGCACATCATTAGTCGTTATCAATATCAGGTATACTACCGGCAGACAGGAGGGCGTATGACCAGACAATTTTCATTTCTCGATCAAGCACTCATTGGTGCCGACCGGGGGCTCAAAACCTTAATTAAAGGTAGTGCTAAGGCCGCAAGAGCCATGCCTCAAGCAAAGCCAAGCCAGGCAGACGGCACAGCTGCGGCACGGCAGAGTGAAGCCCAGCGTCGTCATACCGCAGGCTTAATGCGTATCAACCATACCGGCGAAGTGTGCGCCCAGGCCCTTTACCAAGGTCAGGCCCTCACCGCCAAATCAGCCCAAGTCAGAGAGGCCATGGCCCAATCGGCAATAGAAGAAGTGGATCATTTGGCATGGTGTGAAACCCGCCTAAAAGAACTCGGGGCACACACCAGCCATTTAAATCCCTTATTCTATGCAGCCTCTTTCACCATTGGTGCCGTCGCTGGCGCCATTGGCGACTCGGTGAGTTTGGGCTTTGTCGCCGCCACCGAAGACCAGGTTTGTGAACACCTGAAAGAACATTTAGCGGCGCTGCCGAAAGAAGATGAGAAAACCCGCGTAGTGTTGAGTCAAATGCTTGAAGACGAAGCAGAACACGCAAGCAAAGCCATGTCCGCTGGAGGCTTGGCCTTTCCGCTACCGGTAAAAAAAGTCATGACCTTAATGTCCAAAGTCATGACCAAAACCACCTACCACGTTTAAAGCGAATATCTCCCAGCAACAGCCCCCCGACAACGGCTAACACTTACCCGCAATCGGCGGATGGTGAATCATCTGTACCATATTTCCATCGGGATCTAAGCAGTAAAAACTGCGGGCGCCATCCCGATGCGTTCTCGGTTCAGATTGGCAAGTCACCCCGTTTGCTTGCAAAAAGTCATACCAGCCATCGACATCTTCGGCGGCATTGAGAATAAAACCAATATGATCCAAACGCTGACCTGCCAAGGGGCGCGCCTCACCTTGATAACGATGCAGTGCAAGGTTGTCGCAACCGGAACATAAATAAATATTATCTTCGTCTGGCTGCCACTCTACCGCCATACCCAGCAATGCAGTGTAAAACCACAGTGTTTTATCAAAGGCTTCAACAAACAGTGCTATATGTCGCATTCCACCGTGGGGCTTAGGACGCTGCATATTTCTACTCCGCTTCTACCATCTCATAGCTGTGACTCACAACCACCCCTGCCTTTTCCATCATAATAGAGGCAGAACAATATTTTTCAGCCGACAGCTCAACAGCGCGCTTAACGTGATTTTCTTTAAGCCCCTTGCCGCTGACAATAAATTTGAGATGAATTTCGGTAAACACTGCTGGCACCGCATCGGCACGTTGCGCATCGAGTTCACAGCGACAATCAGCAACGTCTTGGCGGGACTTTTTCAACATGCTCATCACATCAAATGAAGCACAGCCTCCCATTCCCAGCAATAACATTTCCATAGGGCGCACACCCATATTGCGGCCACCGTGATCTTCAGGACCGTCCATCACCACCGAGTGGCCACTTCCAGACTCCCCAAGAAACATCGCTCCGTCAACCCATTTAACTGTCGCCTTCATTGCATCTCCGTGCTGTTGTGACAAAATGGGGAGCTTATCACAGCCCAAATATTCAAGCTCGCCATTCGCCGCCAAGCACGGCATACTTAACAGATAACAAAGATAGATACCTCGCTTCGCTATTAAAGAGACACCGCCTGTGTTCAACACCTTGAATCACGATATACCAAGTCTGGAAAATTTCCTCAAGCAATGCCATCGGCGTCGTTACCCTACTAAAAGTACTCTGATTTATGCTGGTGATGACAGCGACGCGCTCTACTATATTATCGAGGGCTCCGTCACCGTCATTATTGAAGATGATGAAGGTCGCGAAATGATTGTCGCCTATCTCAACAAAGGCGATTTCTTTGGCGAGATGGGAGTCTTTGATTCCGACATCCCCCCCAGCCGCAGCGCATGGGTGAAGAGTCGCACCGAATGTGAAATCGCTGAAATCAGCTACAGTAAATTTCAGGAAATTCGCGATCAATATCCCGACATTCTTGCAGCCTTAGGCAGGCAAATGGCCAAGCGCTTACGCCTGACTACCCGAAAAGTTGGCGACCTCGCTTTTTTGGATGTCACCGGCCGGGTTGCCCGCACCTTACTCGACCTTTGCAAACAACCCGACGCGATGACACACCCCGACGGTATGCAAATTAAAATTACCCGCCAAGAAATTGGCCGCATTGTTGGCTGTTCTCGAGAGATGGTTGGCCGGGTCCTAAAAACCCTTGAGGAACAGGGATTGGTACAGGTGAAAGGTAAAACAATGGTGGTGCACGGAACACGCTGATCGCTGTTTTCTGCTATTTCAACACTGTTTTTTTGTAAAGGGCCTTAACGGCCCTTTTTAGTTTCTGAAACGTATTTTGGACACACTGCTGCATTGATTTGAATTCGTTTTAACTTTTATTTTGCAAAAAATAAAACCTGAAAACGAGGTCGAAGGAAGAACATCCCGCAACAAAAAAGGGCCCGAAGGCCCCATCAAAATCAGACTGAACAAGCCGTTTAAAGGCTAAGCACCTTTTCACCCCGGGCAATGCCCGATACCCCACTCCGCACCACTTCAATAATGGCGGTTTCGCCTACGGCTTCCAAAAAGGAATCCAGCTTATCAGCCGCGCCAGTGATTTGAATGGTGTAAACACTGGGGCCCACATCAACAATTTGGCCCCGGAAGATATCCGTGCAACGCTTGATCTCGGCACGCTGGGCACCGGTTGCCCGGACCTTAACCAACATCAGCTCACGCTCGATATGTGCACCTTCAGACAAATCCACCAATTTCACCACATCCACTAAGCGATTAAGGTGTTTGGTAATTTGCTCAATCTTATGATCGTCACCAATCGTAGTGAGGGTAAGACGCGACATCGTAACGTCTTCGGTCGGCGCCACATTGAGGGTTTCAATGTTATAGCCACGCTGAGAAAACAGACCGACAACCCGCGACAAGGCACCGGGTTCATTTTCCAACAAAACTGAAATTATACGTCTCATCAGGTCCGCTCCGTCTTGCTCAACCACATATCCCGCATGTTGCCGTTAGGCGCAACCAGCATGGGGTAAACATGCTCGTGGGGGTCAACGTGGATATCCATAAACACCAACTCATCTTTACGAGCAAAGGCTTCTGTCATCGCGTCTTCAAGGTCTGACAACTGAGTTACCTTAATACCCACGTGCTGATAAGCCTCAGTTAGCTTGATGAAATCCGGCAAGGAATCTTCATACACACTCTGGGAATAGCGTCCCTCGTACTGCATGTCTTGCCACTGTTTCACCATGCCCAAATAACCGTTGTAAAGATTAATAATCTTGATCGGAATCTTGTACTGGGCGCAGGTAGACAGCTCCTGAATATTCATCTGAATACTGCCTTCACCGGTGACACAGGCAACATCGGAATCAGGAAACGCCAACTTAGCACCCATTGCCGCAGGCAAACCAAAGCCCATGGTGCCTAAGCCTCCGGAATTGATCCAACGGCGAGGCTCATGAAAACGATAATACTGAGCCGCAAACATTTGGTGCTGACCTACATCTGAGGTGACATAGGCCTCGCCTTTGGTCACCTTGTACAGGGTTTCAATAACCTGTTGGGGCTTGATGTAAGGCGTATCCAGTTCGTAACGCGGCTTGGTCCAAAGACCGTGGGCATCGCGCCACTCTTCAATTTGATCCCACCACAGGCCTAGCGCTTTTTGGTCAGGAAGATTGTTTTCCTGTGCACGCAGCTCTGCCAACACAGCAATCAGATCCGTTAATACCGCATCTACCGGGCCAACAATCGGCACGTCGGCAGCGATGGTTTTAGAAATCGATGCAGGGTCGATATCGATATGGATAATTTTCGCGCCGGGACAAAACTTAGACGTGGTGTTGGTCACCCGGTCATCAAAACGGGCGCCCACAGCCAAAATCACATCACTGTGATGCATGGCATTATTGGCCTCGTAAAAGCCGTGCATACCCAGCATGCCCAAGAATTGACGATCATTGCCGGGGTAAGCGCCCAGTCCCATCAAGGTATTGGTAACCGGGAAGTTCAACGACTTGGCCAGCTCAGTCAGTTGCTTAGACGCATTGCCCTGCACCACACCTCCCCCGGCATAAATCACCGGACGCCGGGCAGCCAACAACAAGCTTGCCGCTTTTTTGATTTGACCAGAATGGCCTCGGGCAGCAGGCGTATACGACCGCATTTTAACTTTCTTGGGGTAGTGGTACTCAAACTTGTCATGGGGATTGGTTAAATCCTTGGGCAGGTCTACAACCACCGGACCAGGACGCCCCGTGCTAGCGATATAAAATGCTTTCTTGATGATTTCAGGAATTTCAGCCGTCGATTTGACTTGAAAGCTATGTTTCACAATAGGACGGGAAATCCCCATCATATCGGTTTCCTGAAAGGCATCTTCACCAATCAAGTGAGATGCCACTTGACCAGATAATACGACCATGGGAATGGAGTCCATGTAAGCCGTTGCTATACCCGTTATGGCGTTAGTCGCCCCAGGACCCGATGTCACTAACACCACCCCCGGCTTGCCGGTGGCACGAGCATAACCATCAGCTGCATGCGTCGCTGCCTGCTCGTGTCGAACCAGAATATGAGGCACCTTACACTTATTAAATAAGGCATCATAAATATGTAAAACCGCACCACCAGGATAGCCGAAGATGAATTCAACACCTTCGTCTTCCAAGGCACGCGCGATCATTTCGCCGCCGGATAACAACTCCACTGAAAGACCCTCATTCAGTCAAAAATGCAAAAATCTGTTTGTGTGCCGCAACAAAACGCTGGGACTAAACAAGATACGAAACACATTACCACCGAGCGGGCACGCTGCCAGGCTCGGGCGAAATGCCAAAAATGCCGATTAACGGCTTTTCTTTTGCCTCGCCGGATAAGCGAAGCGGGCAATCTCGCAACACAGGTCATGTGTTTGCAGAGTGAATGGAACTACAAAAAATTGTAGCAGCCCGGCGAGATGAGCCGAACTCTGTACGTGGCCGCAGGTAAGCGGCGCGGAACACAGCCATTGCTACCCTATCAGGGCAGACCGCGTATTTTTTAGCCTGACGCCTAAGATGTCAACCAGAAATGTAGGTAAATAGCATTACTGACGGCGAATCCCTTCAGAATCAGCCCGACTCTAACTTTACCTGGTCTGATACAATCAAATACAAACTTGCGGAACGATAGACAGCCACATGAAAACAATTATTCTGGTAAATGCACTTTTGCTACTAAGCTTGGGAATTTGCGCGACCGCACATGCTGGTAAACAAGGTTATTATCGCTGGCAGGATGAAGGGGGTGAGGTGCATTTTAGTCAACAACCGCCTCATGGCCAACGCTATGAATTTATTAGTACCGGTAGTAACACGCCTTACACTGCGCCAGAATTTGCCAATCAACAAAACGGCAATTCAAGCCCAACTGATTCCGACAAGCAACCAGAGAAAATGGAGATTCTCCCGCCAAAAGATCCCGCCATTTGCCAGAAGGCAAAACGGAACCTGCAATCGATGCAGGCCAATGCCCGAATCAGAGTAACCAATGCCGACGGCAGCAGTCAGCTACTCAGCCCCAAAGACATTGAGGTTCAGCGTGCCAGAGCGAAAGAAGCCGTTAAAATACACTGCGACTCTTAAGCGAGGTCGAGAAAAACACCGCTGATGCATTAGAGCCGGTTGACCGCCCAGAACAGTCCTGCCATCGCCGTTATCCCCAAGCTTCCGGGAACCAGCACACGCTGAAAAAACATCGTGTGCCGGATGGGGTATAGCAGCATTACTGCCATAATCACCAAGGCAATTTGCGCCGTTTCAATACCGATATTAAAGCTCGCCAACGCCAGTGGCGTGGAGGCACTTTGAGACAGCAACCCGGCCAACACGCCCGCAAAACCCAAGCCGTGAATTAAACCAAAACCCAGCGCAAGATAACGCTGAAAGCGTCGATGCGGCCAAAATGCTAACAAAGCCGCCAAGCTAATCGACAAGGCAATGGTCACTTCTACCGGCCCACTCGGCAGCACTAACCAGCCCAAGGTTGCCAGTACCAAGGTAATGCTGTGGGACAGGGTGAACATGGTGACAATCCAGCTCAATTCTTTCACTGCCGCCATCGGTGTTGATATCCCCTCCTTGTTGTTCAAAACAGGGAGCAACAGCACCAGCAAAAACAACAAATGGTCGTAACCTAGAAGGAGATGAATCACACCTTGATAAAAGAAATTGCTTATTGTTTGCCAAGCAGAGCCGTCAGTAACATCAAGGGATAAACGATGCTGACTGGGTGAGAGCACACCAATACTTTCACTCTCGCCATCGGCAAGACGGTACAAGGCCCGGTGTAAAGGGTCTCTGTCGAACAGCAATTGATAGTCTAAGGACAGCCCGCTTGACTCAGCAAAACAAGGCGAGCGAATCAGCCAACTGGCATAAGGCCCATCGCTATATTGAGTGATCCCCGCTAGCCGCATCGTGATGGGGCAATGTTTATCACGCCCCTGCTGCTGCACCTTCAAGCCTTGCTTAATATAACGTTTAAACGCCGTCTCGCTAGCCTGAAGCTCCGCCCAGCGCAGTGCACCGTCGCCGTCCAGGTCCATGTCTTGTAGACGCAGCATATCCCGCAGCGCCAAATCCAACCGCAGCTCCTGGTTATCACCATTAAAATACAAAAAACTATCACTGGCTTTATGGGCCCAGGCGCCATTAGATAGCAACGCAAACACAAGTACGGCAATCACTTTAATCAAGGCTGCTCTCCATGAACCTTGTTGCTGGCAGCGCTCAATAGTCTTTCATCCGGTAGCTCACGTTGATTCTGCCAATTTCGTTTTGCCATGCTCAAGGCGTTTTGTTCTTGGTTAGGCATCAGCAGTAGATACTGAGCGTAAGCCCGCTTGTGCAGCAGTTCACCCCGCCACTGGGCCTCATTAAAACGCTGGGTCAAATCCGCCAACAATAGTTCAGCATCGCCACTGGCCTTAAGTGCCGTCGCCCGGCAGACAGCCAAGGCATCAAGTTTCTCAAAGCCTTCACTCACCTTAAGCGCCGATTGAATATTTCCTCGTATTAACTGCAGCTCACAAAGTCGATCTCGGGCGTAGAGGTCATTCGCCTGCATCGTCATGGCCAGTCGCCACATCGCCTCTGCCTCAGCGTACATTGTTGCCCGCTCAGCAATATCGGCCAGCGTCGATACAGTCCAATGCTGGGCTTGCAGAGACTCCCCCAGCAATCGAGACGCTAAACTCCGCTTTAAATCAGTAAAGGCTGCCTTTGCTTCCTTCGGGCCTGCCTGCCCTGACGCGGCACGAAGATGAGCCTCACAGCTGGCGGCGTATAAATCTGCCGAGGCCGACAGTTTTTTGCAAGCGCGATCAGCATGGGCATAATCCCCCTGCACAAAGGCAATATTAAACTGCATCAATTGAGCTTGGCGATTGGCAGGTTCCTCGTTCAAAGCTGCTTGTAAATCCGTCGAAGCCTCATCAAATTGATGCAGGCTTTGATACATGGAGGCCCGGTACAAAAAGAATTCAACGTTCTGTTTCTCAGGACTGACCGTCAGCAACGCCCGCTGGGCATCACCCAGATAACGCGGGTCTGTCGTCTCGGAGAATCGCGCTAATGCCGCTTTCGCTCGCACTAACGGTGATTTAGTCGCTGTTGCTTCATCGTCAGCAGTGATCACATTATCAGGCACGGATATCAGCACCGCGTCAGCCTTTTCAGGAGACCACAACGGGGGTTGCGCCCAGCTCATTACCGGAAAACTGCATAGCAGTAACAAAAAAAGGCGCGACAGCCTTTTAGCAACACTGTCGCGCCTTTTTACGTGCTTCAACAACATCGGCAAATCAGTTCGCCAACGCAGAGGTTGCAGCAGCATCGTCGCCACCAGCCTCAATATCCAAGTCATTCACTTGGATAGGCTCGGCATTGGCATTTTGTGCTAATGCCCGGCTCAGCAACTCGCCAGATGTCGTGGCCTGGGGGTCTCCCCCGCCGCCACCGTTACCATTGTTGTTGTCATCATCGCCATCAAAACAGGCCGATAACAACAAGGTAGCAGCTACGGGTATCGCTAGCTTAAATAGCGTTTTCATAGATCCTCCTACCTTATAAGTTGGATGATACAGAAACAGCGGTAGCAGCTGACTCATTGGGCGACCCAGGAATTGGCGTAGCCAAATAGGGGAAGCTCACCGAGTAATCACTGTTATCTGGCAAAGCACCGTCGTTCACAACCGCACCACCATTGGCAACAGCCGGCGAATCGCCACTCAGGTCACAGGTCTGCAAATTGTTTTCGCCCAGTAATGCACCCTCAGCAACGGTTAAGGCAATATCAACCACATCGTCTGTTACCCGACGGCCATTGGGGAAACCAGCTAAGTCACAGCCCAAAAAGCCAAGATCGCTGTAGCCCTGTGAACCGGGGATAACAGGATCAATAGCTGTGTTTAAACGCAGCATCTCACCCGGTGTGGTCAGGTTTGCAGGCGCGGTAAATTTAAAATCAGCAGGGGTATCATTGGGGCCAGTGGTAACACCGGTCACAAATACGGCTAACAAGTCAGCCCGACCGCCTTCTGGCGCGGGAGCGGGCACACCAAACAACACTTCTACTAAGGCAGGGAGCGTTGGGTACAGCACATAGCTGCCAAAATTTTCTACATCATCTTTAGGCTCGCTGGCATTAAATTTGTCTTTATCCGTAATGCCAATAACCACTTCGTTCACCAAAGGATTACCCAAGCGCGAAACCTGTGTCCATGCTCCAGACTCGACAGCAGGGCCTTTGCCCATATCGTTATCCGTTGGACCAGCAGGGCTGGGGTTTAACACTCGACCCTGGGGCTTGCTGGCGGTTGTCCACGCGCCAATAACGGGATCGCTGCCATTGGTCAAACACTCTACCGGTAACTCCAACGCCAAGCTGGTGACGTTTTTATCGCCAATGGTATTGCTGCGCGAGTTCCGAGCACCCAATGGATTTAAACTAATTTGGTCAAAAACTTCACCCAAATTAACCACAAAGCCTTCGCGGCGCTGGCCTACAAACAATTTTGCGCCTGTAGCATTGCAACCTGGGACATCAATATTATAAGTAAATTGCTGGGCATAACCGGCGTAATCGGGAATGGTTTTTTCACCCATATTATCTACCGGCTTGGTAAAGGTAGAGGTGTTCCCACCCGCAGCGGTTATCGGTTGAGCAGAACCTGAGCGCCGGTCCCCAGTCACAACACTGACCGTGTAGTTTTCAACCACATTCAGTGCGCCCGGTGTGGTGTTGCTTCCCCCGCCGACTGCCGCCAGTGGCACTTGCACCCCGCCAGCACCCGTATCAACTTCACCGTTGGTGACAACACCCGGTATGTTGGCTTGGCCGTATTGATTGTTAAATCTGAACTGGAAGGTAAGGTCCTCTACAGCATCGCCATCATTATCGATATGGATTTCGTAGAGGGCATTGGGGTCCATGGTGAAATAGTTTGGACCGCCGTAAGCATCTTGGAGGGGCTGGTAGTTTGCGATCAGCGTGACAAAATCATCACGATTTTGCTCGTAGCTGCGGAACATATAAAAGTCTGTTCCGTCTACTTTGGGTGAGCCTGCAATAAAAGGCGCTTCCCGGTGGCTTGAGGCAAAGCTCATGCTGCTAAAGACACATAAGGTAATAGCGGACGAGAGGAGCACTCGCCCGGTTGCTGGCTTCTTCATAATCTTCCCCATAATTTTCCGCGGACGTTACTTGTTATTTCTGTTTCAGAGTTAGTGCTACGCCAAACACAGACCAACTGGATCAGGACACAGTCGCAAAAAAGAAAATAAAAAAAGCCCCCGGCAACACGCTCGGAGGCTTGGGTGGGAATACAAGAAGGGATTACTGCAAAGTCGACAACGCAAAAACGATCTTATCTCCGTTCAGCTTCGCTGAAATAACAGAACCAGCGACAAACTCCCCTTTCAAAATCGCCTGCGCAAGAGGGTTTTCAAACTGTTGTTGAATGGCTCGCTTCAATGGCCGAGCCCCGAACACCGGATCAAAGCCAACCTCAGCCAACCGTGCCATTGCCTCGTCACTCACATCCAAATGCATATCCTTATCCGCCAAGCGACGGTTAAGAATACCCAGCTGGATACCGGCAATATCTCTCACAGCCGATTTACCCAGCGGCTCAAAAACCACGAGCTCATCAACCCGGTTAATAAACTCGGGCCGGAAGTGACCTGAGACCACATCCAACACAGCCGAACGCACCTCGCTATAGTCTCTACCGGCCTTGGTCATATCCTGAATCACGTCGGAACCAAGATTCGAGGTCATGACTATGACAGTATTACGAAAATCCACCGTTCTGCCTTGGCCATCGGTTAGACGTCCGTCATCCAAAACCTGTAACAGAATATTAAACACTTCGGGATGAGCCTTCTCTACCTCATCCAACAGCAGTAACGAGTATGGGCGACGTCGTACGGCTTCTGTTAAGTAGCCACCCTCTTCATAGCCTACATAACCGGGAGGCGCACCAATCAAACGGGCAACGGAGTGCTTCTCCATAAACTCAGACATATCAATCCGCACCATGGCGTCTTCACTGTCATACAAGAATGTTGCCAAGGTCTTGCATAGCTCGGTTTTACCTACGCCAGTAGGGCCAAGAAACAAGAAAGAACCATTGGGACGATTGGGGTCACTGAGCCCCGCTCGACTACGGCGCACAGTATTGGAGACAGCCTCTACCGCTTCTGACTGACCAATTACCCGCTTATGAAGTTCATCTTCCATCCGCAAAAGTTTATCTTTCTCCCCTTCCAGCATTTTATTAATGGGGATACCGGTCCAGCGCGACACCACTTCTGCAACTTCTTCGTCTGAGACTTTGTTTCTCAGCAGTTGCATCTCCCCCTGCAGATCAGCAGCATCCGCCGACGCCAGACGCTTTTCCAAATCGGGAATCACGCCGTACTGCAGTTCTGACATTTTGCTTAAATCGCCAACACGCCGTGCCGCTTCGAGGTCCAGCTTAACGTGCTCCAGCTCACTTTTAATCTGGGCAGAACCATGCAGCGCCGCTTTCTCCGCTTTCCAGATTTCTTCCAGATCGGCAAACTCTTTCTCAACGAGGTGGATATCGCTGTTAAGTTTTGCCAACTGTTTTTTAGCGCCTTCGTCCTCATCTTTTTTGACGGCTTCACGCTGAATTTTCAGTTGAATCAAGCGACGCTCAAGCTTGTCCATGACCTCAGGTTTGGAATCAATTTCCATGCGAATGCGGCTGGCCGCCTCATCGATAAGATCTATCGCTTTATCGGGAAGTTGACGGTCAGTAATATAGCGCTGCGACAATCGGGTGGCCGCGATAATAGCCGCATCCGTAATGTCTACACCATGATGCACCTCATAGCGCTCTTTCAGCCCCCGCAATATCGCAATGGTGTCCTCCTCCGAAGGCTCATCTACCAAGACTTTTTGAAAGCGACGCTCGAGTGCGGCATCTTTTTCGATGAATTGGCGATACTCATTAAGCGTGGTCGCGCCAACGCAATGAAGCTCACCCCGAGCCAGGGCGGGTTTAAGCATATTGCCCGCATCCATCGCGCCTTCTGCCTTACCCGCGCCGACCATGGTATGCAGTTCATCAATAAATAAAATCACCCGACCTTCTTCCTTGGCCAGTTCATTGAGCACGGCTTTTAAGCGCTCTTCAAAATCGCCGCGGAATTTCGCACCGGCCAACAACGCCCCCAAGTCCAATGACAATACGCGCTTGTCTTTTAAACCTTCGGGCACTTCGCCATTAATAATACGTTGTGCCAAACCTTCGGCTATCGCGGTTTTACCCACTCCCGGTTCGCCAATTAGCACCGGATTGTTTTTGGTCCGACGCTGCAGCACTTGAATGGTGCGACGAATTTCATCATCGCGGCCAATTACGGGGTCGAGCTTGCCACTCTCCGCTCTTTCGGTCAGATCTATGGTGTATTTATTTAGCGCCTGACGGGATTCTTCCGCACCAGCGTCTTGCACCGTCTGCCCCCCACGCACTTTATCGATAGCGGCTTCAAGACGTTTGCGATCGACACCGGCCTGCTTAACGAGTTTTTCTAAGTCGCCGCCTTGTTCAAGCATGGCGAGCAGGATCAACTCGCTGGACACATAGCTGTCTTGGTGTTGCTGAGAAAGCTTGTCGGCGATATTAAACACCCGGCCCAAATTTTGAGACACATGCACATCGCCACTCGTGCCCTGCACCGTGGGTAGAGCGTCCAGTGCAGCAGTCAAACTTTGCTCTAAAACAGGAATATTGGCGCCAGCTTGTGAGAGCAATGGCTTAACGCTACCACCCTGCTGCTTAAGCATGGCCGCCAGCAAATGCTGTGGTTCAATATACTGATGGTCTTTGCCTACCGCCAAAGATTGTGCATCGGCAATTGCGGTCTGCAAGGAATTGGTAAAACGATCTAATCGCATTGGATACTCTCCCCATCTGCTACGGCGAGCACCAGAACACGGGGCTCGCCAATCTATAGCTATAAAATGGGGGCGAGTGCATTGCTTTCAAGAGTCACAGAGTGCAGATAAGCACAACTACATATTAATAACGGATATAAATAAGACTGGCCTGACGGCCACAGCGGCCATCACGACGAAAAGAAAAATAATGATCTTGTTGTTGATAGGTGCATTGCTGGCTCGCATCCACCCACGGCAAACCCAAGGCTTGCAGCTGGGCTACGGCAAGTCCAGGCAAGTCGGCATAAAAATGTGCTGAAGATTGGGAAGATTCTCGAAAGCCACGTTCAATTTCCTTATGACTCAGCTCGGCAAATTGCTCAAGGAAGGCGGTTCTTACCTCGGCCCCAACCTCAAAAAACCGCTGGGAAATCCCCGGTCCGACCCACGCCATAATCTCCGTTGGTGCCGCATTCATCGCTTCAACTGCACGGACCAATACACCTTGGCATAAGCCACGCCATCCGGCATGAGCGGCCGCCACTTCGCTGCCATCGCGGCTGCATAGCAAGACCGGCAGACAATCTGCCGTCATCACCGCGCAGGCCACACCATGGCGTTGCGTTATGGCTGCGTCTGCTCGGGCAATATGTTGATCCTGTTCATCTACCGTCACCACTGCCGTACCGTGTACCTGCTCCAACCACGCAATGCGACTCAAGTTTGGGCAATGATCAAGCAAACTCTGCCGATTGCGAGCAACAGCATCGGCATCGTCGCCAACATGGTCACCCAAATTAAAGCCTGCAAATACCCCCGCGCTTGCCCCAATACAGCCTTCGGGCGCAAGCCGACTGGTACTCAGTGCAACAATATTGTCTGGAGCAGGCCAATCAGGTGTCAGCAACACTAGCGTTTATCCTCCTCTGCCAATATGGCGAGTAAGGTTTTCATGTCCTCTGGCAGCGGCACTTCCCAGCTCAAGGTATCTCTATTAATGGGGTGTTCCAGCTCAAGCTTTCGGGCATGAAGCGCCTGACGGGGAAAACTCCGCAGGGTATTAATTAAGGTTTCGCTGGCACCTTTAGGGATGCGAGGACGCCCAGCATAAAGGGGGTCACCAATCAGCGGATAACGGATATGCGCCATATGGACCCGAATTTGATGGGTGCGCCCCGTTTCCAGAAAACAACGAATGTGGGTGTGATCGGTAAATTTTTTGGCTATACGGTAATGGGTAATGGCCTCTTTGCCGCCGTGCTGTAACACTGCCATTTTGGTTCGCTGGCGAGGATGTCGCCCAATGGGTTCTTCAACCCGACCACCACCGGTCATATTACCCAAGACCACGGCGTCATATTCGCGGTGCACATCTCGGGCCTGGAGTTGTTCAACCAAGTTGCTGTGGGCGCTGAGAGTCTTTGCCACCACCATTAAACCGGTCGTCTCCCGGTCCAGGCGATGAACAATTCCAGCCCGGGGAATCGTTTCCTGATCGGGGTTGTGATTGAGCAAGGCATTCAACAAAGTCCCAGCCGGGTTGCCTGCACCGGGGTGCACCACCAAACCAGCTGGCTTGTTAATTACCAGAATATGCTCATCTTCAAAGACAATATTCAGAGGAATATCTTCGGCCTGCCAGTTGCCTTCGGCCTTAAGAGTGGCTTTTAACACCAACTCATCGTCCACCAAAACCTTGTCTCTAGACCGGGCGCTGGTGCCATTGAGGGTTAACTCGCCGCTTTTGATCCACGTTTGCAGGCGCGACCGGGAGAACTCCGGGAACAAGTCACTGGCCGCCTGGTCAAATCGGGCGCCGCTTAGGGTCTGGGGGACAGTTTCCTGTCGCTGTATGATATCCGCCATAGGCTTCTTTATACCACTCCGTCGCTGTGGTTAAATAGCAGGCCCTCGCGGTTACGGGGATCAATTCCGCTATTTGGAAACAATAAATGAAAGCTGTGTTTAAAATCATCGCATTAATTACGCTGGGCGCTGTACTCGCCGGGTGTGCGGGTGAGCAGGATAAACCCGACAGTTCGGAGCGTGAGTTATACGAAACCGCGCAAGGCTACATCAAAAGCAAAAACTTTACACTTGCTGTGCAAAACCTTCAGCTGCTAGAAAGCCGGTTTCCCTTTGGTCCCTACGCAGATCAGGCCCAGCTGGAAATCATTTACGCCCACTACCGCAGTGGCGACAATGAGGCCGCAGTTGCCGCAGCAGACCGTTTTATTCGCCTGCATCCCCGCCATGGCAGCGTAGACTACGCCTATTATATGCGCGGCCTTGCCAACTATACCCGTGGCGAGGGCATTCTGGATCGTTTTATTCCCACCGATACCACCACCCGTGATCCCGGAGCAGCGACGGAATCCTTTGACGATTTTCGTCAACTGCTGCAGCGCTTTCCCAACAGCCCCTATGCAGATGACGCCCGAGCACGGATGATTCATCTTCGTAACCGCTTAGCCCGTTACGAAATCAATGTTGCCAACTACTACTTTAAGCGTAAGGCTTATTTGGCTGCCGCCAACCGTGGCCGCTACGTGGTAGAGAACATGCCCCAGACCAAAGCCGTGCCCGATGCCTTGGCAGTTATGGTTCAGGCTTACCTCTTATTGGGTATGAAAGATTTGGCAGACCAACCGCTAATGGTCTTACGTCAGAATTTTCCGGACCATCCCTCTTTGGACAAAAACGGCAACTTTGTCAGCCAAGTGGGTTTAGATGGCGAGCGCTCCATTATCAACCAAGCCACCATGGGTTTGTTGGATCGCTACGATCCACCCGAGTTCGATAACCGAGAAGACTAAAAGCGCTTCCACATAAAAAAACCGGCCGCATGAGCCGGTTTTTTTATGTCTGGCGTTAAGCCAATTAATCGCCAATCGGCCATTTTTGAGTAATGGGATAACGTCGGTCGCGGCCAAAACCGCGTTCAGTAATCCGCGTTCCAATGGGCGCTTGGCGACGTTTATACTCGTTTAAGTCAACCAGTCGCAGCACATGGTAGACCGTTTCCCGATGATAGCCCGCTGCAATAATCGTCTCAGCGCTTTCGTCTTGTTCAATGTAGCGCTCCAAAATCTGGTCCAGCACGCTGTAGGGCGGCAGGCTGTCTTCGTCTTTTTGGTCTGGGGCTAACTCCGCAGAAGGCGGACGGGTAATAACCCGCTCAGGAATGGCCGGAGACACGCCGTTTCGATAACGGGATAGTTCAAACACCCGGACTTTAGACACATCTTTCAGGACATCAAAGCCCCCCGCCATATCGCCATACAAGGTGGAATAACCCACGGCCACTTCACTCTTGTTACCCGTGGTCAGCACTAAATAGCCTTTCTTGTTTGAAATAGCCATCAGCAACACACCCCGACACCGGGCTTGTAAATTCTCTTCAGTTTTGCCCACGGGCAAGCCGGTAAACTCTTCATCTAGCGAGCTCATAAAGCTGTCATAAATCCCTTCAATGGGAATCACTTTATACGGCACATTCAGCAATGTTGCCTGAGCCTCAGCATCTTCAAGGCTCATAGACGAGGTATAACGAAAAGGCATCATCACCGCCTCAACCCGCTCAGGGCCCAAGGCGTCAACCGCAATCGCCAATGTTAAGCCTGAATCAATGCCGCCAGACAAACCCAGCACAACCCCTTTAAAACCGTTTTTATTGACGTAATCCCGCACGCCGAGAACTAATGTCTGGTAGATATCTTCCATCACGGGTTTTAAGTCAGTGATCAAGCCCTCTTCAAACTGCAGACTGTTGCCATCCCAGTGCGCGGTAACACAATCCAGGCTTTCTTGATAAGCCGGGCTACGGGCGATAAGTTCGCCCTGCTCAGACACCACCATAGAGGCGCCATCAAACACCAACTCATCCTGCCCGCCCACCAAATTGCAGTACACCAATGGCATACGCCCCTGCCACGCCCGCTGAGCGAGCAGTGCTTCCCTTTCAATCTGTTTGCCTGCATGAAACGGTGAGGCACTGAGGTTGAGCATTAACCGTGCCCCCTTCGCTCGGGCCTTGCTGGTAGGAGCGTCTTCCCAAACATCTTCACAGATACTGATTGCCGTGGGCACACCAAAGATGTCCATGACCAAGGTTTCGCTGCCTTCTTGGAAATATCGCTTCTCATCAAAGACCCGATAATTGGGCAGACACTGTTTAAAATACTCGTTGACCAAGCGCCCACCAAAGAACACACCGGCAGCATTAAAAAGTTTTCCATCAACATGGCGGGGGTAGCCCACCACCACATAGCAATTTTGCGCATAGGGGGCAATACGCTGCAACGCCCGTTCAACCCGGTGGCTAATACTGGAGCGCAGCAACAAGTCTTCAGGGGGATAACCGGTGATCACCAGTTCGGGAAACATAATCAATTGCGGGTCGTGCAACGACAGTGCGTTTTCAATTGTTTCGATAATTTTATCGGTATTTCCAGAGATATCGCCCACAACCGGGTTAATCTGAGCCATTACGATACGTAGCGAAGTCATGGGCCGTCTGTCCATTAAAGCAAAATATTGTCGGGAGGAAGTCCACCAGCGTGGCAAAATGCAAGCGCGGTGTTAACCAAAACCGGCATTCTAGCAAATATGTCTGAGTGCATCCCCCTAATCAGCGATATACACTAGAGAGCGGCTGCAGAAGCTGTGCGACTCTAGATCGCGGCACACTTAAAACCCCAAAAAGAATGACGAGCTTAATTTATGTTAGCAAGCCAAGATATTGCTCAACGCCGGGCGGTGATGCGTTTTTACGCCGGCTACCGACAAATCCTGGCTGGCGCCTTGTTCATTCTCTTTTTCTTCGGCCCCGATCAACTGATACTGGGTTCGGTTGAGCCACCCTTATTTACCTACGCCTCGCCAATTTACCTGATCTTTGCCATTGCCTTGATTCTTCGGCACAGTATTTTTGCCCACCGCTACACCCATACCGAGATATTTGCCGAGCTGCTGGTCGATGTTGCCGCACTGGTTATTATGAGTTATGCCTCTGGCGGGGCAGACTCCGGCTTACAATTACTCATTTTCGTCACCATTAGTGTCAGCAGCGCCAGCCTGCCAGCCAGACTCAGCTTGGCCATTGCCGCACTGGCAAGTATCTCGGCACTAACAGAGGTTGCAGTCCAAAGTTTATCGGATAAAACCAGCACCCAGCAGTTTGTAGTCGCAGGCTTAATGGGGATTGCCTATTTCTCCATTGCCATCGCAATTCGATATTTAAGTATTAAAATCATCACCGCTCAGAACTTGGCTGAACATCGGCGCAATGACATTGAGCGGCTCTCCAAAATCAATCAAATGATTGTCCAACGAATGCAAACGGGTGTGATGTTGATTTCGCCCCAGGGTCATATTCGTATGCTAAATGAAGCTGCGGAAGAGTTACTGGGGAAGTTCGATACCGACGCCGCAGGCCAAGATATTGCACCGAAAGAATTAATTTCCTTGGCTCAATCTGAGCAGCAGGGCAGCGTTTTATTTAACGCTGGCGAAGGTAAGATTGAGGTTTATGCCAATATGATCACATTGGGAGAGCACAACGATAGCGACCGGTTAGTGTACTTAGAAAACATCAGCAAAATTAGTCAACGCGCTCAAAATATGAAACTGGCGTCACTGGGGCGCTTTACTGCCAGCATCGCCCACGAGATACGCAATCCTTTAAGCGCCATTAGCCACGCAGCCCAGTTATTGCGAGAAAACCCCGAACTCAGCGATGACGACAAACGCTTCACCCACATCATCGAATCTAATGCCCACCGCATGAACGGCATTATCAAAAACATTCTTGAAATGTCCCGGGGCAGGTCACCCCAGCCTACGCATATTGATCTCAATGAGTGGCTAAGCGAATTTTGCACCGATTGGCGCCCAACCGAAGGCGAAAGAGTAGCGTTTAAAATAAGTAATCATGCCTCCCAAGCCAATATCAATGTTGACCTTAGTCAACTACGACAGATTATTGCCAATATCGCCGAGAACGGCGTTCGCTATGGAGCAGAGGCTCACGGCATAGCTAAAATACACTTTCAACTCAGTAGCAACCCCTCTTCCGAAGCCGTTATTTTAGACATTATTGATAATGGCCCTGGCATCCCAGCCGAGCAGGAAGATAAAATCTTTGAACCATTTTTTACCACTGAAAATAAGGGAAATGGCTTGGGCCTCTATCTATGTCGGGAGCTTTGCCTTGCCAATCAAATCAGCATTCACTACCGGCGAGATAAAGATCACAACAGCTGCTTTAGACTGCAGTTCTCTCACCCTTCACGAGGCGGGCTACCAAGCCGAGCATTATGAATAGCCATCAACAAAACGTTTTAATCGTCGACGACGAACCCGATATCCTCGAGCTTTTAGATATCACCATTAGTCGCATGGGACTAAACACGCTCACCGCATCTACCGTTGCCGAAGCGCTAACGCACTTACGCAGCCAAGAGATCAGTTTATGTCTCACCGACATTAAACTGCCTGACGGTTCAGGTATGGATATCGTCAGTGCCATACAAGCGTGTGAGGTGCCGCCACCGGTCGCAGTACTCACCGCTTACGGCAGCATGGAACTAGCAGTCGAATCATTAAAAGCCGGCGCGTTTGATTTTATAAACAAACCGGTTTCGATAGAACAATTACGTAATTTAGTTAAATCTGCACTGCGCCTGGATAATCGCCCCCCCCCTGTTGAAGGCAGCAAAAATCCGCGGTTGTTAGGCGAAACCCCCGCCATCAAAACGCTACGTGAACAGATCAACAAACTCGCTCGAAGCCAAGCGCCTGTCTATATCAGCGGCGAATCCGGTAGCGGTAAAGAAGTGGTCGCCCGGCTTATCCATGCTAACGGTCCCCGTCGAGACGCGCCCTTTGTGCCCGTTAATTGTGGTGCCATTCCCGATGAGCTAGTAGAGAGCGAATTCTTTGGTCATGCAAAAGGCAGCTTTACCGGCGCCTACGACCACAAAGAAGGCTTATTTGAAGCGGCCAATGGCGGTACCTTGTTCTTAGATGAAGTTGCCGACCTCCCCCTTAATATGCAGGTAAAACTGCTCAGAGCCATTCAAGAAAAAGCCGTCAGACGCATTGGTTCAAATCAAGAAATACCGGTCGACGTGCGCATACTTAGCGCCACACACCGCGACCTCAGCCGGGCCGTCGCCTCCGAAAATTTCAGAAGTGACCTGTTTTACCGGATTAATGTGATTGAATTACAAGTGCCAAGTTTGCGCAGCCGCACCAGTGATATCCCCTTGCTGGCTGATTTTATTCTTGAAAAAATCAGTCGTGAATGGGGGCTGACTGCCCCAGCCCTTGATCAGACGGCCATTAAAGCACTGCAATCTTATGCGTTTCCGGGAAATGTGCGAGAACTGGAAAACATCATAGAACGGGCTGCCACCCTTTGCGATGGCGGAAAAATTTCGGAATTAGACTTATCCCTGCCTAGCGCTAATGGCCCTTTACAGACAAGCGATAACGCAAGTGGTGACTCTCATCTGCAAGGGGCCAGCGGTCGCCTGGAAGAATATTTAGCTGAAATCGAAAAAGAAATTATTAGCGAAGCACTGGAAAACAACCGTTGGAACAAAACCGAATCTGCCAAAACACTGGGAGTCACCTTTCGGCAGTTTCGATATAAGTTAAAAAAATACGAGCTGGATTAAGAAAAACAGCACCGTAGAAGCGACTGCATTCAAAATGCTCTCGCTTACCGGCGCCAACAATCCGACAAGGTCTTTGTAGAACCGCTAGGTTTACTTGCAAGGGCCAGCCCGCCTGTTTCATCAATCGTGAAATCGCCACAGTCATCCCCAGCCATACTGCCCGAGCGAGTCGCCCTTAGCGTAAAACTGTTAGCTGCCGGTGTACCGGTTGCCGCAATCGTATAATACGCTGCGCCATTATCTGGCACTTTTGTGGGAAAGACTGCAGGTAAAGTGCTCCCACCTGCAGTGGTGGTATAACGACCATTAGTGGAGTAATAACGCTCCAAAGCTTGAGCACCCGACATGAGTGCACTGGTTGCCTCACTACGCCGGGCCTTAGCAACTTGAGACAAATAACTTGGGTAGGCGATACCGGCCAAAAGCCCCACTATCGCAACACTAATCATCAACTCCATCAGAGTGAAGCCCTGGATGCGATCCTGCCGATTTCTCATTGCAACTGTCTCCACGATTGACGGCCGGCTTCGCCTTGGGCACCAGCGCTTTCAGTAACGACACCGATAGATCCACTGCTACCCGACGTATATTTATACTCCAATTCACCGGCACCAATGATACCTGGGGTTTTAATCATTTCGTCCGTACCAATACCACTAATAGGCAAATAATTTCCATTAATGGACACCACGTCCAGATAATCTACCTTGCCATCGTTATTGGTATCCAAGGTCGGATCGGTGATACGCCCGCCATTAATCGCATCTAATTCCATCAAAAAGCTACTGCCACCGTAACCACAAATATTATTTGATGGAATAATAGTCGCAAAAATAATTCGTCCATTACGCAACACTGGCTGAGAAACAACCCGTTCTCCTGTGGCGGTATTCGTCGGCGGCAACAGGCGCAAGTGCCAGCCATAATCAGGTGGCGAGTTAGTGCCGTTATTACTAACTACACGGATTTTATTGCTTGTAGTCGAACCATCTTTGGTCGTCGCAGTTCCCTCAAACTCAATAGTCTGCGTCAACAGCTTGTCTCTACCGGTAAAGGCGCTGCCATTATCTCTGATACCATAAAAATCTTGAACTTGCGGGCTAGCTGGCACAACAGCATCATTCAATTCAAAGTATTTTCCCGTTCCTACATAAATAATGTTTCCACCCGCAGGATGCACACCAACAGAGGGTCTAGAGGTCACTGGCTGGGTATTACCTGAAGCATCAACAAATTTATACAGGGGTTTGGCTATTCCACTACTATCTGTATACGCAACAGACCAACTGCCTGTGGTTGCACCGGTAAGATCAAATTTCCATAAATTCCCTTTTAAATCTCCCGCATAGACATAATCGCTAATTCGATCATTATTAATATCAACGGGGACTGGCGTTGCCAAACCATTATCGACCCCACTGACACCCGTATTTATTGCCTTCAACAAGGTCCCTGTAGCCAAATCCACAACAAAAAGTTTAAGTTTGTCTCCAGATGCATAGCCATTACCAAATATAGCAACCCACTTATTACTCGCTGCGACTCGTATAATCGTGGGCTGACTCATGGCAACACCCAATTTATGCGTCGCATTTGATGCCGTAGAAAACTCCCACAACAAATTTCCAGCTCCTATTGAACTAGGATCAGTGACATCCAGCGCGAATACCGAACGTCCACCTGCGCCGGTAGCCCCGACAAGCACCGTTTTCCAATTACCATTAACATAGGCATCTACTCCTCGCGGTGAACCATCCACCAAATAACGGTGCTCGTAATCGGGGTCAGATAAACTTGCTAGACGTGGGTAGACACCGGCCGGAACAAAGGCGACTTTCTCGCTGCCGGTGGCTGCATCGAAGCCATGGAGCATACCGTCATTCGCGCCAACATAAATCATTGGCGTGCGGCTGGATTTACTATTCAAAAAAGTGAGGTAGCTGCTGCCTTCAGCTCCACTCAATTTCCCGTAACCGAAATTCTCCGTCGCCCCAACGAAAAAGGGGTCTGAGTTAATAATATCACCGAGTATTTCAGAGCGCTGTCGAAACAAGATACCCTCTTTGCTTTGATCACCTCTCAACCAATTAATTCGGGCTTTACCTATATCCTCGCTATCGCCGTTACGCAAAGCGGCTTTTTGGTTTGCCGTGAGGTTATCCCACTGAGACACCGAGAAAGCCACGGACGATGTTGTAGTCGCCCCAGGGTTACCTACAGCAGTAAAAACATTTCGCAAACCATGGGCAGGAATTGCATTATTATTGGTATCCCAAATTATATTATTTAAACTACCGTTGCTATTAAGCGAAAATGCTTGAATTCGACCCGACCATTCCAAGCTATTAAAACTGGCTTGATAAACTAAGGTACCCGAATCCAAACGGGTAGAGTTAGCCGCAACAGAAGATGCAGATGACTTGCTTTCATTCGCGATTGTTTGCAAAACATCGGATAATTCATTCGCAAACACATCGGGTTCAGAAGCGCTAAAAAACCCCCCTCGCGAATTGACACCAGCATGCAGTAAGTCATCAATCTTATACAGTTCCTGGCTAGTTGGATTAGGCCAAGAAACACTTGCCCCATTGTTTATAGCAGCAAAAGCCGTATCGGGATCAACGCTTCCCGCTACACCGATTCCCACTCCAAATGTCACCATGTGTTGCCAAAATGCCGGATTACCCTTGGTCTGAGAAACCAAGTTATCCATATCGCTGCGCAGATCTGTTTTCCAATAATACATAGCCACATCAGCTAATGTATCGCTACGATTATCACTAAAAGGTGATTTGGCTTTATAAGAATAGCTATCTCCCACTGGCCTACTATGAGTGGGGTTATCGGTGCCATCATTGTTTTTGGCTGGATCACCACCAGCACTATCACCCGACCAATAACCATCTGTGGTTAATACCGTATAGTTACGACGACAAGCTAACTGTTCAGTGTTGTCATTCGTGCCCGGCGTTTTACCCCAAGGTCCTTTATTATCTGTACGGGAAAAATATTTGCCGGCTGCATCAAGCGCTTTTCGCAACGGCGTCCCTGAATTAGGGATAGTCCGGCCATACAAAGCGTCAAAAAAATTGGCTCGGTTTGCGCCGTCGAAAGTTCTCACTCCATTGACAATAACAGAGCTATTAACGCCATCAACACTGGTGCTCCCTTGATTGATACTGCCAAACCCTACCCGAAGCCCTCCACCTTGAGTCGCAAAAGCAAAGCCACTTCCAGCCCGTGCCGTCAGTACGCGAGATCGGTAATAGGTATACCAATTAGCAAAATTTTGAATTTCTTCTAAATAAGTACAAGTAGCCAAAACCCTAGCAAGACAATCATCGCGAAACTCCCGCCCCTCCCCGGTATAATTCAACGTGGTGAAGCGAATTTCTTTTTCATTAAAATTATCCCAATTCCAAGTACTACCACTACCCTTGTACCAGAAATACTTGGCCGGCCAGTAATTTTTATTATTAGTGGTATAACTGCAGCTACCACTGCTATTACAGCTATACCAGCGGTTACTGTTGTAATTGCTGTTTGTTGTGGTGAGGTTGCGACAACGCGAGGCATCAAATGAATTAGTAGTTCGCTCAGGATTGTGTAGAGCGCAGCTTGGTTTTGCATCCGGGTAATGACTGCCATCCGCTTTTACCCAGGGTCGATAGGTTTTGGAAGGGTTGTAATACACGGTATTAATTTGGGGAGAACGGCTGCGGGCATTAAACCCGTTGTTGTCATCGACTGTCGGTACATAATTGTCGTAATCATTTCCCCCATACACACCGTTCGCCCGTGGATAAATATACCTAGCACTGCTGTAAATAATATCATCCGGCATCAACTCAAACTGCATAGACCCCGAATCATCAAGGATATACATCACATTTGGTGGCGCCGACTGGGTCAGAAACAAAGGCTTTTGAGCGATATTGTCATCAACGGGATCTACTTCATCTGGTTCGCAATCTTTTTTAATGCCTACAACAGTGAAAACAGCTCGACACCTAGCTTCAGTAGTCAGGATATTATCATTAAAGGAATAACTCCCGGCCGGACAGGAGTACAAGGAAAAACTTCCAAAAGTAGCGGGATCCACATTTATATTTACAACGTCAGTTACTTCCTCCAGCTCACTGAAGGTATGGGAGTCAACAGAAAAAAAGCCGCCAACATAGCCACCCGTATTAACTTCCAGCTCACAGTCTTCTGCAAAAGAAGAAGAAGCCCATACCAGTAAAATACCTAATAAAAAGTAAGCGGCTCGGTTCACATTAAACACGTTTAGATGCAAGAAACTAATCATTATATGAACCCTCAGGACTCGCCACGTCGAAACGTAGTGCTCAATACCACCATACTGCGATCGCTCGCGCCGAAGCCTCTAGCAGTAACTCGATAAAAACTAATACTTTGCACTGGCTGATCTGACACCAAAGGAGCATTGGGGTCACTCACACTCAACTCCTCGATAATATATTCTGGCTGCTTACTAACATTAGGAACGGCATTGTTCAGCGCAAACCAGCCACTGGAGGTCGGATCTGACCAAGCAGGCTCAGCACAAGCGGGCTTGGTATCGTTAGGATTAGCACAAGATAGATACAAGCCATTACTACCATTAAATGTCGCCAGCGATACAGCTGACAATAGCTGCTCAGCTTCTCTTAATGCAGCTTCTGCCGCCTGAAATGCCATATTGACGTCCTTAGCGTTACCCGCCATTCGTTCCTGAAGCGTCGCCGACTGCATGGATGCCGCACAGACAACTGTAAGGATCAACATAAAAACCAAACTCACAATTAACACTGCGCCACGCTGAGCGCCCATTCCCACGCTTGTTAACTTCATGGCAATTTATTCCTGATAGCAAATACATTGGTAAAGACTTGGCGAAAACGGCCATCATTATTGGCAATAACAGTGCCGCTAGAATCCATTACTGTCTGCGCATCTGCACTTCCAGATTTGCCCACCACATTTTCTTCCGGACCCACCATCTGTAAAGAAATACGCACGCTGAGCACATCTTCCCATTGCGCTGCAGTTATCGCCGCGCCACTGCGATACTCGTCTACAGCGCGGTCATCATTGGTATCCACACCATAAGTGAGCTGCATATCTTCAACGCCTTCGACCAACTCGGTGGCCGCACTCATGGTTCCACCTGAGCCGGCAACTCGCTGCTGAAAAAACAGGGCGTAAATAGGATTACCCGCAGGCGTGTCTCTGCCCGTATCTCTGACAAAATAATTAATCGTTTCAAAAGCAAAAATTTCAGCATCGGGGCCATAGAGTTTGCTTAAGCTGCCACTGGAATTGTACGTGCCAGAAGCATGCTCAAAACTGCTCGCGCCATTGCCTGCTGCTACTGGCGTGTTGCTTACCCGAAAGACATTGGCATTTAAACAGTCGGCAACCATGACGTAGTCGCCTTTGGTCAAGCCCAAAGTATTATCTGCAACATTGAGCTTATCGGCAGCAGGCAGGGTTGCACTGTTAATACGGATAAATTCCTCAGATGCCTTTTTTATTTGCATAGCATCCGTTCCCGCCAAGGCGCCAAGTGCATTCCCCCCACTAAGATTATCTTGGCCCACATAAACCGTGCGGGGGCCAAAATCCACCTCATTACTCGGCACAGCAATATTTTGCACCGTCACCGCACCCACCGACGTACAGCCCATATAGCCCGACATACGAACTTCTTCCCCGAGAAGACGCATAGCAAAGCGCGCATTCTCTTGGACCATTGCCAATGAATCTTGCAAGCGCGAGCTACTATTGCTTGCGACAAAGACCTGAATGACTGCAGCACTGAGAAACAGGCCCAGCGTAATAGCAATCATCAGTTCGACAAGTCCAAAGCCACTCTGAATATCTCTTTTTGCGGTTCTACGTTCCATGTTTACAGCTCCGTCACAAACACAAAACTTTCTGTATCCGCCGCACCGGCTAAACGAGTACTTTCCAAACGCCCTTCCTGCCACTGCACTGTAATAGTAAATGTTGTGCCATTACGGACTACTGAGCCATCGCCCCCTGGCAATCTGTTGGCCAGCTCAGTCAGCCAATCACGTTGATCAATTTGATATACCTCTGTGCCATTGGACGCAGACGCATCCATTGCCAGATCATAAAAACCATTGAGTGCAGCTGCCCGGTTAGCGCGAATGCGGTCTGACATATCATTTGCCAAAAAAACAGCCGCCGAACGGACATTGGCCACTTGGTTAAACTTTACTGAATTAAGCTGCAATGCGGCTGCACCGAGCACACCGGTTGCGGTAATCAGTATGGCGACCAGCACCTCAATTAACGTTACGCCGATTTGCTGCCGCCGTAGGCCCAGTCGGCAAAAATGCTGTAATTTCATGGGCAGTTACGCTCCGTCACTCTAACTTGGCCACTGAGGCTAATCTGTATATTTCTATCTCGGGAGCAATATTCCGGCGAAGTGCGATAAGCAAACACTACCGCCTGAGTACCCACTAAAAAGCCATCGCCATTAAACGCCAGCGAACTGACTGCACTGCCATTTCTGTCAGCCACTAAAGAGGCATTGCTCTCCAACCCAGCAAAGCGCTTCACGGTTTCTCCACTATCGATGGTGCCGTCAGCGTCTGCATCTTGCCAACTCCGCCAACCATCTACCCATGCACCTCCCTCAGCGCTTACCGTAATCACTTGAGAGCGCACAATCGCTTCCGACCGGGCTGTCGCCAAAGCATTAGTCAGCAAGCGAATATCACTGCTGGCACGTGAGCTTTCAATAAACTGATTCAAATTGGGCACACCCACACTGATCACAATGGCGACAATAGCCATTGCCACCAGCAACTCAATCAGCGTAAAACCCTGAACCCGCTGGGCAGAAAAAATAGGTGTCTTTACTACCGGGTTTAGCAACGTATGTACTTCCTTTATCAGCTAATGGCGAACCGCCTGAACTTTGCCTCAAGTTATCCTAAAAGCCGAGCGATTGTCTTACCAGTGTGTGGCGACAAACGGTTTAATACAGGCGACAAACGGTTAATTACTAGGGCACCTCTGGTTAATTCGGTGATGCCTCAGGCTTAGCCAAGAAGGGCGGACCTCTGGCGCACACTGGACAGCGTTGCGACCCTCATTAATCGTGCCGCGCCTTGCCAGCGTACGCCAGAGGCTTCGCTGAGACATTAGCGAATTAACCAGAGGCGCCCTAGACAAACACAGCAGATTGAACTACACCCATTAAGACAGCGATATTGCTTCTCGCTGATATCGCACAATGAATACTCACGATTTTCCAAGGAAGGGACACCGTGATGAACCACAAAGGAATGACCTTAATTGAATTATTGTCAGCATTGTCCATCGCCGCCATTCTCGGCTTGGTGGCCATCCCCGGCCTGATGACCTTAGTCGAAAAACAACGTTTGCGAAGTAGCGCCTCGACCTTATTCCACACCCTGAGCAGTGCCCGATCGACAGCGGTATTTAGAAATATACCGATTACCGTCTGGAATCAAGATGGTAACTGGGCAGATGGAGTGGAGTTTTTTAGCGATCTTAATGCTGACGCTGAGAAGGATACTAACGAAGCCGTTCTATACCGTCAGAACGAGGCCAATGCCGTAGAAATCAGTGGCAATCGCTGGGTCGCAACATCCATCACCTTTCACCCGGATGGGAGTGCCCAAACCGCATCCGGTGCATTTCAAGTGGGGACGATTACTGTTTGCGGAGCAGAACTTGAGCTGGGGTATAAACTCATTCTCAGTATTGGCGGCCGCATTCGACTCATCAAGCATGCTAGTGCGTGTAAAACGCCCTGACACATGAAGAATCGACACAGTCTCAAAAGGCGCTTAGCTCACCTCAACCAAGCGCAATTCCTTGGGAAGGGAAAAAGTAATATTCTCGGGACGACCATCCAGTTCTACTGGCGACTGCGCACCCAAGTCACAAAGCCGTTTGACCACAGCTTCTACTAACACCTCTGGCGCCGAAGCCCCTGCCGTAATCCCGATACGCGGCTGACCCTCTAGCCACACGGGATTGATATCCTCTTCGGTATCAATTAAATAAGCTTGGCAGCCATTGCGCTCGGCAAGCTCTCGCAGCCGATTGGAGTTGGAGCTATTGGGCGAGCCCACCACCAACACAATATCTACCTGAGCAGATAGGGTTTTTACCGCGTCTTGGCGATTCTGGGTGGCGTAGCAAATATCGTCTTTGCGTGGACCTTCAATGGCCGGAAACCGAGTCCGCAACGCATCAATCACCGCCGCAGTGTCATCCATAGACAGCGTAGTTTGGGTAACATAGGACAGTTTTTCAGGGTTAGCGACGTTCAGCTTTTCAGCTTGAGCGACGTCTTCTACCAAATAAATCTGGCCGCCCTTGTCACTACGATACTGCCCCATGGTGCCTTCCACTTCCGGGTGGCCTTTATGGCCGATCAACACGCATTCCCGGCCCTGTTTGCTATAGCTATGCACTTCCATATGGACTTTCGTCACCAACGGGCAGGTTGCGTCAAATACTTTGAGCCCGCGACGATCCGCTTCGTCTCTTACCGCTCGGGACACCCCGTGGGCACTAAAGATCACGATGCGATCATCGGGCACTTCGTCTAATTCATCGACAAATACCGCGCCACGCTGACGCAAATCCTCAACCACAAATTTATTGTGAACCACCTCATGGCGCACAAAAATAGGCGAACCAAAAACCTCCAGGGCCCGGTTCACGATTTCTATTGCCCGATCTACCCCGGCACAAAAACCTCTGGGGTTTGCCATCACAATTTGCATATCGGCTCCGCGTTCAGACATCAGGACATTTCACCTTGCGCCTGCACATCAAGAATTTCAACTTTGAACAATAAACTGCGGCCCGCCAACGGGTGGTTAAAATCGACCTCTACCCGCTCATCATCAAAGCTGCTCACCACCCCCGGCAACTCAGCCCGGGCAGCATCGGCAAAGGAGATAACCAAGCCTTCGTATAATTCCATATCGGCATTGAACTGGCTGCGAGGAAAACTTTGAATATTGGCTGGATTACGCTGCCCAAACGCCTGCTCTGGCGCCAGCTTAAAGGTTTCTTTGTCGCCCGTGCGCAGCCCCAGCAACTGGGCCTCAACCGAGGACAGCAAATTACCGTCACCAAACACAAAACTGGCCGGTTTTTCACGTTCAAAGGTAGAGTCCACCACCTGGCCGTCTTCCAACAGCAAAGCAAAGTGCAGGGTGATTTTTGAGTTTTCAGTGATCGTCATTACATCCGTCATACTGTTAATGTTGCCCGTTAACCTTGCCTGCATCATTACCCTTGTCAGGATTCAGCAGCATATCCAAAACCAGAAAAAATGCCCCAACAGAAATACCGGCATCGGCAATATTAAACGTGGGGAAATAACTCGATTGCCAGTGCACAGAAATAAAATCCACCACATGGCCGTATATCACACGGTCAATCAAATTGCCCACCGCGCCACCCAATACCAAGGCCAAGCCCAGTGACAACAAACGCTGTTTACTGGGCAGACGCAGCAGCCAGATGGCGATATAAACACTGACAGCTACCGCAATAGCGGTAAAAAACCAGCGTTGCCAGCCCCCCGCATTGCTTAAAAAGCTGAACGCCGCTCCGCGGTTATAGTGCAAGGTAATATCCAATACCGGCAACACTTCTACGGGCTGGGCATAAGCTAACATCGTGTCGGCAAAATACTTGCTGATCTGATCTATCACGACCAGGAACAGCGCCAGCATAAACCACATGAGCCGGTTGCGACGCTGGGCCGCCACCGCAGCAGGGTCCTGTTCACCAAACATATCCAACTTATTTCTACGCCTGTTTTTAAGCAGGTTTTTAGCTGTATTGTCAGGCATAGTATTCTCAGGCATAGTCACGATGCTCGCCGTTGCCCTCGACATTGTCGATACAACGGAAGCAAAGGGTAGGATGATTCACATCCTGACCGACATCTTCCCGGTGATGCCAACAGCGCTCACACTTGTCGCCGTCGCTAGGGATCACCCGAATTTGCAGACCTTCCAATTCCGTACTAACCGCCGCATTGGCCGCCGACAAAGGTGCCAGTTGAGCTGATGAGGTAATCAACACAAACCGCAGCTCATCTTTCAGCGCCATTAGCGATTCCATTAAGGACTCATCGCAAAACAGGGTGACTTCAGCTTCCAGGCTGCCACCCACTACACCGTCTTTTCGGCACTGCTCCAGCACTTTATTAACCGCAGTTTTAACGGCTTGAATTTGCTGCCAAAAGGCATCATCCATGACCCGGTCAGTATGGATATTATTAACGCCCTGATACCACTCTGCGGCAAACACAGAGCCTTTGCGCTCGCCCGGCAAGTGCTGCCACAACTCATCCGCAGTAAAGCTCAAGATGGGGGTGATCCAGCGAGTCAATGCTTCGGCAATATGGTACAGCGCCGTTTGCGCAGAGCGACGTGGCAAACTATCTGCCTGGGTGGTGTACTGGCGGTCTTTGATAATATCCAGATAAAAACCACCCAGTTCCACCACACAAAAATTGTGCAGCCGCTGATAAATCAGATGAAACTGGTAGCTGTCATAAGCCTTGATAATTTCAGCCTGCAGGGCCGCAGCTCGGGCCACCGCCCAGCGATCCAAGGCCAGCATATCGTCTTCGGCCACGGCATGCTCAACCGGATCAAAGCCTGTCATATTCGCCAATAAAAACCGTGCTGTGTTGCGAATACGTCGATACGAATCTGCGGTGCGCTTAAAAATTTCGTCCGATACCGTCATCTCATTGCGGTAATCTGTCGCTGCCACCCACAGCCGTAAAATATCCGCGCCCAAGGTCTTCATGACTTTTTGCGGTGCAACGACATTGCCCACCGACTTGGACATTTTTCGACCCTGAGCATCCACAGTAAAGCCGTGGGTAAGCACACCTTTGTATGGAGCCACCCCCTCAATGGCAATACTGGTCAACAGCGACGACTGAAACCAACCCCGGTGTTGATCTGAACCTTCCAAATACAAGTCTGCGGGGTAGGCTAAATTGGCATCTTGTTTTAGAACAGAAAAATGCGTCACCCCAGAGTCAAACCAGACATCGAGGGTATCGGAGACTTTCTCGTACTGCTCTGCATCGGCACCTAATAGTTCACTGGCGTCCAGATCAAACCAAGCCTGAATACCGCCCTCGGCAACTTTCTGGGCGACCTGCTCCACCAACTGTGAACTGTTTGGGTGTAACTCGGCAGTGTCTTTATGAACAAACAGCGCAATGGGGACACCCCAGGTACGTTGCCGGGAAATACACCAGTCCGGGCGTTCCTGCATCATCGACGCGATCCGGGCCTGCCCCCAGCCTGGCGTCCAACTCACCCCTTCAACCGCTTCCAGTGCGGTATTCAGCAGACCATTTTGATGCATGCTGACAAACCACTGGGGCGTCGCTCTGAAGATAATCGGAGACTTGTGACGCCAGCAATGAGGATAACTGTGCTGATATTTCTGATGGGCCAGTAAACGGCCGCGCTCTTCCAACACCGCCAATACACTATCGTTCGCTTTAAACACATGCTCACCGGCAAACAGCGGCGTACCTTCGATAAACGTGCCATTGGCGGCAACCGGGTTATTCACCTCAAGGCCGTACTGCTTACCCACCACAAAGTCATCTTGACCATGCGCTGGCGCCGTATGCACCGCACCGGTACCGGCGTCGGTGGTGACGTGATCACCTAAGATAATCGGCACCTGGCGGTCATTAAAGGGATGCTGCAGCATCAGCTTTTCCAGATCCGCGCCTTTACAGCGACCCGCCACGGCAAATTCATCCACGCCATAACGCGCCAGCGCCCCTTCATAAAGGGCTTCGGCAAGCAGGGTGATATAGCGCTGAGCATTTTTTTCAAACGCGACCCACACATAATCCAGCTCGGGGTGCAATGCCACCGCCATATTGGCGGGCAAGGTCCAAGGCGTCGTGGTCCAGATCACCAGATTCAATTCGCCTTCAAGCTCGGCAAGGCCGCAGCGTTTACGAGCCTCACCGGCGTCAATTACCGCAAAGGCAACATCAATTGCCGGCGAGGTTTTGTCTTGGTATTCCACCTCGGCTTCTGCCAAGGCAGAGCGACAATCCAAACACCAATGCACCGGCTTAAAGCCTTTTTGCAAATGGCCATTGTCAGCGATTTTACCCAACGCACGAACAATATTGGCTTCAACATCAAAGCTCATGGTCAGATAGGGATTATCCCAATCCCCAAAGACACCCAAGCGTTTAAAGTCTTCTCGCTGACCATTCACCTGTTTATACGCGTATTTGCGACACTCCTCCCGGAAGGTCGCGGCATCGACCTTTTGGCCCGGCTTGCCGATTTTTTTCTCGACGTTCAGCTCAATAGGCAGCCCGTGGCAATCCCAACCGGGAATATAAGGCGAGTCAAAACCACTCATGGTTTTTGACTTAACAATCATATCCTTAATGATTTTGTTGACCGCGTGGCCGATATGAATATCGCCGTTGGCGTAAGGAGGGCCATCGTGAAGAATAAACTTCTCCCGCCCCGCTCTCGCTTCGCGAATTTCCTGATACACATCCTGCTCGGCCCAACGTTTGAGCATTTCGGGCTCGCGTTGCGCCAGGTTGGCCTTCATCGCAAAGGCGGTACTGGGCAGGTTCAGGGTATG
Source organism: Spongiibacter sp. IMCC21906 (assembly GCF_001010805.1). Lineage (NCBI taxonomy): Bacteria > Pseudomonadati > Pseudomonadota > Gammaproteobacteria > Cellvibrionales > Spongiibacteraceae > Spongiibacter > Spongiibacter sp. IMCC21906. Next base: position 1,381,891 of record NZ_CP011477.1, on the reverse strand, counting down.
TTTGTAATCACTCATAGGATTTAATAAAGACGCCGATAGGGGTTAAAGGGCAAAAAATTGTCTGGTTTGTTGAATATCGTCGGCAATCTGCGCTTGCAGCGCAGGTATGCCATCAAACTTCATTTCTTCACGGATTTTTTGGCGAAAAATAACGGTGATATTTTTACCGTAAAGATCGCCATTAAAGTCCAGCAAATGTACTTCAAGAATCGCTTCGGACAAATCACCAATGGTCGGCCGCACACCAACATTGGCCACGCCAACATGTCGCTGCTGGTCAATCCCGTCCACTTCAACGGCAAACACCCCCGACAAGGGTGAGCGCAAGCGGCGAAGCTGCACATTGGCGGTAGGGGCATTAATGGTTCTACCCAGCTGCTTGCCCATCATTACCCGGCCGGAGATGCTATAGGGGCGGCCCAAAAGCCGCTCGGCCAAGGCGAAATCGGCCTGATCCAAGACCTCTCGAATGCGTGTGCTGCTCACCCGCTCGCCGGTTAATTCCAAGGTGGAGGTATCGTCAACCCCAAAGCCATCCCGCTTGCCAAACTGACGTAACAAATCAAAATCGCCACTGCGGTTGCGACCAAAGCGCAAATCGTCACCGACCACAATGTATTTGGCGCCAAGACAACGCACAAACAAGGTGGAGATAAACTCGTCGGCATCCATGTTGCGCAGCCCGTCGGTAAAACGAATCCGCGCCACCCGATCAATCCCCAGCGCTTTCAGGGCGAGAAACTTTTCTCTAAAACTCATCAACCGGGCAGGCGCCACGCCGGGAGCTAAAAACTCTCTGGGCAAGGGCTCAAACAACACCACCGTAGTCGGTAAGCCCAGCTCTTGCCCCTTCGCCATTAACTGACGCAACACCGCCTGATGTCCGCGATGAACACCATCAAAAGCACCAATCGTAGCCACACAGCCACGATGATGGGGTCGAAAGTTGTGAAATCCGCGGATCAGCTCCATAGGGACCGTTCAATACGCCAAGCAAAGCGCGTGATTATAGCCCACTCCCGGCCTCGACTAAAACGACTGTCACGACTGGCGTTAATGACCACGGAATTCTGCCACTTTCAGGCCACTCAGAATCAACAACAGAAGATAGGCTCCCGCGCCTGAAGCACATAGCGCCAACAAGGACAGGCCACGTTGCCACCAAGGCCACTGCAGCAGCTCGGCCAGCCACTGATTGCCCCAGACCAACACAGCGGCCATCGCGCATACCGCCAGCAACAGCTGTAACAGGTATCGTCCCCAGCCCGCTTTAGGGCGATAAACCGCCGTTTTAACAAGCCCCCTAAATAACAGCCCAGCGTTTAACCACGCCGACGCCGCCGTGGCCAGCGCCAAGCCCACATGACCAATTTGCCAGTAATAATGCAGGGGAATCACCAGCGCAATATTCATCACCATATTAGCCACCATGGCGATGATACCGATGCGCACCGGGGTTTTAGTGTCTTGGCGGGCATAAAACCCCGGCGCCAACACCTTGATTAACATAAACGCGATCAAGCCAAGGCTATACGCCCGCAAACTCATGGCCGCCATGGCCACATCCCGGCTACCCAACTCACCGTATTGAAACAGCGTTGCCAAAATCGATTCAGCCAGAATCACTAACGCAACCGCTGCCGGAACCGCAATCAGCAACACCCCACGCAAGCCCCAGTCCAGCGTCCGCGCAAAAGAATCTTCATCGCCGGTAGCTTTCTGGCGCGACAGCTTGGGCAAAATCACCGTAGCAATGGCAATGGCAAACACCCCCAATGGCAACTCCACCAAACGGTCGGAGTAATACAGCCAAGAAATACTGCCAGTGGGGAGAAAAGACGCCAGCACGGTATCCAGCAATAAATTAATCTGACTGACAGACACCCCAAACATGGCCGGAATCATCAGATGGACAATGCGTTTAACACCCTCGTCCTGCCAACCCCAGCGCGGTCGAGGCAGCATGTGAATGCGCTGCAAAAACGGCATTTGAAAAACCAGCTGCACCACCCCTGCCATTAATACGCCCCATGCCAAGGCCATCGCAGGCTCGGGAAAATAGGGCGATAAATATACTGCCGCAGAAATCAGGCAAACATTTAACAACACCGGAGTAAAAGCGGGCACCGCAAAGCGGCCAAAACTATTGAGCACCGCACCGGCAAAACCGGTCATGGAAATCAGTAGCAAATACGGAAAGGTGATGCGGATCATGTCGCTGGTCAGTTGAAACTTCAGCGGATCTTCTCGAAAACCCGGTGCAAAAATTGTCGTCACCACCGGCGCGCCAATCACCGCCAGCGCAGTGACAATGGTCAGTACGCCACCCAGCGCCCCTGCCACCCGGTCAACCAGCAATTTAACACTGGCTTGACTGCCATTTTCCCGGTACTCAGACAGCACCGGCACAAAGGCCTGAGAAAAGGCCCCTTCTGCAAACAAACGGCGCAGAAAATTGGGGATTTTGAAGGCGACAAAAAAACAGTCGGCATTGGCGGTGGCACCAAGAAAAGCCGCAATCACCACATCCCGAATCAAGCCTAACACCCGAGACAGCATGGTCATCACACTGACCACGGCGCTGGAACGCAGCAAGCCGCCTTGAGGTTTGGCGGCGACCGGGCTGGGCTCGCTCATTTATCTTGCCACTGCTGGCGCAGCCTAGACCGATTTAATTGCAACCACTGCAAAGCAATAATCGTATGGGCGTTATCAATGTGCCCCCTTGCCATGTTGGCCAAGGCATCGTCGACACTGAGCACCTGCGCCTTAATATCTTCGCCCTCTTCTGGCAGGCCGTAATAGCCACCCGCTGCGGTCAGGTCGCAGCAACCGCAAAAGAGATAAAAATACTCATCGCTGCCACCCGGCGAAGAAAAATAATTCGCCACTGGCTCCAGCTCGCCCAAAGTAATACCCGCTTCTTCTTCGGCTTCTCGCCGGGCAACCTCTTGGGGGCTTTCCTCTTTATCAATCAAACCCGCAACCAGTTCCATCATCCAGGGACCGGCCTCGCGGTTAAGCCCACCCACTCGAAACTGCTCAATGAGTAATACACTGTCAGTGGCGGGGTCATAAGGCAGCACGCCAACGGCAAGCCCCCGCTCCATTAGCTCACGATTGATGGGCTTACCCCAACCACCCTGAAATAAACGGTGTCTTAACTGAATGGCCCGCAGCTTAAAAAAACCCGCCCAACCCAGCTTGTCTTCTAAAATCTCGACATCGTTGCGATCAAAGTCCGTCATCAAAACCGCCTTTCGGTATACCAATTCACGTCGCGGGCATTTCTATCGACCTGGTCCACCACATCCAGCACCATCGCAAACAACGCCATACGCACCAACACACCATTGTCGGCTTGACGGAAAATCGCCAAATTAGGATTGTCGTTCAAGTCGTTGTCCAGCTCGTTGGCTTCCATCCGCGAGTCTCTGGGCAGCGGGTGCATAATCACCGTATTCGGTTCGCAGTAGCGAGTGTAAATCGCTTGGTTTAAGCGATAGCGACCCCGGTACATATCCGCCTCAGCCCGGTCAGTAAAACGCTCTTCTTGAATGCGGGTGGAGTAGCAAATATCGATATGCGACAAGCTGTCTTCCATGACGTTGGACAGAAATACCGTATGCCCCGCTTCCCGAAGACGCTCCACAATATCGTCGGGCATGGCCAGTTCAGGCGGTGAAATCAGGGTCACCGTCACCTTGTCGTAAAGACTTAGCAATTTGCACAGCGAATGCACCGTGCGGCCATATTTTAAATCGCCGATCATGGCGATGCGCAGCCCGTCCAAGCCACGGCCTTTATGCTGCAGCTCTTTGCGGATGGTATATAAATCCAGCAGAGCCTGACTGGGATGCTCATTAGCACCGTCACCACCGTTTAACACCGGTACCCGGCTTGCCGCGGCAAACTCAGACACAGATCCTGAGGCGGGATGACGCATCACAATCACGTCGCTGTAACCACTCAACACTCTGGCGGTATCGTAGAGCGATTCGCCCTTGGCAATGGCCGAGCTTTCAAAACCGGTGGTCTCTCTGACTTCACCGCCCAACAGATTAAAGGCACAGCCAAAACTGACTCGCGTTCGGGTAGAAGGCTCAAAAAACATATTGCCAAGAATGGCCCCATCCAAAACTTTGGTAACTCTTTGTCGATGGGCGTAAGGAATCATCATATCGGCAACACTGAACAGCTGATCAATGTCTTGCCGCTGAAATTGTTCAATAGAGAGAATATGACTGCCGGCAAACTTCACTGTGCGTTCTCCGTTGGCTGAACTTCAGGCGCAGACAAATCTTGGCTGCCAAGGCCGACCTGCCCTTCATCAAATTGCAAACTGGCCCACCTTGCATAGAGTTCGCTGCGCTGCAGGAGTTCTGCATGACTACCGGTCGCCACAACTTGGCCATGATCCAAAACGGCGATGGTATCCACATTCACCACGGTGGCGAGGCGATGAGCAATCACAATAGTGGTGCGACCCTTCATCAAGGTTTCCAGCGCCTTTTGCACTTGGTATTCGCTTTCTGCATCCAGTGCGCTGGTGGCTTCATCCAGTAATAGCAGCCGCGGATCAGCCAATACCGCTCGGGCAATAGCAATACGCTGGCGCTGACCACCTGACAAGCGAATACCGCCTTCGCCCACATAGCTGTCGTAACCTTTGGGCAGCGTGCGAATAAAATCGTCGGCATAAGCTGCCTTGGCCGCCGCCTCTACTTCTTCATCTGACGCAGAGGGCTTACCGTAGCGAATATTATCGCCAACACTGCCGGTAAACAGCACTGGCTGCTGGGGCACCATGGCAATATGGCTGCGAAGATCGTCGGGAGCTAGCTTGCGAATATCCACGCCTTCAAACAAAATCGCGCCCTGCTGCACATCGTAAAACCGCAGCAGCAAGTCAATCATTGTAGATTTACCCGCCCCTGAGCTGCCCACCAAGGCCAGACTTGAACCAGCGGCAATGTTTAAGCTCACGCCATTAATCGCCCAGCCGTCTGGCCGGGAGGGATAATGAAAAAATATTTGCTGCAATTCCAAACGGCCGCCAAGATCGGCAGGCAATGCCTCAGGTACAATCGGCGCCGTCACCAAGCTTTTTGCCGCCAATAATTCCAGCAGGCGTTCGCTGGCACCCGCGGCCCGCTGCAGATCACCAAAGACTTCAGAGATAGCCCCAACAGAGGCTGCCACCATTACCGCATAAAAAATAAACGCCGCTAACTCACCGCCGCTAATGCGTCCGGCCAGCACATCGTGACCACCTACCCACATCATTGCACTGACCGCGCCCAACACCAGCACAATGACCGCCGTCGACAACCACGCCCGCTGGCGAATCCGCCCCTCGGCCACCTGAAAGGCAGACTCAACATAGTCGTCAAAGCGTTGGCGGTCAGCGGCTTGATGATTAAACGCTTGCAGGAGTTTAATATTTTTAATGGCCTCGCCGACAAAACTGCCTACACTGGCAATTTTATCCTGACTGTCTCGGGACAGACGCCTGACCCGACGGCCAAAGATCAAAATGGGCGCCACCACCAGCGGCACACTCAGCAACACCATCCCCGTCAGTTTGGGGTTGGTGACAAACAGCAAGACCAGGCCGCCCAAAAACATCAAAAAATTACGCAGGGCAATGGACACCGACGAACCAATCACCGTCTGTAACAAACTGGTATCGGTGGTAATGCGAGACTGGATTTCACCACTGACATTGGTTTCAAAAAAACCGGGGTGCAGGGTGATCATATGATTAAACACCGCTTTGCGCAGGTCGGCGCTCACCCGCTCGCCAATCCAGGAGACAAAATAAAAGCGAGTAAAGGTACCGGCAGCTAATAACAGCACCATAAACATAAACAATAACAAGGCATCATTGAGTGCCTTGGGATCAGCGCCCTCGGCAAAGCCCTGGTCAATCAGCAAGCGTAAACCCTGACCAATCGACAAGGTAATACCCGCCGTACAAATCAGGGCGATACTGGCTAAAACAGCCTGCCAGCGATAGGGTTTGATAAACCCCAACATTGCGCTGAGTACCCGGATATTACTGCTTTTTTCTCGCTCGCGTTGCTGCTCTGCCATGTTGACCTCTTAATTCGCCGCGCATTATCGCTTGTCTCGATGCTCGGCGAAAGGGCGTTGATGTTCAGCCGCGTGCCAGGGCGTGCTAGAGCCTGTTAACACAGCTTAGGGCGTCGTTTGCGAAGGGGGTGTCTCTGTCGATAACGCCTCGGCAATCAAACGCAACTTTTCTGGCCGTTGCAGTTTTTTAATCGCCGCCTCACGGCTGCTGGCCTCGGAGCGGTTTTCAGCGGGCTCAACATAAACCAAGGCTTCCGCTGGGTCGCTGCGAAAAAACCGGGCGCCGCGCTTGCCCTCTCCGCAGTGCTCCCGAAATCGCCGCGCCGTGTCCGTGGTAATGCCGGTATACAGTCGGCCGCTTTGGCAGCGCACCATATACACCCACCAATCACTCACAGCCCCTCTTGCTCCAATGCGGCGGCGTAATCATTCAGCTCTTCCAGAATATGTCGATCGCGGTCAGATAATTCCTGCTCAGAAAGCTCAAACAAACGACCACGAAACCCTTCAAAGCCCAGCGATAATGAACCTGGCTTGCGGAGTCGTTGGCGACAAAAATCCCGCCATTGATGCAGTTCTTCAGCGCTCAAGGTCTCGGGAAAGTTTCTGGCCCGATACCGCCACAGCAGGTCAGGCAAGCGCGGGTCTTGAAAATCAATGTTTTTTGCTGCCAAGGCCTCAGGGGACTCTCTGCGCAGAGAGTCCATTTGTTTGCGATCTTGGGCCGAGAAAAAGCCCGCGTACAACGCCGTATCAGGATCGTCCGAGGCGGGAAACTCCCGCTTTTCATAGACTTTCTGTACTTTTTGCAAAAGACCTTCACTGCGACGCAGCATTTTCCAGTGCTGGCGACATTGGTCCAAATCGATACCCAGCCGCTGACTGTTTTGCTCATCCAGCAAGCGTGCTGTGGCGACAATGGGCGAGCGGTTGATATGCACTTCCTTTAAAGGAATCCGCGCTTCACCCTCGGGAAGATCCGCCGCGCTACTAAACACCCGCTGCATAATCTGTGTTGGAGACAGGTCCATTAACGGCCTGGGGTCGACACTTAAATCGTAGACAATCACGCTGTTTTTATTGGTCGGATGTGGCGCAATGGGCATGACCAAAGCCGAACAATACCGCGAGGCGGGAAACTTGCCAGACACATGCAGCAGCGGCACCTGGGTTTGCACATCCAGCAAGCTGGCAACCACTTTTTTATCCCGGAGGCTCAGGGCGTAATCAAACAGCTTCGGCTGTTTCTGTTTTAGCAGCTTGGCCAGTTCGATGGTCGCATACACATCCGACAAGGCATCGTGGGCCGACTCATGCATTAAACCATTGGCCGCGCATAAGGTTTCCAGCTTATAGCTCGGGGTGCCATCGTCGCGCTTGGGCCAGTTAATGCCCTCTGGCCGCAATGCACCGCAGAGCCGGGCCACATCAATTAAATCCCAGCGGGAGTTGCCGTTTTGCCATTCTCTGGCGTAAGGGTCATAAAAATTGCGATAGAGCGTATAGCGGGTCACTTCATCGTCAAAACGAATGCTGTTATAACCCACGCCACAAGTACCGGGGCGCGCCAGCTCCCGGTGCACAGCGGCAATAAATTCGACCTCGCACACGCCCTCTTCCAGCGCTTGCTGGGGCGTAATACCGGTAATTAAACAGGCTTCTGGATGCGGTAAAAAATCGGGACTGGGGCGGGAGAAAATCATTAGCGGGTCGCCAATGATATTTAAATCCATATCCGTTCGCACACCCGCAAACTGCACAGGCCGGTCTACCGCGGGATTGGCGCCCCAAGTTTCGTAGTCGTGCCAGTAAAAGCTCGGCGTCATGGAGAGTCCTTCTGTCTATGCCAAAGCACTAATAAGCGGCGCGGAGTCGTGAAGGAATAAATGCGGGCCGCAAAGGCTGCCCGCACAAGGCATTTTATCCCGGCGTGTTAAACGACGGTAATCTGCTCTTCCTCAATCTTGGCCTTCCAGATTTGAGGGCCAATTTTATGTACCGACTCGCCCTGGGTATCTACCGCCACGGTCACTGGCATATCTTCAACCGTAAACTCGTAGATGGCTTCCATACCCAGCTCAGGAAAGGCGACCACTTCCGCTTTTTTGATGGCCTGCGCCACCAAATACGCCGCGCCGCCGGTGGCCATCAAATAAACCGCTTCAAATTCCTTGATCGCTTCAATGGCACCATCGCCGCGCTCAGATTTGCCAATCATGCCCATCAGGCCGGTTTCGGCCAGCATGGTACGGGTAAATTTATCCATTCGGGTCGCGGTGGTTGGACCAGCGGGCCCCACCACTTCGTCTCGCACTGGATCAACCGGACCCACGTAATAAATAAAGCGGCCTTTGAGGTCAACAGGAAGCTTTTCGCCCTTGCTGAGCATATCCACCATTTTCTTGTGGGCGGCATCGCGACCGGTGAGCATTTTACCGTTTAACAATACGGTATCGCCGGGCTTGAGGGTTTTGATGTCTTCGGCCGTTACCGTGTCCAGATTCAGGCGTTTTACATCACCGCCAACTTCACGCGTCACTTCTGGCCACTCATCCAATGAAGGTGGTTTCATGGCCGCAGGGCCAGAACCGTCCAAGGTGAAATGCGCATGACGGGTTGCCGCGCAGTTGGGGATCAGGGCGACCGCTTTGTTGGCGGCATGACTGGGGAAGTCTTTTACCTTTACGTCCAATACCGTGGTCAGACCGCCCAAGCCCTGAGCGCCAATACCGAGCTGATTCACTTTCTCGTGCAATTCCAGACGCAGCTCTTCCGCGCGATTGCTGGCACCGCGTTTTTGCAGGTCATGGATATCAATGGGATCTAACAATGCCTCTTTCGCCAAAATCATGGCCTTTTCAGCTGTGCCGCCAATGCCGATACCCAGCATGCCCGGTGGACACCAGCCCGCCCCCATAGTCGGGACCATTTTCAGCACCCAATCCACCACCGAGTCGGAGGGGTTTAGCATGGCAAATTTAGACTTGGCTTCTGAACCGCCGCCCTTGGCCGCCACATGTACTTCCAGCTTGTCGCCGGGCACGATTTCATAGTGGATCACCGCCGGAGTATTGTCCTTGGTGTTCGCTCTGGCGCCATCGGGATCGGCCAGAATTGACGCCCGCAACACATTATCAGGCAGGTTATACGCTCGACGTACGCCTTCGTTCACCATATCGGTGACTGATAGCTCAGAGTCCCACTGAATATTCATGCCGACCTGCAAAAACACCGTCACGATACCCGTGTCTTGGCAAATAGGCCGTTTACCCTCGGCACACATCCGCGAGTTAATTAAAATTTGCGCCATCGCGTCTTTGGCCGCGGGGTTTTGCTCCCGCTCATACGCCTCGTTAACCGCGTTAATAAAATCGACTGGATGGTAGTAAGAGATGAATTGCAGCGCATCGGCCACACTTTGAATAAGGTCGTCTTGACGGATTACAGTCATCGGGACTCCTGAAGCCTATATAGTTGGCGATGGCAGCCGCAGTCTCCCAGCGGCAAGCTGTCACTTTAAAGTCGTTTTTTGAATTCAGATAAGACCGGCTCACCCCCTCAGGTAAGCCAAGCCTTTTGCTGTGGGCGCCTATAACCCTCCACAGGCGCTTTAGCCGGGGGCGAGTATACAACAGCGGCGCCCCTCAGGTGTAGCAGCGGGCAGGAATTAGCGCGGAGGATTCGAAGCGTGATTCTGACTGACTGCCGTGCGCAACGCTTCAATATCGCGGTTCACTTGGCGACGGAAGGCGTTTATCGACTCCAGCCAATCGTCGTTTTGTTGCAAGCGACGCTCGACATCTTTCACCCGGGCATCAAGACTACCACCCGCGGCGAGCTGCTTACCGTAATCCAGCAGTTGCTTGCGGTTAACTTCCGCTTGGGCGGCGGCTTTATCTAAGCGACCCGCCAGCGAAGACAGCTTGTCTTTATCGGCAGAAAAGCTCTTCAATGCGGTGTTTAGCTCTGCTTGATTGCTTTTAAGCTTGGCCTCAGCACTAGCCAAAGACTTCTGTAGTTTAGTGATTTCAGAGTCATGTTGACCCAGCTCTTCTTTCTGCTTCTTCCACACATTGTCCCAAAGCTTGCGCACTTCAGAATCCAACTCTTTCATCTTCACCTTCAGCGACACACTGGACTCGGTGACGCTTTCGTCTGTCACCGAAAGGCGTTGCTCAAGTACATCCAAGCGGTTTTGGCTTTGGGTTAACATGGCCTTGGTTGCGGTTAGCTGGTCGAACAAATAATAGGAGAAACCCGCCAGCGCCAAAATAACCACCGTGCCGAGAAACGCCATGAAGCCGCCGCCTCCACCACCATTACCGGCATTTTTAGGAGGGGGGGGTGGCGCAGACTTACCGCGTTTACCGTTAGAAGAGCGTTCAACGATATCGTCATCATCAACCGCCAAAGAGATTTCTGGTTCTTGTCTGTCCGTGCTCACAATATTTGGCCCAAATAAAAAGTAAGTGGAATTTGATCGGCATTATGACACTGCGCTGAAGACGGGCAAAGCCACCACGGTGCAAATGCCAAATGCTCACATAGCACAGCCTCTGACACTGACACTTTAGCTCTGTTCCGATTGCCGCCAGCAAGACAATAAAACGCCAACAGACCCAATAAGCCTTTGCTATACTTCGCTCAGCTTGGATTAACAGGCCCTAACAACAATACCGACTGATGAGGGGAGCGAGATGGACGCCTATATATCAATAGACTTATTACTACGCTGGCTGCACGTGCTGTTTGGCGTGACGTGGATTGGACTGCTGTACTACTTCAATTTTGTACAAACCGAATATTTCAAAGAGGCTGAGGCCAATGCCAAAGCCGATGCCGTACGTAAACTGGCGCCACGTGCACTGTGGTGGTTCCGCTGGGGCGCCATGTTCACCTTCCTTACCGGCTTTGCCATGCTGCACTTTGTTGCCCAGCGCGGCCTCAATGCCTATATCATCATCGGCGCCTTAATGGGCACACTGATGTTTTTAAATGTATGGCTGATAATTTGGCCAAATCAAAAAATCGTCTGCGGCATTAAAGCCGGCGACGCCTCAAAAGCCGCGCCGAAAGCAGGCCTGGCTTCCCGCACCAACACCCTGTTCTCAGCACCGATGCTGATTGGCATGATGGGATCCTTCCACGGCTCAGGAAATGCTGCCTCTGCCGTAATCGGCGGCGGTGCAGAAGGCCTGAACATCAGCAATGGTTTATGGGCCTGCATCGCCATCATCATTCTGCTGGAACTCAACGCCCTGTTTGGCAAAACCGGCCCCATGACCACCGTGGTCGGCGTTGTGCACTGCAGTATCGCTCTGGCAGCGGGCATGCTGGCACTACTACAATTTGTCTGATCTCAACACACCATAGTTACTGCAAGGGAGCCCATTGGCTCCCTTTTTTATTCCAGACTTCATTCCAGAAACAAGAATTGAAAATTTAAGTACTAAAAATCTAAGTACTGAGCATCGCAACTATCCTGTCAAATCCCTCCTGACACCATTTTTCTGAAACAGCGCAGCCCATCACAAAAAACACATTTTGACCTGCCCGCCGAGCCCCTCGCCCACACTTTCTCATCGCCAAGATGTCTTAGGCCACTCTTCAGCGTTACCAAAATCATTTGGATTTTTATATACCATGCCCAGGCACTTCTTGCTCAAACCTTGCACTCCGATTTTTTTCGCAAGCCTTCTTCTCATTTTTTTGGGATGCAACAACAGCAATAGCAACGAGGGGATAAGCCTCGACAGCGGCCGTATCCAAGGCGAGCAAACAGGGGCCACCACTCGCTATTTAGGCATCCCCTATGCCGCACCCCCGGTGGACGAACTTCGCTGGGTCGCCCCTCAAGACCCAGCTTCTTGGGCTGGCGTTAAAAAGGCTGACGCCTACGGCCAGCCCTGTGCCCAATTCGGCAACCTGTTTGCCAGCGACAATGTGGCAGACTATGAACAACCTTTTGGCGCAGAGGACTGTCTTTATCTCAATGTCTGGCAACCCGCCAGCAAATCGCCTGCGCCCCGAGATGTGCTGGTATTTGTCCACGGCGGCAGTGGCACCATGGGCGCCACCTCACTAGGGCTTTACGATGGTGCCGCCCTGGCCGAAGAAACGGGTGCGATAGTGGTCACCATCAACTACCGCTTGGGCATCTTCGGCAGTATGCACAACACTGCGTTGAATATTGAAGGCGACCCGGCCAGCAATTCCGGCAGTTTTGCCCTGCTGGACATTATCAAGGCCCTGGAATGGGTACAAACCAATATTGCAGCCTTTGACGGTAACCCCAACAACGTTACGTTGATGGGGCAATCCGCAGGTGGCATCAGCGTCTGGGCGCTGCTGCGTTCGCCTCTGGCCAGCGGCCTGTTTTCCCGCGCCGCCATTCTGTCGGCGGTGCCGCTGGGAACAGACCGGCCCGCACTGGAAGACCGCAGCCGGCAATTTATTCACAACCTGATGAATCAGGAAGGGGCAACACTGTCCGATGAGGCATTCGATGCCCGTCTAAGAGCCATGGACAAGCAAACGCTTTACGCCTATCTCCACGACAAATCCACCCAAGAAATTCTCGATGCGACAGTGGGCGATCCCGACAACAAGGATGACAATATTGGCTACACGTTTGACCGTGCCGATGGCTATGTACTGCCTGCGGAGGGAGATACACCCGCCGAGGAACTGATCAATGCCGTCCCCTTACTGCTGGGCTCGACAGAAGACGAGGCGGGGCTGCTGCTGTTTTTCTCTTTATCCGAACTCAGCGAACAAGCATTACAAACCCTGAGTCAACTTGCCCTAACAGCGCCAGACATCAATATTCGAGATTTGGTCCCTGAAAACCTGCTGCAATATCAATTGTTCAGCTTGTTAGGCGATGTCTACGCACAGCACAAACTGCGACAGGCCAGTAAAAATTTTATCGACACGGGCGCGCCGTTGTATCGCTATACCTTTGAGTGGGACAATTTTCCCAACCCTTGGAGAAGAGCCTTTGGCACGTTTCACGGCTTGGACCTGTTTTTCTTGTTTGGCAATTTTGAGGAAAATAGCGAAGACTTTGGTAACTTTGTATGGCAACCCAGCAACCGGGAAGACCGGGTTCGAATTCACAAACAGATGACCGCAGCCTTAAAAGGCTTTATGGAAACGGGGGACCCGAATACCTATCCCACGGCGCTTTTCTGGCCCCGCTGGGAGGGAAGGATCAAGAAAAAAGCGGTTATCGATTAAGCTTCCTGCCGCCTGCCGCAGTCTGGAGCAAGCCCTCAAAATTGATGAGTTCGCAGCAACACTAAGGTGCAGGCTTCTTCTGTCGTAATGCCAGCAGCTTCCAACCGACGTTGATGCTCGGCACTTTCGGTGCCGGGATTAAATATCACCCGCCGAGGTTTTAAGCTAATCAACTCATCCAGTTGCGATTCCAATAAATCGGGATTGAGATACAAGGTCACCGTATCAATCCCGTCCAAGCCCTGCAGGGTTTTTACGCAATCAATACCGGCCACATTTTGGTGATAGGGATTCACCGGAATGACCTTATGACCGTACTGATCCAGAAGCATTACGGCTTTGCAGGAATAACGATCAGGTTTGGGGCTGGCTCCCAATACGGCAACAGTCTCGCTCATTACTTCACCTCATTTATAAATCAACAGCATAAAAAGCTGACACAAAAAAGCCGGGCAACGCCCGGCTTTAACATCACGCTTTGGCGTCAAGCTATTTGCTGCCCGTGCTCATCCAGCGACGCATTGTCGATGCCAACTCCTGAGCATTGTAAGCTTCTGCATCGTTAGGCATTTTACCCTTACCCATCTTAATCTCTAAAGAAGAAGAATATGAGGTGCGGGTGTTTGATGAAGCAACACCGCCACTGAAACGGTTTGGTGAATCATAAACCACGGTGTCACAGCTCAACAAACCACAGCGCTGATAGACCGACGTACCACCGCCGAATCCAGTGCCACCAGAAACAGACGTGCTAGTGCGGCTTTTGCTGTCATTATCGCGGTTCACCAAATGGAACCAGCTATACCCTTCTTGCAGAGTTAATTCAGCAGCCCGCAATAAGGCATAATCGTTCACCGTTTCTTTATCTGTGGCCGAGTTGCCATTAAAGGTAATGCGATAGCGATCTTTGCCAAGCGCAGTTTCTGTATAACCGTAATCGCCTCGTTTCTCAGCCGCTTGATAGCTTGTTGAGCTACTGCAGGCAACTAAGCCCATGGATAAAACGGCAATCAATAACACTGTCAAACGCATAAATACCTCTCAACTGTTTTACTAACAATCCATGTTTATTCATAGATTGTTATTATTTAATGATTGAAAACAGTCGTAGTGTACCCACCGCGCCTTAACTCATCCTGAACATTCAAGCGGCACTAATCCCCCGCAATATCATCATGCCCCGCTCAAGGGTTCGCGCAATGCTCATGTGCCCCTGAAACTCCTGACCTGCCGCGAGTTCTTGTTCATCTTGAAAAGCCATGCCTCGCTCTAAACAAACATACTCGTTAAAGTGACTTCCGACGTCACTCATCGATGCGGCTAAAGCTTCTCCGGGGTTCCAAACAATTGCAGTATCACAATGCCACGCCGTGACATAAATGACATCATCCCCGGCACATAGTGATTGGCTTGCCGCAATACCGTTATAAACCTGATCGACCTCAGCAGAAAAACGCACCGCAGCAGGCTGTAATTTAGAGCTTAACGCATCGGTATTATCTAAATACTGCTGTCCCGCCAACTCTGGAATCTCAACTCGGGAAAGGTCATTAACGGCAAAGTACGAATGAAAAGCAAAGCTCAAAGGCATGGGCAAATCCCCCATATTGCCAATGCGGAGGGATAGCGATACTTCCTCTGCCAAATACATCTCCAGCTCGGCATAAATTGGCCACGGAAAACCAGCCGTGTCCTCGGCTTCAGATTTAAATTTAAAACGCAAACGCACCAGGTCATCAGCCAAGTCATCGGCTGCGCTTAATTGCCATTCGCGGTTTCGCATAAAACCATGTTTGGGTAACTCAGTTTGGCGACGATTAACCCCAAACCACGGCGCACAAATAGGAATACCACCGCGAATGGCAACACTGGGCCGAAATGTCGCCAAAGGGCTAAGCCATAGCCAGTCTCTGTCGCCAGTGGGTTTAAATGAAAGCAACTGGGCGCCTTGCAAAGCCACCACTGCAGAGCAGCGCGGCGTATCCACCACGAGACAAGGAAGCGCTTCGGCACTACCGTAAAGTATGTTGCTATCGGTGAGGCGGATATTCTCGCTGTTAATGTTTAGATTCTGTCCACCCAGCACAATGCCTCTCCCTGCTAAAGATTGGGTAAAATAAAATACGATTTAAGAAACCATTTAAGAAACCACTAAAGGCATTAAACCCGGCGAGAAAGACTGAGCATTTCCGTCGCACCGCGCTGAAGTTCGTAACCGACGGTTTGTCTATCGACCTGTATGCCAGCCTCGGCAAGCTCGCTGACCACGTCACTCAAATGCGTGGAAGGATAGCCTTCAATATCCAGCAAGGGGTAAATCCTCACTTCCTTAGCCACCCGCAACATCTCTAATATAGCGGCAATATGTTGCGCTGCGGTGATCTGTTCACTGTAGGCAAATAACAGGTGTGAACACAGCGCCAAATCAAATTGACCATCTTTAAAAGGCAGTTCAGGGAGACTGGCAGGCACATAACGCCCTTGTTCAAGGCCGAGACTGAAGTCGCCAAGAAATTGATTCATCGCCGACATTCTGACCGAACCAAGGTGATCCGGGTCGCGAAAATTACTCCACACATACCGCCCCCGCTCTCTGGCCATTTGAGCAATGATATTGGGATAGACTTGGCGAAGACGTTGACGAAGTTGGTCCGCTGAAAAAACATAGATCGGGTCGACAGAAACCACTTGGCCACCCCGCAAATGCAGTTCGGCATTAAAGCTGGCTGAACCGTCACCACAACCAAGAATGCGGCGTTCTAAATCGCTTTCTTTAAGCGCGAACATTGCCTGATATTCAGCAAAAGCGCGCCCCCAGGGGACTACGGATTTCAGCTCCATGCTTCGCCCTCCCTGTCATCGTTTTGAATAGGCATGACGGCGATCTTAGCAAACTTTCGGGGCAGCTGGCTGCCCCGTTAGCATTGCAAACGCGATAAATAGCGACTTGATTACTGGCCTTGAACTTGCAGATCCAGCTCACCCTCGGCCGTTACCCCGTACAGCGGCAATCGCAGTTGCGCAGAGACATTCACGGCAGGGATGGTCGCGTCCCGAGAAAAGGAACTGATGTACTGAGGATGATAACCGCTGACCCACAAACCAATTTCATCGCCGGGCTGCAAACGTTCAGCAACCCCCACCAAATCTACGCTTAAGTGTTGACCCAAGCCTCTTACCGGGGCGAGCTGATCATCCAGCAACTGCCACTCGCCACTCCCTTTACGAATGCCGACACCAACAAACAAAATACTGTCGCAACCCAAGCGGATGATGGGAATACTGCCCAATGCGCAAACCTGCTCATTGAGCCCCGCCAAAGTACTGACCGTAATATCCACCTGGGGAATACCAGCCAAGATCAAACCGCTGTCATCATTAACCGTAAGCACCGGTGCAATTTGCGGTGCCTGTCCCAACAGATGCAAGGCCTGGGCCTCAACGCCGTTAGCCACATTGCTTAACTGCAATTCAGCACTGCTATAAAACTCGACCGCAGCCAAGTGGCTGAATGCCCCGCGCCGGGCTTTGAACTGATCGGCAGGAATTCGCACGGCATCGCCATCTGCCAGTGACAAACAGAGACTGTCGTCCGCTAAATAATCTGGCAGCGGCTCGTCACGAAGCGAGCTGTTTAAAAAAGCCAACTGGGCCTGACGTTGGTCAATGTCACCACAGGCGAAGTTGCCTGCCGGTGCCTGAAAATACAGCGGATCGGGTGTTTCACCAATAAAGCCAGAAATAATATGGCCATTTTCATGGGTCATCAGCCTGACTGTATTGCCTTCGCCTGCGCGATCTCGCATGCACTGATAATTCCACCACGCTTCGTTAAAGTTGAATAAGGTATCGCGAATACCCTGGGTAAACAGCACATCCACACCAAGCTGGCCATTGAAGGTATTACTTTCTGCATTTTCGATGCTGCCCAATAGATTATTATTCAACTCACTTTCGGAAAGGGTGTAAGGCATGCTCGCCTGATCGTTCAAACCACACCAGTAACGCGGACTGTGGTAACCCAACCAAGCCTCGGCGTCCCGGGGAACTTCATTGGTCGCCAAGCTGCGGGTAAGGGTTTCAACAATATAGGGGTCGATCCCCCTCGCCAGGGGCGAATCCTGGTTCTCAAAGCCGGGCAAATAACTCCCCGCCTCACCGCCGCCAACCAACAACAGCGCCCAGACTGACTTGAGTACATCACCCTGGTTCAAGCTATAAGGCAGGTAATGCCAAGTGATGTCTGGCACCATCGCATCCAGGCGCTGTTTTTCGTCAATGGCATGGGTCATCATTTGATAACCACCACCATAACTGCTGCCAATAGCGCCAACCAGCAGATTGGCGCCCATTGCAACACTGCTCGCCATGGCAGGCTGGGGCATAAACTCGCCACTGCTTTCATTGCGCCAGGCAAGATAGTCAAGGTTTTGCTCAGCCCAATCCAAAATTTGCACTTGGTCCAAGCCTTCAAAATCAGGGTCCATGACTCTGACCGAACCGCTACTGTCACCAAAGCCCCGCTGATCAATACTGATCACCACAAAGCCTTGGGCCAACAACTCAGCAATACCACTGCCCTCAAAACTCGGTGCTGCGGGGTCGCTTTCTCTGGCGCCGCCAAAGCCGTGGCTATGCAGCACCAAAGGGTGTGCGCCCTGACCTCGACCGCCGCAATTAATTTCGGCAGGCTCAAACACTTCAAAACTAATGCGCTCGCCACTATTGGATTGCAGCAAGACCTGGTGATGCCGCCCGGCCGCTACCGTCGCTAAATTATCCCCACAGGCCGCATTGGTTTGATCTGGACCGCAGCCGCGGTCATCGACGGTGGCGGTACTGGCAGTGTTGGCGCAAAGGTCTGATTCATTGCCCACGCCATCGTCGTCACTATCCCGGTCATCACTGTTATCACAGCTATCACCCAGGCCATCTTGGTCGGTATCTGTCTGCGCGTTATTTGCCACTGCGGGGCAATTGTCATTGGCGTCTGCAATACCATCTGCATCAGCATCGGGTGGCTCACAAGCATCACCAACACCGTCTTCATCGCTGTCGCCTTGATCACTGTTGGCCGTTGCCGGGCAGTTGTCGACACCATCGCCAACACCGTCGGCATCTATGTCATTAAAGCTGGTGGGCTGCTCGTCATCGCCGTCCAACACACCGTCGTTGTCATCATCATTGTCGGCATTATCACCAATGCCGTCGCTATCACTGTCGGTCGTTTCTTCTGAATTTAGCGGAAAGTCGTCCTCGCTATCAGCAACCTCGTCATTATCGTCATCGTTATCACAAACATCCCCTGCACCATCGCTATCAAAATCCAGTTGATCGGCATTGGCATCGTTGACGCAATTATCCTGCTCATCAGCCACCCCGTCGGCATCGCCGTCTGCCACTTCTACAGGGGGTTCAATTTCGCAACCCTCGGCGTCAACATTCGCGCCGGGTGAGCTTGCTGGACACTGGTCAGCCACATCACTCACCCCGTCGCTATCCGTATCGCCCCCTTTGTCGTTGTCGAATTGTCCATCGGCAATATCGGCTTCGGATTCCAGCAAATGGGTTTCTGCCTGCGCTGCGGGCAGCAGCGTCCGAGCTGCACCATTAGCGCTACGGGCAAAATCGGCTAAACCACTGTCAGTAAACTCAGCAGCACTCAGCGCAAAATCATTCGCCATTAACCCTTGTTCAGTAGCCTGCAAAGCCACTGCAGCCACAATTTCAATACCGTTATCGGGATTACCATCGGCGTCCAGCGTCAACAAAAACCGCGCCATATTAATAGCGGCGGTATCGCTTGCCGCCAAATCCCGCAGGGTAATAAAACGCTCACCTGTGGCACTGCCTAACGCCACTGAACCTATATAAAAATGAAGGGTATTGCCTCGACGATAGACAAATTCGCCCTGATTGTTAGTAACGGGGGCATTATCTGCAGCCGCTTCCTCGACACTAGCGCCGTAAGAAACACCCTGAACCAAGGAGTCGACTAACTGGCCAGTCATTTGCGGGTCGCTATTGCTACTGCCACCCCCGGATCCGCCGCCACAAGCAGTCAACGTTACACACAGAAAGCCCAGTAGAACGCGCTTAGAAACCATATGCTCACCTGATGTTTTTATTATATTTGTCAGCTCTGTCCCTACACGGCGACAGATGCAATGTTGACTACTAAAACATTAATCTAACTGAAACACAATACATAGCATATGCGTTATAAAGACCAGCACAGCAAAAGTAACGGGCATAAAAAAGCCCCGCAATTGCGGGGCCTTAGGCTTAGCTTGGGTTAAGCGGGGGACTACATCATGCCGCCCATTCCACCCATACCGCCCATTCCACCCATGCCGCCCATATCAGGCATTGCAGGGGCTTCGTCCTGTGGCGCATCTGCAATCATACACTCAGTGGTGATGATCAGACCCGCTACCGAGCCAGCGGCTTGCAGAGCACTACGCGTTACTTTGGCAGGGTCAATAATACCCATTTCCATCATATCGCCGTATTCACCGTTGCCAGCGTTGTAACCAAAGTTACCTTCACCGTTGCGGACTCTTTCCAGTACCACAGAGGCTTCAGCACCTGCGTTGCTGACGATTTGACGCAGCGGTGATTCCATTGCACGCAATGCGGCGTTGATACCCGCTGTTTGGTCTTCGTTATCGCCTTCAACAAGACCAATATTGGCAATAGCGCGAACCAGCGCCACACCACCACCAGGAACCACACCCTCTTCAACGGCAGCACGGGTTGCGTGCAGCGCGTCTTCAACGCGGGCTTTTTTCTCTTTCATTTCGATCT
Source organism: Spongiibacter sp. IMCC21906 (assembly GCF_001010805.1). Lineage (NCBI taxonomy): Bacteria > Pseudomonadati > Pseudomonadota > Gammaproteobacteria > Cellvibrionales > Spongiibacteraceae > Spongiibacter > Spongiibacter sp. IMCC21906. The sequence goes on along the minus strand of NZ_CP011477.1, from coordinate 1,361,749 downwards.
CGGTGGCTGCGCCAACCTTGATAACCGCAACACCGCCAGCCAATTTAGCAACGCGCTCTTGCAGTTTTTCACGATCATAATCAGAACTGGTGTTTTCGATTTGAGTGCGGATTTCAGCAACCCGTGCCTGGATGGCAGCACCTTCACCAGCGCCGTCAACAATCACTGTGGTTTCTTTATCCATTGTGATGCGTTTAGCAGTACCCAAATGGTCTAGAGTAGTTTGCTCCAGATCCATACCAATTTCTTCAGAAATAACAGTACCGCCAGTCAATACCGCAATGTCTTGCAACATGGCTTTGCGACGGTCACCGAAGCCAGGTGCTTTACATGCCGCTACCTTCACGATACCGCGCATGGTGTTAACAACCAGTGTCGCCAGTGCTTCGCCTTCAACGTCTTCAGCAACAATCACCAACGGACGGCTTGCTTTAGCAACCTGCTCTAACAGAGGCAGCAATTCGCGAATGTTGGAGATTTTTTTGTCGACCAGCAAAACAAACGGGCTGTCGTGCTCAACGCTCATATTCTCTGAATTGTTGATGAAGTAAGGCGACAGGTAACCGCGGTCAAACTGCATACCTTCAACCACTTCCAGCGCGTTTTCCAGGCCTTGGCCTTCTTCAACAGTGATCACGCCTTCTTTGCCGACTTTTTCCATGGCTTCAGCAATGATGCTGCCCACTTGGCTATCGCTGTTGGCAGAGATAGTGCCCACTTGAGAAATTGCTTTGTTGTCTGAACAAGGAATAGACAAGCTCTTAACCTGCTCAACAGCAGCGGCAATCGCTTTGTCGATACCACGTTTCAGGTCCATTGGGTTCATGCCCGCAGCAACCGCTTTCAGGCCTTCGTTGACAATGGCTTGAGCCAAAACGGTTGCCGTAGTGGTACCGTCACCAGCGTCGTCAGAAGCGCGTGAAGCCACTTCCTTCACCATTTGCGCGCCCATGTTTTCCAGCTTGTCTTCCAGCTCAATTTCTTTCGCGACTGACACGCCGTCTTTGGTCACTGTGGGAGCGCCAAAAGACTTATCCAATACTACGTTGCGGCCTTTGGGGCCCAAGGTTACTTTTACTGCGTTAGCCAGAATATTGACACCGGCCACCATGCGCTGACGTGCTTCGTTTCCAAACACAACTTCTTTTGCTGCCATGATATTTCTACCTTTTATTCACTAATTCGTTGATTTCAATGAATCCGTGGAAAAAGCCTTAAGCTTCAACCACACCGAAAATTTCAGCTTCGTTGAGGACGATCAGCTCTTCGCCATCCACCTTCACGGTGTTGCCGGAGTATTGGCCGAACATCACAACGTCACCCGCCTTTACACCAACCGGGCGCAATTCACCGCTTTCCAGCAATTTGCCTTCACCAACAGCGATAACTTCACCCTGGTTTGGCTTCTCTTTAGCAGAACCGGGCAACACGATACCACCGGCGCTTGTTTGCTCCTCTTCTTTACGACGAACCACAACGCGGTCGTACAACGGACGAATTTTCATTTGCTAAATCTCCATTAAATCAATGACTTAGATTTCTTGTGACCGGTTTAACCGGTACCACCCGGAAACTGCAATTTGCCGGGAGGCATCCCTACCCTCTCTCGAAGTCAGGATTCCTTGAGTTTCCCAGCGGGTGACACTCAACTCTTTAAGAGCCAAGCCTCCGTGGGCTGATTGGTAAATGGGGCTGCGCGGGGACATTTCAAGCCCCCCACTAAAAATTATTCTTCTTTTTTATACTCACCTTCGATGGTGACGTGACCTTGTTGCGCATTACGATCAGCTTGATTATTTGCACCGCCCGCAGGACCACCGCCCATAAAACCGCCGCCGTGCATCTGCACTACACCCCGGCGCAACATATTGGCAATCAAGCTGCGCCGCAGCCCCGGTATCAAACAGGCAAAGCCGATAGCATCGGTAAAAAAGCCCGGCGTGAGCAGCAGTGCACCGCCCACAGCCAGCATCAAGCCTTCCAGAATCTCGGTAGCAGGGACCTCGCCACTATTAAGTCGGTTTTGAGCACGGGTCAGGGTATGCAGGCCTTGGCGCTTCAGCAATGAGGCACCAATCACCGCTGTTAACATCACCATGGCAATCGTCGGCACCGCACCAATAATGGAGCCCACCTTAATGAGCACCCACATTTCCAAAATCGGCATGACAATAAACAACAGGAATAGCAATCGCATGAGCTTCTCGCAATAATCTCTTTCAAAGTATCTTGGGGCTTTGACAGATAAATCAAGTTAAGGCTCCATGCTATCTACTGATATACAATAGCCGCCGCCCATCTGACCATAAGGTTTGTGAATGCGAAAAATAATCAGCATTTTTCTGCTGTACTGCATCAGCCTGTGTAGCCATGCTCAAGATTCACGCGACATGGCAAAATGTCTGCAACTGGCAGCCATGTCGGCCTCCGATGCGACTACCGTTGGCGAGCTACGCATCATCTGCGAACAGCGGCTACAGGCCGCCGACCCAGATGCCGCGATTGAACGGTCTGAAATAGGTGTAGTGGAACAGCGGGTTGCGTTGGAGCGGTATTCCAACCAGAACCCCTTTGTACTAACCCCACACCGCAGCAACTATGTGTTGCCCGCCTCCTATCGAGATAATATTTCAGATTTTCGTGACAGCCTGCCCAGTGCCCCGGACAAAATTGACAATGTCGAGCTGGAGTTTCAGCTCAGTATCAAAGTGCTGGTCTGGGAAGACATTATCAACAACAACGGCCATCTCAGCGTCGCCTACACCAATCGCTCCTTTTGGCAGGCCTATAACAGCGATGCCTCAGCGCCGTTTCGGGAAACCAACCACGAACCCGAGTTTATCCTCAGCTTTGAGAATGACTGGGAGTGGATGGGCATTCGCAATGTTGCCAACCAAGTCATCCTCAACCACCAGTCAAATGGCCGGGGCGAGCCGCTGTCACGAAGTTGGAACCGGCTAATGTTTAACATGGTGTTTGAGCGTGACCGCTTTGCCATGTCCTTCAAACCTTGGTACCGATTTAAAGAACATGGCGATGACGACGACAACCCCGATATTGAAAAATACCTTGGTCACTTTGAGTGGCTGGGGCTCTACCAATGGCACAATAAAACCCTCAGTCTGATGCTGCGTAATAACCTGCGCAGCGACAACAAAGGCGCAGTTGAAATTGGCTGGAGCTTTCCGATCAGTTCTCGGGTAAAAGGCTATATAAAATATTTTAATGGCTATGGCGAAAGCCTGGTGGAATACAACCATTCCGTAGAAAGTATCGGTATTGGTGTACTGATCAGCGACTGGCTATAAAAAATCAGATTAACAACAGGACCTCACTATGATTACTGCTCAAGAAGCTTTGCAAAGACTAAAAGATGGCAACCAACGCTTTGTCGAGAGACTGAATAGCGACGCTGAAAACTGTGTTATGGCCAAACAGCCTGAACTGGTTGAAATTCAAAACCCCATGGCCATTGTACTCGGCTGCTCCGACGCACGGGTGCCCGCCGAAATCGTCTTCGATCAAGGACTGGGCGACCTGTTTGTTATCCGGGTGGCGGGCAATATTGTTGCACCTTCAGGTATCGGCAGCGTGGAATTTGCCGCGTTAAACTTTGGCACCCCGCTGGTAGTTGTGCTGGGACACTCCAACTGCGGCGCCGTTAAAGCCACCGTAGACGCCTTAACAGGAAGCAGCAAAGTCCCGTCAATTAACCTTCACGCCATCGTCAAGCGCGTACGCCCCGCCGTCGAAAGCATGCTCGCCACCGAACTGCGTCATGATCGAGATGCGCTGATTCACCAATCGGTGCGCGCCAATGTTCGCAGCTCGGTTGAACACCTCAGCAGCGGCTCCCCGATACTGGAAAGCTTGATCAGCGAAGGCAAGTTAATGGTCGTCGGCGCGGAATACTCCTTGGAAAGCGGTGAAGTCGACTTCTTTTATGAGGATTACTGGGAACGTATTCGTAAACTGAATCCCGAGCCCTAATTACCATTCGACAAGCACCGTCGTTTTGCATGAAATAGCCATGAACGATAGCCAAAAAATCTATCAGGTTTTGCATAGCATTCCCAAGGGGCGCTTATGCAGTTATGGCGAGGTAGCCAAACTGGCAGGCCTGCCCGGCAAGGCCCGCTGGGTAGGCAAACTCCTTAGCCAGCTGCCAGCAGATAGCAAACTACCGTGGTTTAGAGTGATCAACGCACAGGGGAAAATCAGCTTTCCACCAGGAAGCGAAAGCCATTCTCGCCAACTGAATCATTTAATAGAAGAGGGCAGCGCCGACCACCAAGGCAAAATTCTCTGGCGAGAATGCCGTTGGTGCTGACCCGCAACCCCTCTTACCAGCGCTCCCCAAAAACCCTACCCCCGCTGCAAACCCATCCGCTTAATCCTCGAAGCTAGCGTGGTAGGTTTCATACCCAACAGCGCCGCAGCACCATCACTGCCAAATAACTTCCAATTACAGCGCTCTAATGCTGCCAACATATTACGTCGCAAAAAGGCCTGCATTTCATCGTCAGACAGAATGCTTTTCGAGTCGTCCTCCATCTCCCCCGACGGTGCTACCGCCTGCTCCACCGACACTGGCAAATCTATTGCAGCACGGCCATTACGGGCTGTAATAGCCGCCCGCTCCATTACATTCTGTAATTCTCTGATATTGCCGGGCCAGTTATAAGCCTGCAAGCGACGTAGATCTCCTTGGGTCAGGCGACCACCGCCCTGATTGAATTTTTGACAGGCCTGGTCAAAAAAGTGGCTGGCCAAAAGGCCAATATCTTCACCCCGATCCCTCAGCGGTGGTGAATGAATAGGAAATACGTTGAGGCGAAAATACAGATCCTCGCGAAAATACTGCCGGGCCACTTCCCCTTTTAAATCCTTGTTGGTTGCTGCAATGATGCGCACATTGACATCCCGGGTACGCTCTTCTCCCACCCGTTCCAGCTGTCCTTCCTGCAAAACCCGCAGCAATTTACTTTGCAACTCCAACGGAATTTCCCCTACCTCGTCCAAAAACAAGGTGCCGCCATTTGCCAATTCAAAGCGACCAATACGATCTCTGACTGCGCCAGTAAATGCGCCCCGGATATGACCAAAGAATTCGCTTTCAAACAGCTCATGGGGAATGGCGGCGCAATTTACCCTGATCAGAGCGTTATCCTTTCGAGGGCTAGCTTCGTGAATGGCTCTGGCTATCAGCTCCTTGCCGGTACCAGACTCCCCGGTAATCAAGACGTTCGCCTCAGTCTCGGCCACCATCTCTATTTGCTGTAAGAGTCGCCGCACCGATTCACTGTCGCCAAGGATGCCATGGTATCGCTGCTCGATCAGAATCTCCTGCTGCAAGTAAGCGTTTTCATCTTCCAGACGAGATTTTAAATCACCTAATTCCTCCAAAGCATCACGTAATTTACGCTCGGTTTCGATCCTAGTGCTGATATCACGAAACACCACTACCGCGCCAATAATGGCGCGATCTTTAATTATTGGCGTGCTGGTAAACTCTACCGGGAAAGGCGTGCCGTCTTGCTTCCAGAAGATCTCTTGCCCCCCTTCGTGCACCACTCCATCGCGAATAGCCGCGTAAATCGGGCACTCCTCTACAGGGTAATGGCGACCATCTTCATGAGTGTGGTGGTGGACATAGTGAACATTGTGACCCAGTACATCTCGATCGCTACGACCAAATAGCCTCATCGCCGCCGGATTCATAAAAGTGCACAAACCCTGAGTATCAACGCAGTAAATGCCATCTCCCACCGAGGTCAACATCAGCAGATTTTCCCGCTCGCCTTGTTGGAAGATATTCTGTAAATGCTTCCACTCAAGCAGGCCACCGCGAACGATGCGGTCGGCCTGAGCCAGCTCCCGGCTCTGCTCATCTGAGCGCACATCTCGAATGGCAACAACCAAATACTCTCTGCGCTTAATCACCGCCCGGGCACCCGCCAGCTCAACGGGCACATGTTCACTGTTTTTGAGCCGACATGAAATTCGCGAGCTCCAAGCCCGTCCTTGGGCCATCACCTGTTCAGTAAAAACGATTAATTGGCCCAGCTCTCGGCCGTGAATGCGGGAAATAGGCATGCGGAGAATTTCGGCGCGGCTGTAGCCCAATAAATCACAGGCCGCAATATTACAGTCGATGTACTGGTTATTATGGGGGTCAAGTAACATCAGTGGTTCAGTGCATTGCTCAAAAGCAGCGTGACGCATCCAGTAAGCCAGCTTTCCCCACTCATCGTTAGTGTCCAACAGATCAAAGCGCATATGAGACTCCCCTTGCAGAACCCCATATTACTACGCACTTGCGTAACATAGAAAACGAATATTCGTAGAACTACGCATTTGCGAATAACTTTTTAATGCGAGATTCTCAGCATTCAGCCCAAAACAAAACTAATAAATCCCATAAAGCACTGTTTTTATTTGATTTTATAATCCTCAGCAAAGATTTTTTCACTACCCAGTTCAGACTGGTACAGCTTTCGCTCTAACAAGGTCAGGCAGACTGCTTGTCGAACTGCCCTTAACCCGCTCACAGCTACTGAGGAAAAATCTATGCCTACTGTGGAGACAGCCCATTACAAAGATGGTGACTTTCTGGTCGATTACGAAGAGAAAGTGTTTGAGGACGTCCAAGCCGCACCCGGAGCCAAAGCCCTGATCACCTTCCATACCGTTGCCTTTGAGGGCTCGATTGGTCTGGTCAACCTGCTGCAAGCCAAGCGCCTGCTAAGAAAGGGCTTTGAAACCAAAGTGCTGCTCTACGGACCCGGCGTACAACTAGGCGTCCAGCGCGGCTTCCCCACCCTCGGCGCCGAAGCATTCCCCGGCCACCTAGCCTGCAACAACCAGCTCAAGGCCTTTATGGAGGAAGGTGGTGAAGTCTATGCCTGCCGCTTTGCCCTGCAAGCACTCTACGGTCAGACCGAAAAAGCCCTGATTGAGGGAATTCGCCCCATAAACCCACTGGATGTGATGGACCTGCAACTTCTAATGGCTAGGGATAACGCCTTTATGGTCCACACATGGACCACCTAAGGCCGCGCTACACATGCACCATTAGCAACAAACGCCGTAATCAGGGTGGGTGCGCGCTGCGCCCCATTCCTGGCAGATATTCCGCTTGCCGCCAACGTGGCAGCAAGCACCCACACCACAACTGAGGACACTATGGCCAAGATACTTGCCGCCGCCGTGCAGTGCAGCCCCTCGCTCTACTCTTGTGAAGGCACGGTTAGCAAAATTTGCGACTGGATCGAAAAGCTGGCCCAGCAGGGGGTGCAGTTTGCCGTGTTTCCCGAAACGGTGGTGCCTTACTACCCTTACTTCTCCTTTGTGCAGGCACCCTACGCCATGGCTAAGCAGCACCTGCAACTGATGACCGAAGCCGTGACGGTGCCATCCCGGCACACCCAGCACATTGCCGCCGCCGCCGCCAAAGCCGGCATGGTGGTGTCGGTAGGGGTTAACGAACTGGACGGCAAAACCCTGTACAACGCCCAACTGTTGTTTGATGCCGATGGCCGTTTGATCCAGCACCGCCGCAAAATTACCCCCACCTACCACGAACGAATGGTCTGGGGACAAGGGGATGGCAGCGGCCTGAGCGCAGTGGATTCCGCCGTAGGCCGCATCGGTTCGCTGGCTTGCTGGGAGCACTACAACCCACTGGCCCGCTACGCTTTGATGGTCGACCGGGAAGAAATTCACGTTGCCACCTTTCCCGGCTCTTTGGTGGGTGAAATTTTCGCCGAACAAATTCAAGTCACCATCCGCCACCACGCATTGGAGTCGGGCTGTTTCGTTGTCAACGCCACCAGCTGGCTGAGCCCAGAGCAACAACAACAGGTGGTGGACGACACCGGTGGTCCCCTCGCCGCCATCAGTGGTGGCTGCTTTAGCGCCATTGTTTCACCGGAAGGGCGCCTGCTGGGCGAGCCCTTAACCAGCGAATCCGGAGAGGGCGCTTGTATTGCCGAGCTAGATATGGCGCTGATCGCAAAACGTAAACGGATGATGGATTCGGTGGGCCACTACAGCCGCCCGGAGCTGCTCAGCCTGTTGATTGATCGCAGCCCCCGGCCCCACAGCCAAGCGATATCGGCAACAGCCGACCTTCAACCCAGCAACACCGACTTTCAGCCCAACAGCGCTGAGAATGAATCCCGGGGCGATCTTGACCTGCCCGCGGCAAGCGCTGGACCGGGCCATTGAGGACAGCGGCGAACTCAACGGGCACCCCCTCCACGATGAAACCGCAACGGGAATGATATTCAGGAGAGCAGTGATGACGATAGATCCACAACAGCTTACCCGCCTGCAAAGCCATGGTATCCACTGGCAACACGAGGACCTCGGTCTGGTACGCCGGGGCGGTGCGGGTCCCACCGACCACAAGGCCCTGGATTTCCACGGCCAGACCGCTATGATTCCGGTCTTCAACCGGCCAGCCAGCGGGGCCCACTTCTCCGCTAAACTTGACTCGAGCAGCCAGCAGGTTGAGGTATTCGAGGGCGGCCAGCTGATTGCCAAAACCAGCGTCCCCATGCAACCCCAGTTTTATAATTTATGTACAGCCGAGGGCATACCCTACAGCCAAATTGCCACCCTCCACAGCAAGGATGTACTGGCAACAACGGTTTTGCAGGAATGCGTCCGCTACCGCAACCGCAGCACCTCCTGCCAATTCTGCGCCATTGAGGAATCCCTCAAGTTGGGCAAAACTATCGCCCACAAACGCCCGGAGCAATTGGCCGAGGTCGCAGCTGCCGCCGTCGCCCTGGATGGCGTCAGTCAGATGATCATGACCACAGGCACCCCCAAAACCCTCGACCGGGGCGCGGCAGTGTTAGTGGAATCGATCAAGGCCGTCAAAGCCAGAGTGAACATCCCCATTCAGGCCCAATGCGAACCGCCCAGTGAGGACATTTGGCTGGAACGGCTCAAAGACGCCGGCGCCGACGCACTGGGAATGCATCTTGAAGCAGTCAGCGAGCGGGTACGCAATGCCATTATGCCGGGCAAGGCGAGCGTGCCCTTGAACCGCTATATGTCGGCTTTTGCCAAAGCGGTGTCCCTGTTCGGAGCTGGTAATGTCAGCACCTACATTCTGGCCGGGCTGGGCGACACCGAAGATGAAATCATCACCATGAGCCTAAACCTCATAGACATGGGCGTCTATCCCTTCGTAGTGCCCTTCGTACCGGTGGCCGGCACCCCCCTGGCAGATCACCCACGGCCGGACCCTGCAATGCTCGATCGTATCTTCTGCGTTCTCGGTCCAGCGCTGGCCAACAGCAATATGCAATCGGAAGCCCTCAAGGCTGGCTGCGCCAAATGCGGCGCCTGCTCCAGCCTGAAAAGTTATGAGACTGCCCTTCCAAACCGACAATTAGAGGTGGTCAATGCCTGAGATCACCCAAAGCCGTCACCACCGAGCGACGCCAAGTCGGCATTTCTACGCCATTACCGCCAGCGTGAGTCGTCAGATTCAAGGCGGCAGCGAGTCTCTTAGCCAGGCCTATAGCCGGGTTGAACTGGGCGCGAGCGGCCATGCTAGCGACAGTTTCGGCGAGTTTCACACTACCCAAATCAGTGTCCGACCAGCGACGGCCTCCTGGGAGCGGGCCCGCTATTTTGCTCTGCGCAAAAAGGTCTTCTCCGGAGAGCAGCAACTGCCAATACAAGAGCAGGATGGCGAAGACTTCCGCGCCACTGCCATTATCGCGCTCGCCAATCTGTGCGGCATCAGCGACGACGTGGTCGGCGCGGTGAGAATTTTTCCAGTGGATGACCCCCGTTGGCCAGGTCTTTGGTTTGGTGGACGGCTGTGCGTAGTCAGGCCCTACCGGGGACGGGCCGGCATCGGCAAGGCTCTGATCAACACCGCCGTCAGCCGGGCAAAACACCTGGGCTGCCAGCACTTCCACGCCTTTGTGCAAAAACAGAATGGCCGCTATTTCAGCAGCCTGCACTGGCACACCATCGAAGAGCTGGACATTGGCGGTCGCCCCCATTTGCGCATGGTCGCCGATCTGAATCACTATCCTCTGCCCCAGCTGCCGCCACCAACCCTGCTGCTTGACGAGCCAGCACAGACCCGGGAGACATGCTGATGCGCCCCCTGCACAAGCGGCCAAGCTTTACCCTGAGCCCAGAAGAGCGCCAATTGCAGTTGGCCGAACTTTGTCAGCAGTTGCGCGAGCTGCCGGAAATCGCCAGTAAATCAGCTATCCGCCATGCCGCCGCGCTCAGCGCCCAGAGCAGCGCTGAGTCCCTTAGCTTGCAACAGCGCTACGCCGCCCCGGGCGATGACTGCGCCGCCTTTGCCTGCACTGATGGCTATCAACTATTGGCCATGGAAGGCATGCTGCCTGACTTTGTCGCCAAGGACCCCAAGGCGGCTGGCTGGTCCTCGGTCATGGCCAACGTCAGCGACATCGCCGCCATGGGCGGCCGCCCAACCGCCATCGCCAATGCCTTTTGGCATCACGACGACGAGGCCAGCAAGGAGCTGCTGTTTCATATCAAACGCGCCTGTGACGTGTTTGGCCTGCAGTTTGCCGGGGGGCACAGCAGCATCCGCAGCGACTACCGGGCCAACCTGGCAGTGGCCATTATTGGCCACGCCCACAAGCTGCTCTCCTGCCACCACCTGCGGCCGGGGCAACGCCTATTCATTCTCAGTGACTTCACCGGCAGCTGGCACGGCAAGCAGCCCTACTGGGGTTGTGTGGGCGGTAAAAGCCCAAAACAGATTCGCCAGCAATGGCAGTGCCCCGCCGAGCTGGCCGAACGGGACCTGGCTGTGGCCGCCAAAGATATCAGTGGTGGCGGCGTGCTGGGCACCCTGCTGATGATGCTGGAACTGACCGGCTGCGGCGCCACGCTGGATATCAGCGCCATTCCCCGGCCACCCGGCGACCTGCTTCGCTGGCTGCGGGCATTTCAGGCCTTTGGCTTTTTGCTGGCGGTGGAGCCCGACCAGGTCCAAGGACTGATCGGCTACTTTCAACACAGCCACCTGAGCTGTATCCCGGTTGGCACGATTACTGGCAGCGGTTGCATCGAGCTGGACTATTACGGCAGCCGGGAAACCTTCTGGGACCTCAAACAAAACACTCTCACCGCCATGGGAGGCAGCACATGCCCGCAGTAAATTTCACCCTGATCTGGCCCGATGGCGAGCAGGCCCAGTACTACTCGCCCTCCACCGTGATTTACCAGCACCTTGAGGCGGGCACCAGCTACAGCCAGCGGGACTTCGGTGAGCGTATTCGTCAGGCACTGACCCGGGCATCGGACCGGGTCCAGGAGCGCTTCGGCTACGCCTGTTCCGCTGCCAGCGCCGAGCTAGCGACTCTAGAAACGAAGCTCAAACAACTCCACACGCAAAAAATCAGCGGCGAAATTCAAGTACTGGAATTTCGCCAATAAACCCTTTCACAAACAGCCAGATCCCAGCACCTTCTCCAACACAAGTACGGACATAAACAGGATTAATCATGAACACCCTAACCGAACATTACAGCTGCATTATCATCGGCGCTGGCCAGGCCGGCCTATCAATGAGCTACTGCCTGAGCCAACAAGGCATCGACCATATCCTACTGGAACGCAACGACCGGGTGGCCAGCAACTGGCGCAACGAGCGCTGGGACAGCTTCTGCCTAGTCACACCGAATTGGCAATGCCAATTGCCGGGCATGCACTACGCCGGTAACGATCCCGACGGTTTTATGGTCAAAGATCAAATTATCGACTATGTCGAAAGTTATTACCGTTTCAGCCAAGCACCGGTGCGCTTCAATAGTCCGGTGACCAGCGCGACCAAGGAAAATGGACGCTTCAAAGTAGCGTGCGGTGGCCAACACTACTCGGCCGAGCATTTGGTGGTTGCTACCGGCGGCTATCACCATCCTAACATTTTGCCCGCCGCCAAAGGCATGCCGGACAAGGTGGCACATATCCATTCCCGAGATTATCGCAACCCCCAACAGCTGCCCGACGGCGAAGTAATGGTCGTGGGAACAGGTCAGTCCGGCTGCCAGATCGCCGAAGACCTCCATCTGGCTGGCCGCCAGGTTCATCTCTGCGTCGGCAATGCGCCCAGAGTTAACCGTCGCTATCGAGGCAAAGACGTAGTCAACTGGCTTGAAGAAATGAGCTACTACGAGACTACCATCGACGAGCACCCTGAAGGGAAAAATGCCCCCCATGCCACCAATCACTACGTGACCGGTCGCGATGGCGGCAGAGATATCAACCTGCGAATTTTTGCTCAGCAAGGGATGAAACTGTATGGCCGCATCCGTTCATCCGAAGCTGGCACCTTGAGATTTGACAGGGACTTATTAGATAACCTGGACTACGCCGACAGCGTGGCCAAGCGCATTACCAACGGCATTGAAAGTTATATCCAAGAAAACGGTATTGCCGCCCCCCCTGACGACAACATTCACAGCGATTATCAACCGCCCATGATGGAACAACTCAATATGAATAATTCAAACATCAGCGCCGTGGTCTGGGCCACTGGCTTCAAAAGTGATTACAACTGCCTGAGGATGGATGCTCTAGATGAGAAAGGCGCCCCTTTACAGCAGCGAGGTGTCAGCCCTATTGAGGGTCTCTACTTTCTCGGTCTGAACTGGATGAACACCTGGGGCTCGGGCCGCTTCTTCCATGTCGGTCGGGACGCCGCTTTTCTGGCAGGGGTAATAACTAACCGACACCTGCGGCGCAAATCTGCGTAATCGCCGCAGTCCTAGCTGTGTATCGTTAGTCTGCCAAACGCAATTTCCTCGACAGAAAGGCAATCAGGATTACTACCGGCATGCCCAGCAGGCTAGCAATCAGAAAGAAATTACCATACCCCACAGTCTCCACCACCGTGCCGGAATATCCCCCCAGCAGCTTTGGAAACAAGGTCATAATGGAGCTGAACACGGCGTATTGGGTGGCGGTAAAAGAGATGTTGGTCAGACTGGACAACCAAGCCACAAAGGCTGCCACGGCCAAGCCGCCACTTAAGTTATCGGCAGCAATCACCACTGTCAGGGCAACAATATCGGCCTCCACCCCCGCTAACCACATAAACATCAAATTGGTCAGCGAGACCAGAACGGCACCCAGCATCAGCACCCGCATCACACCCAGTTTTAGCGTTAAAAAACCACCAAAAAAACTGCCGACAATGGTCATTATCACGCCAAAAATTTTGGTGACGCTGGCGATCTGGTCTTTGCTATAGCCCATGTCCTGATAAAACACATTGGCGATAACGCCCAAAATAATATCGGACACCCGATAGAAACCGATCAACAACAACACCCATATGGCCAAGCTGCCGTAGCGTTTAATAAAATCATTAATCGGTTGGGTATAGCTCTCAGAAACTAAGCGGACATTCACAAAACCCAGCCCCGCCAGCAAGCGAAAAACTAACAACGCCGCCCCTGCGGCCAAGACAAAACACACAGCCCCGTAAACAAAACCAAGCAAATACTGCATTGACCCTGCAAACCATTGCGGCGACGACGGCAGCAAAAACAACACCGTGACAAACGCACATAGCGAGAAGGCAAAACCAAAGAAAAAGCGCAGGTAGTCAGCGGTGGGATAGTGGTAAGGACTGCGCCCAGACTCCGGCTCCGCAATCAGCAGGGTTGTCAGTACCCCCACGCCCATTACCGCCGCCATACACAGATAGGTATTGCGCCAGGCATCGTAGTGATAAACATCACTGGTGCTGCCAAAAAACTGAGCTAAATACAACGCTCCCGCCCCGGCGGCAATCATGCCGATCCGATACCCCGCAATATAGGTAGACGACAGCAGCGCCTGCAAGCGAGCATCGGCTGACTCAATCCGAAAGGCATCAATCACCACGTCCTGGGTCGCGGCAGAAAAGCCCAGCAATACCGCCGCAATGGCCATCATTTGCAAGTGCTGACGCGGGTCGGTAAGGGCCATCAAACAAATAGCGGCAATCACACCTAACTGAGCCAGTAGCAACCAGCTTCGCCGTCGGCCCATCAACGCGCTAAGTAAAGGCAAGGGCAGTTTATCGACTAAAGGGGCCCAGACAAATTTGAAGGAAAATCCCAGCGCCGCCCAGCTGAAATAGGTCACATCCGCCTTGCTGACACCGGCTTCTCGCAACCAGAGTGATAAGCTGGAAAAAATCAGCAGCAATGGCACACCCGCAGAAAAACCAAGAAGCACCATGATCCAAACGGGCTTCTGCCGCCACCAGACCAGTTCGACCGTTTCCTTGACACCATCGCGGTGATGGCTCACGGTTTCATCACCGTTAAGCGACAAACGTTGGTCGGGGTTATCGCAAGGGGCATTGAGTTGTTCCCGCTGGCGATAGTCAATCTCTAAAGTTTGTGAATTGCAGCGGCTGATCCAAGGACTGCTCTTTTAGCAATGCCATGACCTGCTGCAAATCATCCCGTTTTTTGCCCGTCACTCGCACCTGCTCGCCTTGAATCTGGCTCTGCACTTTCAGCTTGCTGTCTTTAATAATTTTGACAATTTTGCGACACAAATCAGATTCCAAACCGTTCTTGATGGTCACCCCTGCTTTCACCTGCTTACCAGCCGTTTCCGGGTCACCCACGGTCATCGCTTTAGGGTCGATGTTGTTTTTTATCAGGCTGCTGCGCAGCATGTCTTCCATTTGCGTGATTTGAAATTCAGCTTCAGCAAAAATTGTCGCGTTAAGGCCGTCTCGCTCAAAACTGGCATCCACACCTTTAAAATCAAAGCGGGTGTCAATAATTCGGCTGGCCTGATCAAGGGCATTGGTAAACGTGTGCAAATCGACTTCAGAAACAATATCAAAAGAGGGCATGGCTAAATAACTCGTCAAGATTGTCGGGGCCAGTTTAGCACTGCCCGGCCAGATGTTTCGAGATAGACCTGACAACAGACACAAAGATTCCCTTGTCAATATTGGCAAGCAGCACCTTACTGGCCTACAGTGCCGTCATTCATCGCTTATCAAGACGAACTACATGCAGGAAAAAATCCATTGGCATATTTTAGGCGCAGGGGCCATCGGCAGCCTTTGGGCCTGCTATGCCTATCAAAATGCTGTTCCCGCCACCCTTATCCTCCGCAGTGACAGCCGCCTGCAGGCCTACCGCCAGGCGGGTGGCATTATGGCCAAGCTGGGTGCCCTTGCCCTGCAGCTCCCCGTCCCGGTGACTAGTCCTAGCTTAATAACAAAACCTATTGAGCACATATTAATCACCACCAAGGCACAACAAACACTGGCGGCCATAACTGCGATTGAACACCAGCTGGCAGAAAAAGCCGTGATTGTGTTACTGCAAAATGGTCTGGGCATTGCCGAAATGCTCAGCCAGCGCTACCCCCAGGCAACGCTACTACAAGCCTCCACAACAGAGGGGGCTTATCGGCAGTCGCTGTTTTCACTGGTGCATGCCGGACGAGGAAACACCCAGCTCGGGCAATCCAAAACCTTGCTGGCAGAAACCCAGCAAACGCCACTCGATCACGATGAATTGGCTAACATTGCAAGGTCTCTAAGCCTTGGCCCTTTAGGCATGACCGTAAGCGACAATATCGACGACGTGCTATGGCAAAAACTGGCAGTCAATTGTGCGATTAACCCCCTCACCGTCAAATACCGCTGCCGCAACGGCGAGCTCTTAGACAACCCGGTGGCCTTGGCCGAACTGGAAGCCGTTGTCGCGGAGATAGCCCAGTTTGACGCCAGCCCCGAATACCCCGATTTGTTAGCCACCGTCCGTCACGTTGCCGCCAACACCGCCCTTAACCGTTCCTCCATGCTGCAAGATATTGAAGCGGGACGCCCTACCGAAATTGCGTTTATCAGCGGCTATCTTTGCCAGCTCGCCGAGCAACATCGCATTCCAGTGCCGATGAATCGGCAATTACTAGACGAGATTAAACGCCTTTCAGCCGCTAATCAGCACTAAACGCCACCAGCTTGCCGCAGCCGCCCAGTTTGACAAAAACCCAGCGCAGCCTTAGAGTGCGCGCCAAGTAACAGGTGCCCTGCGTCGCGTATTTAGTGACAAAGAGTTAAACGGGAAGTCTGGTGCGCGACCGCTTTTTAAGTGAACGCAATGCCAACGCTGCCCCCGCAACGGTAAGCACATTTACATTTTGTGCAAGCCCGGAACCGGCCTCTACTGATTCACCCGATGAAGCGGAGGGCTCCATCAGCGGTCGTATACTTGTATATAACCCCTACCCCTCCCTCATTGCTTCCTTTTATAGCTTTGAGGTTTACACCATGAACAAAACCCTTCTTGCTGCTGTTGGCGGTATTTTTACTTTTGCCACGTCACCGCTTATTACAGCTAATGAGTCCCATATAGAAACCACCGTCGTTACCGCGACCCGCACCGAGCAATCGGTGGCAGATATTCTGGCCCCGGTTACGGTCTTCGAGCGCGCTGATATCGAACGCATTCAACCCAATGACCTGCAAGAATTACTGTCCCGCGCCGTTGGCGTCAGCTTTGTGCGCAACGGTGGCCGCGGTGCCAGCACCAGCCTCTTTTTGCGAGGCAACCAAAGCAACCACACTCTAGTGATGATCGATGGCGTGCGTATCGGCTCGGCCACCAATGGCGCACCGGCACTCACCAATCTGCCGCCGGAATTGATCGAGCGCGTTGAAATTGTGCGCGGCTCGCGCTCCAGCCTTTACGGCTCAGAGGCCATCGGCGGTGTTATCAATATCATCACCCGCAAATACCACGACACCGACGGCCTGCAGCCTATGCTGCAACTCACTGCTGGCACCCAAGGCACAACAAAGGCATTGGCGGCCATCAGCGGGGGCAACGAGCAAACCCAAGTCAATATTAGCGTGCTGCGCGAAGAAACCGACGGCGTAGATAACACCGCTAGCAAAGCTGGAGTCGCCGGCGACGACGACGCCTTTGAACAAACCGCCGTCAACGCGAGCTTCAGTCACAAAATTAATGACAAGGCAGAGCTATTTGCCTTCTATCAAAATAGCCAAACCGAAAGCGACTACGACAATAACTGCCGCGCCGGCGGCGTGACGTATACCTGTTCACCCTACACCGATGGCGAAGTCAGCATTGCCAATATTCGCGGTGAGTTTCAGCCCCTCGAAAACTGGTTACTCACCCTTTCTGTTGGCGAATCCAAAGACGAATCCACCATCGACTATCACTATGTCGATCCGGCCGCCGTGGGTGTTAGTGGCGATACCTTTGACACCACCCGGCGTGTTTACAGTATCCAAAATGATTGGTCGATTGGCGAACATCACGTCGTTACCGTCGGCTTTGAACGCTTCCTCGACCAGGTTGAAAGCAACCTCAGTTATGGCGAGCAAAGCCGTGGCAACAAAGCCTACTTTGCGCAGTGGCAGGCAGATTTCGGTCCGGTTGATCTAACCATCGGCGGCCGCAATGACGACAACGAACAGTTTGGTACTAACGATACCGGCAACGCCTCGATCGGATTTGATATTACCGAGTCACTGAAAGTCGTCGCCTCCTACGGCGAAGGCTTTAACGCACCGACCTTCAACGATTTGTACTACCCCTTTTACGGCGTGCCTACACTCGAACCAGAAACCTCTGAGAACACCGAGTTAGAATTGCGCGGCAACCACAGCTGGGGTAACTGGAGCGTGGCTCGTTTTGAAAACGACGTAGACAAGCTCATTCAATACAATCCCGCCACCTTTGGCCCCGATCAAATCGAAGGTGCAGAAATAAAAGGCTGGGAAATAAGTGTCGCGACAGAAATTATGGACTGGCGCATCGACGCTAACGCCAGCTTGCTCGACGCCACCGACGCCAAAACCGGCTTAGATCTACGTCGCCGTGCCGACAAGCAAGCCAACCTTGACGTCAGCCGCGAATGGCAGCACTGGGGCGTAAGCGGCAGCCTGCGTTTAGTCAGCAGCCGCTATGAAGACACCGCCAACACCGACGAACTCAGCGGTTACGGCTTAGTCGACGGCACCGTGTTTTACCGTGTAAACGAAGAAATAAAACTGCAATTGGCGCTGAAAAACATCTTCGACAAAGAATACGTCAGTGCACGCAGTTTTAGCTTTGGTGACTACCTGTCAATTGGCCGCGAGGCGATGTTCACCATCACTTACACACCAAAATAAAGGTATCATTCACCGCTCAAACACTCTGCGCTGTAAAACGGCGCAGTTTGACTCAGCAATCAGGAGCCTCCATGACGCTTAATGACGAAGAAAAGCACCAAAAGCGAATGCAGATTAAAAAAGCCATGATCGACGAAAAAGTCGCCAAGGCCACTGAAGAACGCGGTGTGTTAATCGTATTAAGCGGCCCCGGCAAAGGTAAATCCAGCTCCGGCTTTGGCACTATTATTCGCGCCATCGGTCACGGCTATAAAGCCGCGATTGTGCAATTTATCAAAGGCACTTGGGACTGCGGCGAACGCAATTTTATTCAGCAGCGCTGCCCAGAAGTTCCTTTTATCGTCATGGGTTCTGGCTTTACCTGGGAAACCCAAAACAAAGAACAAGACCGCGAAGCGGCTCAGCAAGCCTGGCAGCAAACCAAAGTCTTACTACAAGATGAATCCATCCATCTCGTTCTGCTGGACGAACTGACCTATATTTTAAAATACGGCTATATCGATGCCGAAGAAGTATACGAAGCACTGCGCAATCGTCCCCGTGAACAAAGTGTGATTATCACCGGTCGCGGCGCACCCGTCCCCCTCAAAGAATTGGCCGACACCGTGTCGATGATCGACGACAAAAAGCACGCATTCCGCAGCGGCATCAAAGCCCGCAAAGGCGTGGAATGGTAATGCGAACTTGTCTGAGCTTAGCGCTCATCTTTATTGCCTGCATAAGCCGGGCCGAGGTCTGCGTAGAAGATGACAAACAGCGCCAGCTTTGCTTAGCACAACCCGCCCAACGCATTATCGCCCTGTCACCCGGCGCCACCGAACTGCTCTACAGCGCCGGTGCAGGAGATCAGCTTATTGCCGCCGTGAGCTTCAGTGACTACCCCGAAGCCGCCAAAACACTGCCCCGAGTGGGCAGCTACGACCGCTTCGACCTGGAAGCCATCCTCGCCATGCAACCCGACCTGCTTATCGGCTGGGTCAGTGGCAACCCCAGTGAACAACTCGCCCAACTGGAAAAACTGGGCATTCCCATTTACTACAGCGAGCTACGTCATTTTGATGATGTGAGTTCAACAATACGTCGACTGGGTAAACTGGCAGGCACCGACCAACAGAGCGAGCAGGCCGCCACAGACTTTAGCGACGGCATCGCCAAGCTTCGCCAGCGTTATCGCAATGCCGACAAAGTCCGGGTCTTTCAGCAAATTTGGGTCAATCCCTTAATGACTGTCAACAATCAACATATGATTAGCGAAGCCACGCGGCTCTGCGGCGGCGACAATATTTTTGGCGAATTAAGCGGACTCACTACCCGCATCGATCAAGAAGCCGTACTCGCCAGAAATCCAGAAGCGATTGTCGCGGGTGGCATGGGCGAAGAAAACCCCGGCTGGCTAGACGACTGGCGACGCTTTGACGGACTCACTGCCGTGCGTCGCAACAACCTGTTTTTTGTCCCCCCGTCGACACTGCAGCGCCCTACCCCTCGCTTGCTAGACGGTGCCAAGCTGCTCTGCCAGCATTTGGAGACTGCCCGTGAGCGGCGCTAAGCCTGCCTTCACCAGTTCTCATTTTAAAATAATGGCGCTGGCTACGCTGGTGCTAAGCGCTCTGCTCGCGCTTGCCATTGCGGTTTCTCTCGGCAGCGTATCCGTCTCCAGTGCCGACTTGTGGCAGGTACTGCAGGGTGGTGGCTCCCCCCTACAACAAACTTTAATTATGGAGCTGCGGCTACCCAGAGCTGCGGCAGCTTTCGCCACAGGTGGGCTGTTAGCCGTGGCCGGGGCGTTGATGCAAGTCTTGCTGCGCAATCCCTTGGCCGACCCCTATGTGCTGGGCTTATCTGGCGGCGCGGCGGTGGGCGCGTTAATGGCCATGCTGATGGGCTTGGGAGCGACGGCTGTTTCCGGCTCCGCCTTTGCCGGGGCGGTGCTATCGGCAACGCTGGTGTTTGGGCTTGCCCACGGCACCGGCAGCTGGACGCCCACCCGGTTACTGCTCACGGGTGTGGTCGTCGCCTCTGGCTGGGGCGCGGTGATTACCTTTATGCTGGCAGTTGGCCCCACCGAGCAACTCCCCGGCATGTTGTATTGGTTAATGGGCGACTTGGCCTATGCCCGTTCACCTTGGCCAGCATTGATCACCTTAATTGTCGTCAGCCTTTTTTTACTGCCCCTGGGTCGCAGCCTCAACGTGCTGGCTCGGGGCTCGCTGCAAGCCGCCGCGTTGGGTGTGCCGGTTCGGCAACTGGAATGGACGGTATATATCGGCGCCAGTTTACTCACCGCCTTTGCGGTTACCACGGCCGGTAGCATTGGCTTTGTCGGGCTAATCATTCCTCACATGCTGCGCCTGGTATTGGGCAATGACCAGCGCATTATTCTGCCCGCCTCAGCCCTTGCCGGTGGCACCCTGCTCACCTTGGCAGACACCCTCGCCCGAACCATTATTGCCCCTCAACAGCTACCCGCTGGTGTCATTACCGCTATGATCGGCGTGCCTAGCTTTTTGATCTTGCTATACCGGAGCCGGGGATGAGCGTGTTATCAACCGAGCAACTCGTGGTAGATATTCCCGGCAAAGCCGATGGCACCCCCTTGAATATCACCATCCGCCCCGGCGAAGTGTGGGGAGTACTCGGCCCCAATGGGGCAGGCAAAACCACGTTACTGCATACCCTTGCCGGACTGCGAGCACCACGACATGGTCGAGTCTTATTAGAGGGCAAAGCTCTAAGTCACTGGCGCCGTAAAGCCTTGGCGCAAAAGCTAGCAGTGATTTTTCAAGAACGACAGGACGGCTTTCCCGGCACCGTACTGGAAACAGCAATGATCGGCCGTCATCCCTTTTTATCCCACTGGGAGTTGGATACCGCCGACGATGTGGCTATCGCCAAAAAAGCCCTCGCCGCCATGGAGCTAGAGCACATGAGTCACCGCTTGGTGAATACCCTTTCGGGGGGCGAACGCCAACGCTTGACCATTGCCACTGCGCTGATTCAAACCCCACAAATTTTATTGGCCGACGAACCCAGTAATCACCTTGATCTAAAGCATCAAGTGCATATTATGCAGCTAATTCGCGAGCAGGCTCACTCGGGCTGCGGCGTGTTGCTGTGCCTGCACGATTTAAACATCGCCGCCCGTTGCTGCGATAAACTGCTATTACTGTATCCCAATGGCGAAGCCTGCTGGGGCGACGCCGATACCATGCTGGTACCCGGCGCACTAGAAAAGCTCTACGACCAGCCATTGATGGCCATTGAAGCAAACGGCCAACGTTTTTTTCTGCCTAGAGAACAACATGACTAGCGATTTCAGCCAACGTGATATCGACGCCATTTACCGGGTCATCGCCCAGCGCCGGGATATGCGTCACTTCAGTGGCGGCGACGTCCCCCCTGAACAATTGCGACGCTTATTGCTGGCCGCACACCAGGCTCCCAGTGTTGGCTTGATGCAACCCTGGCGCTTTATCCGTATTAGTAAACCTGAACTGCGAGAGGATATTTATCAGCTAGTACAGCAAGAACGCGACCGCACTGCCGCCGCTTTAGGAGAGCGAGAAAGCGAGTTTCTGCGTCTCAAGGTGGAAGGCATTACAGACTGCGCAGAACTGCTCGTCGTCGCATTAATGGATAAACGAGAACACCATGTGTTTGGACGCCGGACCCTGCCGGAAATGGATTTGGCCTCTGCAGCCTGCGCCATTCAGAACCTGTGGCTGGCTGCCCGCAGTGAAAATTTAGGGCTTGGCTGGGTGTCGCTATTTGAACCCGACGCATTAAAAACCGTGTTAAATATGCCTGTAGGCAGTCACCCCATTGCCCTGCTCTGCCTTGGCCCGGTGGACGCCTTTTATGACAAACCCATGCTGGAGCAAGAACAGTGGGCCCAGCGCTGCCCGCTGGATGAGTTGATTATGGAAAACGGTTGGCAGTCGTAGCGGTATTACCCGTTCACCCAGGTAAAGCACAGTGCGCACCGGCTACACGACGACACCCGGCCACCATGGTTGATCGCGGTCAGCGCCCGCTCTTACAAACACAACACTTTAGCATGGTTGATCGCGGTCAGAGTCCGCTCCTACAAGCACAACACTTTAGCATGGTTGATCGCGGTCAGCGCCCGCTCCTACAAACACAGCACTTTAACATGGCTGATCGCGGTCAGAGCCCGCTCCTACAAGCACAACGATTTAACGTAACTAGAACCCGACAATCCCAACGCGAATAGCCATTTTCAGGTAGCGATATGACAAAAACACTGATGATCCAGGGCTGTACCTCCGACGCAGGCAAGAGCGTGATGGTGGCAGGTTTGTGTCGACTTCTAAAACGTCGAGGCCTTGGTGTTGCTCCTTTTAAGCCCCAAAATATGGCGCTGAATAGTGCGGTCACAAGCGATGGTGGCGAAATTGGCCGTGCCCAAGCGGTACAGGCCCGAGCTTGCGGTCTCGCGCCCCACACCGATTTTAATCCGGTTTTACTCAAACCCAATAGCGACACTGGCGCTCAAGTGATTATTCATGGCAAGGCGCTTTCCAATATGGAGGCTGCGGATTATCACCATTACAAAAAACGCGCCATGACTGCCGTGTTGGAATCTCACCAACGATTGCAGGAAAAATACGATTGGATCATTGTTGAAGGCGCAGGCAGCCCTGCTGAAATTAATCTACGCGAACACGATATTGCCAATATGGGCTTTGCGGAAGCGGTGGATTGCCCTGTCATTATTGTGGCAGACATTGATCGCGGCGGCGTATTTGCGCACTTGGTTGGCACGCTGGAATTACTCTCTGCCACAGAGCAAGCCCGAGTAGCCGGATTTATTATCAATCGTTTCCGGGGTGATATCAGCTTACTGCAACCCGGTCTGGATTGGCTCGAAGCTCGCACAGGCAAACCCGTATTGGGCGTCATCCCCTATATCCACGACCTGCACTTAGAAGCTGAAGACGCCATTAGCACCCAACAGAAAAGTGAAGATGGCGCCTTAAATATTGTGGTGCCCGTGCTGTCTCGCATCAGCAATCACACCGACTTTGATGTCTTGCGTTTACACCCTCAAGTAAACCTGCACTTTGTCGGTAAAGGCGAGCGCCTGCCCCCCTGCGAACTGATTATTTTACCCGGCAGCAAAAGCACCCGTCGGGATTTGGATTTTATCAGGGACAATGGCTGGGACCAGGATATTGCCAAACACCTCCGCTATGGCGGCAAGCTTATGGGGATCTGTGGCGGTTTTCAAATGCTGGGCACAGCCGTGCACGACCCCGAAGGTATAGAGGGCGAGGCAGGCTCCAGTAAGGCGCTGGGCTATTTAGATTTTGATACCGTGCTGGCCGCTGACAAAATCTTGCGCCAAGTTAACGGCACCTTTATCGACAGTGGTCGTGCCGTGACAGCTTATGAAATTCACGCAGGCCAAAGTCAGGGGCCCGCGCTGGAAAAACCGTTAATCAATTTAGGCAGCCATTACGATGGCGCTATGTCTGACGACCAACAAATTATCGGCAGCTACTTACACGGTATTTTTGATCACAGTGAGGCTAGGGAACAGCTGCTGCAATGGGCGGGGGTCAGCGCGGTTACCGCGCTGGATTATGATAAGGTGATAGAAACGAATCTGGACCGCTTGGCAGATAGCCTTGATGCGCACTTAAACCTGAGCGTCTTAGGGGCTTTTCATCATTAGCGATCCACTATTCCACTGCCCCAATAAGATCAAGCACCGGACAGTCCGCCCAAACCACCTAGCAATGGCTCTAACAGCAACAATTCAACATTGCCCAGCAGCGGCGACAGTAAGACCAACAAGGTATTATCCAAGGTGTAAGTGACCTCTCTTACCACCGCCAATAAAGCACTGCTAAGCAACTGTGGTCCAAGGCCAATGGCATCAACCAGCTCTGCAGGTGCCGCCTGCTCAATCGGCACCACATTAAGCAATAAATTACTTAGCAAGTCGTCAGTGGTAGAAACAACGACTTGGCCCACCTCACTGCTGTCAACATTCCCCACCGCGGTGAGCAGGCGACTGACATCAAAGATCAACTCTGACAACAGCCCCAGCGTGCCGCCTAACACCGGAACCGAACCGCCCTCTTCTTCTGCTGCATCAACGATGTTGTGCAGATTCAGCACCAGACCATTCAAGGCATCGCTGATCAAGCGCAGGTCACCATTTGCAGCCTCCGCATCTTGCTCGAACAAATCCAGTACCGAACCGAGCTGATCAAACGGGGCCGGTAAAGCGGGTTCGCCATTAGCGGGCACTCCGTCCCGCAGACTTTGCAAAGAATAAAGCAAAGCTTGTGAGGCTCTGGCGGCACCGGCCAAGGCCAGCTCGGGATTTTGCTCACTGGCGGCACCGCTGACCCCGGTTACCAAGGCGTCTGCCACTTCCAACAAACCTACCGCACTGGTGCTCAATGCGTTTAGCAAAGCGGCCAGATTTTCCTCCGGAATCCCATTGGCCAAACCCGTAAACGCCGCCACAAACTGCTGTTGAACCGGATCCAGGTTGCCTGATTCCCCATCAACATCAAAACCCGGCTCGGGTTGCAACGGTGATGTAAAACCATCGTTATCAGGTAAACCTACTGAGTCGCGTTGTGACATCACCCGGCTGTAGCTTGGCTGAGGGTCATCCAAACTGCCCAAACCGAGGTTGGCGCTAGTGGGATCGACCTCATAAACTTCGCCGCGCATGTCATCATCGGTTATTTCAACCCAGACAAAACCGTAACTATCGCCTTTTTCATAGAACACGGGGTTCTCATCCCGACGCTCAATACTGCGGGTTTTGCTGGCCGCGCCAGAAACAATAAATTCGGTTTTACCGCAGCTGTCTACAGGCATTAACCACTGCAGATCGTGGTCGTGACCGGCAAAGAGAAAGTCTGCTTTATCGCAAATGGTTTCTTGCAAAAAGGCTTGATAACGTTCACCGGCCAATACTGGCGCGATAAAAGCGGGCACACCGTCGTAGTTACCCGCATTGCCGTGGCTGCCATTTGAAATATAGGGATGATGGGCAAAGGCGATTTTCCATTTGGCATTGCTGGCCGCCATGGCCTCGTTTAGCCACTGAGCCTGGGCAAGGCCGTAATTATTGTAAGAATAGTTTTCGTCACTATCGGGAAAGCCACCCGCCACTTGATTGGAATCTATACCAAAAAATTCAACAAAGGGCTGACCATCAATTTCGCCTTTACTAAAGCGGTAGTAACGCGCAGGCATTTGCCAGCGTTCGGTTTGACGCATTTCCTCTGGCTGGCTGGCGCGACGATAATGGTAGTCTACCTGGAAATCACCATTGGAATTACCGGCACCATCACCACCAAAAAATTCGCTGTTATCGTGATTACCCAACACCATGTAAAACGGTAAATCTACCGGCGCAAAAGGCTGTTCAAATTTTTCTTCAAATTGCGGATCAAAGGCCGAGCTAACACCGGACTCATAAATATTGTCCCCCAAGCCAAGTACCAAATCGCACTGTTTTACCGCACAAACCCGCGCCACCGCCTGGCCCACCGCATAGGCACCGTCACTGCCGCTGCCACTGTCACCAATTAAAATAATTCCCAGTCGCTGGGGCTCGTCTGTATCCGTGCCGGTATCGTTATCTGTTTCTTCGTCAGTGTCAGAACCCTCATCTGAGTCACCGCCTGTATCGCTGTCTTCACCCGAGTCAGTACCGTCATCGGTATTCGTGTCACCGTCTGTGTCTTCATCACCGCCGGTTTCCGTGCCACCACCGGCGCCGGCATCATCATTTGTATCATCGTCAGTATCGCTGTCACCGCCAGAGCCCGCATCGCCCCCGGCCCCGTTATTGTCATCTGCGCCACTCTCACCCTCTGAATCATCACCGCCGTTAGCCGGTTGATCAGCATTGTCGGGGGGCGTTGTGCTGCCATCAGAACTGCCGCCACCGCAGGCAGCCAAAATAACAATACTAGAGAGGATAAACGCCTTAAAAACGACTGATAAATACGACATAACAGTGCAGCTCACAACAAAGGTTTAGGACGAGATACCGGAGTATCTTCTTGTAGGCGATGACTTCCATGCGCAACAGCCAGTGTTTTGATCTTTTGCGACTCCACGCCAATACCCGCTGGCGTGTCGATATCGGCCGCGTAGTAATACTCCGCTTGACTGCGTTGACGAGTAACATCAATCAAAATAAAACCGTGATTTTTTAAATCCGTGTATTTAATATGCGGATTCACCACTGGCAGCACCGCTGACACTAATTCCGCCGCACCATCAGGAAAGCCCGGCGAGGTAATACTGGGGGCAACAAATTCAACGCCCAGCGGCCGATTCAACACCCCCGCCGTTAATACCGCAGGGTTTTGATACAACTCATTAGCCCAGCTGCTATGAATATCGCCCGTTAATACCACCAGATTTTCGATTTCTTCGGCTTCGACAAAATCGAGAATTTCTTCTCGCTCCGCAGGGTAGCCGTCCCACTGATCCATATTAATGGCAACAAGCGGGCTAAAGTCATTGGTCGGCACCGCAGGCAACAGACGCTGTAACTCCAACAATTGCAGCTGGGCAAACATCACCTGCTGGCCCACAAACTTCCAACGCCCTTGCGACGTAGCCAACTGATGTTTAAACCATTGTTTTTGCGATTGCCCCAGCAAGTTTCGAGGCTGGCTACGACTGGGATCCAGAGGATTAGAGAGCTGCTGTTCACGGCCTTCAAGACGGGTATCCAGCATCATAAAATCAGCCAAGTCCCCGTAGGAAAAGCCCCGATAAATTTGCTGTTCGTCCTCTGTGGGCGGGCGAATCGGCATCCACTCAAAATAGGCTTGGATCGCCGCGGCCTTGCGGTCAGACCACGCCCCTTCTCCGGCGTTATGATTCTCTGCACCATCTCGATAAGCATCGTTGGCCGACTCGTGATCGTCCCACACCGTCACAAAGGCATGGGCGGCATGAGCCGCTTGCAGCTCTGTATCCTGGCGATACAAGCCGTAGCGACGACGGTAATCGTCCAGTGCAATAATTTCGTGACTGGGCTCAAGTGGACGCCCGGGGTTGTTGCCGTACTCCCCATCACCATACTCGTAGATATAGTCGCCGAGGTGCAGTACAAAATCCAAATCAGGCCGGTTGGCAATCATCCGATACACCGAAAAATAACCGTGGGGATAGCTGCTGCAAGAACATACCGCAAACCGCAGGCGCTCAGCATATTGCCCCGGCATAGGTAAGGTTCTCGTGTGGCCCACCGCTGACGTCGCCTCCGATGACATAAATCGGTACCAATAATGGCGGTCAGGCCGCAGGCCCGTGGCATCGAGCTTAACCGTGTAGTCTCGGGCAGCGCTGGTGCTTAGCATCTCCGACATCACCACGTTCTGAAACTCGCGGTCTTCTGCAACTTCGCAGATCACGCTCAGCTCACTCTCTTGAGGGCTTGTCGGCGAGACTCTGGTCCACAGAATAACTCGATCATCGAGGGGATCACCGCTGGCCACACCGTGCTGAAAACTCAATCCAGAACTGGTTTGCTGCAAATCTGCTCGGCTCACACTGGGTTCGCCGCTTTCAGAAGAAGAGTTGCCGCCTCCCCCGCAGGCTGTCAGTATTGGCACAGCCAAAGCTGATGTAGAAAGCACATGTAAAAATTGGCGTCGCTGCACGAAAGACTCATTCAGGTTGCTATAGGTTATAGCCCTGTAGCTTAAATCCCATAAATGACAGTTGTATTAAGGTTTAAAACATTGAGATATTCACAAGCCCTGCTTCAAAGTACGTTCTTGATTGCACTGCTGACAGCACTTTCGGCCTGCAGCCAAAAAGATATTCCCTTTACCGATTATTTGATCGAAAACCTGCTGAAGGACAACCTCTCCCAAATGGCCAGACCCGCCATTTTTGAGGTGACAAACATCGCTATTAAAAGCAGCGAACACGAGGGTGACAGAGGCATCGCAAAGGTCGATGTTGAGCTGTTATTTCCCGAAGACTTTGACACCGTGGTCGGGCTGCACAAACTCGAACCCTTCAATGTTAAATACCTGCAATTTAAAAGCAGTTTTGGCAAGTTTGCGGCGGGAGAAAAACAAATACACCATGCCCAATACGACTTTATTCGCCGCAAAGGCAAATGGGCCATCATTGGCAGTAAAGCGCTGGCAGCACCGGATATAAAAAAACCTGAGTGATAGCGCGTTTCGAGCAAAGGGGGCTTTTTAAGTGGAAGAAGTGACGACTGCCTCAGCAGGATGAAACATCGGCTTGCGAGCAAAAACCTCAGCCGTGGCTCACCAACTGCACCCAAGGCGGACGCCCTTGCTGATGGTATATCTCAAAGCGACTAAGACCTGCATAGGGAACCGACAAACGGGTCATCGCGCCCATAGGCATGCCCAACCAGTGACAGATCATGACCCGGATAACCGCACCGTGGGCCACCAGCAACACACGTTTACCTTGATATTGCTCAACTAAAGCATCTTGGGCTGTGGTTACCCGCTGACAAAAATCCGGCATGGCTTCACCATTAGGCGGGCTTGCCATATCGGGGGATGACCAAAATTGTCGCCACTCTTCGGGATACTGCTGTCGTGCCTCGTCGTGCTTGAGACCTTCCCAGTCGCCAAAGTGCATTTCTCTGAAGTCACGGTAGTGTTCAAGAGGCAAACCTCTCTCTTCCGATACGGCCGTGGCAAAACGCCAGCAACGCTGCAGTGGCGAACTGACTATATGATCCCAGCCTGGCGAAGAGAGGCTGGCAAGCTTGTCCTGCATTTGCTGCCAGCCAAGCTCGCTCAACAGTACATCGGTGCTGCCCCGAAAAATCTCCCCACCCTGACAGGCACCATGGCGAAGCAGATCGATTCGACTGACATCAATTTTTGCCATTAATCGTTGCCGCGGCTGACACCCGCTTCTTCAAAACTGGCCATTTCATTTTGCAATCGACAAGCCGCCTGCATAATCGGAAAAGCCAAGGCTGCGCCACTGCCCTCGCCCAAACGCAAGTCCAGTTCGAGTAGAGGTTCAGCTTCCATTTTATTTAACAAGCGCTTGTGACCGGGTTCCGCCGAACAGTGAGAGAAGAACAACCAAGGGCGAATGCTGGGATTAATTTTAACGGCAGAAATAGCCGCTGCGGTACAAATATAACCGTCAACCAGCACCGCAATGCCCTTTTGTGCAGCGCGGATATACGCCCCCGCCAAAGCATTAATTTCGTAGCCGCCAATCCGGCGCAGCACTTCCACACCGTTTTTCATATGGGGTAAATGTTTGGACATAGCCCGGGTAACAACAGCGGCCTTTTTCGCCAACACTTGATCACTGATGCCGGTGCCGCGCCCAACCATGGCCGTCGCCGACAGGCGGGTATGCGCCACGGCCAAGGCCGCCGCCGCAGTGCTATTGCCTATGCCCATTTCACCGCCAATAAACACATCGATATCACCGGCGTTATCAATCGTATCCCGACCAACAATAAAGGCCTCTTCACACTGTTCCAAGGTCATGGCCTCAGTCACACACATATTTTGAGTGCCCGCGCCCACCCGATGATCTTCCACATTGGGGAGATCTTCCAGCGCGTAAACAGTGCCGACATTAACGATTTTAAAAGGGATATTTAAGGACTTGGCCAACACACAGATAGCTGCGCCACCGTTGGCAAAGTTGCGTACCATTTCTGCCGTCACGGCTTGCGGATAGGCGGAGATATCTTCGGTGGTAACACCGTGATCGCCTGCAAATACCACAATCAAAGCGCGATCTGCATGGGGCTTAAGGGTTTTTTGTACCGCAGACAACTGAATTGCCACATCTTCTAATCGCCCTAATGCACCTTTAGGTTTAGTCAGATTATTCTGATAGGCAATGGCCTGTTGGCGAAACTCTTCATCGGCTTCTGGTGCGCTTTCTTCATACCAAGCTGTCACATCAATTTCCTTTTAAGACTTGTTCCAGACCGGCCGTTACCAAAACAACACGGTCAGCAATAGCGGCTATACGCTGGTGCAACCTACCCGCCTCATCAACAAAACGGCGACTCAACTCCCCCATAGGAACAATGCCGCTGCCTACTTCATTACTTACCAAGACAATGTCACCGGGGGCATTTTGCAGGGTCAGCAAAAACTCACTGCAAACCTCATCCCATTGCTGGCTATCGTCTTTACAAAGCCAGTTACTGAGCCACAAGGTTAAGCAGTCCACCAACAGACATTGTCCATTGGCGGCCTGTTGCGCAATCGCCGCCGACAACTGCTCGGGGGCCTCCACCGTCTGCCAACCATCCTTCGCCCGGCTTGCCTGGTGATGGGCAATACGCAGCTGCATTTCCGGGTCGCCGGGGGTCGCTGTGGCGATATAAACACGGCGATCACTTAAACTCATGGCTCGGCGTTCTGCCGCAGCACTTTTACCAGAACGAGCACCACCTAAATAAAGCTCAAGCAAAAAACCACCTCATTCACTGCAAGCACCCGTCATTCTCACGTATAGTTATTCCGGTTTTGTATCGTTATTTCGTTTTCACCGCCACCGGATTGACACATTTTTCAAACAACGCCACAGCAACGCTATTGGCGATATCGGCCCATTCTACTAGAGGCCGGGGCGGGAATACCATTTTCCCGCCGTTTGAACAGGATTGATAAGGACAAGCACGATGGGACACAGACTTTCAAAGATATACACCCGCACGGGCGATGATGGCACCACCGGGCTTGGTGATGGCTCCCGCATTGATAAAGACCATATCCGCATGGAAACCATCGGCACCGTGGATGAGGTCAACTCGCATATTGGTGTGCTCCGTGCAGAGCTGGCAGATGACGACGACTATCAAAGCCTGTTGTCTCGGGTACAACACGACCTGTTCGATCTGGGCGGTGAACTCGCCGTACCCGGCTATACCATGATTACCGCCGAGCGCATTAGCGAACTTGAAGCCAGCCTGGATGAGCTCAACGCCGATTTGCCACCCCTGAAAAACTTTATTCTGCCCGGCGGTAATAAACCTGCAGCCCAATGTCATTTAGCCCGAGTGGTGTGCCGACGCGCCGAGCGTGACCTGGTGAGATTGAGCCGGGAAACTGAGATTAACGAAAATGCTCGCCAGTACCTGAACAGACTGTCTGATTTTCTGTTTGTTATGGCGCGGTTGTTAGCCATAAAAGATGGCGGTCAAGAAGTGCTTTGGCTACAGGCTGACAAACGCTAGGCTAAATGCCAATAAGCTTCAACTACCAAAGCCAGGCCGCGCCGCGAACACCACTGGAATCGCCATATTGCGCTTTCAATAAACGGGTATGGCAACTATCTGAAAAGATCCACCGCTGCCAATATGTGGGGACGCGCTGATACAGCACATCCATATTGGACAAACCGCCACCCAAGACAATAGCGTCTGGGTCTAGCAAGTTAATCACCCCGGCCAATGCTCGGGCCAATTGCTGGCAGTAAGCGTCCAGTACTTCGGCGGCCAGTGCGTCGCCCTCGTTCATGCGAGTGAGCAGCACTGCCGGAGTGATGGTCTCACCACTTCTGCGGCGATAACTTTCCTGCAAGCCCGGACCACTCAAATGGGTTTCTATACAATCGTAACGCTGACAATAACAAGGACGCTGCTGCTCACCATCGACTACGGGATTATGCCCCCACTCCCCCGCAATACCATTTGCACCAACAACAAGGGATTTGTTAATCACAATACCGCCGCCAACACCGGTGCCCAAAATAACGGCAAACACCGTTTGATACGGCGCAGCAGCGCCATCTACCGCTTCAGATAAAGCAAAGCAGTTGGCATCGTTGGCCAATCTCACCTCACGATCCAAACGCTGGCTCAAATCCTGTCGCAAGGGTTTGCCATTCAGACAGGTGGTATTGCAGTTTTTCATTAAGCCGCTGGCACTGTCTTCGACTCCCGGCGTCCCCACACCGACACTGCAAAGCTGACCCCACTTGGCTTCTAATTGAGCGACCAAGCTGGCAATCGCCCCAATAATAGCGTGGTAATTATGGGACGGCGTGGGCACTCGCTCTCTAAATAACAACTGACCGTCTGTGGCCAACACCACCCCTTCTATTTTGGTACCGCCAAGGTCAATGCCTATTCTCACGGTTAAACCAGCTGAATAATGGCGATAAAAAACACCCAGCAAAGCAAGCTGCGGGACAAAATATGCTGCGCGCTTTCTAACTGGATAGCAGCCGCATCGACAAACTGCTCACCATCGAGTTGACCTTCCGGCAAGCTCGCAGGTAAGGCTTGGCTACCGACAATATCGAGGAAATCAGCGCTGGTCTGGCTTTCAAAAACTTCTGCCTTAAGTGCGCCAAAGCCCTTATCAAAATTGCCCACCAACGAAAAGGCCAATGCCAGCAACCGCACCGGAAGCCATTCCAAAATATAGAGGGTGCGAGCAATAGCGTCTCGCTCTGCCTGACTCACCGCAGGCTCTCTGAGCAGAACAAACAATAGCCGATACGCCAGGGCGACGGCAGGCCCCGCCAGCACAAACCAAAATACCACGGCAAACCAGCGTTCAAAGCCCTGATAAAATACCGCACGCCGAACATTGTTATGCAGCTCCAAGGCGTTATCGGCATTCATCTCACCCAGCTCGCAGCTAAACGCTTGGGCGTGACGATACGAGCCTTCCAAATCACCCCGCTGCCAGCTGTTCAAATACAGCCGCAGCAATATCTGAAAATCGCCCCGGCCCAAGCTATACAACAACACTGCGACACTGAGGGCAAAAGACAGCAAGCCCCAAGCGATGCCGTGAAACAGGCCCAGCGCCAACACAACACCTAGCACAGGCAGCAAGACAGTTATGCTTAACCGCAGTACCGGTGTAGGTACCCAGCTAAAAAACTGATACAACCGGCTCAGCCAATCGTCTTGCTGAATTTTGCCGCCACTGCCCCAAAATTGTACTGCCGCCCATGCGACCAGAATCGCCAGAAACTCCATGATCTACCCCAGTTGCCGTACACTACGTGAGTGCATTTTTATAATACGCCCAGTCAAATGCAGGACCGGGGTCTGTTTTTCTGCCCGGAGCGATATCGCTGTGGCCAGTAATTCGCGAAGCGGAAATGCCCGGATAATAGCACTGTAGCGTTTTTGTCACTAACAGTAGCTGCTCATATTGCTGCTGCGTATAGGGAATATTATCGCTGCCCTCCAGCTCAATACCCACGCTAAAATCATTGCAATTATCCCGTCCCTCAAACTGCGACAGCCCCGCATGCCAGGCGCGCTTATCAAAGGAGACAAACTGAGTCACGCCACCCCGGCGATCAATAAACAAATGGGATGATACGCAGAGACCATCAAGATCAGAGAAACCAGGGTGGGAGGCGCAATCCAAAGTATTACAAAACAGACGCTGAACATTCCCGCCGCCAAATTCACCGGCGGGTAAACTGATGTTGTGAATCACCAACAAATCCACCTCAACCCCCTCGGGACGATCCGAGCAATTGGGAGAATGGCAATGTTCAGCGGGCCATAACCAGCCCTGGTCATCAATCGAATACATGCGGAGCCTTTATCAACAGACTGGCCACAGTGTAGCAGTGGCAGCTAAAAACGCTAAAGTTTTAGCCCTGATGACCGAAAGCTTGGGTGGGTATGGAACAGCGCATCGACATATCACCCTGCGCCGTAATCCTGCGCCGTAATAGTGAGCGACAAAGCTGAGGAGGAGTCTTGCGGCTTGCGTTAATAACTTGCTGTAAGAATTACTACAACGGCTTGTCTTTCATATTCCGGAGGTTGCTAATGACCGACTCTAAGGCACGATCAAACAGCCGTCCGTCTTCAATCAAAAAGATACGCTGCTCAGCAATCGCCTCAACCAAGCCATCGCGGTCTAACTCTGCCACCTTGATGCCAGAGCGATTAACAAAAATATACTTGCCAAGGCCATTAATAACCGCCGCCAGGCGACAGCGGAGCATCTTGCCGTCATTTTGACGGTAATCTACCCAGTTACCCACCCGCAATGCCGCTATTTTTCCACGGGCTTGTTCAATCGACGCGACATCAGCCAGCGGTTTCTCTGGCTCGGTAGCCGGACGAAATACCTCGTCGGCGCCCGCCTCAGCATCAAAGTAGGATTGTTTTGCCATGGGCCGAGGGCTCGGCTCACCCACACCTTCACCCAAGCCTTTTGCCAGGCCTTTATCCAAGCTTTCCAGATCATTTAAATCTGCAGTAGCCTGAACAGGCTCATCCTGATTATTGACTACCGGCCGTGATAACCTCGCCAAGTGCAAACGCTCAAGCTGCTCAAACCACTGACTGGTTTCAAACGCACTTAGCGACGCTCTATTGAAGCCATCCCGCAATGATTCCACCAGCCCCGGCAATGCATTAATCAGCTCACTGCGGTGCTCACTGTCTGCGACAATACCCACACTCCACAGCAAGCGTTCAGCCGTTTTCAAGTCATCTGCAAACTGCTGACTTGCTTTGCCATCCTGAACATAGCTGATAAACAGCACCTTGCTCCAAGCCGTGCGAAGAATATTTGTTACCACGGGTGGAAACTCACCCGCAGACAATTTCAACTGAAGATACTCGTGGATATAGTCTCGAGCCTGTTCTGCCATCGCCCGACCATCTGCCGCATCCACTGCACGTTTGGTTAACAACGCGGTTCGGCGGCGATCCCGCTCACTAAAATGTTGAAACTCAGCGCAGGCGTCAACAAAGATTTGCGTGTCTACGCCAAAGTCTCTGAGCACCCGCATGACAATCTCTTCAACCTTATTGAACAGCGGGTCTTTTTCGACCTCGCCATTTGGCGTCCAACCGATGCTCGCGCTAATCAAGCTGCTGAGTAATTTTCGGGCAGGATGATCATCATGGCTAAAGAAATTCTTGTCCAACATCGCCATTTTTAAAATGGGAATCTGCAAACGGCCAATCACAGACTTCAATTCATTCGACAAGCCCTCACCATCTAAAATGTACTGAAACAACGTGCCCACAGACTGAATAGTGTCGCGATCCCGCTGAACGGTAAGACCAGAGGCATCGGCAGGCGCTACACGGTTCACTTTTTCCAAGCGAGCAATCAGCTGATGAATCAATTTAGATTCGGCTTGTTGGCCACCACGCTCTGCCACCACCGCACGAACATTTAACTGAGCGTACTGCTCGTTTTGCATATCCTGCAAGGCAACCATTAGCGAGGGCTTAGACAATACCAGTTCATCGCTACCCGCTGAGGAGTTGGACGCCGCACTGCCCAGCAATTGCTCCAGCGATTCAAACAGTCGGTTAGCCAATTCGCTGGCATTACCAGAAACAGGCTTCTCGGTGGAGCCGGTAGTGCCAGAGGTATTTACTGTGTCAGCGGTTTGCTCAGCCTGTTTCTTTTCCGCATTATCAAGGTCACATGGCAAGCCATGCGCTTGTAAAACAGGCAATAAACCTGCAACGAGTTCGTCATAGTTCTTTAGCACTTTTTGTTCAAACAACTTTAGCAGTACTAACTTTGGCTTAATATCCAGAGACAGACCTTCAATCGCCGCCGCCAATGCGCGACAGATGGCGGCCGGTCCCACCGCTAAATCTCTGGCCGCCATCACCGGACCATTCAAGCAATGCTGCCATGCCGTGCACAGCAACCAAACTTCTTTCAAATACTTGGCTTCGGTCTTCTTCGACATCCCCTCAATAGCGACCAGCTCTTCCAGGGCATCAGACTCCAACACTTTCAGTTTGGCTTGTCCTCTCTCAACCGCCGACAAGGGCACGCCTGTAGAGGCACAGTTAAACCCCGCTGTAAAAAATTCGTCAAACCGCGCTACGATCGCCTGCCGACCCACACGGATTTCGTGCATCGCCTCAAAGTAGAGCTGCTGCTCTTTTGCATTATTGGCTTTGTCGGCCAGCTCAAAAAGCCGGTCATCCAGCAAATCCAGCACTTGATTAAATTGCGTCAACAAAAACGAGCGACTTTGACTTTTAATCGCCTCTAAAGCCACTGGCAGCAGAGGACGCTCGGCAGCAGCGCTTTTAGCCAAGCCTTGCAAGTTCACAGTGTTCGCTTTCGATTCGTCAGTCATATGTCACATCGCAGTACTTGGCAACTCAGAATACGCAACTACCATCGCCACTCAAAAAAGCTAAAAGCTGCTAAAATCGGCAATTGCGCCTCGGGGCGGTTAGCATCGGCAAAAATCGCCGACACCACACTCATTTACATTTATACTTTTACTATGAGCGCTTCCTGCGGGACCAGTGTTAAATCTACGTAGATACACGGACACAGTTCACAAAAACTGCTTCCGCCATTCAAACTTAACGCTGGGGTTTCTGCTTCTAACCATCATTAAATGCGCGACAAGAACCGCACTACCTTTAAGACAATCAAAAACTTAGCCTTGAAACCAATAATCAGTCTAGAATACTCAGCGACTGATTTGAATACTAGCCCCCTGGAATGGAAATATGCCCTCTCTCGACGCCGCCACCCAAGCAGACCTCCAACAATCGGTAGCTTTCGCCCTTAAAGAAGACATCGGCAGCGGTGATATCACTGCCATGTTGATCCCAGAAGAACGTACAGCCCAAGCCAGAATCATCACCAGAGAAGACGCCATCATCTGCGGCGTGGCATGGGTGAACGAGGTCTTTAAACAAGTCGATTCTCGGGTCACTGTGCACTGGCACGTAGCCGATGGTGAACGCGTTGCACCAGACCAACTGCTGTTTGAACTAAACGGCCCCGCAAGAGCGCTGTTAACCGGCGAGCGCGCCGCCCTTAACTTTCTGCAATTGCTCTCCGGCACCGCAACCGTCTGTGCCGACTACGCTAACCTGGTCGCTCATACCCAAGTCCAACTACTCGACACCCGTAAAACCATCCCCGGCCTGCGCACCGCGCAAAAATATGCCGTGACCTGCGGCGGTTGCCACAACCACCGAGTTGGCCTTTACGATGCATTTTTAATTAAAGAAAACCATATCGCTGCTTGCGGCGGCATTGCCGCAGCCGTAGAAAAGGCCAGAGAGATTGCCCCAAACAAACCCGTAGAAGTCGAAACCGAAAACCTGCAAGAACTCGATCAAGCCCTAAGTGCCGGCGCCGACATCATCATGCTCGACAATTTCAGCCTGGCTGATATGGAAAACGCCGTAGCAATCAATGCGGGAAAAGCAAAGCTGGAAGCCTCAGGAAATATGACGAAAGAAACACTAGTCGCGACCGCCGAAACCGGCGTGGACTATATTTCGATTGGTGCCCTGACCAAGCATGCCAAAGCGGTGGATTTGTCGATGAGGCTACATATCCGAGCAAATCCAAACCCTACAATCACCCCCAATTAGTTTATTGATAACGATATAATGACTAGAAATATTATTATTCAAAATTAAATCAATTTAAATTTCTTAATTAAAATGATGAAATATTGCCATTCAACCAAAATCTTGGATAACAAATCGTTTCACCAATACATGAAGACAGGTCTTTTAAAGAATAAACAACATCAGCTAAAGTAAATATAATACCAATCAAAAACATACCTGCCAAAAAAACAACTAAAATCAGTCCAGATATTGATCGCTCCTCAGCAGCAACGTTCATAAACGTAGATTTCTGATCACACATTGAACCAATAGCAACCCCCAAAAATAGAGCCATGAGGATGCTGGACATAGGGGAGAGCATAATCCCTGTCACAAAACTATAAATCACTGCCGAAAATAGAGGAAAACACCATATATAGTTTAATAATCTGCTATCTTTTCGCCAATTAAGGCCGATCGACTTCAGCGCTCTTACACACAAAAAAAGAAGTAAGGCGGCTGCTACTCCACCATACTCTGCCAAAAAATTAATATAAAAATTATGCGCAGACCCCTCAGTTGCTTCTCCATCTGCAACGACAAATGCTTGCCCCCCCAAACCTAGCAATGGATTCTGAGAAAAAGCTTCAAAACCAACTTTCCATAAGTAAATTCTCCGGGGAGAGCCATAATCAAAACGGTCAATATAGTCTTTTACATCCACATGTAAAATATTTTCCGGAACCCAAGAAAACGGTATCCAATATAGAAGAAAACCAACGCCAACCGAAATCAAAAAAACAATGTTAGATGTTTTTTTTTGTTCTTTTTCGCAAAAAAGACTACTCACCACATAACCCAAAATCAAGGCAAGAAAAACGCCACGACCCTTCGTGTAAAAAAGCAAAACCCATTGAGAAACAAGTAGAAAGAAAATAATTAAAAACAAAAAAAAGCTTTTAGATTTGAATTTAACACAGGTAAAAAACAGTATTGGTATGAGAAAAACTTGAAGATGATTAAAAGATCTTACATGAGAAAAACCGTCGATCATGGGCTTCCCAAACAAAACCTCTGGATACTCAAAAGCAACCAAATAAATCATCAAAAAGTGGAGCGACAATAATACGGAAAGCGTAATAAATGGCAACCAAATCCATGACTTCAACTCAGAAGATGGGAAAGTTGAAATAGCCAGGATCATCAATACCATCCCTGCAACTCTCCCTACCTCCTGGAAGCTTTTATATGTATATTCTGAGGAAATTGTAGAAAATAGCATTGAAAAAAAAATTCCTGCCACTAGCAGGGTTTCAATTTTATTATTAGAAAGCAGCCTCTCAACCTTAAATCGCAATTTCTTGCCAAAAAAAAGTAATGCAAAGAGCGTATAAATTAGCAGCTCTGTGAATCGTTGAGCATTATGTCCTGTTGGACCAAGATAAACTGGCGTCCATGCTCGCTGCGTAACAACAATCAACAAGACTGACGATAATATTAATACTAATAATGCAGAAAAAGAAAAGCCCGCGGTGTGAATGCGAGCTTTTATTCTTTTGGGTTCTAACCCCAGCAATGTTTAGAAACTGCCAGTATTTCGGCACTCTGAAGGCAAATACTGGAATGCTGTATCAGCATTAGTACCACATGCCCAACTAACACTACCACCAGACTGCAAGGTTGGGACCATAGTCACACGTGTCGCGCCTGTCGGAGCAGTCCCCACACCCAAGTTAGCCCAGCTTAAAGTTGCTTGCAAACCTAAAGTTGTTGTATCGACAGCAAAACCTGTAATGTAGTCAGAGGACGCAATAATATCCGCCGTATCAATTCCAACTTCCCCTGCAGTATCGCAAGCAGTAGTTACACCTTCTGTTGCTAAACATTCAGACATCGAAGTTTTTGCAGCTGCAAGGGCTCCCATTACTTCAGACATTTTTGCTCGAACAGTGTAGTCCTGGTAAGCAGGCAGTGCCACAGCAGCCAAAATACCGATAATCGCAACCACGATCATCAGTTCGATCAATGTAAAACCTTGTTGGGTCTTTTTCATAACCTTCTCCAAATCTTAAAAGAATTAGCTTATTGAGATTGAGGTTAACAATCTGATAGTAAGTTCAGCATCTTTCATGCCAGAACAGCAACCTTGATGAATAAATAGCCATTCAGGGATATACGCTTATCGTCAACACGATGAACGCGCTTAAGATAAATCACACAATATAGTGCCGAACTTAAACTAGATCGCTATTCACACAGACACACCCAAATTAAGTTAACTGCCGTTGTAATATTGAAATGTCGCACGGCAAGTGTGCTTTCGCTAAAGAGATTGCTGCCAACCGCGACTCACGCCCTGGTTACTGCCTCGGCCTACGAGCCGGGGCCGGTATGACGATATCAAGCAGGGCAACTTTCAATCATCCAGTGTGCTGACGATAGGTCGCATCATGACTAACTAGTTAGCCCCAAGACTAAGAGCCCGTCACTCTTAATTAGTCTAAGCTTTCTGCCCTGGCGCGCAGAGGTAACAACTTCCACCCGGAACCTTGAAAACAATTTAACGGAAAGGTTATGTCCATCACGGCTATCCTTGTTGATTTTGGCAATTCCTGACACTTTTTGTCACAAAGTGCTCCGCACCAAACTCCTACCCCTCAACTAAAAAATCGTGCCTTTTATTTTGCGATATATGTAAAGCCAGCCTCATGCTAGAGTTACCGGCAAGAATTTATCTTTGATACACAATGTCGGCACATCTAAGCTTATGAATACAGCACTCCCACCGCTAAACGGTCTTGCCAGACGCCTGGTCTACGATGGCGTTCTTGAAGAACAGGATGTTCGTAAAGCCATGGAGGCTGCCCAAAAAGAAAAGAAAACGCTGGTGTCTTATCTTGTCAGCAAAAACCTGGCAGACGGGCTGCAGATTGCCGAGGCCGCGGCGGATGAGTTTGGGGTGCCGTTTTTAGACCTCAGGGCTTACCTCCCAGAACTGGCACCGCAAAAGTTGGTAGATAGCAAGCTGGTACGCAGCCAGCACGCCTTACCGTTATGGAAACGGGGCAAGCGCTTGTTTCTGGGCATGTCTGACCCCACCAATCTTGGTGCCCTTGACCAAATCAAGTTTCACACCGGTCTGAATACCGAGCCGGTGGTGGTTGAAGAATCGGCTCTGCACGCAGCGATAGATAAGTACCTTGCCTCCCAAGAAGAGTCTTTGTCTGACAGCTTTGGCGACATGGACGATATCGGCCTTGAAAACCTCGATATAGAAGCGGTCGACGAAGATAACAATGCCGAAGTGGATCTTAAGGGTGCCGACGAGGCGCCGGTCGTTAAATTTATTAATAAAGTGTTGGTGGATGCCATACGCGGCGGCTCATCGGATGTGCACTTTGAACCCTATGAAAAAATCTATCGGGTACGGTTTCGAACTGACGGCATTCTTCATGAAGTGGCCCGCCCGCCCGCAGCATTAGGCTATCGTTTGGCAGCGCGTTTAAAAGTCATGTCGCAAATGGATATCTCCGAGCGCCGCGTTCCCCAAGATGGCCGCATTAAGATGAAGCTATCCAAAACCCGCTCCATCGATTTTCGGGTCAACACCCTGCCTACGTTGTGGGGCGAAAAAGTGGTGCTACGGATTTTGGACCCCAGCTCGGCGCAAATGGGTATTGACGCACTGGGCTATGAGGAAGAACAAAAAGCCCTGTATATGAAGTGCCTGAATCAACCCCAAGGGATGATATTGGTCACTGGCCCTACCGGCTCGGGTAAAACCGTCTCGCTATACACCGGGCTGAATATTCTAAATACTGAGGAGCGCAACATCTCCACCGCCGAAGACCCCGTGGAGATCAACCTGGAAGGGATTAACCAGGTTCACGTCAACGCAAAAGTCGGTCTAGGCTTTGCAGAAGCGCTGCGCTCATTCCTGCGTCAAGACCCCGATATTATCATGGTGGGGGAAATACGCGATTTAGAGACGGCAGAGATTGCCATTAAAGCGGCGCAAACCGGTCATTTAGTGCTATCGACCCTGCACACCAATAGCGCTGCCGAAACCCTGACCCGTTTGCTGAATATGGGCGTGCCTTCTTTTAACGTGGCAACGTCGGTGAGCCTGATTATTGCTCAACGCCTGGCAAGACGCCTGTGTAAAGACTGCGCGGCCCCTGCCGACATCCCAGAACAAACCTTGCTGGAAGAAGGCTTTACCCTAGAACAAATTGAGTCTGCCAGCATTCTTGCCCCAGTGGGTTGTGATAAGTGTAATAACGGCTACAAAGGCCGGGTGGGCATTTACGAGGTTGTGCGTATTACCCCTGAGATTTCGCATATTATTATGGAGAATGGTAACTCTCTGGAAATTGCCGCTAAAGCGGCCGAACAGGGCTTTGCCAATTTACGTAAATCTGCGCTTAAAAAATGTGCTCAAGGGGTTACCAGCCTCGAAGAAGTCAACCGGGTAACAAAGGACTAAGGCATGGCGACAGCATCAAAGACCCAGGTTTTTGTTTGGCAGGGTGTAGACAAGCAAGGCCGAAGCACGCGGGGAGAACTCAGTGCCTCGTCAATCGCCCTAGCTAAAGCACAGCTACGCAAGCAGGGTATTGCGGCCAAGCAGGTTAAACGCAAACCCAAGCCGCTGTTCAGCAGTAAAAAGGCGATCAAACCAGAAGA
The DNA here is from genome assembly GCF_001010805.1 of Spongiibacter sp. IMCC21906. NCBI lineage: Bacteria > Pseudomonadati > Pseudomonadota > Gammaproteobacteria > Cellvibrionales > Spongiibacteraceae > Spongiibacter > Spongiibacter sp. IMCC21906. The sequence continues at coordinate 1,319,555 of NZ_CP011477.1, read as the reverse complement.
TATCGCCATTTTTACTCGCCAGATGGCCACCATGCTGAAAGCAGGTGTGCCGCTGGTTCAAAGTTTCGATATTGTTGCCGAAGGTGCCAGCAACCCTACCCTGCAAGACTTGGTCATTGAAATAAAAAATGATGTCGCCTCCGGTGGCGGCTTTGCCGCAGCCTGTGCCAAACACCCCAAATATTTCGATGATTTATTTTGCAGTTTGGTCGACTCTGGTGAGCAATCGGGCACCTTGGAGATCATGTTAGATCGCGTGGCCACCTATAAAGAAAAAACCGAAGCCCTTAAAAAGAAAATCAAGAAAGCACTCACCTACCCTATTGCCGTTATTGTCGTAGCCATTATTGTTACCTCGATTTTGCTGATTAAAGTGGTGCCCACTTTTGCTCAAACCTTTGAGAGTTTTGGCTCAGACCTACCGGCCTTTACCAAGTTTGTCGTGGGGCTGTCGGAATGGGCACAAGCCAACTGGCTGATTGTATTGGGGATAATGATTGTTGCTGGCTTCGCCTTTAAGCAGGCACGGCGCCGTTCCAAGCCCTTTTCTGACTGGGTCGATAAAATAACCCTGAAGATCCCCATCATTGGCGATATTGTTTACAACGCCGTAATAGCGCGCTTTTCACGAACCCTGGCAACCACCTTTGCCGCTGGTGTGCCGCTGGTAGATGCCCTCACCTCTGTAGCGGGGGCCGCGGGCAACGCCGTATACAACAAGGCAATACTGCAAATTAGAGACGACGTAACCACAGGGCAAACCCTAACGTCATCGATTCGCTTCACCAATCTGTTCCCATCGATGTTGTTGCAGATGGTGTCCATTGGTGAAGAATCCGGCTCTCTGGATGAAATGCTGGACAAGGTCGCCACCCATTATGAAGAAGCCGTAGACAACGCCGTTGATACACTAACATCCCTGTTAGAGCCGCTGATTATGTCGGTGCTTGGGGTATTAGTCGGCGGCTTGATGATTGCTATGTACCTGCCCATATTTATGTTGGGGTCCGCAATTTAACCCTCGGCGTTGCGAAATGTGACGCTTTTTAACCCTGACTGTTGAGAGAAATAAATGAGTATCCTGCAACTGGCGGATAGCCATCCACTTTTGCTAATCACAATTATTGGCGGTTTTGGGCTGTTATTTGGCAGTTTTTTTAATGTGGTTATCTACCGCCTACCCAAAATAATGGAGCGGAATTGGCACCAAGAATGCCGCTTATTGCTAGAACTCCCTGAGCAAGCAGAAACGCCCTTCGGTTTGTCTCTACCCCACTCTCACTGCCCCAAGTGCAATGCTGCCGTTAAAGCTTGGCAAAACATTCCCGTTGTCAGTTTTTTACTGCTGCGGGGTCGCTGCGCCAGTTGTAAAACAAGTATTGGTTTACGTTATCCCGCCATTGAAATAGCGACCTCGGCATTAGCGGTATTTTCACTGCTGCATTTTGGACTGAGCCCACAGGGTTTTGCCGTCGTTATTTTTAGTTGGATCTTGCTGATTTTAACGATGATTGACATCGATCATCAGCTATTGCCCGACCAGCTTACGCTGCCGTTATTATGGCTGGGGCTGCTTTTCCATAGCATCACCGGCCTATTACCGTTGAGCGATGTCGTTTGGGGCGCTATAGCAGGCTACCTCTCTCTGTGGTCCGTATTCTGGCTGTTTAAACTCCTCACTGGAAAGGAGGGTATGGGTTATGGCGACTTCAAGCTGTTAGCGGCCCTTGGTGCTTGGCTGGGCTGGCAAATGCTGCCACTGGTCATTATTCTGTCGTCGGTCGTCGGTGCAGTGTTAGGCGTGATAAGCCTAAGCTTGGCGGGCAAGTCTAAAAGCCAACCGATTCCTTTTGGTCCCTACTTAGCGATTGCCGGCTGGGTGGCGATGTTCTGGGGCCAGGAAATACTGGATCAATATCTGCAGTTTGCCGGTTTGGGCTAAGGCGTTGAGAAATAAGGACTGAGAAATTAAAGAGGTAACGCAGAACCATGTTTGTAGTTGGCTTAACCGGCGGCATTGGCAGTGGCAAAACCGCAGCAACGAATGCTTTTAAACAACTGGGAATCACCATCGTTGACGCTGATGTAGTCGCCCGCGAAGTTGTCGAACCGGGCAGCCCTGCCCTTGCAAAAATCGCCGCACACTTTGGTGACGCCATTCTGCTAGCCGATGGACAACTGGACAGAGCCGCCTTACGCGAACGCATCTTTAACAATGCTGACGAAAAAAAATGGCTGGAGGCGCTATTGCACCCACTGATTCATGCCGAAACAGCCCGGCAGCTGAAGGCAGCCAACTCCGCCTATGTAATCTATGTTTCGCCCTTATTGATTGATGGTGGACAGCAACAATTTTGCCAGCGTATTGTCGTAGTCGATGTCCCGGAAGAGCAGCAAATCACGCGCACCATGTCCAGAGATGGCAACGACAGGGCGCTAGTGGAGAAAATCCTCGCCAGCCAAATCAATCGCCAGATACGACTGGCCGCAGCCTCGGATATTATTGATAATAGTGGTGACCTGAATCAGCTGAATACTCAAGTTGAGCAATTACACCTGCAATTTTTGCAACTCGCCAAACAGGAGGCCCAATGAAAGCTGCCGAGAACAAGCAACCCTCTGCCAGAGTTTATGCCTGCCCAAACTGCAAAAGCAGTATCATCTGGGACAGCAACAACCCCTCGCGGCCATTCTGCTCAGACAAATGCAAAAATCACGATTTTGTGGCCTGGGCCAACGAAGAACATGCCATTGCTGGCAACCCAATTTACGATGATGTACTGACAGCTGATATTGAAAACTCTTAACGCGTGTTGGTACTTTATCGTAGGCTATTGACGCTCTCGCCCTTGTTTACATCAAGCTGCAGCTCCCGTATGAATGATACTCACGGCCACTTAACGTCAACTTTTGTCCGTTAAAGCTACCTGACTATCTCCCAGAGCTCTCATTGCAATCTTTTAAAGCCATCATACCTGAGACTGTCAAAACTCTAACCTGTCGTCATCCCGGACGCGACTAGCGAGCCGGGATCCAGCTACCCAGCGCGAATTCACCCAAGACATGCATTCACAGCACGGTAGCCTCTGGATACCGGCTCAAAGCCGGTATGACGAATGGCAGAGATCAAAGCTAATGTAACCTGTCGTCATCCTGGACGCGATTAGCGAGCCGGGATCCAACTACCCAGCGCAAAATCGCCCAAGGCATGTATTCACAGCACGGCAGTCTCTGGATACCGGCTCAAAGCCTGCCCCGGCCTACGAGCCGGGGGCCGGTATGACGAATGGCAGAGATCAAAGCTAATTATAAGTCAAAGCTCTAAACCTGCCGTCATCCCGGATGGTATTCCCTCACACTCAGGACATTACTCCTAGTCATCCCGGACGCGATTAGCGAGCCGGGATCCAACTACCCTGCGCGAATTCACCCAAGGCATGTGTTCACAGCGCGGCAGTTTCTGGATACCGGCTTAAAGCCGGTATGACAAATGGCAGAGATCAAAGCTAATGTAACCTGTCGTCATCCCGGATGCTATTCCCTCACACTCAGGGCATTACTTCTAGTCATCCCGGACGCGATTAGCGAGCCGGGATCCAGCTACCCAGCGCGAATTCACCCAAGGCATGTGTTCACAGCACGACAGCCCTTGGATACCGGCTTAAAGCCTGCCCCGGCCTCACGAGCTCGGGGCCAGTATGACTAAAAGAAAAGGAACCCAATCACTCTGCCAGAATGGCGTCTAGAATCGGTTTGTTAGCTTCAGGAAAGGAGTAATCAGCCAGCTGAGCAATAGAAACCCAGCGCAGAGGCTGACCTTCTTTTCCTTCTGGAATGCCGGTAAAACCGTCAACCCACCACACATCTAAGTGCACTGATTTGTCCGAATAATCGTGGTGAATATGGGTAAGCTGGCGACAAGCTGAGCGGACAATGTCGATGCCCAACTCTTCGTGTAACTCGCGCGCCAGTGCTTGCAGAATATCCTCACCGGACTCGCGCTTGCCGCCGGGAAACTCCCATAAACCACCTTGATGGGCGTTTGCGTTACGTCGCGCAATCAGGATATCGCCATTGTCACGACGGATTACTGCCACCGCGACATGAAGGGGTTTATTAGCTTCGGTACTCGGCATTAATTTTCACGTAGTCGTATGAGAAGTCGGTGGTCCAGATGGTTTCAGCCACATCGCCACGGCGCAGATTGATACGAATAGCGATTTCTTCCTGCTTCATTACCGCCGCACCGGCTTCTTCGGTATAGCTCGCAGCTCGACCACCTTTATCGGCAATTAAGACATCATCAAGCTGAATACTGATTTTGCTCACATCTAACGCTTCAATTCCCGCACGACCAATAGCGGCAAGAATACGTCCCCAGTTGGGGTCGCTGGCAAAGAGAGCGGTTTTAACCAGGGGCGATTCCGCCACAGCATAGCCGACTTTTAGAGCTTCTTTTACCGATTGCGCGCCGGACACTTCCACCGCGACAAATTTTGTGGCGCCTTCACCATCTCGAACAATGGCCTGGGCCAGCTCAATAAACACTGACCGCAATGCCGCTTCTAATGCCGGGTAATGAGGATGGGATTCTGAATCTATTTTTTCTAAGGAGGACTGAGCTGTTGCCACCAATACACAAGCGTCGTTGGTAGAGGTGTCACCATCCACGGTAATGCGATTAAAAGAGGCATCCCCTAGTCTGGACACTAAGGTCTGTAAAACACTTTGGGAAATAGCAGCATCGGTAGCAACAAAGCCCAGCATGGTCGCCATATTGGGCTTAATCATTCCCGCGCCCTTGGAGATGCCGGTAATGGTTACCGTGTGGCCATCTAGCAGCAACTGCCGAGACGTCGCCTTGGGGCGGGTATCGGTAGTCATAATGCCGCGAGCAGCAGCTTCCCACTGGTCACTTTGTAAATCGGCTAACGCATCAGGCATCGCCGATTTGAGTTTATCGATGGGGAGTTTTTCACCGATAACACCGGTAGAAAAAGGGATGACTTGCTCGGCCTCGACCTGGCTCAACGAAGCAAGATGGCGGCAACTTTCCAGCGCATCGTGCATACCGATATCACCCGTGCCCGCATTGGCATTGCCGGTATTAATCAACAAATACCGAGCAGCTGTCTTGGCAAGATTGGCTTTGGCGACGGTTACCGGCGCGGCGCAAAAGGCGTTAAGGGTAAAGACACCGGCAGTTTCACTGCCTTCGCACAGCTCAAACACCACCGTGTCTTTGCGTCCGGCTTTTTTAATACCCGCACTGCCTATGCCAATACGCACTCCGCTTACTGGGTGCAATGGCCCAAAATCACCAGAACCAACCGCCATTTTTTGTTCTACCTCAAGGGCTCTATCTCACCTAGCTAATTAAGATCTCTAGCTTAAGGCGCTTTAACTGAATTAATTTAACGTACCGTGGCACTGCTTGTATTTCTTACCGGAACCGCAAGGACAAGGCTCATTACGACCCACTTTTTTACCGTCCCGAACATAGGTCTCTGGTGTTGCTGCTGCCTGCGCCGGGGCTGCTGCGGCTTCAGCGTTTTCCTCTTCGGCATCCATCGCGGAAGATTCTGCATGCTGAAAGTTCATCGCCCGTTTGGCTTCTTCCTCACGACGCTGACGCTGCAATTCTTCTGCGCTCTCGTCTTGCTGTAATTGCAGATGAGAAAGGAAACGCACCACTTCATGCTTCAAGCTTTCCAACATTTGCTGGAACATCGTAAAAGCTTCGCGTTTGTACTCTTGTTTAGGGTTCTTTTGGGCAAAGGCGCGCAAATGAATGCCGTGACGCAGATGATCCATGGTGGACAAATGCTCTTTCCAAAGCGTATCCAGTACCTGCAGCATGATATGACGCTCAATTTTACGCATATCCACATCAACCCGGTCAGTTTTGGCTTTATAGGCCTCTTCAACCGCACTGAGAATTTTGTCTCTGATCCCTTCTTCATGCAAAGAGTCATCTTGATCGAGCATTTCTTGCAGTGGTAACTTCACTGCAAACTCTGTCTCAACCCGACGCTCCAAGCCGGAAATATCCCACTGCTCTTCCATGCTTTGAGGGGGAATATATTCGCTGATAACGTCTGCAACTACGTCCTGACGGATCACATGCAGCATTTCACTGATGTCATCCGCTTCAAGTAGCTCATTACGTTGTTGGTAAATAATCTGACGCTGGTCGTTGGCTACATCATCGTATTCCAGCAATTGCTTGCGAATATCAAAGTTGCGGCCTTCGACCTTACGCTGAGCTTTTTCAATGGCGTTGGATACCATGCGGTGCTCAATCGCCTCGCCCTTCTCCAAACCCAAGGCCTGCATAATGCCTCGAATTCGATCAGAGGCAAAAATACGCATTAAGCTGTCTTCTAGAGACAGATAAAATCGGGACACACCGGGGTCGCCCTGACGGCCTGCCCGGCCACGGAGCTGATTATCGATACGCCGGGATTCGTGACGCTCAGTACCAATAATATGTAAACCACCCGCTTGAATCACGGTTTCGTGACGTAACTTCCAGGCTTCTCGCAGCTCATTCACGACGGTTTCTGACGGGTTATCTAACTGGGCGATTTCCACATCAACGTTGCCGCCCAACACGATGTCCGTACCCCGACCGGCCATGTTGGTGGCAATAGTGATCACCCCAGGACGACCCGCTTGAGCAATAATTTCGGCTTCTTGCTCATGGTATTTTGCGTTCAACACCTTGTGCGCGATACCGGCTTGTTTAAAGCGCGCTGACATTTCTTCGGAGGTTTCAATCGATGCTGTACCCACCAGTACCGGTGCACCGGTGGTCACGATTTCTGACACATCGTTGACGATGGCGTCGTATTTTTCTTCTTTGGTGAGATACACCAAATCGTTGTGGTCACGACGAGCCGGTGGCTTATTGGTGGGAATCACCACCACGTCTAGACCATAAATTTGTCTAAACTCAAAGGCCTCGGTATCGGCGGTGCCGGTCATCCCAGCTAACTTATCAAACAGCCGGAAATAATTCTGGAACGTGGTAGAGGCGTAGGTCTGGCTTTCGGCCTGGACAGTAACGCCCTCTTTTGCCTCAATAGCCTGATGCAAGCCTTCAGATAAACGCCGACCCGGCATGGTACGGCCAGTGTGTTCATCAATCAGGATGACCTGATCATCTTGCACGATATACTCGACATTGGGGTTAAACAGCACATGGGCCCGCAAAGCCGAATGGACGTGATGCAACAGGCTCAAATTACCCGCAGAATAAAGGGAGTCGCCCTCTTCCAACAGGCCTTCTCGGGTCAGCCACTCTTCAACTAACTGGTGGCCCGCTTCGTTCAGCTCTGCTTGGCGTTGTTTTTCATCAACAGTGTAGTGACCTTCAACGTCGCCCTCGGCAGCTTCTTCGCCCTCTTCAGCTACCACTACAGGCTTTAACTTGGGAATAAAGCGATTGATTTGCTTGTATAACGCCGAGCTGTCTTCTGCAGGCCCGGAGATAATTAGCGGCGTTCGGGCCTCATCAATCAAGATGGAGTCCACTTCATCGATAATGGCAAAGTTCAAACCGCGTTGATAACGGTCTTCAACCGCAAAGGCCATATTGTCGCGGAGATAATCAAAGCCAAATTCGTTATTGGTACCGTAGGTGATATCGGCTTTATACGCTTCACGCTTCTCGGCACCATCTTGGCCCGACCGGATCACACCCACTCGCAAGCCCAAAAACTCATACAACGGTCGCATCCAATTCGCATCACGGTGCGCCAGGTAATCGTTGACGGTCACCAGAAACACGCCTTTACCCGTCAGGGCATTGAGATACACAGCCAAGGTCGCTACCAGGGTTTTACCCTCACCGGTGCGCATCTCGGAAATCGTCCCTTCATGCAGGGCAATGCCACCCAGTAGCTGGGTGTCAAAATGCCGCATACCCAGTACCCGACGACTCGCTTCTCTAGCGGTAGCAAAGGCTTCTGGCAAAATTTGATCCAGCGTTTCACCGTTCTCTAAACGCTGTTTGAACTCGCCAGTTTTGGCCTGCAGTTCAGCATCACTAAGCGCGCTATAGCTTTCCTCAAGGGCGCTAATCTGTGCAACAGACTTGCGCATACGCTTAAGTTCGCGATCATTTTTGGTGCCGACAATCTTTTTAAAAACTGCTGATATCATCGTAATTCATTGCTTATGGTGAGAGTTTGATTTGATACACGGCAAACTGAAAGCTACCGCCCAGATTATATTGGGCTTTAATCAACCACTGACAATAGCTAACAGAAAAAACGTTAGAGATTTTCTGTAGAACCATCATCATGACAAAGCATATATCCATTTGAGATGCCTCGAGCCTTCGCCAAACATGCTAGCCAACAGTCTCCCCGGCGAATGTTCGGGAAAATGACTTCGCCGCGATGGAGAATCGGCCAGCGACTGCTGAAGGACCTATGGCAAACGGACGTTGTGTTGCTACTTCCCCAAGCCAAAAACGATATAAAAGGCCAGGGTGACGATTGCCAGGACTATCGCCAAAAGCGGAAATAGCCATGCCGCCAAGGTGCAACACCGAGGCGCAATATCGCATAGATGGGGGGAGATTACCATGCCCGGTCATGGCGCAGCACCGGGCAGTTAAAGGCATATTAATCAAGCGCTGGCAGCGGCAGCCATGTAGGAAATAGGCGCTTCGGCGGGGTCTTCAAAGGTTACCCACTCCCACGCGTCGGTTTCCTTAATGAGCTGACGCAAAGATGCATTGTTCAAGCCGTGGCCGGACTTGTGTGCGCGAAATTCACCCACCAGGCTGGTGCCCAGAAGATACAGATCGCCAATGGCATCTAGCACTTTGTGTTTTACAAATTCATCTTCGTAGCGCAAGCCGTCTTCGTTAAGAATACGGTATTCATCGACAACGATAGCGTTATCAACACTGCCGCCTTGAGCCAAGCCTTGAGAACGCAGGTATTCGATTTCATGCATAAAACCGAAGGTCCGCGCGCGGCTAACCTCTTTCACAAAAGACGTGCTGGAAAAATCCAACTCAGCATGGCCGGTGCGATCTTTGAACACAGGGTGGTCAAAATCGATGGTGAAGGAGACTTTAAAGCCATCAAATGGGAGAAAACTGGCAATTTTGTCACCGTCTTTCACCGTCACCGGTTTCTTGATACGAATGAATTTTTTGGCTGCATTCTGTTCTTCAATTCCAGCGGATTGAATCAAAAATACGAATGGACCGGCACTGCCATCCATAATCGGTACTTCTGAAGAACTGAGTTCCACATAGGCATTATCAATGCCCAGACCCGCCATTGCCGACAGTAAATGCTCGACTGTAGACACCCGCACATCCCCATTAACAAGGGTTGTCGAAAGAGTCGTGTCGCCGACATTTTCAGCCAGCGCTTTAATCTCTACCACCGGATTTAAATCGGTACGGCGAAAAATCACCCCCGTATCCACCGGCGCAGGTTTCAAGGTCAAGTAGACCTTTTCACCAGTATGCAAACCAATACCCGTTGCTCGGATAGTGTTGCGTAAAGTTCGCTGTTTAATCATGTCGTTTACTCTACTTTCTGGGCGCCAAAACCGCCGTGATCAGGCATGCATCCAAAAACACAAAGTCAGCCCTGCTGGCCGCGCTGGAATAACCAGCACGTCACCGCAAACCACTCCTGTCTCAGCCGGTATTTAGTCCGCCTGACGCCGTAAGAAAGCAGGAATATCTAAGTATTCCATATCTTTATCTTCCATAGGCGCTGGAGCGACTTCCCGTGCTGCGGCTCCGTGAGAAGCGCCGCGCATAACGGTCGGGCGATCCAGTTTGCGATAATCCGTGTTACTGCGGGGCTCGACGACTTTGTTTTCCACTACTTGCAGGGGCGCTTCCTGGCCGATGCCGTCAAGACCTGTGGCAACAACAGTCACCCGGAGTTCATCACTCATTTCGGGATCGATAACTGTGCCAACCACAACTGTTGCGTTCTCAGATGCAAATTCCTCGATAGTATCCCCCACTTCGCTGAACTCGCCTAGGGAAAGGTCCAAACCCGCGGTAATATTAACCAAAATGCCCCGCGCGCCTTGCAAGTTCACATCTTCTAGTAGTGGGCTGCGAATTGCGGCCTCGGCGGCTTCTCTAGCGCGATTATCACCGCTGGCAACACCGCTACCCATCATCGCCATACCCATTTCAGACATCACCGTGCGTACGTCAGCAAAGTCGACGTTGATCATGCCCGGACGAATAATCAGGTCAGCAATCCCTTGGACTGCGCCCAAAAGTACGTCATTGGCGGCTTTAAACGCATCCAGCAAGCTGGTGCCCTTGCCCAGTACTGGCAACAGTTTTTCATTGGGGATGGTGATCAGCGAATCAACATGTTGACGCAGCTCTTTCATGCCTTCTACAGCAATGGCCATCCGCTTTTTACCCTCAAAAGGGAAAGGTTTGGTGACAACCGCCACCGTCAGAATACCCAGCTCTTTCGCGACTTCGGCAACCACAGGAGCGGCCCCGGTGCCAGTACCACCGCCCATACCGGCCGTGATAAACACCATATCGGCACCTTCAAGCGCCTCGGCGATTCGGTCTCGGTCTTCCATCGCAGCCTGGCGACCCACTTCAGGGTTTGCACCCGCGCCCAAGCCTTTGGTAATACAGGTACCGAGCTGCAACACGGTTTTCGACATCACGTCGGTCAGCGCCTGAGCATCAGTATTGGCGCAGATAAAATCCACCCCATCTACCTGACTGGCGATCATGTGTTTCACAGCGTTGCCGCCGCCACCGCCAACTCCAACTACTTTAATGACAGCATTTTGTGGAACGTTATCAACTAGTTCAAACATGGTTTTCTCCCTTTTTGCATTTTAGGCTGCGTGGCCACACGCAACCGTCTACTACATCGTTAAAAATTGAAGTGTTAAAAATTTATAAATTGTTTTTTACCCATTGGGTCAGCCGAGACAAAAAGCCATCTCGCTTTACTCTGCCGTGCCCCTGATGTTCGCTTTGATGCTTAATGCCGTACTGCAGCAAACCCACGCTGGTGGAGTAAATCGGGTTGCGGACAATGTCTGTCAAACCGCGCACATCTTGAGGCACCCCAATGCGCACAGGCATATGGAAAATCTCTTCTGCCAATTCGGTCACCCCCTCCATTTTGGAGGTGCCTCCTGTCAGCACGATGCCCGCGGCGCATAAATCTTCATACCCACTGCGGCGAAGCTCGGCCTGCACCAAGGTGAAAAGCTCGTCGTAACGTGGCTCTACCACTTCGGCCAAAGACTGTCGGGACAACTCTCTAGGCGCCCGTTCACCCACACTGGGCACTTTGATGGTCTCGCCTTCGCCAGCCAGCTGGGTCAGGGCACAGGCGTATTTAATTTTGATTTCTTCGGCGTACTGAGTTGGGGTGCGCAATGCCATGGCAATGTCATTGGTCACCTGATCACCGGCGATAGGGATGACACCGGTATGACGAATTGCACCATCGGTGAAAATGGCGATGTCCGTCGTGCCACCACCAATATCCACCATGCACACGCCCAGCTCTTTTTCATCGTCAGTCAACACCGAGTAACTGGAGGCCAGTTGTTCGAGGATGACGTCTTCCACTTCCAGACCACAGCGGCGAATACATTTTTCGATGTTTTGGACGGCGTTAACGGCACAGGTCACTAAATGCACCTTGGCTTCCAACCGGACACCAGACATTCCCAGCGGCTCTTTAATGCCTTCTTGATCGTCGATGACAAATTCCTGGGGAAGAATGTGCAGCACTTTCTGATCAGCCGGGATCGCTACCGCTTGAGCCGCGTCGATTACCCGATCCAAGTCCAGTTGAAACACTTCCCGGTCACGAATCGCGACAATGCCGTGGGAGTTCAGGCTGCGAATATGGTTGCCAGCAATGCCCACATAAACGCTGTGGATCTCGCAGCCCGCCATCAGCTCGGCCTCTTCCACCGCACGCTGAATGGAGTGAACGGTGGATTCAATATTCACCACCACGCCTTTCTTAAGTCCACGAGAAGGATGAGAGCCAATGCCCACCACATCCAACTTACCTTCATCATTGACCGAGCCGACAATTGCCACCACCTTCGAGGTGCCAATATCCAGTCCCACGATCATCCTGCCTGAGTTTGCATTAGGCATTGTGCTTTCCCCTCCGTGCCTGCCCATACATCTGGCATTGATTTGTTTTAACCATTGCTGTCTGCCTGCTGTTCTCGCCACGCAACCGCGAGGCCGTTTACATAGCGGGTATCGACACGTTTAACTCGATCAAAATCCGCCACTAATGTGCGTTGATAGACCCATAAAAAACGCCGTAACTTTTCCAGCGGTTCCTGTCGCCCCATCACCAATTCTGTGCCACCGCTTAATATTGCCGTCCAGCTTCCTCTGGGGCTCATCTGCAAGCGGACCAACTTCAGTTGCTGATCACCCAGCAGCTGACTCATCAAACGGTACTGGCGCATAATTTCTATTGCGCTGCCCTCTGGGCCTTCCAATACCGGCAAATCTGTTCTTTCATCTTGTGCACCAGTCGGCTCAAAGATTTTGCCGCGATGATTAAGCAAGCCACCCTCTCCCCATATCGCAATGGGCGACTCCTCAACAATGGTAATTTTCAGCTGCCGCGGCCATAAGCGTTCAACCTCGGCGCGGTATACCCAAGCCTCTTCTTCCAACTCAACTTGAATCGCCTCCAGATCCAAGCCGATATAGCCCACGGCTAAATGCCGTGTTACCCGCTCAACCAACACATCACGACTCACATGGAGTAAGTCACCGGCAAACACCACCCGTTCAACCGGAATCGATTCCAACTGATGACCCAAACGCTCTACGCCATACACAAAACCCATCACTACCAAAACCAACAGCAGACGATTCAGCATTCGTCCCCACTGCAGCCGTGGCATAACATCACCACGGCGCGGTTTTTTTGATTGTTTAAATCGGTTTTGTTTGGCGCTCATGACTCAGCGATCTCCAAACACGCATTGGGTAAAAATATTTAACACCAAGTCGTCAAAACTCATTCCCGCCTGTCGGGCAGCCATGGGCACCAAGCTGTGATCGGTCATTCCCGGTACTGTATTTACCTCTAAGAGAAAAAACTCACCGCGCTGATTTTGCATCACATCGACCCGGCCCCAGCCGTGACAACCCACGCTGTTAAATGCCTCTAAGGCCAATGCTCTTAAACTCGCTTCCAACTCATTGCTTAAACCACAAGGGCAGAGATAGCGCGTCTCGTTAGAAATATATTTGGCGTTAAAATCGTAAAACTCAGCATCGGTCTCAAGCTTGATAGCCGGTAACGCGCTATCCCCCAATACCGCAACGGTATACTCGCCGCCACTAATCCACTGCTCCGCAAATACCCGACCATAATCGCTGGCAGCGCGCCAAGCGGCTTCTAACTCATCCGCAGATTTTGCCCTTGCCATACCAATGCTGGAGCCTTCGCAAGCCGGCTTAACAATGACCTGCCCCAAGGCGTCAATAATGCCCTGCCAATCACTGGCGGCCGTTAATTCTGTAAACGTGGCACTGGGTAAACCTGCGCCCTTCCACAATAATTTGCAGCGCAACTTATCCATGCCCAAAGCAGACGCCATCACGCCACTGCCGGTATAGCGCTTACCCATGCATTCAAGCGCGCCCTGAACCGTACCGTCTTCTCCACCCGGACCGTGCAAGGCAATAAACACATGGGATATATCGCTCAACTGTTGCTGCCAATCCGCGTCAGCGACATCAACCGCGATGGCCTCAAGCCCTAATCGCGCAAACGCTTCCAGTACTGCCGCCCCACTTCTTAAGGAGATTTCACGCTCGGAAGATTCACCACCTAACAGCACGGCCAATTTGCCGCCAATTGCATTGCGCAGGGCATTAACGTCAAGTTTATTGCTCATCAGCAGACCTCCAATTCTCTGCGGCCAACTGCTGGGCAAGAGCGCCAATGTTCCCAGCGCCCTGGGTTAACAGCACATCGTCACTGTTCAAATTCGCTTTTAAAATACTGGCAGCGGCTTCCGGCGACCCGACAAAAACCGGTTCCATTCCGCCCTGCAGCCGAATGCTACGACAAAGACTGCGACTGTCCGCACCAGGAATCGCCTCTTCGCCAGCTGAATACACATCGAGCAACAACAACTTATCGACAGAGGACAATACTTTGACAAAGTCTTCGTACAAATCTTTGGTGCGGGTAAAACGATGGGGCTGATAAAGCATGACCAAACGGCGGTCTGGCCAGGCCTGACGGGTAGCCGCAATTGTCGCGGCCACTTCGGTGGGATGATGACCATAATCATCCACCAGCATAAAGCTGCCTTCATCCATCGCCATTTCGCCATAGCGTTGAAAGCGACGCCCTACACCTTGAAAGTTTTCAATGCCGCGTTGAATGGCGCCATCGTCCAAACCTTCATCACTGGCCACTGCCACTGCAGCGGTAGCATTTAATACATTGTGGACACCCGGCTGATGGATACACATCGACAGCACACTGTTATCAGGACGATGAACTTTAAAGCAGCTCTTCAAGCCATGTTTACTAAAACTATCAATGCGGTAATCGGCATCTTCACTAAAACCATAGGTCAGGGTTTGCCGACCAATGTCTGGCAACAATTCCCGTACCACGGGGTCATCAATACAGACCACCGCCACGCCGTAAAATGGCAGGTTGTGCAAAAACTCAATAAAGGTACGCTTCAGTTTCGAGAAATCACCGTCATAAGTCGCCATATGATCGGCTTCGATATTGGTTACCACCGACACCATCGGCTGAAGGTGTAAGAAGGAAGCATCGCTCTCATCCGCCTCCGCCACCAGATAACGGCTTTCACCCAATGCCGCGTTAGTACCTGCACTGTTAACCAAGCCGCCAATCACAAAGGTGGGATCTAAATCTGCCTCAGCAAAAATAGAGGTAATCAAGCTAGTGGTGGTGGTTTTACCATGGGTACCTGCCACCGCAATACCGTGGCGATAACGCATTAGCTCAGCCAGCATTTCTGCCCGACGCACAATGGGCACCCGTTTGCTTCTGGCTGCAGCGACTTCTGGATTTTGCTCACTGACCGCCGTCGACGTAACAACGACATCAGCATCGGCAATATGCTCACCGCTGTGACCAATAGCCACCTTGGCACCCAGTTGCTGCAAACGCATTGTAGTTGGGCCTGCTTTTAAATCAGAACCACTGATTCGGTAGCCCAAGTTAAGCAGCACTTCAGCAATACCGCACATGCCTGCGCCGCCAATGCCCACAAAGTGAATGCACTTAACGCGGCGCATTTCTGGCACTACAAATGAGTGTTTATCGGCCATGGGCAAACTCCATACATTCGTCTGCGGCCACTTCTGCAGCGTCGGCTTTGGCTAACTGACGAGCTGCCTCAGCTTTTTCCAGCAACAGATTCCTATTCCCTTCCAGCGACATTAAATAATTCTTTAATCTAGACACCGTAAACTCGGATTGATCAATAATTTCTCCACCGCCGCCATTGGCAAACCAAGCGGCATTGGCCCGCTGATGGTCGTCGATGGCATTGGGCAGCGGAATTAGCACGGCAGGCACACCCGCTGCCGCCAACTCTGCAACGGTGAGCGCACCAGCTCGACAAATCACCACATCGGCCCAGGCGTAAGCGCCCGCCATATCCGCAATAAATGCCTCAGCTTTGACATCGACACCGGCATCGCGATATGCCGTTTGAACAGCCTCTTCGTGAAGCTTGCCGGTCTGATGCCAAAGCGCGGGGCGCTGACTTTCTGACAAGCTTTTCCAGCACTCAACCACCACCTCGTTTATGGCTTTCGCGCCCAGGCTTCCGCCCAGTACTAATACTCGTAAACCACCTTCCCGCGCTTGCCAGCGTTGTGCCGGAGCAGCCAAGGTTGCGATATCAAGCCGCACCGGGTTGCCGATAAACTTGGCTTTAGCGCCGCCCAACTCGATGGGGTAGCCAGTCATGCAAACCGTGGCTAATTTAGCCAGCATACGGTTGGTGGTACCGGCCACGGCATTCTGTTCTTGAATTAATACCGGCACTGACAAAAGCCGGGCAGCCAAACCACCAGGACCCGATGCATAGCCCCCCATACCTAAAACACAGAAGGGCTTGAGCTTTCTAATCAGCGCCATGCTCTTCAGTACTGCCATGCCGGCTTTGGCCACGGCCAACAAACGGAACAAAGGGTTCTTACCTCGCACACCCGTCATATCTAACTTGTGCAGAGGATATCCGGCCTCGGGTACCAGGCGCGCCTCAATGCCCGCATCTGTTCCCAGCCAATGAACGGCGACACCCCGATCAGCCAGGACTTTAGCAACGGCCAATGCCGGGAACACATGCCCGCCAGTACCGCCTGCCATAATTAATATTGTGGGTTCAGCGGCCATACTTCCCCCTGCACTCACGTTCAATTCGCGCCACGATGGCCACCATCGCCAGACACACGATCAAGCTGCTACCGCCGTAACTAATAAACGGTAAAGTCAGGCCTTTGGTTGGCAGCAAACCGATATTGACGCCCATATTGATAAAGGCTTGACCGCTGATCATCACCGCAATGCCATAAGCAACATAGGCATGAAAATGCTTACCAGCCATTTCTGCATGGCGACCAATGTGCAAAATCCGGCCGATCAAACCCACAAACAAACCCAGCATTAATAAGGTGCCGAGAAAACCAAATTCCTCTGCAAAAATCGCAAACACAAAATCGGTGTGGGCTTCTGGCAAATAAAATAATTTTTGAACGCTATTACCCAATCCAACACCAATAATTTCACCGCGGCCAAAAGCAATAAGTGACTGGGTAAGCTGATAACCCGAGTTAAACTGATCGGCCCAAGGGTCGGTAAAAGCAGTGAGGCGCTGCATGCGGTAGGGTTCAAAAATAACCATAGCCACCGCGCCAGCCACACAGCTGAGGATAACGAGCATAAACTGGCCCAGCTTAACGCCACCCAGAAAAATCATGACAAACGCGGTGCCCGCGGTAACAACCGTAGCGCCAAAGTCGGGCTCAAGCATCAATAACAGCGTCACGGCAAACAACACTGCCATAGGCTTAATAAAGCCCGACCAACGTTGTTGCACCTCATCTTTTCGGCGCACCAAATAGCCAGCCAGATAGAAGATGACAAATAATTTAACGAACTCTGAAGCCTGAAGCGTCAACGGTCCCAACGCCAACCAGCGCCGACTGCCATTCACCTCACGGCCCACACCCGGAACCAGTACCAATGCCAGCAACACAAAACCGATAAGCAGCCAAAGCCAGCTACTGCGCTCCCAGGCATCAATGGGGGTAAGGTACATCACTACACTCACCACCAACGCGATGGAAAAATGAAAAAAGTAACGCTTGGCAAAAAAGAAGGCATCGCCATAACGACCCGCAGCATGTTCTACCGACGCCGAGACCATCGCCACAAAACCCACAAACAATAAGGCAACCAGCAATAGCTGCAGAACCCGGTCAACGCTTTGCAATTCCCGCCACGTTTGAGAGACCATACTAGTCATTGGCCACCTCACTCGTGAGCTGGCTCACCGCCTCAAAAAACAACTGGCCACGATGGGGATAGCCGTCAAACATATCAAAGCTGGCGCACGCAGGTGATAGCAGCACCACATCACCGCTTTCAGCCATATCAAAGGCTGTTTGTACTGCCTCGGCCATATCCGCGCAGTGTACAGAAGGGACTCGACCCGCAATGGCCTGCGCGATGTTATCTGCGGCTTCACCGATAAGCACTGCAGCTCTGCCATGTTTAACCAGCACCTCAGCAAGAGATTTAAAATCGGCGCCTTTGCCTTGGCCTCCGGCAATCAACACCACCCTGCCTTTATCTGCCAGCCCAATAATGGCCGCCTCGGCAGCTCCAACATTGGTGCCTTTCGAGTCGTTATAAAATGTAACCCCCCGGCACTCAGCAACAAATTCACAGCGATGCGCCAAGCCTTTAAACCTTTGCAACGCTTCAAGCATTGGTGGTAAAGCCAAACCCGCGGCACTTCCCAGCGCTAATGCCGCCAATGCATTGCTAAGATTATGGCGCCCTGGAATCATCACATCTTTAACGGGCATGACGGCTTCACCCGCCAAGGCGATATACTCTTGACCGTCGACATCTAAAAGACCAAAACATCGAAAATCAGAACGACCCAATCTAAATTCCCAGCGTTGTACATCATCCGGAAGCAACGGCGAACTCAAGGCATCATCACGATTGATGACCGCTTTTTTGCACGCTCTAAAAATTCGGTGCTTAGCTTGATGATAAGCAATCATACTGCCGTGATGATCCAGATGATCTTCGCTGACATTCAACACTGTCGCGACTTCAGCACCAATATTGTCACAGCGCTCCAGCTGGAAGGACGACAGTTCAAGCACATAAAGCTCGACCTCATCATTCAACAGATCCAGCGCGGGCGTCCCTAGGTTGCCACCCACCGCAACGTTTTTACCTGCTTTAACGGCCATTTCACCCAACAGGGTGGTCACCGTGCTTTTTCCGTTTGATCCAGTAATGGCAACAATCGGCGCTTTCGCGTGTTCGGCAAAATAACTGATGTCCCCAGATATTTTTACGCCCGCGTCTTTGGCTGCAGCAATGGCTGGTTCACGTAAGGGAATCCCTGGGCTCAACACCAACTCTCCCGCAGAGCTAAATTGATCTTGGGAGAATGCACCCAACACCAATTCAACATCGGGAAATTCTTGTTTAAACAGCTCAACCCCTGGAGGTGCTGCACGGCTATCCGCAACGGCAAAAGGCAGCCCTTGACGAGCAAAAAAACGGGCGAGCGATATCCCGGTCTGTCCCAGACCGACTACGATTCGCTTATTGTCCGTTGCAATCAAAGCCACAATCGCCGCGTCTCCTAACGCAATTTCAAGGTTGCTAGACCAAACAAAACCAGCATGACAGTGATAATCCAAAAACGAACAATCACCCGAGGTTCAGGCCAGCCTTTTAATTCAAAATGATGGTGAATGGGTGCCATTCGAAAAATTCGTCGACCGGTTAGTTTGAAAGATGCCACTTGCAAAATAACCGAGACCGTTTCGAGTACAAAGATGCCACCCATAATAAAAAATACGATTTCGTGTCGAGTGATAACTGCGATGGTGCCAAGCGTAGCCCCCAGTGCCAACGCCCCAACGTCACCCATAAATACTTGTGCGGGATAAGTGTTAAACCAAAGAAACCCCAAACCTGCCCCGGCTAAGGCCCCACAAATAACAATGAGTTCACCAGCCCCCGCAACATAAGCAATATGCAGGTAATCTGCGAACTTCACATTGCCGCTTAAGTAAGCGATTAGACCCAATGCACTACCTACCATCACGGTAGGCAAAATAGCCAAGCCGTCTAAGCCGTCTGTGAGATTGACCGCGTTACTAGAGCCCACAATGACAAAATATGTCAGCACAATAGAAAATGCGCCCATTTCCCAACTCAGGTTTTTAAAGAAGGGAAAAAACAATTGAGTATCAACCGGACTATCGGCAATGCTGTACAAATAAATCGCTGCACCTAAGCCGGCAACGCTTTGCCAGAAGTACTTCCACTTGGCAGGCAGGCCCCGAGAGTTACGCTGAATGACTTTGCGATAATCATCGACCCAACCCACTGCACCAAAGATTGCAGTTACAATTAATACCGTCCACACATAGGGATTACGCAAATCAGCCCAGAGCAAAGTACTAGCAAAAATGGCAACCAGTATTAATGCGCCGCCCATAGTTGGGGTGCCGGATTTACTCAAATGCGACTTGGGGCCGTCGTCTCTTACCGCCTGACCAATCTGGTGGAAATTCAAACGCCGGATCATCCCCGGCCCCACCAACAAGGAAATAGCCATCGCAGTAAGAACACCTAAAATCCCACGAAAACTTAAATACTGGAATACCGCAAAGCCGCTGATGTGTTGACTCAGGTATTCAGAAAGTAGCAGCAACATTTTACCGAGCCTCTCCAGTCAGTGTTTGCGCTAGAGCAGCCACCACGTGGTCCATTCCCGCGCTACGCGAACCCTTGATCAAAACGGTATCTCCACTTTCAATGAATTGTTCAAGGGCAATTGTTAAAGCGTCCCGATCAGAAAAACTTTTTGCACTTGCGCCGAAGGCATCGGCCATTTTTTCAGCCCAATCACCGCTAAAAAACACCGCATCTAAACCCTGTCTTTTAGCGTATGCAGCAACATCGACATGCGACTGGCAAGCGCCATCGCCCAACTCCGCCATGGTACCTAGCACCAACACCCGACGCTGTGGGTAGGCTGCCAGCACATCTATTGCTGCCTTTACCGAACCTGGATTAGCGTTATAGCTGTCGTCAATAATAGTTACGCCATTCACCGACTGTCGATTTAAGCGACCGCTAGTGCTCTTAACAGCAAGTAGACCCGCCGCTACCTGAGCAAGACTTGCGCCTACCGCCAATGCCGCTGCTGATGCCGCCAAGGCATTGGCGATCATATGTTTACCGGGTAACGGCAACTCAATGGCAACCTCACCCTGCGGCGACACCAAAGTAAAACGGCTGGATTCCGGGGCCGAAAGATCTATATCTTTTGCCCAAACATCTGCATTAGTCGCTTCCAAACCAAACAACAGCTGTTTAGCCTCTGCCGCCATTTTTTGCCACAGGGAGCAATAGCCATCATCGGCATTGATAACAGCAACACCGTCGTGGCTTAGTGACTGGAAAATTTCGCCCTTTGTTTCGGCCACACCCTGCAAACTTTTAAAGCCTTGAAGATGTGCAGCTTGAGCGTTGGTGAGGATTGCAACATTGGGTTCGGCAAAATCACATAGATAGCGAATATCATCTTTTTTAGCCGCGCCCATTTCGATAACGGCGTACTGATGCTCGCTATTAATATCTAGCAAACTTAAGGGTACGCCCACCTCGTTATTAAAATTACCTTGAGTGAAATACACCTTGCCGCACTGCTTGAGAATACTGGCCAAGATTTCTTTGGTGCTGGTTTTACCACTGCTTCCGGTAATGGCCAGCAAAGGTCCTGAGTAACGGCGGCGATTTTCTCGAGCGACCAGACCAAGTGCTTGGTAGCTATCCTCTACCATCACACACGGTAGACTATCGTTATGTTCGTTAACGATGGCGGCAACCGCACCTTGCTGCGCCGCTTGAGCAACGAAACCATTGCCATCAAAATGCTCGCCGCGCAATGCCACAAACAGATCGCCGGTTTTCAGCTTGCGGCTGTCTGTACAAACCCCGCTTACCGTCACGTCGGCGCCGAGCATTTGGCCGCCAGTTATGGCTGCGATTTGACCCAAGGACAGCGGTGTCATTGCGAATCCTCCACCGCCAAGGCAGACCTTAAGCACTGCACATCACTAAACGGAAAACGCTGGCCATGTACTTCCTGATAGTCTTCATGACCTTTACCGGCGATAAGAACAATATCCCCTGCGTTAGCCGAATCAACCGCTAAGCGAATAGCCCGATCCCGATCCACTTCAACTTGATAATTAGCACCCTGTAAGCCTTTGCAAATTTCGCTAATAATGCTTTCTGGATCTTCGTTGCGAGGATTGTCGCTGGTAATAATAAGCTGGTCAGCCAGTCGACTAGCAACCTCACCCATAATCGAACGCTTGCTGCGATCCCTGTCACCGCCGCAGCCAAACACGCAAAATAACTGTCCTTTAGCCAATGGCCTAAGCGCACTGAGCGCCTTATCTAAAGCATCTGGCGTGTGGGCATAGTCCACCACATACAAGGTGCCGTCAGTAGACTGGAAGCATTCCATGCGACCGGGAACAGGCCGCAATTTCGGAATAGCGTTTTCTAACAGCGAAGGCTCGACACCCAAGCCCAGCAATACGGTACAAGAGGCAAGCAGATTAGAAAGGTTAAAACTGCCGAGTAACGGCGATGCCAAGGTGACATCGCCAAACTCGCTGCGCAACACACCACGACTACCGTGGATATCGCATTCAATTTGGTCAGCAAACACCGCCGCTTTTCGATCAGAAAGACTGTAATCCAGCACTCTCTGGGCACTGGATTTGGCCAAGAGTTTACGGCCATAAAAATCGTCGCGATTAATGACCGCCAGACCGAGATCGGGCCATGAAAACAATTTCGCCTTTTCGCCAGCATAGCTTTCCATGCTGCCATGAAAATCTAAATGATCTTGGCTTAAATTAGTAAATACCGCTGCATCAAACTTCAGGGCCGCAACCCGGGATTGCGCAATACCATGAGAAGACACTTCCATTGCCGCCCAGTGAGCGCCACCGTCAACCCAATCGCGTAGCAGTGACTGGGTTAGCACCGCATTTGGTGTAGTGTTTATGCCGTCCACGCTAAGCCGACCAATGCGACCACTACCCAAGGTGCCAATTAAGCCGCAAGGTTCTGCCAACTGCTCTAATAACTGAGCGATAGTCCAGGCACAGCTGGTTTTACCGTTAGTGCCGGTCACGCCAATTAACTTCAGTTCCCGCGATGGGTGTGCAAAAAACTCCCCCGCAATGCCACTTAAGCGCAAAGCGAGATCACTCACTTCCACAACCGGCAACGAATACAGAGAGCCATCAATCGGCGCATCGGCAATAACAGCAATCGCCCCTCGACTGATGGCATCATTAATGTAAGCTCGGCCATCAACGCTATACCCTTTAACGGCAAGAAACACGTCACCGGGTTGAACATCTCGACTGTTTAGTGCCAAACCCGTCACCGGTATGGCGGCCACCTCTATTGGCAAGCCTTGCAATAGATCGCCCAAAGATTTTGGTGCAGAGGGGTAAGTTTTTTCCATTGCCATCACGCAGCACCACCCTTCGCAGTAGAATCTTTTGACTGCGTACCATCCAGGCCATCTGTGGCAATATCATCTGGGGCAATATTCAATAAGCGCAAGGCATCCGCCACCACTTTAGAAAACACCGGGGCGGCCACTAAACCACCAAAGTAATCGCCATCGGGCTCATCAATAGTGACGATGGCCACTACCCGAGGATTGGTGGCAGGCGCTAATCCGGCAAAGATAGAGAAGTAGCGATCCTCGGCATAGCCACCCGCTTCTGCTTTATGTGAAGTCCCCGTTTTGCCCGCAACACGATAAGCATCGACTCGCGCTCTGGTCGCAGTGCCGCCGGTTTCCGTGACCGTTTCCAACATGTCGACAACCTGCCGAGCGATCTTGGCAGAAATCACTTGTTTGCGTTCATCCGACTCATCGCGCTTAAGCAGAGAAACCGGCTGAAAAACGCCGTGATTGGCAAACACGGAATAAGCCTGCGCTAATTGCAGCGGAGTGACGGTCATACCGTAACCAAATGCAAAGGTGGCTCGCTCAATTGCGCGCCAACTTGCACGATTAGGCAACACGCCGGTACTCTCACCAGGAAAACCTGAACCAGTGGAACGACCCAAGCCGAAGCGATTAAACACATCCCAAACATCGTGCTCATCAAGGGAAAGGGCAATTTTGGTCGTGCCTACCTGACTGGATTTTTTAAGCACATCAGAAACCGTTAGCACACCGTAATTACGATGGTCTTTAAGGAGTTTTGAGCCTACTTTGATGTAACCCGGATGGGTGTTGATTGGTGTATCAGGCTGATATTTACCACTCTCCAATGCCGCAACCAACGTCAGCGGCTTCATGGTCGAACCGGGCTCAAACATATCTGTTAAAGCACGGTTGCGTAGTGCACTGCTATTAATTTGGCTGCGGTTATTCGGGTTATAAGAAGGCTGGTTCACTAACGCCAACACTTCACCTGTTTCGCTGTCCATAATAACCACCGAACCGGCTTTCGCGCCGGTTCGATTAAGTGCTGATTTCAGTTCTCTGTAGGCTAAGTATTGAAGCCGAAGATCTATGCTCAACTTAAGGTCTTTGCCCGGCCGGGCTGCCTCCCCAGCATCGATCTCTCGGATGATATTGCCGTAAAGATCTTTTAATACCCGTTTTTTTCCGGGGTGCCCCATTAACCAGTCGTTGTATGCCAGCTCAAGACCTTCCTGCCCTCGGTCATCAATATTAGTAAAACCAAGTAAATGTGCCGTTACCTCTCCCGCCGGGTAGAAGCGGCGATATTCGCGCTGCACATACACACCCGGCACTTTCTTAGCCAAGATAGCGTCAGCCTCTGCCGGTGCAACATGTCTGCGCAAATACATAAATTGGCTATTGCCGTAGCGCTTCACTCGACTGCTTAAGTCAGCCAAATTCATATTTAATGAGTTTGCCAGTACGCTCCACTGACCTTGGGCTTGCAGTAATTCTTGCGGATTGGCCCAAATAGACGCAACCGGAGTGCTCACCGCCAAAGGCTCGCCGTTACGGTCCGAGATCATGCCCCGATGCGCGGGAATAACTTCTGTGCGATTAGTACGGGCATTACCTTGCCCCTGCAAAAACCGGTAGCCTCGGTCTACATCCAAAACCTGTAACGTCAGGGCGCGCCATACCAGCACCGCCGCAAGAGCAGAGAGACCGGCCACGACCAGGCGAAACCGCCAGGGCGAGATTGGCGCTTTAATCTGCTTTGCCATATCCCTTAACCATGATGACTTCTCGCATATCAGGTGCTTGCATATTTAATTCTTTCTCGGCCAACCGCTGTACACGATCAGGGGAAGCCCACGTACTTTGCTCCAACAACAAGCGACCCCACTCCTCTTCCAACTGCATCGCCTCCCGACGCAAATCTTGCAGCTCACTAAACATCCGCCGGCCTTTATGAGAGGTCTGAACCAGCGCAATGCACGATGCCAACACCAAAAACAGTGTTACCGGCACCAATAATCCACCCAACGGTGCAGGCGGCAACTCAGTAGAACGTTGGCTTCCGGCGCTGCCTCCAGCAGCTTTAGCTCTGGCCCGCCGCTCACTCATGCTATTTTCTCGGCCACCCGCATTACCGCGCTGCGAGCGCGAGGATTTTGGGCAACTTCTTCAGCGCTGGCTTTTATCGCTTTGCCTATCAATTTCATTCGGCAATTGCGCTGAGACTCCGTCACTGGCAAATAAGATGGCAAGTCATCACCCTTGGCCTGACGTCGCATAAACCGCTTTACCAGCCGGTCTTCCAGGGAGTGAAAACTGATCACCACCAAACGACCACCAACCGCAAGACTGTCCACGACTCGCGCCAACAAATCCTCCAGATCGCCAAGCTCGTTGTTGATGTGGATGCGAATGCCCTGAAACGCTCTAGTTGCAGGGTGCTTATGTTTTTCCCAAGCTGGATTCGCTTCTGTCACTATTTTTGCCAATTGCAGCGTGGTGGTAATTGGCGTCTCTTCCCGGGCTTCAACAATGGCCCTTGCGATGCGCTTAGCAAAACGCTCTTCGCCATATTCCTTCAGCACTGCGGCAATTTCTGAGTCTTTTGCGGTAGCCAACCATTGCGCGGCACTTTGCCCCTGACTGGTATCCATCCGCATATCGAGGGCGCCGTCGCGCAAAAAACTAAAGCCTCGCTCAGCCTGATCCAACTGCGGAGAAGAGACACCCAAGTCCAGCAACACGCCCGAAAAACCGTCAGGATCACCCAGCCTAGAAGCGCCGGCCAAGTTTTTAAATTCTGCAAAAGAGCCTTGCGCAATGGCAAAACGTGGGTCTTCTTCCATCAACGCCACCCCCTGCAAAATAGCCTGCGGATCTTTATCAATCCCCAGCAACCGCCCCTGATTACCAAGCCCCGCCAACACCGCGCGACTATGGCCGCCTCGACCAAAGGTTCCATCCACGTAATACCCGGAAGGTTCCCAAAGCAGAGCCTCTACGGCCTGATCTTTAAGCACGGTTAGGTGTTCAGTCATTATCAATGGCTCTATAGCGACAAGCTGAGCATTTCATCAGGCATGTCATCGCTTTCGCTGGCTGTAGCAAGACAGTCAAACCAACTGGACTCACTCCACAACTCTAATTTTTTACCCTGCCCAACCAACAACAACTTTTTTTCCAAACCGGCGTAATCTCGCAACGGCGGCGGCAACAGCACTCGACCATTACCATCCATTTCCAATGGCGTGGCATAACCCAACAATAAACGTTGAGCCATCCGCGCTTTGCGGTTGAAGTTAGGTAGCGCCTCTATTTTGGGTAAAAGATCCGCCCACTGAGGCTCTGGATAAACAAGCAAGCAGCGCTCTTCGGTGTCGGCAGTGATCACCAAGCGACCTTCACAGAGAGACGACAGGGCGTCGCGTATTTTGGCTGGAATCGCCATACGCCCTTTTGCGTCCATTGTGATTGCATGACTGCCAAGAAACACGTTTTCCCACCTGAGAGCTCAGTTAAACCGCAAAAAACCACTAATACCCACTTTTCTCCACTAGGCGACACTATAGGAACACCGCATGCAAGGTGTCAAGGTGAACGTGCGGCGAATTGCAGGCATTTTTCTCAAAAATACCAATAACTTGCAGGCATCATGAGAAACCAAACCTTCAGAAAAGAAGATTAAATTTACCAAAACAACAGGATGGAAATCGCACTTAAAGTAAAACCTTAAGACGAGAAGGGAATAGAGATAAAAAGGAAGGGGGAAGTAAAAAAATGAGTCGGCCTATAAGCCGGGTTCTGTCTTGGACGACCATTCATCTGCGATTTGCGTCACCACAAACCTCTAGCGGCCTACCCGAATCCACTGCGGGCCACAGCATTGGATTCCTATTTGGCCTTGCTCCAAGCGGGGTTTACCATCGCCGTGAACTGTTGCCAGTCACGCGGTGCGCTCTTACCGCACCTTTTCAACCTTACCGGCAGCACGCTGCTTAGGCGGTTTCCTTTCTGTTGCACTTTCCGTAGGCTTTCACCTCCCAGGCGTTACCTGGCGCTTTGCCCTGCGGAGCCCGGACTTTCCTCCCACAGCTTGCGCTGCACGCGGTCGCCCGGCCGACTCAACTGTAAGAATAACCAGTAGTTTAAACTAACGCAAGCATTGCTACGAACTTATTGCAGATTTTCCAGCGCATACTTATACAAGGCGTTCTTTTTTGCACCACTGATTTTAGCGGCCAGCGCTGCCGCCTGCTTCAAGGGCAACTCTTCTGTCAGCACCGTCAATGCCTGCAAGGCCTCTGCTGAAATTTTTTGGCCGTCCCCAGCATAGCCCTCAACCACCAGAACACACTCGCCGCGCTGCTGATTTGAGTCCGCTGCAACCCACTCGCAAAGCTCGGCCAGCGGCAGTCGCTTTACCGTTTCAAATAGTTTGGTGAGCTCTCTAGCCAAGGTCACCCGTCGCTCACCACCAAACACTTCTTGCATATCTTGCAAAGAAGCCAGCAAACGATGAGGGGCTTCGTAAAACAACAAGGTGCGGGGTTCGCGCTGCAGAGCCTGCAGCTGCTGCAGGCGACCATGTTGTTTTGCCGCTAAAAATCCTTCAAAAATAAAACGGTTAGACGGCAAGCCCGATACACTCAATGCCGCCACCATCGCACACGGCCCCGGAATAGGTACCACGGCAAAGCCTTCACTCAGCGCAGCATCTACCAAGCGATAACCCGGATCGGAAATTAACGGCGTCCCCGCATCTGACACCAGCGCCACACTCCCACCTCCGCGCAATATCGCCAATACACCGTCTAAATCAGCATCGTTACTGTGGTCGTGATAGGCTTGCAAGCGCACTGAGATATCAAAATGCTTTAACAACTGACGGCTATGGCGAGTATCTTCAGCCGCAACCAATGACACAGATTGTAGGACCTCTATCGCTCGGGGTACCATATCGCCCAAGTTCCCAATAGGCGTGGCAACGACAAATAGACTGGGGGTGGATAATCCCACGGTAGCGATCCTCTCTCTTATATTAGGCTCGCGCAGACTAACAACGGCGGATCAATGAAGACAAGACTTTTTGCAAGCCTGCTCGGCCTTAGCCTCTTGGCAGCCTGTGCTGGCCCCACTCCAACACCGGGCACGCCGGAGCAAACAGCCAAAATCACCCCCAAAGCGCAGGACAGCGCAGGCTCGGCGCCTATATTCAAAATGCCTGCACCGAGCAAGCACCCAAGACCCAAAATGGTATTTAATCCAGCTACCGCAGATGCCGCGATGGCCGAGCAATGGATTAGTGAAGCAGAATCTGCCTCGCCTGAGCAATCTGCCGAGCTGCTACTTCGCGCCGCAGAGGTTCTGCTCCGAGAAGGAGAACTGGACCGCGCAGACGATATCGTCAGAGAGCTAATTATACCCGAGCTAGCCCCCAATCAAGCAGTGCGCCTTTCACTTGTTAGAGCGCGGGTTTTTAGAGGCCACGCTCAATTCCAAGAAGCCTTGCAGCAACTCTCGGACCCTCTAGTACAAAGCGCCATCATCGATGCTCCGCTACCCCGCCAACTTCAGTTCAGTCAGCTTAGAGCCAGCTTATTTGCCATTGAGGGCGATCATCTAAGCGCGGCCCAAGAATGGATTTTTATCGATCCCTTGCTGGCCTCATCCCAACAAGGTCACAACCGTGAACAAATATGGAGCTCGCTGATGCAAGTTCCTACCGAGGTATTGCTGCAACATCATAATAGCGCCAGCAATCGCGACTATTTAGGTTGGCTGGAGCTCGCCTCCGTCGCCAAAGACAATCAAGGCGACCTCGAATCCCAAGTTCGCCAACGCGATGCCTGGTTAAACCGCTGGCCTCAACACCCAGCACGCAAAAACCTACCCGGTGGCCTCGACAAACTCGACCAGCTTATTGTCGAGCGCCCGGATAAAATAGCCCTACTGCTTCCTGTCAGCGGCCGCCTTGCCGCTTACGGCAAAGCCATTCGAGATGGTTTTTTTGCAGCCTATTACGCCTCCCTTGAGCAAGGCGCCCGGTTGCCGCAAGTTAAGCAGTACGACACCGAAGGTAGCGACATTGCCAGCGTTTATCAGCAAGCAGTACGCGATGGCAATAACCTGATTGTTGGCCCACTGAAAAAAGAAAATCTAACCGCCCTGGCAAATAATGGCCGCGGTAATATGCCGGTCCCCACGCTGGCCCTTAACCGTATTCCCGGTGATCGCTTTCCTAACGGCCTGTATCAATTTGGCCTGAACCCCGAAGACGAAGCCGAACAAATCTCCAACATCGCGCTCGCCAAAGGCTATCGCCGAGCCATGATTATTACCCCTGAAGGGGCTTGGGGCGGAAAGGTTGCCCAGGCTTTCTCTGACAACTGGCAAAAAAACAGAGGCATCATTGTTGCCAGCACCAACTTTGACGCCGACAGCAACAATTACTCAAAACAGATCAAAGATGTGCTGCAAATCGACGCCAGCATTCATCGCCGCAATCAACTTCAGCAAATCATTGGTAACCGGCCGCAATTTGAGCCCTACCGCCGCACCGACGTAGACTTTATTTTTTTGGTAGCCCGGCCCAACGAAGGTCGCGCCATTAAACCGCTGCTCGCCTACCACTACGCTGGCGACATCCCCGTCTACGCCACCTCTCATATTTATCGAGGCACCAGCAGCCCCGATAAAGACCAAGACATCAACGGGGTGCACTTTATTGATATCCCCTGGATTCTCAATGAGACCTCACCTCTTCGCCAAGCCATCAGCAACGAATTACCCCACAGCGGCAATTATCAGCGCATGTATGCCTTAGGGGTCGACAGTTTTCGATTACAATTGCGGCTGAGCCAGCTCCAACACAACGACAGCGGCAGATTATTTGGTGAAACAGGTACCCTTCGCTTAAACGACAAACGCCAAATTGAGAGAAAGCTGTCACTGGCCGAAATCCAAGAAGGCAAACCCGTAACCGTCCCTATGTCTGAAGAAATCGACACACTTCATTAAAAATGATGAACTGGTTTGGGAATAAACCTGCGGCAGACCGAGGCCAACAAGCTGAACTTGCCGCCCAGCGTTATTTATCCCAGCATGGTTTAAAGG
Source organism: Spongiibacter sp. IMCC21906 (assembly GCF_001010805.1). Lineage (NCBI taxonomy): Bacteria > Pseudomonadati > Pseudomonadota > Gammaproteobacteria > Cellvibrionales > Spongiibacteraceae > Spongiibacter > Spongiibacter sp. IMCC21906. The sequence goes on along the minus strand of NZ_CP011477.1, from coordinate 1,289,615 downwards.
TATTGCAATGTAACTATCGCTGCAGACATGGCGAGATCGACATTATTGCCAAAGACGGTAATTTTTTAGTGTTCGTCGAGGTTCGCTTACGGCAAAATCCCCGCTTCGGTTCTGGGGCCGAGTCCGTCACCAAGAACAAGCAAAATCGACTTGTAAAGACAGCACAGCACTATCTGAGCCACAAGCTAAAACGTGAACCTTCCTGTCGCTTCGATGTCATTGAAGCGTTAGTAGACCCAAACGGAGACTGGCAACTTACATGGTTACAAAACGCATTTCAGGAGTAAATTGACGGCGTGGATTATTCTGAAAGCGTAGTCGATCTTTTTCATCGGCATATTGAAAGCTGCATGTACACCATGGAAGCCATAGGGCCCAGCGTTGCCGCTGCCAGCGAGTGCATTGTTGCCAGCATGCTCAACGAACGCAAAATTCTATGCTGCGGCGAAGGCAGTTTTGCCTTATTAGCCCAGCAACTCGCTGGCAATTTGATAAACCGTTTCCAACGTGAACGACCATCCCTGCCCGCAATGGCGCTCAACACCGACGCCGCCACCCTCACCGCGATTGCTGCGGACAGTGGTTACAATGATATATTTTCCAACCAGATACGCGCGCTCGGTCAAGAAGGCGACTGCCTCGTTTTACTTTACTCAGGAAACGGCAGCACCAACACCTTGCGCTGCATACAATCCGCACACGAACGCGGGATGCGTGTCATTGCGCTCAGTAACCTCAACGGCGGTGACGCCAGCGCACTGCTCTCAGCAGAAGATATTGAACTTGCGATACCGGTAGAAGACAAACCCCGGGTTATCGAGATGCAATTAATTGCCATACACAGTATTTGCGAACTTGTTGACGCCCAATTATTTGGAATTGAACAGCCATGATTAAATCACTCAGCCTTATTATTGCCGCCCTTACTATCAGCGCCTGCACCCAAGTCATTACCGCAACAACAGAGCAACCTCTGCAGGAAGATCCCAGCACCCGCAGCCTGGGCAGCTACATTGACGACGAGATTATTGAAACCAAGATCTCGGTCAACATTCGCAATACCAGTGCCGAGCTAGAGGCCGCTCACATTAATGCTGTCAGCCACAACGGCATCGTTTTACTCACAGGTCAGGCGCCGAATAACGATCTAGTGAATCAAGCCTTTGATATCGCTGAAGCCGTGAAAAAAGTGCGCAAAGTACATAACGAGATAAGCATTGGAGAAAACTCCAGCATGCTAGCCCGAAGCAATGACACCTGGATTAGCACCAAGGTAAAAAGCAAGCTGTCATTAAACAGCCAGCTCGATGCCTCGCGAATCAAAGTAGTCACCGAAAATGGCACGGTTTACCTAATGGGGTTAGTCTCTCAAGCCGAAGCAGAAACCGCGTCTAAAGTCGCCAGCGAGACAAGCGGTGTCCAGAAAGTTGTGCGCGTATTTGAGTATTACTAAAGACTAAAAACGTCGCGGCGCGCCGCATAGCGCGAGATTGACCGGTGCACGACCGCTTGCAGGTAAGCAAGCAAAACTTCTAATCAAAATCATCGAAAGCAGAACTGGCTAGAAAAATCTCAGAAGCAAAAAGAAACTAAACCGGCACAAAAAAGGGGCTGCGCTATGGCGAAGCCCCTTTTTCTTTTTGTTTACTTCACAACTTTCAGCTTGGGCCGAGCATCGTTTTTATTGCTATCACTAGAGCTCGGCGAAGGCGGCATTGGGGGCTGAGGCTCGTCAGCATCAAACAACATGCCCTGACCATTTTCCCTTGCGTAAATACCCAACACCGCCGCCAGAGGCACATGCACACTTTGGGGCACCCCGCCAAAACGGCCATTAAAGCTCAGCTCATCGTTTCCGATATCCAAGCCCACAACCGCTGAAGACGAGATATTCAAAATGATTTGCCCATCCTGAATATATTGCTGGGGCACTTGCACGCCCTCCATTTCGGCATTCACCAAAATATAGGGCGTACAGTTATTATCCGCGACCCATTCGTAAATGGCCCTGACCATATACGGCCGGCTAGATGTCATTGCCATAAAACTTTAAGCCTTTCAGGCGACCGAAACTTGATCTCGCATTTCCCGCTCTTTTTCCGTCAAACTTTCTTGAAAAGAGGGACGATCAAACAAGCGCTGCATATACTCTATCAGCGGTTTAGACTGACGAGTTTGCGGAAGAACAACACCCAGCTGAGGAAGCCGCCACAAAATCGGCGCCAAACAGCAATCAACCAGCGTGAACTCTTCATTCATGAAAAAGGGCTTTTCAGTAAAGATCGGCGCAATGGTTAACAAGCTATCCCGCAAATCTTTTCTCGCTTTATCCAGCTCTTTCTGGCTCGGGTTGCTGAGGATCTCATCAACCAAACGACACCAGTCACGCTCAATACGATAAATATACTGACGGCTCTCACCCCGCGCCACTGGATACACTGGCAGCAAAGGCGGATGAGGAAAGCGCTCATCGAGATACTCCATCATCACCTTGGACTCATAGAGCGCAAGATCACGATCCACCAGGGTTGGCAGCGTGTTATAAGGGTTTAACTCCGTGACCTCTTCAGGCAGGCTATTCGGGTCCACATCAATAATATCAACCGTCACGCCTTTCTCGGCCAAAACAATTCTTACTCGATGGCTATAGTGACTAGCCGCATCCGAAAAGAAGGTCATGGTAGAACGTTTGGCAACCACGCCCATTGCTTGTACCTCTGATTAATATACTAAGAAAACAAACGGGCGGCCTGAAATCAGGCTGCCCGCATTGAAACTGGAATGTAAAGGCTGACGCCTTTTAGTGTACGTCTTTCCAGTACTCGCGATTCAACAAATACGCGAATATGAAAAACAATACAATGAATGCCAGCACATAAACGCCAATTTGCTTACGCTTGGCCTGCACGGGCTCACCCATGTATTCAAGAAAGTTTACCAAGTCGTAGATGACCTTGTCATATTCATCGGGGCTTAGCGCGCCCTCAGGAGAATAAGTGAAGCTGCCACAAGGATTAAGCGCTTCGCCATCATCACCATAAAGAATATCTTCACCGGTCAACTGATCACGGAGAATACCGCCATTTTCGGCATGAACCGGACCCGGTGCACACTCTGGCATACCCTGTAATTCAGCCAAAACATGGGGCATCCCCACATCTTTAAAGACCTTGTTGTTAACACCCCAAGGACGAGACTCGTCTTTGTGGAATGTCCGCAAATACGTGTACAGCCACTCTGGGCTGCGGGCCCGGGCCACCAACGTCAAGTCTGGAGGCGCAGCGCCAAACCACTTCTTTGCATCTTCAGCGGCCATTGAGTTCGTCATTAGAGCACCAATCTTAGCTGACCGGTCAAACTTCAGGTGCTCTTCAAACAAATCCGCAGGAATACCCAAATCATCGGCAGCCCGCTGGTAGCGACCATACTGCAAAGAGTGGCACCCCATGCAGTAGTTCATGTAGGTCTGAGCACCGCCCTGTAAAGACGCTTTATCCGTAATATCCAGATCGATTTGATCACAGGCAACGGTACCGCAATCAAAAGCAGACTCAGCCCCCGCCGCCTTCAATGGCAATATCGTTAACAATGCCACCACCAGCAGCACTAACATGCTTTTCCAGAAGCCCATACCACCATCGGTCACTCGCTCTGGCACTGGTTTGGTCGTTTCAAAACGCGTCCAAATCGGCATAAACAAGAAGAAACCAAAATAGAGGACTGAGCAAATACGCGCCAGCAATGTCCGCGCTTCAGTTGGAGCCTTCACACCCAACACACCCAAGATCAGGAAGGACGCAACAAACACCAAAATAGCAATTTTACTGATACGGCCCTTATAGCGAATCGACTTTACAGGACTACGATCAAGCCATGGCAACAAGAAGATAATGGCCACTGATGCCCCAAAAGCAATAAAGCCCAGCAACTTATCAGGTACAGCACGCAAGACTGAATAGAAGGGCGTGAAATACCAAACCGGCGCGATATGCTCTGGCGTTTTCAAGCCATTAGCAATTTCAAAGTTAGCGTACTCAAGGAAGTAGCCACCCATCTCTGGGCCAAAGAAGATAATCGCACAAAAAACGAACAGGAATACCCCAATCGCCGTCAAGTCGTGAACCGTGTAGTAAGGATGGAAAGCAATGCCATCCAAAGGTACACCGTTTTCGTCCTTGTTCTTTTTAATCTCAACGCCATCTGGGTTGTTCGAGCCTACTTCATGCAATGCTAAAAGATGCAGCACCACCAAACCTAATAGGACGATTGGCAATGCAATTACATGCAAAGCAAAGAAGCGGTTCAGGGTAATGCCCGAAATCAGGAAGTCACCACGAATCCACTGAACAATATCTTCACCAACTACAGGAATCGCGCCAAATAGCGAGATAATGACCTGCGCACCCCAGTAGGACATCTGCCCCCAGGGCAACACGTAGCCGACAAAGGCTTCCGCCATTAGCACCAAGAAGATCAGCGTACCGAAGATCCAAATCAGCTCACGAGGCTTTTGATAAGAACCGTAGAGCAAAGCCCGGAACATATGCAGATACACCACCACAAAAAAGGCTGAAGCCCCGGTGGAATGCATATAGCGGATAATCCAGCCAAATTCCACATCCCGCATGATGTATTCCACCGAGCGGAAGGCTTCTTCAGAACTGGGGGTGAAGCTCATTGTCAACCAAACACCGGTCAACAACTGGTTTACAAGTACAACCAGTGAGAGCACACCAAAGAAGTACCAAAAATTAAAGTTTTTAGGCGCATAGTACTTACCCATATGGGTGTTCCACGCACGCATAATTGGCAGCCGAGCATCAGTCCAGTCGCGCAATCCAACTAACAGCTTAATCATTACGCAGCCCCCTGGTCTACACCGATGACAAGTACACTCTCACCCTCAAAAGAGTAAGGAGGAACAATAAGGTTTTGCGAGGCAGGAGAACCGCTATAAACACGACCCGCAAGGTCAAAGCGAGAACCGTGACAAGGACAGAAGAAACCACCGACCCAAGCACTGCCACCCAAATCAGGCGTACCGACTTCAGGGCGAAACTTTGGCGCACAACCCAAGTGGGTACACAATCCAACAAACACCATAAGATCCGGACGAATCGCACGTGCAGTGCCTTCAATATATTCTGGCTGATCTGCATTCTCTGATTTTGGATCTTTCAGATATTGACCAAGCTCGTCGAGCTCACCAACTTGCTTTTCAGTACGTTTAAGCACGTAGACTGGCTTACCACGCCACTCCACCACAATCATTTGACCGGGTTGAAGCTTACCGATATCGGCCTTTACTGGCGCACCGGCTGCTCGGGCTTTAGCACTTGGATTCCACGACCCAACGAATGGCGTCGCTATCCCGACTGCCCCGGCGGCACCCACAACCGAAGTTGCTGCCGTCAAGAAGCGTCGACGCCCCGTATTCACGCCGTCATTACTCATGACGATTCCCCCATAACACACGAAAGACAGGGCGGGCTCTCCACCAAGAAGAACCCGCATCTATAATTATAAATGGGCCAAATAGTAATTAACTTGGCCCGCGCTGACAATCATTGCTGCATCTAGTTTCGTGCTCGCAATGTTTTAGGCAAAAAAAAACGCCCACAATCGTAAAGGTCGTGGGCGTTTTTTCGAGAGCCACTTGCGCAGCCTCCATCGACCGTAAGGTCGTGGCGATTAACGCTTGGAGAACTGAGGCTTCTTGCGAGCTTTGCGCAAACCGACCTTTTTACGCTCAACTTCACGCGCGTCACGAGTAACATAACCCGCTTTACGTAAATCGCTGCGCAGGCCTTCGTCATATTCCATCAACGCACGGCTAATGCCGTGACGAATAGCACCGGCTTGACCGAAGCTACCACCACCACTGACCGTAATCTGAACATCAAACTTCTCAGTCATCTCAACCAATTCTAAAGGCTGACGCACAATCATACGCGCCACTTCGCGACCGAAGTATTGATCCAGCGTACGCTTGTTGACAGTAATTGACCCAGTCCCGGACTTAAGAAAAACCCGAGCTGATGAAGTTTTACGGCGACCAGTGCCGTAATATTGGCTAGCTGACATATTTCGCTTCCGTTAGATATTCAGTTCAACTGGTTGTTGAGCAGTGTGGGGGTGCTCAGTACCAGCGTAGACTTTTAATTTTTTGAACATGGCCCGACCCAGAGGGTTTTTAGGCAGCATGCCTTTTACCGCACCTTGGATCACACGCTCAGGGGCTTTATCAATCAGCTTTTCAAAGCTCATAGATTTCAGGCCGCCGGGGTATCCGGTGTGGTGATGGTATATTTTGTCCGTGGTTTTGCTGCCCGTTACACGCACTTTCTCAGCGTTAACAACAACAATATAGTCACCGGTATCAACATGTGGCGTAAATTCAGCTTTATGCTTACCGCGCAGGCGATGCGCAATTTCACTGGCCAAACGACCCAATGTTTTTTCGGCGGCGTCTACCACGTACCAGTCGTGTTTCACATCCTGAGATTTTGCACTAAAGGTTTTCATTTTCTCGCCTATGGGGCCCGTACCGAACAAAGAGCGCGAATACTACATAAGCGCCCAAGCTTTTTCAAGCGGAATTAACAGCTTTTTAGAATGCAGCAGCCCTTATTTAAGGACGGTGCTCCTCAGCCAAATATTCGGTAGATTGCATTTCCAGCAAACGACTTTGGGTGCGTTCAAACTCAAAGTCCAACCTGCCGCCTGAATATAGCGCCTCCAACGGCGCAGCCGCAGAGAGTACCAGTTTTACATTGCGGTCGTAAAACTCATCGACCATATTTATAAACCGCCGAGCCTGATCATCTCGCCCCGCCCCCATAACAGGAACGTTACTGACAACCACCGCGTGGAACACCCTGGCAATTTCAATATAATCGTATTGGCTACGAGGACCGTCACAAAGCTCAACAAAATCAAACCAAGCTACATCATCAGCCACATAGCGCGCCCGAATCTCTCGGCCCTCTATCTCCAGCAACGGATCAGATTCCGCCTGCTCTGGCGCCAAGCTGCGAAAGCTCTTTTGCAAACTCAGCTCTGCCTCGTCATCAAGCGGATGATGATACAGCTCCGCCTGCTCCAACGCTCGCAGCCGGTAATCCACCCCGCCATCAACATTCACTACCTGAACATTTTCTTTAATCAAGGCAATGGCAGGTAAAAACCGCGACCGCTGCAAGCCGTCTTTATATAGGCCGTCAGGCACAATATTGGACGTTGCCACCAACACAACCTTTCTCTCAAACAAGCGCTCAAACAGCCCGGCCAAAATCATCGCATCGGTAATATCAGACACGAAAAACTCATCAAAGCAGATAACCCGTGCCTCATCGGCAATACGATCAGCAACGATAGCTAGCGGATTTTTCTGCCCCGCCAGACTTTTTAACTCTTTGTGCACCCGTTGCATAAACCGATGGAAATGGGCACGCATTTTTCTTTCAAACGGTAAGGTGTCGTAAAATGTGTCCATGAGGTAGGTTTTGCCACGCCCGACCCCACCCCAAAAATACAGCCCCAACACCTGCTTATCCTCACCCTGCTTGCCGGTGAGCTTGGCCGCAAATCGCCCCAGTGCCCCCTTGGGTTTATCATTAACGATAAGCAATTCATCGTATAGACGCTGCAAGCAGCGCACGGCATGCTCTTGAGCAGCGTCGTAACTAAAGTCAGCTTGATTAAGATCACTCTGATAACGCTGCAAAGGAGTCGACATAGACGTTTCCTAACGGGTCTGTTTTACAAGGGCACTTTTACTGGTACTGATACTGGAACTACAGGATCCCCAATCACTCTATTGTAACCATAAAGATAGAGTGGGCCAGTTGACTGGCCGCTGAGGTAAAACGCGGAGAACTTTACCCGCCCAGACTATCCTTGGCAATTTTTTGACTTTAAGTACTGCCCAGCGGCAAGCGAGGGGATATACTTAACCAAGGCACCGCTGTCCGTTTTCGCCTGAGGGAGAATTTTTGTGAACGACGAAACCACCGTTATAATCGTTGCAGTAAGCTGCTTAATCATTGGCGCATTGCTCGGTTACTTTCTACTTGGCCGCCTTAAACCCGGCCAACAGAGCCGCACTGCCATTGAAAAACAGTTTAACGATATCCAGAAGCAACAACGGGATTACCAACAACAGGTCAACCATCACTTTGACCACACCGCCGAGTTACTAAACGACTTGGCAGAAAGCTATCGCAGCGTCCACAACCATATTGCTGAGGGTGCAAAAACTCTTCACAGCAGCGGCATCAGTCCTCTGCAGCCCCTGCCTGAAGGCCGCCCAGTGCTGGATAACCAGCCAAGCAACATCCCGCCTTCACAGCAACCACTGGACTACGCACCCCGGGAACCCGGTAGCAAGGGACCACTCCACGAGGAGTTCGGCCTAGAGAAAAGTGAACGGGAAAAACACCCCGAACCCCCTGTCGCACCCCACGCCTAAAACCGCCAACCCCGCCGTTTCAGGCGGGGTTGTTTATATCGACAAAGTGATGTTCCAAACCGTGAGTGGCTGCCATATAGTTGCCCACTGCCTTGGCGCCGTAGCGCTCTGTAGCATGGTGCCCTGCGGCAATAAAGTGCACCCCCTGCTCCCGGGCGCTATGAATGGTGGGCTCAGAGACCTCCCCTGTTAAGTACGCATCCATTCCCAGCGCAGCAGCCTTATCAATATAGGATTGTGCGCCGCCAGTACACCACGCAATACGACGAATGAGGTGATCGCCCACCGCCTCCAATAATGGCTCCCGCCCCAAACACTCCGCAACGCGCCGAGCAAAATCTTGGGCGGTCATCGGCTCTGGCAAATGCCCTATATTCCCCACTGGCAAGTCTCCCGGCTCCATACCGCCGTCGACATGAATACCCAGCTTAGCTGCGAGCTGGGCATTATTGCCCATTGTCGGATGGGCATCTAAAGGAAGGTGATACGCAAACAAATTGATTTCATGGGCCAGCAATTTAGCAATGCGGCGATGCTTCATGCCCACAATGCGCTGATCTTCGCCCTTCCAGAAAAAACCGTGATGCACCAAAACCGCATCGGCCTTTTTCTCGATGGCCGCATCAATTAACGCCATCGATGCCGTGACCCCAGACACCAAACAGCGAATGTGTTCTCGTCCCTGCACCTGCAAGCCATTTGGACAATAATCATTAAATCGCGCCACTTGCAGCAGCGCGTCCAGCTCATCAGAAAAGACTTGTCGAGAAACCGTCATACCACCTCTCTAGAATTCGAAAATTGAACATTTCATGCTAGGCTAGCAGCCTCTAAAAGCCCGTTACCAAGAACAACGATAGCAAATTAAACCTGCGGGTACTGAGCCGCCCTCCATTGAGGAATTCATCTTGCTGCTGGAAAACCTAAAAAAAATGGCGTGGCCAACAAGTTTTGGGCTCTTGCTAGGCTTTTGCATACTGATATACCTCAGCGCGCAAGAGCACAAAGATTTTTCTTACGCGGTAAAACAAGCCGCTCCAGCAGTGGCTAATATCTATACCACCAAAATTGTTCAGCAACGCCACCCTTTGGCCAACGACCCTCTATTCCAACATTTTTTCAATCGCAACGGCCGGGTTAAACAGCACTTAGAACGCAGTTTAGGGTCTGGCGTTATTGTCAGCGACGATGGCTATTTGCTAACAAACTACCATGTAATAAAAGGCGCCGATGAAATTCTTGTCCTGCTCAACGACGGCAGACAAGCTCTAGCCAGTGTTATTGGCAGCGACGCTGACACCGATTTAGCGGTGCTCAAAATCAGCCTTGAAAACCTGACCAGCATTAAAGTTGCCAAACCCGAAGGTGCCAGTGTCGGCAATATTGTTCTCGCCATCGGCAATCCCTATGGTTTCGGCCAAACTGTCACTCAAGGGATCATCAGCGCTACCGGCCGCTACGGGCTAGGCCTCAGTCAATACGAAAACTTTATCCAGACCGATGCCGCCATCAACCCTGGCAATTCAGGTGGCGCACTGATAGACACCAAAGGTCGCCTACTGGGCATCAATACCGCCATTTACACCCAAAGTGGCGGCTCAACCGGCATCGGTCTCGCCATCCCTACCGATCTCGCATTACGCACCATGGATGATTTGATCCGTTACGGTCGCCCTCTGCGAGGCTGGCTGGGTTTAGAAGTGCAACCCCTTGCCACCGGCGCCAACGGTGTTGTGATTACCGGCTTAGCTCAGGATGGTCCAGCCTCAAAAGCCGGCTTGCGGGTCGGAGATATTCTTACCGATATCAACGGCGAACTAGTAGGGGACGGTCATGCGGGGATGAAGCTGATTACCTATACCCGTCCCGGTGAAACCGTGAGGATAGGTTTTTTAAGAGACAAAACGCCTATGGCCGTCACCACTGATGTGGCCGCCAGACCGAACACGTAAACCAAGCCATTACACTTAAGATCTATGGATACCCCCATAGATCTAAGCTCTACAAGCCTTAAGCCAACGCTTCTTTTAAAGCAGCAAACAGTCGATCGCTTTGTTCAGGCGTACCCACTGTGATCCGCAAAAACTGATCAATCCGCGCTGCAGAAAAGTGGCGCACAATCACGCCTCGCTCTCGCAACGCCGCCGCCAAAGCAGCGGCATCATGCTCTGGATGCTGGCAAAACAGGAAGTTAGCTGACGAGGGCAAAACCTCAAAGCCCAGTCCCCCCAACTCCTGGGCCATTCGCTCCCGTTCAACAATCACCGCTTGTCGACACTGCTGAAAGTAATCGTCGTCAGCAATAGCAGCCTCAGCACCCGCAAGCGCCAAGCGATCTAGAGGATAAGAATTAAAGCTATTTTTTACCCGTTCAAGACCATCAATCAACTCCGCCGAACCAATAGCAAACCCCACTCGCAACCCCGCCAAAGAGCGAGACTTTGAAAGCGTTTGGGTCACGAGCAAATTGGGGTAGCGATCTACTAAGGCGATGGCAGATTCACCACCAAAATCCACATAGGCCTCGTCAATGACAACGACGGTTTCATTATTTACAGCCAATAACCGCTCAATTTCAGCCAACGCCAAAAACCGCCCAGTTGGCGCATTGGGATTGGGAAAAATAATGCCCCCGTTTATGCCCTTGTAATCTTCTACCCGCAGCTGAAACTCATCGTCCAGCGGAATCGCTTCAAAGGGAATCTGGTACAGGCCGCAATACACCGGATAAAAACTGTAGGTGATATCCGGGAATAGCAATGGCTGACGGCTGCCTTGCTGAAACAAACCATGGAAAATATGCGCCAGCACTTCGTCAGAACCATTACCGACAAAAACTTGCTCCGAGGCTACACCGTGATACGAGGCAATCATCGATTTAAGATTGCTGGCATCGGGGTCTGGATAAAGCCGCAACGATTCATCGACCGCCTGCTTTATCGCCTCAATCGCCTTTGGCGAGGGGCCAAAGGGATTTTCATTGGTGTTGAGCTTCACCAAGTTACTCTGCTTAGGTTGCTCCCCCGGAACATAGGGCACCAACTCTTTAACAAAGGGGCTCCAATATCTACTCATCATCACCCGCCTTTAAACGATATTCAGCACTCAGCGCGTGGGCCGTCAATGACTCCCCCCGAGCCAAAACAGAGGCCGTTTTTGCCAGCACCGCAGCACCTGCGGGCGAACAATGAATAATCGAAGACCGCTTTTGAAAATCGTAAACCCCTAACGGCGATGAAAATCGCGCGGTTCCTGAAGTTGGCAGCACGTGATTAGGCCCTGCGCAATAATCTCCCAACGCTTCAGGAGTATGGCGACCCATAAAAATGGCCCCGGCGTGACGTATCTTCGGCAATAGCGACTCAGGGTCGGCAACTGACAGCTCAAGGTGCTCGGGAGCAATACGGTTAACCAGCATCATCGCCTCATCCATATCGGCGACTTCAATCATAGCACCCCGCCCCATCAGAGATTGTCGAATAATATCGACGCGGTCTGCCTCAGGCAGCAGCCGCGCAATGCTGGCCTCTACCGCCGCCAAAAAGTTTACATCGGGGCTGATCAAAATAGATTGAGCGTCTTCATCGTGTTCTGCTTGAGAAAACAAATCCATAGCAATCCAGTCAGGATCCGTTTGGCCATCGCAAATCACTAAAATTTCCGAAGGCCCGGCAATCATATCCAGCCCCACCAAACCAAAAACCTGACGCTTGGCGGTGGCGACATAAATATTGCCAGGACCGACGATTTTATCCACCCTGGGAACCAAGTCAGTGCCGTAAGCCAGCGCAGCAATCGCCTGAGCACCACCGACACAAAAAACCTTGTCCACGCCAGCTATTGCCGCCGCCGCCAGCACCATCTCATTAACAAAGCCTCCCGGTGTTGGCGAGACCATGATCAACTCTTTCACACCCGCCACTTTGGCCGGGATCGCATTCATCAACACCGATGACGGATAAGTGGCCTTGCCACCAGGCACATACAAACCTACCCGATCCATCGCGGTAATTTGCTGGCCCAGCACGGTGCCATCGGGCTCGGTAAAGCTCCAAGAAGACTGCTGTTGATGTTCGTGATACTGGCGAATACGCTGGGCTGCATGCTCAAGCGCGTCTCGTTGCGCGGGGTCGATATTCGCCAACGCCTGCTGACAGCGCGCAATCGGGATTTCCAACTCAGCGACACTGGTCGCCGTAAGCCCATCAAATTGCTGACTGTATTGCAGCAAGGCACTATCGCCGCGATCTTTAATCGCCGCCAATATTTGTGTTACTGACGCAACGACCTGAGGATTGGACACCTCATCCCAAGACAATAACTGACCGAGTTCTGCATCAAACCCTGCCGCCGCTGCATTTAAACGCCTAAGCACGACCTCAGCCGGCATTATCTAGCCCCCCAGTCTGCTGGCGGCGTTCTACGGCAGCGGACAAACTCGCCACAATGGTCTCGATGCTTTGATACTTACGTTTCATCGCCGCCTTATTAACCACCAGTCGCGAGCTGACATCGGCAATCATCTCCCGAGGCTCCATACCATTAGCCCGCAAAGTATTGCCAGTGTCGACAATATCCACGATCAAATCCGCCAAATTCATTAACGGTGCCAATTCCATAGCGCCGTACAATTTGATTAACTCAACCTGAAAACCACTTTCGGCAAAATGCCGCCGAGCCACATTCACAAATTTGGTGGCTACACGAACCCGTCCCGACGGCAGTGCTTCATTCACCCGCCCCGCGGTCATCAGCTTGCAGCGCGCAATGCCCAAGTCCAACGGCTCGTACATATCCTCGGCACCAAACTCCAGCAGCATATCCTTGCCCGCAATGCCCATGTCGGCAGAACCGAGTTTGACGTAAGTCGGTACATCTGTACCCCTGATAACAATTAAACGTACATGGGGAAGATTGGTTTCGAAAATCAGCTTACGACTGGTGCCAATGTCTTCCAGCGGCCAAATACCCGCCTCAGCCAACAGCGGCAGGGTTTCTTTTAAAATACGGCCCTTGGTCAGGGCGATAGTGACTGGCTGATCCACAGCAAATTCCTATAACTTAATTAGCCAGGCGGCGAATATCGGCGCCCAGAGAGTGAAATTTCTCTTCGATACACTCATAACCACGATCGATATGGTAGATACGATCCACCACGGTATCGCCATCTGCAACCAAACCGGCAATCACTAAACTGGCTGAAGCTCGCAAATCACTGGCCATCACTGGCGCAGCTTTTAAGCGCTCGGTGCCAACAATCATGGCCGTATTGCCTTCAATACTGATTTTGGCGCCCATGCGATTCATCTCATGGGTTTGAATAAGGCGGTTTTCAAAAATGGTTTCCGTCACGTGGGCAACTCCCTCCGAGACTGTATTCATCGCCGTAAACTGGGCCTGCATATCGGTGGGAAAGCCCGGATACGGTGCCGTTTTAATACTCACCGCCTTCGGCCGTTTGCCGTGCATATCCAGATCAATCCAGTCGTCGCCACACTCAATCGTCGCGCCCGCTTCTTGTAACTTTACCAGCACTGCATCAAGGGTGTCGGCGTTAATTTCTTTTAGTCGTATCCGCCCCCGGGTCGCGGCGGCAGCAACAAGATAAGTCCCGGCCTCAATACGATCAGGCATCACTGCGTAATCACAACCATGGAGCGCTTCCACGCCCTCCACCACAATGGTCGCACTACCGTGGCCAGTGATTTTGGCACCCATGGCAATCAAAAAATTGGCCAAATCAATAATCTCTGGTTCTCGGGCCGCATTTTCCAGAACAGTTCGCCCCTCGGCTAATGCCGCGGCCATTAACAGGTTTTCAGTACCACCAACAGTCACCATATCAAAAAACACATGGGCACCTTTGAGGCGGCCATTAGGCGTTGTGGCCGTGATATAGCCTTCATCAACCTCGATATGTGCGCCCATCGCTTCCAGCCCGCGCAAGTGTTGATCGACCGGACGAGAACCGATGGCACAGCCACCGGGAAAAGACACCCGCGCGTGACCAAACCGTGCCAGCAGCGGCCCCAGCACCAGTATTGACGCCCGCATGGTTTTGACTAGCTCATAAGGCGCAGTGGTCTTGTCGGTGGTGTTGCCATGAATCTCCACACACATGCTTTCATCCACCACCACTTCCGTACCCATACTCCGAAGCAGAGCAATCATCGTGGTAATGTCGTGAAGATGGGGTAGGTTGCGAACCACGACTGGCGCCTGCGCCAGCAAAGTGGCAGCAAGTATAGGAAGTGCTGCGTTTTTAGAGCCAGATACACGAATCTCGCCGTTTAGCGGTCCGCCGCCACGTATTAAAAGCTTATCCATTGGTTCTCCAGAAGGCCCAGGCACAGCCCATGACGCCTAAAACCGAAGTGACTACTCCGAGGGGCTGATCGCTTTGATATTTACCGCGTGCAGGGCTCCGTCACGAATCCAGTCGTTGATAGCGGCATAAACCATCTGCTGACGTTTAACAGGACGCACGCCATCAAAGGCGCTGCTGATCACCTGGAGATCATAATGACTACCTTCTCCTTGCACAGTAATGTCGCTGTCGGGGAAGTGTTCTGAAAGGCGATTTTTGATATCTTCAATCATCTGCTTAGCAATTCCAGCGTATCCAATTTAGGCGCAGAATTGTACGCAATTCCGGGGGGGATAGCGAGAAGGTCGCCACGACGGACGACCTTCTCAAAAGCGAAGCAGCGCGAGGTTATTTAGCCACCTTCTCTTCCATCGCCTCTTGCGGAACCACGCTCCAATTATCAATCACCTTATCGATATCGCCTTTATAGCTACGCGCATCTGCAGCAAATTGATTTTGATAAAGCTCACCCACATTCAGACCTTCAATAATCACGTTGCGTACCTTCCAGGTACCGTCGCGGTCTTTTCTCATGGTGTAGTAGACCTGATAAGGCTCAGGGCGATCACCATAGATTTTCTGGGTAACGCCAACGCTACCAGACAAATCGGCATCATCGTCCAAAGGTAAGACTTCAATACGGTTACCGTTAAAGGTCAACAAGCCTTTAGAGTAGGTGTTAATTAAGCCGCTTTTAAAGGTTTCGGTAAAACGGATAACCTGACTGCGAAACTTGGCGCGCTCTTCATCACTGCTTAAGCTTTTGTAGTAACTACCGCTACCGTACTTCCCCATAACACCCCGGGCAAAGCTTTGGAAATCTACGACACGATCCAACAGCGCTTCTACCTCGCGATTAAAGCGATCAGGGTCTTCATCGGCGTAGCCACGAGCCTCCTCAATGACACTCATTAATTCCTGAGTCGTGGAAGCCACTACCTCATAAGGGCCCTTTTCTGCCGCAGCCGCAGCACCGGCAAACCCGAAAGCAACCAAAAGAGCTAAAAAATATTTTTTCACTATAACATCCTCATTGCGACATTTAGCACCGAGCTACCCCACGCTAAGCGTTGGTTCACAGCGCTTATTCTTCCTTTATGACACCATTCTACGTTAGTCATTGCTATGTAGAGGGTCAGCAAAACCTGTTATTTTTTCACATTGGAAATTATCATAACGTCGGTTTTCTGGAGCTCAGCTCCCAGAACAGCCTGCATCAGTGATTATCATTTTGGTACAGCGTAACTTAGCCAAAGCTTAACCGAGGGTTTAACCATCAAAGAAACAACAACTACAGCCGACGGTTATACTGCGTCAGCTCAACGGGTGATTGCAATGGAAGGCGCCGCAGTGGCCGCCCTCTCTGAGCGAATCGACGACAGCTTTAACCAAGCCTGCGAACTTCTGCTGAACTGCTCTGGCAAAGTGGTGGTAACAGGCATGGGAAAATCCGGTCATATCGGTAATAAAATTGCCGCCACACTAGCCAGCACCGGCACCCCGGCATTTTTCGTTCATCCCGGCGAAGCCAGCCATGGCGACATGGGAATGATTACTGCTGGCGATGTGGTTATCGCCCTGTCCAACTCGGGAACTACCGCAGAAATTGTCACGATATTACCGTTGTTAAAATTGCTCGCGGCTCCCCTCATCGCCATGACAGGTAACCCCGCTTCTGATTTAGCGCAAAGCGCCGACGTGCATCTAAACGTCAGCGTCAACGAAGAAGCCTGCCCCTTGAACCTAGCGCCTACTTCTAGCACCACCGTGAGTCTGGTAATGGGCGATGCCCTAGCAATCGCATTATTAGAAGCACGGGGGTTTACCGCCGACGATTTCGCCTTATCTCACCCCGGCGGCGCACTGGGACGGCGATTGCTGCTAAAAATAGACAGCATTATGCACACCGGTAACGAGATACCCATCGTCACCTTGGGCACCACGGTGAGTGGTGCGCTGTTAGAAATGAGCAGCAAAGCTCTAGGCATGACCACGGTGGTAGATGAGCACGGCGTATTGCAGGGAATTTTCACCGACGGCGATTTAAGACGTACACTAGACAGCACCGCTGACATCCGTAACGCGCCCATTGAACAAGTCATGACCAAAGCCGGTCTCACTGTTCGTCCGGGTACGATGGCGGCAGAAGCTTTACGCATTATGGAAGACCACAAAATCACTGTCTTGATAGCGATAGACGAGCAGCGCCGCCCCGTGGGCGTCATCCATACCCACGACCTATTCAAGGCCGGTGTTGCTTAATACGGAAAAACCTATGCAATCCATTATTGAAAAAGCGCGGCAGATAAAGCTTCTCGCCATGGACGTTGACGGGGTACTGACCAACGGCAGCCTCTATTTTGGTAATAGCGGCGAAGAAATGAAGGCCTTCAGCATATTAGACGGTCTTGGCATTAAACTGTTGAGAGATGCGGGAATACGCCCTGCCATCATTACTGGTCGCAGCTCAACATTGCTAGAAAGGCGCGCCGCCGAATTGAAAATCGACCTGATCTATCAAGGCCGAGAAGACAAGCTGGTTGCTCTTGAAGAATTGCGCGCCGACTTGGGGCTAGAAATGGCAGAAATCGCCTATGTGGGCGATGACCTTCCCGACCTATCGGCCATCATAAAAGCTGGCCTAGGCATCACCGTGGCCAACGGTCATAGCTTTGTCGCCCGGCATGCCGACTGGCAAACCGATGCGGCTGGCGGCAGCGGTGCCGTGCGGGAAATTTGCGAGCTCATTCTCAAAGCCCAGGGTAAGCTCAATCAAGCCTGGGAGCAGTTTCTCTAATGGCGAAAGCCCTACGTATAAACGTGGCTGCCCTGTCGGTGCTGTCTGCGCTAGCCGCATTGGCAGGGACCTATCTATACCTCACCCAGTTCAGTGAGAGCGGCAAATTAAGTATAGTGGAGCACTTCGATCCCGCCCCCGACGTCGAATCGTATCTTGAGGGCATAGAAGGGATAAAATACCGGGCCGATGGCGCCGTAGCCTATCGCTGGCAGGCCAAATCGGCAGAGCGATATATTTCAGACGGCGCAGTCACATTGCAAGAACCCTTTTATTTAGGGAATATCGCCGAGCAACGCCCCTGGACAGCCACGGCGGAACAAGGCCACCTTAGCAGCACGGGTCAGCTTTTGAGCTTGGACAGAAATGTCTTAGTCCAAGAGTTGATTCGACAAGCGGAAATTAAAACTGACGTGCTAAAAATAGATTTGGAAAGCAGTGAAGTGAGCACCGACCAGCCCCTGACCCTGATTTTACCCAACGGTGAAACCAAGGCCACCGGCATGCATGCCTCCCTTAAAGAAGAACGTGTGGAGCTGATGAGCAACGTTCGGGGGCATTATGATCCCCGCTAAAACCAAAACATTCACAGACATGCTGAGCCACATTCAAAGAGGGCTCATCACCGCGATCCTCCTCAGTATTGCTGGCACAGCTTACTGCCTCCCAGATGACCGCAACCAGGCCATTAACCTCAGTTCAGACCGGGCCACCTACGAGAACAATCAAGGCATTTACAGCGGCAACGTAAAAATGTCTCAGGGCTCACTCAAAATCGAGGCTGACAAACTAGTAATAGTGGAATCTAATCGCAAAGTAGAAAAAGTCATCGCCCACGGCCGCCCCGCTAAATTTGAACAACAACCCCGAGAGGGCGAAGGGGTTGTCATTGCCAGCGCCAACACCGTCGAATACAAGCTTAATGATGAAGAAATTTTGTTGCAAAAAAACGCCAGCATCACCCATCAAGGCTCAAAAATCAGCGGGGATCGCGTCGTCTATAGCGGCAAAAAACAAACCGTCGTTGCCGATGGCGGCAGCGCGGCAGAAAATGGCCGGGTCAAGATGACACTGCAACCACAAAACCCCGACGACAACGCTAACGCCGCAAGCAAAACCGGCACAACCAAGAAAAACGAGACTTCGGCCAAAACAAACAAGCCAAGCACCCCGCCCTCTAACAGTAACAAAGCGACCCCCTAATGCCGGTATTAAAAGCAAGCAACCTCGCCAAAGCCTACAAGGGTCGCCAAATTATTCGCGATGTCTCATTGAGTATTCGCAGCGGTGAAATCGTTGGGCTGCTAGGCCCCAATGGCGCGGGAAAAACCACCTGCTTTTATATGATTGTCGGCATCGTTAACGCCGACCAGGGCCACATTACTCTCGATGATAAAAATCTCACAGCAATGTCAGTACATGGTCGAGCAAAACACGGCCTGGGCTACCTACCGCAAGAAGCCTCAATATTTCGCAAGCTTAGCGTGGCCGATAACATTTTGGCCATTCTTGAAACCCGCAAAGACCTAAACCGCAAACAGCGAAAAGAAAAATTAGAAGCCTTGCTACAAGAGTTTCACATTACCCATATCCGCGACTCAAAAGGGATGACCCTGTCTGGGGGCGAACGCCGCCGAGTGGAAATTGCCAGAGCCCTGGCCACCGACCCCAGCTTTATTCTGCTTGATGAGCCCTTTGCCGGGGTAGACCCTATTTCGGTGAATGATATTCAACAAATCATCCGCCATCTGCAGGCACGAGGTATCGGCGTATTGATTACCGACCACAATGTTCGGGAAACCCTACAAATTTGTGAAAAAGCCTATATTGTTGGTGAAGGCCGTATCGTCGCCGAAGGCGATGCTAACACGGTGCTAAACAGCGAGATCGTGCGGGAAATTTACCTAGGTGACAAATTTACACTTTAAGCGCCATTAAAATTTTGATTCGGCACAGGTATTGCAGGCTCGAATAGAGGCGACTACACTCAAGGTACGCAAATACAGAATCATTTCCTGAATTGCGAGGGTATACCACCCGTTGGTAGAGTAGAAAATACTCGCGTTACCTTTTCATGTTGTAGAAGCCACTGCCTATGAAACAATCGCTCCAGCTCAAGGTTGGCCAGCAGCTGACCATGACACCACAGCTGCAACAAGCGATCCGTTTACTTCAGCTTTCTACCCTCGATTTGCAGCAAGAAATCCAATCTGCACTGGACTCGAACCCCTTACTGGAAATCAGTGAGGACGAAGGAGTAGACACCGAATCTCAGCAACAAAACACACCCTCTAAGCCAGAAACTGATTCGGCCGAAAAAACCAACACAGAAGCAAAAGAACCTACAGCCACAGCAGATAACGATGCCGACGACAGCTGGGCCGAGCGCAGTGACATTCCCGAAGACCTCCCAGTCGACAGCCAGTGGGATGACGTTTATCAAAGCAGCGGCAGTGGTAGCAGTACTCCCAGCGCCATAGACGACAGCGATTACAACAACGACTACCGCCACGGCAGCTCAGACTCTCTGCAAGACCACCTGCGGTGGCAGCTCAATGTCAGTCGCTTGTCCGAAGTCGACCGCCTTATTGCCGACGCCCTGATTGATGCCATTGATGAAAAGGGTCGCTTGACCCTATCTATAGAAGACTTAGTTGAAAGCTTTAACAACGAAGAAGCCGAAATTGAAGAAGTACGAGCCGTGCTTCATCTCATTCAAAATTTTGATCCACCTGGCGTTGGCGGCCAAGACCTACAAGAATGCCTGCTCATTCAGTTAAGGCAGCTCCACCACGACACCCCGTGGCGCGAAGAAGCCATGCTGATAGTCGGCCAATACATGGCCCAACTTGGCAATCGAGACTACAATCAAATCATGCGCCGCTGCCGCATTAAAGAAGAGCAGCTAAAAGACATTCTCAAGCTTATCCAAAGCCTCAACCCCACCCCCGGCGACGCCGTGGGTGCCAGCGAAACCGAATACGTCGTGCCTGACGTTTTTGTCAGTAAAAAAGAAGGCCGCTGGCTAGTTGAGCTCAACCCTGATATTGCCCCCAAGATTCAAATCAACGCCCAGTACGCCTCTATGGCCCGGCAGAGCAGTAACAGCAGCGATAACAACTATATTCGTGATAATTTGCAGGAAGCACGCTGGTTTATCAAAAGCCTGCAGAGTCGCAATGAAACATTGATGAAAGTGGCCAGCAAGATTGTTGAATATCAGCGTGGCTTTCTAGAGTATGGTGAAGAGGCCATGAAGCCATTGGTACTTCATGATATTGCCGAGGCAGTGGGTATGCATGAGTCAACGATCTCTCGCGTCACTACCCAAAAATACATGCATACGCCTAGAGGCATTTACGAACTGAAATTTTTCTTCTCCAGCCATGTCTCCACTGATACCGGCGGAGAATGCTCCTCGACAGCGATCCGAGCATTGATTAAAAAGCTAATCGCCGCGGAAAACCCCCGCAAACCACTCAGCGATAGCAAAATCACCGAGCTGTTAGGAGAACAAGGCATACAGGTGGCACGCCGAACCATTGCAAAATACCGAGAATCGCTAGTCATCCCCCCCTCCAACGAGCGGAAACGACTAGTTTAGTGGCCGTGATCTTACATCACGACCGTCACTTACGCGCCGGGAGGCGCTGGTTACTTACAGCGATGAAGGAGCAACAATATGCAAATAACTGTTAGTGGTCATCACGTAGACGTCACTCCAGCTCTCCGCGACTATGTCAATAACAAGCTCTCAAAACTTCAGAGGCATTTTGACAACATAACCAATAGCGACGTCACACTCTCTGTAGAAAAACTGATTCAAAAAGCCGAAGCCACGGTACACGTTGCCGGCGCGGATCTTTTTGCCACCAGTGAATCACAAGACATGTATGCCGCGATCGATAGCCTCACCGACAAACTGGACCGGCAACTCATAAAACACAAGGAAAAGAACCTGGTCCGTTAGGACTGGCAACCCTCCTCTTATTTAGCGAATATCATGAACTTCGATTCTATACTCAGCCAAGGACGTACCCATTGTGGTACGTCCGTTAACAGCAAAAAACGCCTTCTTGAGCAAGTGGCTCAATTTATTAGCGAAGACGACTCGAATTATGATCAAGGTGAGTTATTTAATGACTTGCTCGCCCGTGAGCGCTTGGGCAGCACCGGCATAGGTCATGGCGTTGCCATCCCCCACTGCCGCAGCAGCCGCTGCCAACGCATTACCGGCATACTGTTAAAACTCGACAAAGCTATTGAGTTTGAATCTATTGACGACCAGCCGGTAGATTTAGTGTTTGCCCTGATCGTCCCCGCCGAGGCCCACGACGAGCACGTGAAAGTGCTGGGGTCTCTCGCAGCCGCCTTTAACGAAGAAAGCTTCAGAAGCCGACTTCGCCAAGCCGACAGCGACCAAACCCTGTTTGAACAGGCCATCCGGGGCTAATATGCAGCTGATCATCATCAGTGGGCGCTCAGGTTCGGGCAAAAGTACCGCCCTACACCAGCTGGAAGACGAAGGCTTTTACGCCATCGACAACCTCCCGGTGTCACTGTTGCCAGCACTGGTGCAAGAGCTGTCGCAAAATCCACTTAAAGCTCACAAACAGGTGGCCGTGTGTATAGATGCCCGCAACTCACAGGCCGAACTCCAACGTTTTAAAAGCCTTTGTGAGCAGGTCAGGCAATACGCCAAACTCAGCATTGTTTTTCTCGATGCCGCTGAAGATAAACTCATAAAACGGTTTAGTGAAACCCGTCGCAGACACCCTTTGACCAGCAAGGCCTTGCCCCTGGCAGAAGCCATAAAATTAGAAGCCATCTTGCTAGAGCCGATTGTGGTTGAGGCATCGCTGACCATCGACAGCAGCGACATGACCGTTCACGACCTCAGAGCCGCCATTCGAGACCGCATTCTTGGCGCCGATGCCGCGCAACTCGCCATACAGCTTAAGTCCTTTGGTTTTAAGCGCGGCTTGCCCATTGATGCCGACTTGGTATTTGATTTACGCATGCTCCCCAACCCCCACTGGAACGAGAGCCTGCGCAAGCTAACGGGTCGTGACCCAGAAGTCGTGGCATTTCTTCAAGACGAAGTAGACGTACAAAAAATGCATGACGATATTTTAAGCTATCTGCAACACTGGCTTCCTAAAATTGAAGCCAGTAATCGCAGCTACTTCACCGTAGCGATTGGTTGCACAGGCGGCCAACATCGCTCAGTATACATGGCGGAAACGCTGGCTTCGTCCCTCCAAAGCCAGTACCCCGGCCTTCAAGTTCGCCATCGCGAACTGCAACTATAGACGACACCCGATGGTTGAAACCAAGCTCACAATAATTAACAAACTTGGTCTGCACGCCCGGGCAGCCGCAAAATTCGTCAGCACGGCTTCCGCGTTTAGCGCCAAGGTAGAAGCCGAAGTAGACGGCCGCAGTGTTGACGGCAAAAGTATTATGGCGGTAATGATGCTAGCAGCCACCAAAGGCAGTGACATTACGATTCGCTGTGATGGTGCCGATGAGCAAAAAGCCCTCAATGCCATCACCGACATCATTAATAACCGCTTTGATGAAGGCGAATAAAATCTCAGACACCGCCAATGAATTCGCTGACAGCTCAGATTTAGCCAGCCTTAAGCCCGGCTAGCGGCTCCCGTATTCCATCCTTCTTGCAGCATGCATACAGTTGTTCGCACAACAACTTGTCCGCGTACACCCGAGATTCCTTGTAATTAGCTAGCGACGCCCTAAATCTCTCCTTTCGCACTCAGCATTGATTGTTGTCCAAGGCGCTTTAAAGGATAATTGCCAACTGCGACCCTCGCTGTATTGGCGAGGCCCTCTCGCCCCTCGTCTGCACAGAGAGATTCATGGCTGCCAGTGCTGAAAAACACCACTCAGAAGAGCAACTCCAAGCGCTAAATGACGCAATTGGAACCGGCGGCTTTTTGCAAATTCGGCGCATGATCAATGGCCTGCCCCCCGCCGACGCCGCCCACCTTATCGAATCTACCCCGCAGACCGTCCGCGCACTGCTGTGGCAGCTGGTGGATGCCGAAAACGAAGGGGATATTCTCCAGTACCTCAACGACGAGGTGCAGAGTCAATTTTTGCGGCAGATGGATGCCGAAGAAGTCGCGGCTATTACCGAAGGCCTGGAAGCCGATGACATTGCCGACATTCTCCAGCAGCTCCCCGATCGTATTATCCGGGAAGTACTGGAGTCGATGGACCACCAAGACCGGCTCCGGGTAGAGCAAGTCCTGTCCTACGACGAGGACAGTGCCGGTGGTCTAATGAACACCGACACCATCACCGTGCGGCCCAATATTACGCTGGATGTGGCACTGCGCTATTTACGTCGCCACGAACAGCTGCCCGAAATGACGGACAGCTTAATTGTCGTAAACCGCAACGACCAATACATTGGTGTGCTGTCGCTGCGCAAACTACTCGTCTCAGACCTCAATGTCACCGTTCGAGAGATTATGGACACCGAGGTAGAGCCCATTAACGCCACCCTACCTTCACCCCAAGTCGCCACCCTTTTCCAACGTCACGACTGGGTATCGGCACCAGTGGTCGATGACAATCACTATCTACTGGGCCGAATTACCATCGATGACGTGGTGGATGTTATCCGTGAAGAGTCCGACCACTCACTGATGAGCATGGCCGGTCTGGACGAAGACGAAGACACCTTTGCCGCCGTTCTCACCACTGCACCCCGACGGGCCGTATGGCTGGGCATCAACCTGATCACCGCCTTTATCGCCTCAGGCGTCATCAATATGTTTGAAGGCACCATTGAAAAAGTGGTTGCCCTGGCTGTACTCATGCCCATTGTTGCCAGCATGGGGGGCGTCGCCGGCACCCAAACACTCACCGTCGTAATTCGCGGTATGGCATTGGGGCACATCAGTCGTAACAACAGCCGCTGGCTCATTAATCGAGAATTGGTGGTCGGCGCTATCAACGGCCTGATATGGGCCGTGGTCATCGCTATTGCGGCCACCCTATGGTTTAAAGACCCTTTAATCGGCGTCATCATCGCCGCCGCCATTGTCATCAACTTAATTACGGCGGCATTGGCCGGTGCGCTCTTGCCTCTGGCAATGAAGTCTCTCAAAATTGACCCCGCCTTGGCTGGCGGCGTGGTGCTGACAACTGTCACCGACGTAGTGGGTTTTTTGTCTTTTCTCGGCCTAGCCAGCTATTTTTACGCCTAATTTGGATTGACCGTGACCGACGAATTCGCCCCCGAAAAGCCCAGTAAAACCGTCATCAAAAAAGAAATGCTTGAGCTGCAAGAATTAGGCAAAGAGCTGATTGATCTGAGTGACGCTGAGTTTGTAAAAATTCCTATACAAGATGAAGCCCTGCTAGAAGCCCTTGCCACCGCTAAACGCATCAAAAGCCGCGAAGGCCTGCGCCGACAAATGCAATACATCGGTAAATTAATGCGATTGATTGATGCCAGCCCAATTCGCGAGGCACTGGCCCAGCGAGAAAGAGGCCACCAGGAACTGGCGCGGCAATTTCACTTACTAGAAGAGCTGCGGGATCGCTTGGTAGATAAGGGCGTACAGGCCGTTGAAGAAGTCATGGAGCGTCATCCCCAAGCTGACCGCCAACATCTTCGTCAACTAATTCTTAGAGCCAACAAAGAAAGCAGCCTCAATAAGCCCCCGGCAGCCAAACGCAAACTCTTTAAATATCTTCGTAGCCTGCAAGAAGAGCAATCTCAACACTAGCCCAAACACCTAAGAGAGCACTGCACCGGTACCGACGCTTACGGAGAGTCAACATCGCTACCGGGTAACCTCCCGCTTATGGCGCAAGGTCTCATCCCGTACCACGTCTTCCACATCAAAAATCTGCTTAAAGGTCAGCTCGGGTTTCTGCAATGTGCCCGAGATGTCGTAGACCGCGCTGGAGAAGCTATCGACCTCTTCCTCAAAGACTTTACTCACCACATAGACTCCCGCCGCTGCGGGCAAGCCTCCCACTAATGCCGCCAGCCAGGGCAAATTACTGCCAATTGGCAGAGTCGCCACCAACCTTAAATCAGGCACTTCGTTTTCCATGTCGACCGAACCAGTCATCTGAAAGGCGCTTGATGGCCCCTTGATCACAAGCGGGGTTTGCAGGTTCAGATGCTGATCTGCAATCAATAATTGCCCCCTCATGCTGTCAAAAGCAATGCCGCTGCTAAACACGTCTCGAAAATCAAACTTCAACCGGCGGACAATATTGGCCATATTGAAAATACTCAATATCCGCAATGCTCCGCTGGCAGTATCCGAGGCCCGCAAAAAACGTCCATCATCAAAATCAAAGGCGACATCGCCTTCACTTGACGCCAGCTGCCAAGTATCCGGCGCGCCCGGCCAGGCTAGGCCAATATCCACTCTGGCACGCTCTGCCTCCATAACTTTAGGAAATCCCCATTGCGACAGTACCGAGGCGAAATTCCTTATCGAAAAAACACCTTGTAACTGGGACGAATCACCGCCTGCCGAACGAAGCCAATCAAAACGGTTAGCGGTATCGTCGTCACCCCCAAGACCAACACCCCGCAATCGGCCACGAAGATTTTGGAAGTGCGCCCCCCGGCTATCACTGTGTAAATCAAAGCCAAGACTACCCCAATGCTCCCCTGCAACCACCAGTTCAGCCACATCTAAGCTTATTGACGGAAATGTCCGCGGATCCTGTTCAGCAAGACCGCCGCCAGAACCGCCGCCCGAGCCGGTTAATGACGGCAATACCAATTTATCCAACGCTAATACCATTGGCGCGCGGGCGGTATCAGCCGGTATCGTAATATTTCCAGCCAACTCATCACTGACAATCTCAATATCACTACGCTTATTAACGATATCGGCACTCACACTGACATAGTGAAAGACACGCCCAAAAGCCTCTAACTCTTGCAATTGAAGTCGCTCTAAACGTACCGGCAAATCAAACCCGGATGCTTTTGCATTATTATTTAATGCTTCACCGTCGTTGGATAAATAGCGCTCCATGGCCATTTGCCACTGAGATAGCGCCGCAAAATCCAACTGACCCGCTACCAAAAACCGTCCCCGCTGGGCCTCCGCCAGTGCATTGCTCCCCAGCTCAACATGGCCACCCAGCAGCTTTCCGTCCCTTAGCGTTAAGGCCAACTGCGCCGAGTTCTGCAACGTGATGGTGATGTTGTTTTCCGCTGAGTTCGCCTGCAGGGGCATTGCAACACTTAGTTCACGAAGCTGTTCCTCAGGTTTAAACAAAGGCTGGGGTAATAACAGTGACAGGCCTTTCATATTCGAGTGAAAAACAAGGCTCGACACCTCTCCGCCCGTGCTATCCGCAGCCGTATCGCCACCTGCCACAATGCGCATATCAACCGCGGTTTCACCCTGAAGTACGTCCAATACCGACAAGTTCAACCAGCGTCGCAAATCGACCGCTGCCACCCGACCATGGCCATCAACCTGGACTGTAGTCCCCTGCTGACTGACTCCCACGGTAAATGCTTTGCCGAATAAGTTGGCCTGTAAGTTATCGCTAAATAAACCTCGGCGAGTATCGAAGCTAAGCTCACCACGAACATCGCCAAGACGTAAATTTTGCTCACGCAATGCCAAATGCTCCAAGCCAATATCGACTCGAACATCAATCTCAGGTTGCTGGCCATCAGACAATTGCTGACGCAGCGTAAAATCCACATCGGCCTTGCCCTCTCCATGCCAGTCATCCATAAAATGACCCATACGCTGCTGAATCGGAGTCTTCAACAGCAGACGCTTACCTTCGGCAAAGGCCACTTCGGTTTTTGCGGCAATATGCAGCACCGGTTTACTTAACGAGTTTTCAACAATTTCTACCGCTACGTCGGGAATATCCACATCCAGCATCTGGGCATGTGCGGCTGTAGCTTTAAAGTGATGATTGTCCAATATCAAGACCGCATCCTTCACCGTTACGCTAGGCCAATCAGAGAGAAACTTAAGCTCACCCTCACTCAGCGCTAGCGCTAGCTGGATAGAACGCTTGTCGTCTTCCTCCTTTTTAAGCGAGCCGTGATAGAGAAATGCAGCCTCGCTCACCCGGCCACCCAGCAAGCTGGCATCCAGCCACTGTAATAAATTGGCATTCAAAACGCTTGGGGTATAGCGCGCATGCCGCAGCACATCAGCCTCTTTAGCAGCAATAGCCAAGGTCATTGCCGGACTCTTTTCCTCATCAGCCTCCTTTGTTAACGGCAGGTCTAATGCCAAAGAGGCCTTCAACGGCTGCCCCTCGTTTTCGGCTTGGATTAACCCCGAACGCAGATATAAACGGTGCTCATCCAAAATCCATGACAACTCGCCCTGTACATCCTGTAGAGCAAAGACATTTTCGTATAGTTTGGGAAACAACAACCGCGCCTGGGCTGACTTCAAAACAACTCGGCCTTCATTCGGCGTCACTTCAATATACCCCGATACGCCCTCAGCACCGGGAGCGCCACGCCAAGATGAGACGGCCACCTTGTCCAATTCTGCTCGCAACTTAAACGCCACTTGTTGCTCAGCTGATTGTGGTCGCTGCCACGTTACTCTGAGGTGACGTAACGCCCCCTGAGGCGATAAATCCGTTAACACCGACTGCCCAGGAAAAGCTTTTGTCTCAGATAACAACGATACCCAAGCGTCCATCGCCAACGAGGGCAATGACAATCGCCATTGATCCGAGGCAGATTGATGCAGAGAGATACCATCCAGATTTAGTTGCTGGTCCTGCCACTGGGCATCAAAGTCGGCAAAGCTGAGATGCCAGCTATCATCGGCATGATTACCCGTGAAGCGCATATTCACATTCTGAAGACGATAATCCGGTGCATTCCACAAGGCCCCCACCGCCAGCTCAGGTGAACGCAACTCCGCCACAAGATTCACCCGTTGGTCACGCCGCCAGTTGAGCCACAGATTGCCGCTGACCTCACTATCGATCAGCGAGGCCTCCTCTTGAAACAATGGCGCTAGCGCGGAAAGGCGACTTTTATCAATTTGCAGATACGCTGCGCCATGAAACCCCTGCTTATCGCGGGGATCACCATAGGTTTCAGACTGCAGTGAGATAGTGCCTTGCTGTTCAGTATTCAGACGGGCAAAAATACGTCGAAAACCGTCATCACCTTCAAGGGAGAACCCCTCCAGCACCAGTTTTTTCTCAATGCCACTGTGGTAATGCAAGGCTAGGGTTAATGTATCCAAACGCGCATTACGAATCCCCAACACGGTGTCGAGTAGCCAATCAGGTGAGCTGGTAGATTCGTCAGACTCAAGGCCAGGCACATACCACTTACCATCTGCCTCGCGCTGATACAGATCCAGTCGCAAGGCTGACACTCGAATTTGGTTGAACTGAGGACGCTGCAACAGCATGGAGCTAAGGACATTGACCTCAATACTTGCTGAGCCAATTTTAATAGCTTGCTGATCGCCGATTTGCAGATTTTGAACTTGAATAACCGGCGCTAAACCCGACCATTCCGCAGAGAGCGAAGATAGTTGTAATTTCACCCCGGCACGGGTCTCTATTTCAGCAATTATTTGCTGCCGGTAGTCTGCCAACAAGCCGATGTATTGCCGGCCCAAACTGGCATAAAGAGCCAGCAGTACCAGCACGATTAGGGCTATAGCCCACACCAAGCGGTAAACGGCTTTAAATGCCTGCACCATACTCGAACTAGACTCGCAAACTAGAGCAAAACCACATCGAATTGCTCCTGGGTGTACATAGTCTCAACCTGAAACTGAATACTGGCGCCGATAAACTCCTCCAGATCAGCAACATTGGCCGACTCTTCGTCTAACAAGCGATCGACTACCTCTTGAGACGTCAGTACTAACAGACGCTTGCTCTCGTAGGCTCTCGCTTCTCGTAAAATCTCTCGAAACACCTCATAACACACAGTTTCAGGGGATTTAAGCGACCCACGACCATGGCAGTAGCGACAGGTTTCACACAGTATATGTTCCAGGCTCTCACGGGTGCGCTTACGCGTCATTTCCACCAAGCCCAACTCAGAGACGCCGGTAATGCTGGTCTTGGCGTAATCTTTCTCCATCGCCTTTTCCAGTGCCCGCAGCACTTGACGACGATGTTCCGCATCCTTCATATCGATAAAATCAATAATGATAATGCCGCCCAAATTGCGCAACCGCAGCTGACGGGCCAAAGAAGCCGCCGCCTCAAGATTGGTTTTAAAGATGGTTTCTTCTAGATTGCGGTGACCAACAAACGCCCCCGTATTAATATCGATGGTGGTCATAGCTTCCGTCTGATCAATAATCAGATAGCCACCAGACTTAAGCTCAACCTTGCGTCCCAACGCTTTTTGAATCTCGTCTTCGACGCTATAGAGGTCAAAAATAGGCCGCTCACCGGGATAATATTCTAGCCCTGCACTAATCTCTGGCAAATAATCCTGGGCAAACTGGCTCACCCGCTGAAAGCTTTCCCGAGAGTCGATACGAATTTTCTCTAAGCCCGGTCGCACCAAATCTCGCATTGTTCGCATAAACAGCGGCAGGTCTTCGTAGATGATACTGGGCGCGGTATCCCGCTTCATCCGGCGCTCAACCGCCGCCCAAAGACGATGAAGAAAGGCGACATCCGCCCGTACTTCGTCATCTCCCATGCCTTCCGCCACAGTACGAACAATATAACCATCTTTGATAGGCCCATCAGCTTCATCACCTGTGGCCACCGATTCCACCAACGTCCGCAAACGTTGGCGCTCGGTTTCATCATCAATTCGATGAGAAACACCAATATGTGCCGCACCAGGCATAAATACCAAAAACCGAGAAGACACAGACAACCGGGTCGTCAGACGGGCACCCTTGGTGCCCATGGGGTCTTTTGACACTTGCACAGTCAACTGCTGGCCTTCACGAATTTTACTGCGGATATCAGCGTGCTCGCTGGTATCTGTGTCCAATGCCGCAATATCTGATGCGTGAATAAACGCCGTACGCTCCAAACCAATATCGACAAAGGCGGCCTGCATACCGGGTAAAACCCGCACTACTTTGCCCTGATAGATATTGCCGACAATACCTTTAGACCGGCTGCGCTCAATATAGACTTCTTGCAGCACACCATTCTCGACAGTGGCCACTCGAGTTTCCACCGGGGTGACATTGATCAGAATCTCTTCGCTCATCGTCTTATTTTTCCACCACGTCGCTTTCTACCACACCCCAATCGCGAAGTAACACCGCCACCTCGTAAAGAGGCAGACCGACTACCGAAGAGTAACTACCCGAAACATGAGTGACAAACTTTGCCGCTCGACCTTGTATACCGTAGCTGCCGGCCTTGTCATCAGCCTCGCCACTCAACAAATATTGATGAATTTGTGCCGCATCCAGCTCGGCAAAGGTAACGTCACTAACGACCCGCCGCTCTTTCAATTCATTACCTCGCCGCAGTGCCACTGCCGTCATCACCTGATGGCTACGGTGACTCAGTCGTTCCAACATGGCGGCCGCATCGGCTCGGTTTAAGGGTTTACCCAAAATCTCACCATCGAGGACCACGACAGTATCAGCCGCTAAAATCACTTCCGATTCAGCCATTATGCTGCAAGCCAAGGCTTTTTCTCTGGCCATTCGCTCCACATAATCACTGGCGGTTTCTGTTGCCAGCGGTGTTTCGTCAATATCACTGGGACGAATCAGCGGCTTAAAACCAATTTGCTCTAGCAATTCCCGGCGCCGGGGCGACTGGGACGCCAACACCAAGCACGACTGCGTCTTTGGCATAGCTTAATTCACCCCCAACGCACGCTGAAACCAAGCCATAAGCGGCTTAGAAAAAAGCCATAAAAACGCCGTGGAAAACACCGGTAAAAACGCCAACCAATGAAACTGCGTTCCCCCATTGAGTCCTTGCGCCCACTGGCCCACCAAAACATGAAAACCGCTAAGCATCGCAATTAAACCCGCTTGTTTAACAATACTAAACATCCGTAGGCGCTGATACGAAACCTGCAAAATATAAGCGATAACAGCGAGAGAGAAGGCATTTTCACCGAGCACATCACCCAGCAAAATATCCAGCAGAAATCCGCACAGAAAGGCGACGATAACACCGATGCGTTCGGGCAAAACCAGCACCCAATACGCCAGCACCACCATTAAATAATGAGGCCGCGCCCACGCCAACACACCGTCAATGGGTACAATACTCAGTAGCAACGCCAGCAACAACGTCAGCGCAATAAACCAGCTACCTTGGCCATGGGGATCCACGACTATTCGCCTTCAATTGTCTGGCGTTCGCTAAACACCAGTAGCACGTTGCGGCTACGGTCCAACTCGGCCAGCGGCTTGGCTTTCACTTCCGCAAACGGCTTGCCCGGATCCACCAAGACAGAGGTCACCTCACCCACCGGATAACCTGCAGGAAAGCGGCCACCCAAGCCTGAACTCACAAGCAAATCGCCGACTTGAATATCCGTAGTGGCAGCAACATGGGTAAGGGTTAACTCATTGATGAGCCCGGTGCCTTCTGCAATCGCCCGAAGACCATTTCGGCTTACCCTCACCGGCAGGGCATGGGCGCTATCGGTCACTAGCAACACGCGACTGTGCATGGCACCCACTTCGGTGATCTGCCCCACTAAACCGTTGGCATCAATCACTGGCTGACCGACAAAAGCGCCATTGCGGCTGCCCTTATCAACAACCAACTTATGGCGATTGGGGTCGGTGGCCACGGCAATCACTTCTGCCACCACCACCGTATCGCTAAGCCGTTCGGCAGAGTTCATCAACTCCCGTAGGCGCACATTCTCCGCCCGAAGCTCGACATATTTTTGCAATTTGGCGTTAAGAATCATGGCCTCAGATTGAAGCCGCTCGTTTTCAGCCTGCAGCTCACTACGACTGCTGAGCATGCCGGTAAATTGTTCGCTGAGACGGCTGGGCACATCCACCAGCCAATAGAAGGGTGTAGAGATCACCGAGAGCTGCCCGCGCAGCTGCTGGGTAAACTCCAGTTTATGGCCAAGCAGGATTAAAACCAGTGCCAAACCACCGAAAATCAATAACCGCGATCCCACCGACGAGGAGGATCGATTGGAGAATACCGGTTTAATGGCGGCCTCCTCCTCTGATCAAACTATTCGGCTGACAGTATATCGAGATGATGGCGATCTATCATTTCTAATGCCTTACCACCGCCCCGGGCCACGCAAGACAATGGATCCTCGGCGATAATCACGGGTAAGGCACTTTCGTCGGCCAGTAACTGATCAATGCCTCGCAACAAGGCGCCACCACCGGTCAACACAATACCGGTCTCGGCAATATCTGCGGCCAGCTCTGGGGGAGATTGCTCCAGCGCCCGTTTTACACCCTGAATAATAACCTGAAGTGGCTCTTGCAGCGCCTCCAGGATTTCATCGCTGTTTAAGGTAAAGCGACGGGGAATCCCCTCGGCAAGATTACGGCCACGAACATCAATTTCGAGCAATTCAGAGCCGGGGTAGGCACAACCGATTTCCTGCTTGATGCGCTCCGCTGTCGCGTCGCCAATCAAGCTGCCATAAGTGCGACGAACATGGGTGACAATGGCTTCATCAAAGCGGTCACCGCCCACACGAACAGAATCCGAATAAACCACGCCATTCAACGAGATAATCGCGATTTCAGTGGTGCCACCACCAATATCCACCACCATAGAACCCGAGGCTTCTTCTACCCGTAAACCCGCACCAATTGCAGCCGCCATCGGCTCTTCAATAAGACGTACTTCCCGCGCGCCGGCACTCAGCACAGACTCACGAATGGCCCGGCGTTCTACTTGAGTACTTTTACAAGGTACGCTCACCAATACCCGAGGACTGGGGCGAATAAAACTATTTTGATGAACCAGCTTGATAAAATGCTGAAGCATTTTTTCGGTCACTTGAAAGTCGGCGATAACACCGTCTTTTAAAGGACGAATCGCGGTAATGTTGCCCGGAGTTCTACCCAGCATACGCTTGGCTTCAATACCTACCGCTTCAATGGTTTTTTGACCATTATGAACGCGAATTGCCACCACGGACGGTTCATCCAAAACAATGCCTTGGCCACGAACATAAATAAGAGTGTTTGCCGTTCCCAGATCGATAGAAAGATCATTGGAGAACATGCCCCGAATACGTTTCAACATGTGCGATTATCACCTTATGCAGCCCTGTTCTGATCAGAGCCAGGCTGGCTGAACCCAAGCGTTGTACGGCCTGTAAAGCCCAGAATTAAAAACTTTGCCACTCTATCAACGGCAGGGATTTAGGGCAAGGCGCAAATGTGATAAGTTTAGCGGCTTGCGAACGCAGCGGCAAAAGACTGTCATTTTAATGACTCCCTCCCTCCTTTTTATACGCTGCCGCCAATCTAACAGATAGGCGACTGATTAAAGTCGGGCGTAAAGATAAATAGCCCAGAATGAATAGCCCCAAGGTGAACGATGAGTATTGAGCAATCCGAAATCGCCAAGCTGGCCCTGTTGGCTCGCATTGATATTTCCGAAACCGAAAGTGTCGAGTTAAGCCAGCGTATTGGTGACATTTTAAGCATGGTGGACGCCATGCAAGCGGTGGATACCGATAATATTGCGCCGATGGCCAATCCCCACGATGCACATCAGCGCTTGCGCGCCGACGCGGTGACAGAAACAGATCAGCGGGAGCTATTCCAAAGCATTGCACCCCAAACCGAAGACGGTTTGTATCTGGTGCCACAGGTCATTGAATAAGCCTTGCTACTAAGCCTTGCGACATAGACACAACAATATCGCCATCACATCATTGAACGAGCAAACACTTACATGCCCACTCATACAGTAAGCGACATCCTCGCCGGACTGGAAGACAAGCGTTTTTCTAGCGAAGAGATCACCCAGCAATACCTGGACGAAATCGCTCAGCACGACAAGCGTATCAACAGCTACATCACCGTCACTGCCGACTCGGCACTGGCGCAAGCCAGAGCAGCCGATAAGGCTCGCAGTCAAGGCAAAGCCGGTCTGCTCAGCGGCGTTCCCATTGCCCACAAAGACATTTTTTGCACCCAAGGCGTTCGCACCAGTTGCGCCTCTAAAATGCTGGATAACTTTATTTCACCTTACAACGCCACCGTCGTCGACAAGATGGCAGCTGAAGGCGCAGTAATGCTGGGCAAAACCAATTTGGACGAGTTCGCCATGGGCTC
This sequence comes from Spongiibacter sp. IMCC21906, assembly GCF_001010805.1. Taxonomy (NCBI): domain Bacteria; kingdom Pseudomonadati; phylum Pseudomonadota; class Gammaproteobacteria; order Cellvibrionales; family Spongiibacteraceae; genus Spongiibacter; species Spongiibacter sp. IMCC21906. The sequence continues at coordinate 1,254,729 of NZ_CP011477.1, read as the reverse complement.
ATCCAATGAAACCAGTTATTACGGCCCAGTGCGCAACCCCTGGCAAGAAGACTGTGTGCCCGGTGGCTCATCCGGTGGTTCAGCGGCAGCTATTGCCGCCGGTCTGGCTGCCGCGGCAACCGGCACCGACACCGGCGGATCCATCCGCCAGCCTGCCGCGCTTTGCGGTTTAACCGGCTTAAAACCCACCTACGGCAGAGTCTCCCGCTACGGCATGATCGCCTTTGCCTCCAGCCTAGACCAAGCAGGCCCCATGGCCCGCAGTGCCGAAGATTGTGCCCTGTTACTGCAAGCCATGGCCGGATTTGATGAACGCGATAGCACTAGCATGGATTTGCCGTTGTCAGACTACCGGGGCAGCTTAAACAAAGACCTCAGCGGTCTAAAAATAGGGGTGCCAAAAGAGTATTTCAGCACGGGACTCGCGCCAGATATTCAAGCGGGGGTAGAAGCAGCCTTAAAAGAATACGAGGCCATGGGCGCAACCCTAAAAGAAATTAGTCTCCCCCATACTCAGCTAGCGGTTCCTTGTTACTACGTTATCGCCCCGGCGGAAGCCTCCAGCAACCTGTCCCGCTTTGACGGCGTACGTTACGGCTACCGCTGCGACGACCCCAAAGACTTAAAAGACCTCTACACCCGCAGCCGGGCAGAAGGTTTTGGCGAAGAAGTAAAACGCCGCATTTTGGTTGGCACTTACGCCCTGTCTGCCGGTTTTTACGACGCCTACTACCGCCAAGCCCAAAAAATTCGTCGTCTCATCAAACAAGATTTTATCGATGCATTTAAAGAGGTAGACATTATCGCTGGCCCCACGACTCCCAACCCGGCCTTTGCCTTGGGTGAAAAAACCAGCGACCCCTTGTCGATGTATCTAGAAGATATTTACACCATCGCCGTCAACCTGGCAGGCCTGCCCGCCATTTCATTGCCCGCAGGTTTTACCAATGGCAAACCCATTGGCCTGCAACTTATTGGCAACGATTTTGACGAGGCCACCCTGCTGGCCGCCGCCCATCAATACCAGCAACGCAGCGACTGGCATCGTCGCAGCCCCGGCCAGGAGGGAGCGTAATCATGCAGTGGGAAACCGTAATCGGCCTGGAAATTCACGTCCAGCTCACCACCAAATCTAAAATATTTTCCGGCGCCAGTACGGCCTTTGGCGCCGCGCCCAATAGCCAGGCCTGTGCAGTTGACCTTGCCTTGCCCGGCACCCTGCCCGTACTCAACGAACAGGCGGTAAAAGACGCCATTCTGTTTGGCTTGGCCATCGACGCCGACATTTGCCGCGAATCGGTATTTGAGCGTAAAAACTACTTCTATCCCGATTTGCCCAAGGGTTACCAGACCAGCCAAATGGACGCCCCCATTGTTGGCCCCGGCATTGTAGAAATCACCCTGGAAGACGGCAGCAAGCGCCAAATTCGGGTTCACCATGCCCACCTTGAAGAAGATGCAGGCAAATCTCTCCATGAAGCTTTTTTTGAGAACCATGGTAGCGGCATGAGCGGCATCGACTTAAATCGGGCGGGGACGCCCTTGATTGAAATTGTCTCCGAACCCGATCTGCGCAGCGCTGAAGAGGCGGTTGCCTATCTGCGCAAAATTCACTCTATCATCACTTATCTCGGTATTTCCGATGGTGAAATGTCTCAAGGTTCCATGCGCTGCGATGCCAATGTCTCGGTGCGACTAAAGGGCGAAGAGGAGTACGGCACCCGCGCCGAAATCAAAAACATCAACTCCTTCCGCTTTGTTGACCGGGCCATCAAAGTTGAAGCCCAACGTCAGATCGACTTACTGGAAGATGGCGGCAAAGTCACTCAAGAGACCCGCCTCTACGACAGCGATAAAAACGAAACCCGTTCAATGCGTAGTAAAGAGGAAGCCAACGACTACCGCTACTTCCCCTGCCCTGATCTGCTGCCGGTAAAAATCGAACAGACCTTGATCGATCAATTAAAAGCCAATTTGCCCGAGCTACCCGACGCCAAACGTCAGCGCTTCGAGTCTCAATACGGGCTGTCCAGCTACGATGCCGCGCAACTGACTGGCGAACGCGTCGTCGCCGACTACTTTGAAACTGTGGCTAAAACAGCTGGCGATGCCAAGCTGGCCGCCAACTGGGTCAACGTCGAACTGTCTGCCGCCCTGAATAAAGACGATTTAAAGCTGGCCAACAGCCCGGTTAGTGCCGAGCAGCTGGGTGGCCTTATTACTCGAATCATCGACAACAGCATCTCTGGCAAAATCGCCAAACAAGTCTTTGAAGCCCTCTGGAATCAAGAGGGCAGCAGTGCCGACGAAATTATCGACAAAAAAGGCCTCAAACAGGTTTCTGATAGCGGCGCACTCGAAGCCATGATTGACGAAGTGATTGCCAACAGCCCTCAGCAAGTGGAACAATTCCGCGCCGCGGACGAGGGTAAGCAGAAAAAACTGATTGGCTTCTTCGTTGGCCAAGTAATGAAAGCCTCAAAAGGCCAAGCCAACCCCGGCATGGTCAACAAGCTTCTGAATGACAAGCTCAAGGGCTGATCTCCACCCCGGCAAGTACTAGAAAGGTTTAGATGATGAAAAAAGACAAAGAAAAGGTATTAGACGAAGTTTGGACAGAGGACCGGGTGCGGGAATTTCTCCATGTTGAGCCTAAAGCAGGCACCAACCCCGACTTCCATAAATTGCTCAGGGCCTATCAGAGCATGCGCGCTGATGATTTTGAGCTGTTTTTGGATATGTTTCTTGAAATAAAAGGCGACATCAATGCTGTGGACAAAGCGGGCCGCAATATATTGAGCTACGCCAAAGAGCACCGCCACTCAGGGGAGTTTGTCAGCGCCCTGGAAAAACGCGGCGCGCAATAATACCGACGTGACGGGCTGTCGTTTACCTCACGAAGCCCGTCTATTTCACTACAGCAGCTATATCATTAAATCTTTATTCGCTGAGCCCTTATTTCACTAGAGCGAGCGACCCCGCGTTAACTTATCTCGGTTTTCCTGCTTTTTACGCTCACTTTTACGCAGCATAATATACACAGCGCCAGCACCGCCGTGCTGAGGTTGGGCGCTGCTATAGGCCTGCACATCAGCCATTTCCGGTAGCCAGTGATTAATATACGACTTTAAAACTGCGCCGCCTTCTTTGTTATGAAAACCCCGGCCGTGGACAATCATCACTGTCCGTAAGTCCATGGCCATCGCGTCGCGAATAAAGTTAAACACCTGCTGACTTGCCTGCTCCACCGTCATTTTATGCAGGTCCAACCGAGCCTCAATCGTATATTTACCTTGTTTTAATTTGCGAAACACGCCGAGCTGCACCCCGTCCCGGCGAAACTCCAACAAATAATAAGGATCAAGAATCGGAATATCGCTGGTGCTCAGGCTATGACTGACCGCCTCTTGGGCCACCGCAGCTTGGCGCCGGGCATCCACACTGAGTCGGCTGATTTCGCCCCGCTTCAGGGCAACGCGAACCTCGCTCTGGAGGGGTTTAACACCGACCATTTCATCGGCGAAGACCTTATCTTCATCGCTCATGGTTGCCCCCTTTAATGCTAAAAAAGCGTATTATCTCCCCATGACCGAGCAAAAGCCAAACTCACTCTGCCCCCTCTGCGCACAACCCAACCAGTGCGCGATTGCCGCCGGGCAAGCCGCCGCCAACTGCTGGTGTATGACTACGACCATCAGCGAAGAAGCGAAAGAAAAAGCAAACGACGCCAACCGCTGCATTTGTCCTGCCTGTGGTCGCGAGCCAGCCGCTTAATATTTTTCGGACAACGCCTCATAGCGTTCGCAAGCCGGAGTAAGGGCGTCGTCGTTGTCTTCTTCCATTTCCGCACAGCTGAGTGACTGAAGTGATTTAACACAGGCCAGCGCAGGTTGATACAACTCATGAGATTGCGCCATCACGCCATACTTTGCTTCCATTCCCTGACAAGCCATATCCAACTGCTGACGTATCATGGTTTGCATTTCAGGTGGCAAACCGCTGTCTTGAATATTGCTTAACGCACAATGCTTCATTCTGTCGCATAACCTAGCCGTTTCTTGAGACAGATCATCCGCTTGCAACGGCACAGAACAAAGCAGTCCCGCTAGCACCAAGCCACCACCAAGCTGCATTCTATTCATCGCAATCCTCTCCCTTTGATTGAATATCACACCACCGCTTTAGCGGCCTCGTAAAGCGTAACGAAATAATCACACCGCCAGAGCAAATTCTATTCGCATCAGCCAAGGCTTGGAAGCATTCGCTCCTCACCGTAAACTGATGCTCCGTTATTCACCAGACGATACGCCAATACCATGCCAAACACCCTACACAGCGGCCCCGGATATCTAAAACTCGGTTTTGGGCTGATTATGGAACCGGGATTGCGACTCTTCGTGCTGATTCCCTTGCTCATCAACATCAGCATTTTTGGCCTGCTGAGCACCTTAACTTTAGGGCAAATTGGCGAGTGGATTAATCAGTTTATGCTCTGGTTACCGGGTTGGCTGGACTTTCTACGTTGGATTCTCTGGCCTTTAGCGGTCATTTTAGTCTTAGCGATAGTCATGTACGTTTTCAGCACCGTCGCCAATATTATTGCCGCGCCCTTTAATGGCCTGCTAGCAGAAAAAGTCGAAGAGCGGCTCACTGGCCAAGAAGTGGATGGCAGAGAAACCATCCTGCAAGCCATTGCCAGCTTTCCTCGCAGTATTGGCCGAGAGTGTCACAAACTGTTTTATTACCTGATTTTTGCGTTATTAACACTGGTCGCCACCTTTGTATTCTCTCCCGCCGCGCCAGTACTGTGGTTTTGCCTCAATGCCTGGATGATGGCAGTTGAATACTGTGATTACCCCATGGACAACCACAAACTGAGTTTTAAAGAAGCCCGCCGTCGCATTGGCAGCCAGCGCAGCACGAGCTTTAGTTTTGGCGCCCTGGTCATGCTTGGCACCATGGTCCCCATTTTGAACTTGATTATTATGCCCGCCGCCGTTTGCGGCGGCACTGCCATGTGGGTAGAACGCTTAAAGTCGCAAACACCCAAACTAAAATAATTAACCGCGAAATAACGCCCTGCATATTTAACAACCTCCAGACACAAAAAACCCCACCGAAGTGGGGTTTTAAGACGAGCTATCAATAGCTCAGCTCACTGCTGATTCAGCTTTAGGCTGCGAAGTTTGCTGCCGCAAATTCCCAGTTAGCCAGTGCCCAGAAGGCTTCCAGGTACTTAGGACGCGCATTGCGATAGTCAATGTAGTAAGCGTGTTCCCAAACATCGCAAGTAATCAGCGGCGTTTGAGCGCCTTTTGCGACTGGGGTATCAGCATCATCGGTATTCACAATTTCAACACTGCCATCGCTGTTTTTTACCAGCCAAGTCCAACCAGAACCGAAGTTGCCTACGGCTTTAGCATTAAAGTCTTCTTTGAATTTATCAAAAGAACCAAACGCTTTATCAATAGCGGCTGCCAAGTCACCAGAAGGTGCACCACCGCCATTGGGGCTCAGGCTGTTCCAGTAAAACGTGTGATTCCACACTTGAGCAGCTTGGTTAAACAAACCACCGCTGGAGGTTTTGATGATGTCTTCCAAAGATTTCCCTTCGTACTCAGTACCGGGAACCATGTCGTTTAGCTTAGTGATGTAAGCGTTGTGGTGTTTACCGTGGTGGAAATCCAGAGTCTCTGCAGAGATATGGGGCTCCAGAGCATTTTTCTCATAAGGCAAGCTGGGTAATTCAAAAGCCATGGTGTCTCTCCTAGATCTTTAGTTTTGAATGAACGTTACGTTTAAAGCCACACTACAACAGCGCTGTGGCAAAAACCGGCACCACACCCTCTCCCTCAGGGCCAGCGCCAGCCGCCAAGTTGCTGCCAGCGGTTTACAATCTGACAAAACAATTCGGCAGTTTTCTCCGCATCGTAGGCTGCGCTGTGTGCAGAATTGTTGTCAAAATCAATATCTGCCAATTGGCAGGCCTTAGCTAACACCGTATGACCGTATGCTAGCCCTGCCAAACTGGCGGTATCCATGACCGAAAACGGGTGGAAGGGGTTGCGTTTGATGCCACAGCGCTCGACCGCCGACATCATAAAACCCAAATCAAAATGTGCGTTATGCCCCACCAAAACCGCCCGAGTACAATCATGGGCTTTTACTTGCTGACGAATGCGCTTTAGCAATTCGCCCATGACAGTCACTTCTTTTTGTGCCTGCCTTAAAGGGTTATGGGGGTCTATACCGGTAAATTCAAGAGCTGACTGCTCCAAATTTGCACCGGGAAACGGCTCCACATGGTAGTCGATGGTCTCATCTGGCTCGATATTGCCAGCGTCGTCCATTCGCAAAAAAGTCGCGGCAATTTCCAATATGCCATCGGTTTTAGCGTTAAAGCCACCGGTTTCAATGTCCACGACTACGGGCAAGAATCCCCGAAAACGCTGGGCAATCATAGATTTTCCGTCATCATCCAGCATCACTTGCCCAACTGCCAATGTAAGGTTTCACCAGCCCGCAGTGGCCGAACAATATCGCTCCCAAAGGGAAGCTCCAAGGGTGCGGTCCAATCCTGCCGAGTTAAGGTGATGGTATCGGTGTTTCGCGGTAAACCGTAAAAATCGGGGCCGTAAAAACTAGCAAATGCTTCTAACTTGTCCAGAGCACCCGCAGCTTCAAACGCCTCCGCATACAACTCAATTGCCGCGTAGGCAGTGTAACAACCTGCGCAACCACAGTCAGTCTCTTTACTGCCTTTGGTGTGGGGCGCAGAATCCGTTCCCAGAAAAAATTTGGGGCTGCCCGATACCGCGGCGTCGATTAACGCCTGTTGATGCGTATTGCGCTTTAAAATAGGCAGACAATAAAAATGTGGCCGAATACCCCCTGCCAGCATATGGTTGCGATTATACAAAAGGTGGTGCGCAGTAATTGTCGCCGCAACATTCTCCGGCGCCTGCTTTACAAATGCGGCCGAATCGGCAGTGGTGATATGTTCCAACACCAGCTTTAGCGCCGGAAAATGGTCGACAATGGGCCTCAGCTTTTCTTCTAAAAAGCGCGCCTCACGATCAAAGATATCAATGTGATTATCCGTGACTTCACCGTGAACCAGCAGCGGCAGGCCGTATTGCTCCATGGCAGCCAACACCGGATACAGCTTCTCGATGCTGGTCACACCCGAGTCAGAATTCGTCGTCGCCCCAGCGGGATACAGTTTGGCCGCGTAAACCACATCGGATGCAGCCGCCTCACGAATGTCCTCTACTTGCGTGTTATCCGTGAGATACAACACCATTAATGGCTGAAATTGATGCCCACGACTGGGCAATGCCTGCTCTATGCGTTGCCGGTATGCCTGGGCTTCTTTTACATTACGCACCGGCGGGGTCAGGTTGGGCATGATAATAGCCCGACCAAAGTAGCGACTGATGTCTTTAACAGTGTGAGTAAGAACGTTACCGTCACGCAGGTGCACGTGCCAGTCATCGGGGCGGGTCATGGTGAGGGTTTGCATAGGGCGCCTTATCAGTTTCTGCTGCGAATGCTACCGCATTTGGCAACAAATTTGCACCAACCGTCACAACACCACGATGAAAAACCAGCGCTGCTAACGGGGTTTAGACAGCAACTCTATCTCTGAAACCTGACCGTTCTCTACTATAACTGCCCGCCGAAATTGACTGCGACCAAAGCCATACACCCATTCCTGCACGGGTAGATAATAGCCGCCAACCCCAATATATTCCCCATCATCAACAGGAAAACCCCGCCAAAGAATACGCTTGGATATTGGCTGGCCGCACTTTGTGTACAGCGCATATTCCGACATACCAAGATTGATTTCACTGCTACGGCAAGAAGGCGTGTCGGTTTTATAAAACCCGCGACCCAGGGTATCGTCTTTAATTAATTCCGCATTTTGAAAGGTCAGCTTATGGATAAAGCCTTGGGGACCGGGATTGTAATACCAATACTGAACGTGGTCGGCAAGAACCTGACCGCCAATGCCCCTAACCGGGAAGCTCACCCGATAATCGGCCTTGCCGCAACGCTCCTCTACTTCAAAATAACGCTGGCCGATATCAACAAGATGACGGCCACAGCGAAAGTCCGCCATTGCCGAAGGCCCGAGCAGCAGACCCAGTAGTAAAATAGAAGCGTTTCGTCCTACGCCCTGAGCTGACATATTCATAAGCGGCTGGTTAAGCATTTCAACAGTCTAGCGAGAAAGGCCACCCAAAGGCGAGATAAAAAAGCCTGCACATAACATGCAGGCAAGGGGAGCTTACTCAGTATCACTGCCACCTTCAGGTTTCGACAGCTCTATTTCACTGACATTGTCCGCTATCACCTTTTGACCAATGCCAGGCACTGCCGTCAAGCTCTCTAGAGAGCTAAAAGGGCCGTTAGCATCACGATACTCCACAATCGCCGCTGCTTTTTTCGGCCCCACCCCTTTTAGGGTTTGCAGTTGCTCTGACGACGCCGTATTGATATCCAGAGCGAAAGCATTAGAAAAAGAGAGGGCAAAGAACAGAAACAAGGCCGATGTCATCAGCCACAGAGGTTTTGCAATTTTCATCGTCATTATCCTTTTTGCAGATGAAATAGAAAATTCGCGCACTCCATGTGCGCTGTTTCTAGGCTAGTCGAAGATTTTAAATTGCGCCAATTTTCTTATCGCCTATATAGCAGACACAAAAAAGCCCGGACTGCAGCGCATATCCGGGCTTTCGTTTACTGAGGCTAATGCAAGGTATTAACTCAAGGTACTCATAGCAAATACCAAGAAAAATATCACCAGGGCCCCATCAATCGATCATTACAGCTTGTCAGAATTCTCTGACAGGTAAGAAGCAACACCCTCTGGAGACGCGCTCATACCTTTATCACCTTTGTTCCAACCGGCAGGACACACTTCGCCATGCTCTTCGTGGAACTGCAGCGCTTCAACCAAGCGGATCAGCTCATCAATGTTACGGCCTAGTGGCAGGTCGTTAATCAGCTGAGAGCGCACTGTGCCTTCTTTATCGATCAGGAACGCGCCACGGAAAGCAACGCCGCCTTCTGCTTCAACGTCGTAGGCACGGCAGATGTCGTGACGTACGTCAGCAGCCATGGTGTAAGTCACAGGACCAATACCGCCATCTTTCACAGAGGTGTTGCGCCATGCATTGTGAGTGAACTGAGAATCGATGGACACACTAATGACTTCCACACCCAACTCACGGAATTTATCCATACGGTGATCCAGAGCAATCAGCTCTGAAGGACACACGAAGGTAAAATCCAAGGGATAGAAGAACAACAAGCCGCATTTGCCCTTGATCGCTTCGCTCAGAGTAAAGCTGTCAACGATCTCGCCGTTGCCCAATACTGCTGCACAAGTAAAATCTGGTGCGGGTTTACCGACTAAAACGCCCATGTGTAACCTCCATTTTTGCTTTAATAATGCGCGAGAACCGCGCGATATAGTGTAAATCCAGGGCATTAATCATACACGTGGCCCCAAACTGATCCCATTGATATTTCTAATTGGCTGCATAGTTTTTTGCTATAGCTTTACCGGTACAAATAAAGCCAAACAAAAATACCTCTCAAGACAAATTGACAAGCATTCTCATTTGCATTACTTTCTACATCAACATCGTTATCTACCGGGTTGTACGAACATGTACGTCTGTCTTTGTAAAGGTATTACTGACAAGCAAATTCGCGAAGCCATTGACGAAGGCGCAGACAGCTTCCGTCAAGTCAGGCGTGAACTGGATCTTGCTAGCCAATGCGGCAAATGCGGCTCACTTGCACGCCAAGTGTACGACGAGTACCTGAACAATTTTAACGCCGATCTCTGCTTCGCTGCGGCCTGAACAATATCGGCCACGACAGCCCCGCCAAAGGTAGTGATTTCTCTTATCAAACCGCACTGAGAACGATTGGCTTTTTCTTTACATTTACTTTACAAATCAGCTACTTAGCTTGACCAACCCCCTATATTGGGCGCACACTTATGCCTGTTTAAAACACAGACCATAAAGGACGGCCCACTTATGAAAGGCGACCCGCAAGTCATCGCCCACCTCAACAAAGCCCTCGGCAACGAGCTGGTAGCAATTAACCAGTATTTTTTGCATTCCAGAATGTTTAAGGACTGGGGCCTGAAAGAGCTGGCGGACTACGAATACCACGAATCCATTGACGAAATGAAACACGCCGACCAATTGATTGAGCGTATTTTGTTTTTGGAAGGCCTGCCCAACCTGCAAGACTTGGGCAAACTGATGATTGGCGAAAATACCAAGGAAATGCTGGAGTGCGATCTCAGCTTAGAGCTGAAAGCAGTGCCCGACCTCAAAGACGGCATCAAGCATTGCGAGTCCGTCGCCGACTACGGCAGCCGGGAATTACTGGAAGAGATTCTGGAATCGGAAGAAGAGCATATCGACTGGCTGGAAACGCAGCTGAGCCTGATCGACAAGGTTGGCCTGCAGAATTATCAGCAGTCGATGATGGGCGGTATCAACAGCTAAGACCGCGTTCACAAACCAAGCTCGTCAAAGCCCGGACCCTGTGCCGGGCTTTTTGCGTCAGCCCCCTCAAGAAGGGATTGAGCCCGCCCTTCGAGGCAAGCCCTCGTCAGCGCTAGAAACTTACGCGAACACCCAAGTAGGCGGTGCGGGGCAGATTCACCCGAGCACCGGCTGGGCTGCGCGCGACAATGGATTCGTCATCCAGCAGATTGTCGATGCGGGTATAAACCTCCACGTTCTCGGCCACCGGCATGCTGGCGGCGAAATCCACCGACACATAGCTGTCCGTGCTGCGAAAGCGCTGATCCACCGAGCGTTCACACTGGTTGTCGACGCACATCTCATCTACATAGGTGGCCGACAGATAGGCCTTGCGACCGCGGTTGTCTTCAATACCCAGACCCAGGTTCAGCAGGTTCTCGGGTAAGTACGGCAGGTTATCACCCTTCAGCACATCACCGCCGTCGGCGTCCTTGGTGACTTCTGCATCGGTATAGGTGTAGGCCAGGGTCAGCGGCACCTGGAAGCTAGCGGACTCCAATAGCACTGTGCGCAGACTCAACTCCAAGCCTCTGATTTCAGACTCGCCGAAGCTTTCGGTGCCCGATTCGGCGCCGTCGCTACAGGGGTTGGCGATGGAGCAGTTGTTAACGGTGTTGTCGTAATCACTAAAGAAAGCCACGATATCCGCGCTCACGTACTCGCTGCGATAACGACCGCCAAACTCGTAATTGAGACTCTCCTCCGCGCCGGTGCCATCGGCGGCGCCACCGCCGGGAGGCGCAAAACCCTGGTGCACACCAGCCAGCAATTGCCAGCTGTCATTGAGCACATACGTAGCGCCCAGACCGGCCATTGTCTCCTCGACATCATTGCTTCGGGTGCTGGCCACTGTGTTGCGGTCGAGATCGCCGTAGCGAGTTTGCGCGGTGTCGATATCTTCATGTCGCAGAGACAGGGTGATATCCAGCTGGCCCATACTGATGCGATCCATTACCCAAATGGACAGCGCCTCAGCCTCGTCCACGCGGTTATCCCCGGAGCCGGGCTGGATAATTGAATCAAATTGCAGGCTGCCATTAACTTGATTGTAAACACTCACCGGCTGAAAGCGGTCTGACTCGTCTTCATGCTGGCGAATACCCACTACCCAGTTGTGAGCAGCACCCGCCGCCTCGACATTGCCGGCAAGCTCAAACTGAATCCCCTCGCCGTAGTATTCCCGAGCATTGTCCTTGACCCGCACATCAGTGGCGTCCTCAGTGCCCTCTAGGATACCCAACGCCAGGGCATCGCCGTTGTTGGCTTTATCAATAAGCCCACCGATGCTATCACTGCCAACTCGGTCCAATTTGAACCAACTACGCTTGAAGTTGTTGCGGTAAATCATGCTGCTCAAGGCCAGCGTGTCACTGAATTCGATATTGTGCCGCAGAGATACCCCGGCTTGCCGGGTATTCATCTGATCAAGCTCGGTCAGCCCATAGCGGCGGTAGGGGTCGCGATCAAACTGCGCATCGGTAACGCCCAGGTAAGTGACATTGGATTGCTCTTCGGTGTAATTCACCTTCAGGTCAAGCTGCTGGGCATAAGTCGCGCCCTCGGCACTGCGCCAGCGCAGCTTGCCGACGTAGTCTTCCTTGTCATAACCGGTATCGCGATTGGAGCGATCAATATCCTTGAAGCCAAGGGTTTCTTCTTGGTAGCTCTCCAACAAGAAACCCCACTGCCCCTCGGTAGCACCATAGTGCACATGAGATTTCTGCGCGCTGTTCTCACCAATCTCAACATTGACAAAACCCTCCCGCTGCTCGGGAATGGGCGTGGATTTGAGGTTAAGGGCGCCGCCCACGGTGTAGGGACCGTAGAGCAATGTCTGGGGGCCTTTCAGGACTTCCACGCCCGCCATGCGGCCACTGGTGGGAAAGTAATAGGCGGCGGGATCGGCATAGGGGGCCGGGGCCACCAGCACGCCGTCTTCCATCAGGGTGATCTTTGAGGTCCGGCCACTGCCGGAGCCACGGATACCGATATTGGCCCGCAGCCCGTAGCCGTCTTCTTCCTGAAAGTAGACACCAGGCACCTGGCGCACCATGCGATGGATATCGACGTACTCAAACTTTTCCAGCTCGGCTTGGTCGAGCACATAGGCCGAGCCGGCAATCTCCTCGACCCGCTCACCGACGATGGTGATTTGTTCAAGCTTGAGATTCTCTCGACCCTGCTGGCCGGAGGTGTCAGCCAAACCCAAAGAAGCCGTAGACACCGCACCGGCGGCGAGAAGCAAACGTCGCATAAGAAAACCCCCAACGATATTTTTTTGCCGACGAGACCGCGTAATACCTTAGGGCCGGCAGTTATTGTTAGGGACGATATTAGCAAACAAAAATCTAAACGAAAAGCATTCTTAGTTGCAGCTTTGGGTATAAAAAACCCGGCACTTGACCGGGTTTCTCCATCATAACAAGAAGCTTACTGGGCGGGCTGAGCCGCCACCGCCTCTTTGATCAGGGTCTGCAGTTCGCCAGTGTCATGCATCTCGCAGATGATGTCGCAGCCACCAACCAACTCACCTGCCACCCACAACTGGGGGAAGGTAGGCCAGTTACCCACTTCAGGCAATTTGGCGCGGATATCGGGGTTAGACAGAATATCAACGAAGGCGAAACGCTCACCACAACCCATCAACGCTTGAGAGGCCTTGGCCGAAAAACCGCACTGGGGCTGATTTGGCGAACCCTTCATATAAAGAATAATCGGGTTGCTGTCGATTTGCTGCTTGATTGCCTCAATAGTATCCATTGGAACCTGCCTTGGGAAAAAACATGAATTCCGAGCAACCGGGTCAGAAAGCCTCAACAGGCGATCCCACTGCGATTGCGCGCATAAAGCCGCATTTTAGCAATTTATACAGCAAATGTAATGAGGCGACTGCCCTGCAGGCGATTTTAAGCGAGCCAACCCCGCGCAGACCTTGATCCAGCTCAGGCACCGAGCGCCGCGAACAGCCCCCTCAGCATGTCACTCAGGCTGCCCCCAGCCACCCGCGCCCGGCGTTTCAATACTCAACACATCGCCCACCGACGCGCTTCCCGTAACCTTGCCCGGTAATAACTGCCCGTTAAAACGATTTTCTCCCGGCTGACCATCATCGCCCCCCGCAATGCCCCAGGGTCCACGACGACGGCGCTCTGTTAATAAGGTAAAGCGACTGTCTGCCAAAAATTCAAACTCTCGCACTATGCCATTGCCACCTGCATGCCTGCCTGCCCCTCCTGAAGCGGGGCGAATACCGTAGCGACGCACTCGCAAGGGATAGTGCATCTCCAGGCTTTCTACCGGCGTATTCAGGGTATTCGTCATATGGCTTTGCACGGCATCCAGTCCCCGACCCATGCTGTGCCCACCCATGCCACCGGCGATGGTTTCGTAGTAATGCCAGTCGCCACGTTCACCGCCCATAGCAATGTTATTCATGGAGCCGTGGCTTGCTGCCGGAATGACATCGGGCACCGCGCCAGCCAACGCTCCCAAAACCACATCCGTGATTCGCATAGAGGTTTCGACATTGCCTGCCGCCACCGCCGCAGGACGACGGGCATTAAGCAAACTTCCTTCTGGCGCGTACAGGCTAATGGCACTAAACAAACCGGCGCACACCGGCACGTCAGCGGGCATTAAACAACGGAAGACATAAAACACCGCCGCCGCTGCCACCGACAGCGGGCAATTGATATTGCCCTCTACCTGATCAGCCGTGCCAGTAAAGTCCACCTTGACGCCCTCTGCTGACAAATCGATGCAAACGGATATCGCCAGATCGCTATGCCCAAAACCGTCATCATCCATATAATCGGTAAATTCAAAGCGCCCCGCCGGTAAGGTTTTAAATTGCGCCAGTGCAAGCCGAGCGGCATAAGCCTGCAGCTGGGCCACCGCATCAACAAAGCTGACTTTGAGGGCAGCCACCACCTCGGCGAGGCGAGTCAAGCCACTGCGGTTGGCACTCACCTGCGCAATAAAGTCGCCATGCTGTCCCGGCTCAAACCAGTTATCCAACATGGCACTGTCCAGTTTGCCGTTCCGAACCAAATAACTGGGAGGAATAACCACACCCTCTTCAGCCAGCGATTTAGACAGGGGCATTGAGCCCGGCGTGTCAGAGCCAATGTCGGCATGGTGGGCGCGATTGGCGATAAACGCCTGTAATATGCCGTCGCTATCAAAGAAGGGCGCTATCACCGTTACATCAGGTAAATGGGTGCCGCCCAAATAGGGATCATTCACCACCACCATATCACCGGGGCGCCACTCACAGGCGCCAACAATATCCGCCATGGCATAGGCCATGCTGCCTAAATGTACCGGGATATGTGCCGCTTGGGCGCAAAGCTCGCCCTTGGCGTCAAATATCGCGCAGGAAAAATCCAAGCGGTCTTTTATATTGGGAGAAAAAGCCGCGCGCTGTAGCACCGCGCCCATTTCATCGCAGACTGCTTCCAGTCGGCTGACAAAAAGCCCTAGCTGAACAGCGTCTAATGCAGGGGCGGTTGATGGCGATGTTGGCTGAGACACAGGAAGACTCCGTTCTCGTCAGACTGTCGAGGAATATGCCGCAATAAAAAGATTACCGCAGATACATTTACCAAAGCCCCGGTTTATCGGGCCTCAGGCGCTGGAATTTACTGGGCGTTCCTTATATTATTGCGTATCCGACAGGGCAGCTCTAGCTGCCTTTTTGCGTTTTTAATTCCAAAGCTTTGCTTTTTTACGTTTTTGCGCCCCTTGAGGCGCGGAGTAATCGTTAATGACACAGTCAGCAGTAATGAACACATACGGACGTCAGGCAGTCACTTTTCTGCGTGGTGAAGGCGTACGACTGTTTGATGACAAAGACAAAAGCTATTTGGATGCAGTAAGTGGTATCGCCGTAAACGCGCTGGGTCACAATCACCCCGCCGTGACTCAGGCGCTGATAGAGCAATCCGGCAAGCTCATTCACACCTCAAACCTGTATAACGTGCAAAAACAAACTGAGCTGGCAGAAAAGCTGTGCGCCATCAGCGGCATGGAAAACGTCTTTTTCTGTAACTCAGGCGCCGAAGGCAACGAAGCGGCCATTAAACTCGCTAGAATGCACGGCCACAACCGCAATATTGAAATTCCTCACGTTGTGGTGATGGAACAAGCCTTTCATGGCCGGACGCTAGCCACCATGACAGCCTCCGGCAATCGCAAAATTCAGGCAGGGTTTGAGCCATTAGTACGGGGCTTTACTCGCGCGCCATTTGGTGACATCCAAGCGCTGGAAACCATCGCCAAAAACAATGACAGCATCGCCGCGGTATTAATCGAGCCCGTGCAAGGTGAAGGCGGCGTTCATCCTATGCCAGACGGTTTTTTAGAAGCCCTGCGTAAACTCTGCGACGAGCACGACTGGCTACTGATGCTGGACGAGGTCCAAACTGGCAACGGCCGCACCGGAAAATACTTTGCCTATCAACACAGCAACGTCATGCCCGACGTCGTCGTCACCGCCAAAGGGCTTGGCAACGGCGTGCCCATTGGCGCCTGCCTGGCCCACGGCAAAGCGGCCAGCCTGTTTAAACCCGGCAATCACGGTTCCACCTTTGGCGGCAACCCGCTGGCCTGCGCCGCAGCACTCGCGGTAGTCAATACCCTCAACGACGGCTTGATGGATCAGGTTGTTGAAAACAGCCAATACTTGATCGATGGCTTAAAAGAACGTTTGGCAGACAACAAACACCTGAAAGCCGTGCGCGGAAAAGGTTTTATGGTAGGTATTGAACTCGATACCCCCTGCGGCGAGCTGGTTGGCAAAGCACTGGAACAGGGTCTGCTTATCAATGTGACGGCAGAACACGTTGTGCGCTTGCTGCCGCCGCTCATTATTAGCAAATCAGAAATTGACGAATTACTCGCCACACTCTGCCAGCTGATCAATCAATGGACAGCCCAGTTGGATGCGGCATAGTTTATTGCACGCTAAATTGGCTACTCGCTATGACCAACATAGCTCCATAAAAATAGCCCCATGCAAGGATAGGTAAACGCCGCTATGGCACTACGACATTTTTTAACCCTTTCGGACCTGAGTCCGGCTGAACTGGATCACGTGATCCAGCGCGCTATCGAGCTAAAAGCCGAGCAAAAGGCCCGCCGTAGCCGCGCCAGCTTTCCTAACTACGTGATGGGCATGATCTTTGAAAAAGCCTCTACCCGCACGCGTATCTCCTTCGAAGCTGGCATGGCGCAATTGGGTGGTCACGCAATCTTCCTGTCTCCCCGAGATACCCAGCTGGGCCGTGGTGAACCTATCGAAGACAGCGCCCGCGTCATCTCCTCGGTCTGCGATATTGTGATGATTCGCACCTTTGAGCACAGCATTATCGAGCGCTTTGCCGAATACTCACGCGTGCCGGTCATCAACGCACTGACGGATGACTACCACCCCTGCCAACTGTTGGCCGACATTCAAACCTTTGTCGAGCATCGCGGCAGTATCCAGGGCAAGCAAGTCGCCTGGATTGGTGACGGCAACAACATGTGCCAGTCTTACATCAAGGCCGCCATTCAGTTTGATTTCAATTTAAAAGTCGCCTGCCCGGAGGGCTTTGACCCCCGCCAAGACCTGCTAGAGGAAGCTGGCGACCGAGTCGAAGTCGTCCGCGACCCAGTCGATGCCGCCCGAGGCTCCGACTTGCTGGTGACAGACGTGTGGGCATCAATGGGCCAGGAAGAAGAAAAAGCCGAGCGCCGCCGCCAACTATCTGGCTACCAAGTGAATCGCACGCTGATGGACTTGGCCAACCCCGGCGCCCTCTATATGCATTGTCTACCTGCCAAGCGTGGCGAAGAAATCAGCGCAGAATTAATGGATGCACCCGACACCGTTATTTGGGACGAAGCTGAAAATCGCCTTCATGCCCAAAAAGCCTTGATCGAATTCTTACTCAATCAAGCCGCGATGGCTTAAGCCCAAACTCCCACAGACAAGCTCAAGCCTGTGGGAACGGGTGCCCACCGCGAACCAACCCCAAGCCAAGCCCACAGGCAAGCCCCACAATACAACCATCCACTGGAGCCACGCTTGTTAGTCGTCGACAATATTCAATGCCAATACGACGCAGAAACCGTCGTCGAAGATGTCAGCTTTCATGTTAATGACGGCGACATTTGCTGCCTGTTAGGGCCTAGCGGCTGCGGTAAAACCACCATTCTGCGCGCCATTGCCGGCTTTCAAAACATCGCGAGCGGCAACATAGAACTGGGCGGAAAAACCCTGAGCAGCGCGGGCCAGAGCCTCAGTCCCGATCAGCGCAACATCGGCATGGTCTTTCAGGACTACGCCCTTTTTCCTCATTTAAACGTTTACGACAATATCCGCTTTGGCCTACGTAAACAGAGCAATGCCCAGCAAAAAGCCACCGTCAGTCGCTTATTGGAGCTGGTACGTTTAAGCAATGTCGAAAATCGCTACCCCCACGAGCTTTCTGGCGGCCAGCAGCAACGGGTCGCACTGGCCCGAGCATTGGCCCCCAGCCCAGAACTGCTGCTGATGGACGAGCCCTTTTCCAACCTGGATGCCGATCTGCGAAAACGCCTGAGCCTTGAAGTTAGAGACATTCTTAAAGAACTGGGCATCAGCGCTATTTTGGTCACCCACGATCAGCTGGAGGCCTTTGCTTTTAGTGATCAAATAGGCCTGCTATACGATGGCGAGCTGCAGCAGTGGGACACCCCCTTCAACCTCTACCATGAGCCAGTCAACCCGGTGGTTGCCCGCTTTATTGGTGAGGGTAGCTTTCTTCCCGGCAGCATTGGCCAAGAAGGCAATCAAATCGACACCGAATTGGGCTTGCTGATTGGCAACCGCGCCTACCCCTGGCCACCGGGCTCTCCGGTAGAAGTATTGCTGCGTCCCGACGATGTCGTGTTAACGTCACTCGGCGGTATTTCGGCTGAGGTACAACGTAAGCTATTTTCTGGCAGCTCCACACTCTACACCCTGCGTTTACCCACTGGTTCATTAGTAGAAGCCCTGCTTCCCAGCCATCACGACTACCAACTTGGCGACGCCCTCAATGTCACCACCCAGCTTGAACACCTTATTGCCTTTCCCCGAGAAGAAGCACCACTGAGCACACCCAAACAAGAAGTTTTATAAAAATTTGGCTTTATGCAAATTCAATCTAGATCGTAAAACCCGGCAAGCAACGCCTCTTATCAAGCGGAAAGCCCCAGCATACGGGGCGTCAAAATCACCCACCGCTTACCCCCAGGCTTACCCACAACTTATCCACAAAGCAAACACAGCATCTAGTGCTTGCACCCAGCCCAAAACCGCACTATCTTGTGAGCTGTAGTCGCCAAGCCCTATATATAGGGCCTACACCCTTGAGGCAACACTAGTCAATGCCAGCCTCAAAACCAGTTGTTCAGCCTAAATAATCGATGCGCGCGCTTACCAAGCGCCGTATTTTTACCCGTTCCGTTGCATTACACGACCGGGAAAATAACAACATCGCCCACAGGATAAGCAAGAGCCGGAGAAATCATGCAAACCTACCAAGACACTGGCACCACCACTACCACCACACCACCACAATCCCAAAACGAAGAGCAGCTGACCGCGACCGCCCCCGGTCAACTTCGGGTCATCAAGCGCAACGGCTCAGTAGTGTCTTACACCGATGACAAAATCAGTGTCGCCATCACCAAGGCGTTCTTGGCAGTGGAAGGCGGCAATGCAGCGGCCTCTACCCGCATCCACGAAACCGTGGCCAAGCTCACCGATCAAGTCAGCGCCACCTTCAAGCGTCGCATGCCCTCCGGCGGCACGATTCATATTGAAGAGATTCAAGACCAAGTCGAGCTGGCATTAATGCGCAGCGGCGAGCACAAAATTGCCCGTGGCTATGTTCTGTATCGAGCCGCCCGCGCCGACGAACGCGCCCAGGCCGCCCCCGAAGCCGAAAAAACCCACCCCAGCATTAATGTAAAACGCCCAGACGGCAGCGAGTCGCCACTGGACTTGGGCCGCTTAGAATTTATCGTGGCCGAAGCCTGTGACGGCCTGAAAGACGTCTCTGCCGAAGCGGTATTAAACGAAGCATTGAAAAACCTCTACAACGGCGTAGCAGAAAGCGAAGTGAACACCTCCCTGGTGATTACCGCCCGCGCCATGGTAGAAAAAGAGCACAACTACAGCTTGGTCACCGCTCGCCTACTGTTAGACAAACTCCGCGCCGAAGCCCTGAACTTTATGGGTGTGGCCGACAGTGCCACCCAGCACGACATGACCGTGTACTACCCCAAAGCGCTGCCTATCTATATTGAAAAAGGCATTGAGCTGGAACTGATCTCACCAGAACTGCGGGACTACAACTTGGCCGAGCTGGGTGCCGCCATCAAACCTGAGCGCGACCACCTGTTCCACTACCTCGGTCTACAAACCTTGTATGACCGCTACTTCATCCACAGCAATGAAGTGCGCATTGAGCTGCCCCAAATCTTCTTTATGCGGGTTGCTATGGGCTTGGCCATGCGCGAAGAAAACAAAACCGAGCGGGCTATCGAATTCTACAACCTGCTCAGTTCCTTCGATTACATGAGCTCCACCCCCACCCTGTTCAACGCCGGCACTCTGCGTCCACAGCTGTCCAGCTGCTATCTGACCACGGTGCCCGACGACCTACACGGTATTTACGGCGCCATTCAAGACAACGCCATGCTGTCTAAATTTGCGGGCGGCCTGGGTAATGACTGGACGCCAGTTCGCGGCCTGGGCGCTTACATCAAAGGCACCAACGGCAAATCACAAGGCGTTGTGCCCTTCTTAAAAGTGGTTAACGACACCGCCGTAGCAGTTAACCAGGGTGGCAAGCGTAAGGGCGCGGTATGTGCCTACTTAGAAACCTGGCACATGGACATCGAGGAATTTCTCGAGCTGCGTAAAAACACCGGTGATGATCGCCGCCGCACCCACGACATGAACACCGCCAACTGGATTCCCGACTTGTTTATGAAGCGGGTTTTCCAAGACGGCGAATGGACACTGTTCTCACCCAACGATGTCCCCGACCTGCACGATCTTTACGGCAAAGCCTTTGAAGAGCGCTTTGAGCACTACGAAGAAATGACCCGCAAAGGTGAGATCAAACTCTACAAGCGCGTTAAAGCGGCTGACATGTGGCGCAAAGTACTGTCCATGCTGTTTGAAACCGGCCACCCCTGGATCACCTTTAAAGATCCCTGCAACCTGCGCAGCCCGCAGCAGCACACCGGCGTGGTTCACAGCTCAAACCTGTGCACCGAGATCACCTTGAACACCAACAAGGATGAGATCGCAGTCTGTAACCTGGGTTCGGTCAACCTGGCCCAGCATATTATCGATGGCCAATTAAATATGGCCAAGCTGGAGCGCACCATTAAAACGGCAGTGCGGATGCTCGATAACGTTATCGACATCAACTACTACAGTGTGCCCCAAGCGCAAAACTCCAACTTTAAGCACCGCCCTGTCGGGCTGGGCTTAATGGGCTTTCAAGATGCGCTATACAAGCAGCATATCGCTTACTCTTCTGACGAGGCCGTCGCCTTTGCCGACACGTCTATGGAAGCAATCAGCTACTACGCGATAAAAGCCTCCAGCGACCTGGCGGCAGAACGCGGCAGCTATCAAAGCTACGAAGGCTCTTTGTGGAGCCAAGGCACTCTGCCTATCGATTCTATTAAACTGCTCAAAGAAGCCCGTGGCAGCGACTACATCGAAATGGACGAGAGCCAGACCTTAGACTGGGACAGCCTGCGCGAAACGGTCAAAACCCAAGGCATGCGCAACTCCAACGTCATGGCCATTGCCCCCACCGCCACCATCGCTAACATTACCGGCGTGTCGCAATCCATTGAGCCGACGTATCAAAACCTGTACGTCAAGTCGAACCTGTCAGGCGAGTTCACCGTCGTGAATCCCTATCTGGTTCGCGACCTGAAAGACCGCGGCCTGTGGGACTCGGTTATGGTAAACGACCTGAAATACTACGAAGGCTCAGTGCAGAAAATTGACCGGGTACCCGACGATCTAAAAGCCCTGTACGCCACCGCCTTTGAAGTGGAACCTCGCTGGTTGGTCGATGCCGCCAGCCGCCGCCAAAAATGGATTGACCAGGCCCAGTCCCTGAACCTTTACATTGCTGGCGCTTCAGGCAAAAAGCTGGACCTGACCTACCGCATGGCATGGTTTCGTGGCCTCAAAACCACGTATTACCTCCGTGCCCTGGCCGCCAGCTCTACCGAAAAATCGACGGTAGACCAAAGCTCCATGAACAAGGTGTCTTCGCAAGCGGCCGCCGTCGCCGAAGCCGCCCCCGTACCGGCAGCCTGCTCTCTGGACGACCCAGATTGCGAAGCCTGCCAGTAACGGCTAAGCGAGGGCGCTAGCCGCCCTCGCATACGCACATACGCACAAATAAAAAATTCGACGCAAACCGCAAATAGATGAATACCGAGGTGAGTCAACAATGCTGAGCTGGGACGATTTTGATAACGAAGAACCCATTACTCCCGTCAAACCGGGCCAGGAAGCCGCGGCCAAAGCAGCGCAAGAGCAAGCAGTAGCACAAAAAGCTGCCAGCGCGCCCCAGGCAGAAGCGCCACAAGCAGAAACGGCACCCCGCCCTGCGGTGGCCAGCCAGAATCCACCGGCAGAAAAAGCCAGTGACAACGCGATTGTCGAAAAAGCCCAAGCCGCTGTCGACAATTTAGACGTTGCCGCCGGTTTAGAAGAACTGGAAATGGGTGCCGCCCGCCTGCGGGTAGAAGACAAACGCATCATCAACTGCCACGTCGACCTCAACCAGCTGGTGCCGTTTAAATACGACTGGGCTTGGCAGAAATACCTCGACGGTTGCGCCAATCACTGGATGCCCCAAGAAGTCAACATGACCGCCGACATCGCCTGCTGGAAAAACCCAGAAGGCCTGAGCGACGACGAGCGCCGCATTGTTATGCGCTCACTGGGTTACTTCTCAACAGCCGACTCACTGGTCGCCAACAACCTGGTGCTGGCCGTCTACCGCCACATCACCAACCCCGAGTGCCGCCAATACCTGTTGCGCCAAGCCTTTGAAGAAGCCATCCACACCCACGCCTACCAATACTGTGTAGAGTCACTGGGCATGGACGAAGCGGAAGTCTTCAACATGTACCGGGAGCTGCCCTCCATCGCCAGAAAAGCCGCATGGAGCCTCAAGCACACCCAAGCATTGGGCGATCCCAACTTCAAAACCGGCACACCCGAAGCAGACCAAGAACTGCTCCGTAACCTGATCGGTTTCTACGGCGTCACCGAAGGCATCTTCTTCTACTGCGGCTTCACCCAAATTTTGTCCATGGGCCGCCGCAACAAAATGACCGGCGTGGCTGAACAGTTCCAGTACATCCTCCGGGACGAGTCCATGCACCTCAACTTCGGCATCGACATGATCAACCAGATCAAACTGGAAAACCCACACCTGTGGAGCGAAAAATTCCAGGACGAAGTCAGCCAAATGATCGTCGAAGGCACCCAGCTAGAAATCGAATACGCCAAAGACTCCATGCCCAGAGGCGTACTCGGCATGAACGCCGCAATGATGGAAGAATACCTCCACTTCATCGCCAACCGCCGCCTCAATCAGCTCGGCCTGAAAGAGCAATTCCCCGGCGCGCAAAACCCCTTCCCGTGGATGAGCGAGATTATGGATTTGCGTAAAGAGAAGAACTTCTTTGAGACGCGAGTGATTGAGTATCAGACTGGTGGGGCGTTGAGTTGGTAAGGGCTGCGCTGCATTCGTGACAAAGAGGGAATTTTGTTGCAAAACTAATCAGAAATCTCTTCAAACCCTATAATTCAAAGCTTTTTAGGCGATATAACCCCGTAGGAGCGTAGCACTTCAGTGTTGCGTTTTTTACGGGGTTTTTTATTACCTGACACATCTACTATTTGTTGCATTTTGTCGCATATACCTCTAACTTAAACCATTCATATTACATGACGATCTTTTTTATGTTGCGCTATGAAAGCTAGGTATCAAATTGCAGAAACGCCATTCACAAGCCTCGGAGGGCACGACATCCCACTGATCTTAATCAATGGCGAAGTCGACTTAATTAGTGCTCCCTACTTGCTGGGCCTGCTGAATAGGAATCAAACAATAGGAACCATTCGGCTTCGAGCAACTGCAATCATCGACTTCTATCGCTTCTGTGAATGCGAAGGGATCAACTTCCCTCACATGATGTCATCGTTAACCAACTTCCAAATCGGACAACTCGAAGCGTTATCAGCATTCTTAATGGCAAACCGTGCTACCGGAGAACTTGTTGCTGAACAGACCTACCGCGCGAAGATTGTCACCGCAAAAGCTTTCATCTACTTTTGGTGGGACACTTATCAAAGCCGAGCGTCGAATAACGCCCAAAAATTAGAGCATGCTAAAAATAAGCGCCTCGTGATGGAGAAGTCCTTTCAACTTCTCGAAAAGACACCCTGGAACGCGACCCAGAAGACGCGAATTGGGCTACAGCCTGAGCTGCGAGTGCTCTTTTGGGAAATCATCAATCCTTATTCAGAGCTGAACCCATTCAAATACGAAGCGACCAAGTGGCGTAACTACGTGATGTTTCTCACCCTAGGATTAGGCGGAAACAGGCGCGGCGAATCAGTGCTACTAAGGCTACAGGACGTACAAGTATCAGGTCGCGAAAAATACTTCGAGGTCGTCAAGGACCCAATGAAAGCCCCGCGCAAGACTGGCCATAAGATAAACCCTTCGCCTAAGACAAAGGGACGGAAGGTGGCTCTTACCAACGACATCGCGGAGATATTTAAGCATTACATCGTACATGAGCGACCACAATTCCGGGGGCATTTATCAACGGACTTTCTATTCCTCTCCACCAAAGGCGGGAAGCCATTGAGTCTTCGCTCGGTCAATCACATGACCAGCAAAATCATAGACAAGTACCCAGCATTCACAGGGGTATTGAGTCCACATCGGCTCCGAAACACATTCCATGACCTTCTTCACGATGCGATTGATTCACAACATGCGGAACAGCAGCATATGTCGCCACTGATGCGGGAGTCTGTGAAAAAAAGCATTCAGGAGTATGCCGGAGGCTGGGCCCATGGAAGCCAAATGACAAGTCATTATCCAGCCGGCTCTATCGAGCGAAAGGTCTGGCAGATGACACTGTCAGCACAGACCCAATCACTAAGGGAATATAGCGATGAATAAGAACCCAGCTCTCCAGCTAGAGCCTTCGGCAGAGATCGAGTTTCTCGACAACCGATCGCTTCGTGCTGTCTTTCCAGCGGATCAGCGATACATCACCAATAGGCTCGGATATCACGTTGAAGTCCGCGACGAATATGGACGCTGGCTGGACCGGATAGCGATAGTCGATGACAACGGGTTGTCCGAGCACATCCATGGCCTAAACACACTTAATGGAGACGAAAATGATTTCGAGGGCATCGTTGATACGATCGCTCAACGGGCTTTCAAGGTCTATCTCCCATTAACACTGCGAAATTACATACCTGCGCTACTTTCCCTCGTTAATGCATGCCGCAGCAATGAAGATTCTATATCAAATGCAATAAAGGGGCATTTGACGCGCCTAGCCCTTGATTCGAATGGCGGCCATGATCTATCAACTACAGTTGTGGTCGCTAAACAGCTCACAACCTACCTTATCGCGCATGAATATCCAGGTCTTTCTCCCGACGAAGCAGAAGAAATACTGGGCAGCAAGGTAGGAATACAATCAAATTCTTATATGCGTCTCTATTTGATGGACAACATTTCGGGCCCGTTTACACGCGAAGAAATGGGCCTCATAAGGGAAGCTCTTGACAACGACCGGTCACCTATTCCATTGGACTCACGAGTAGTAACTCAGCTATGTGTTGAATGGGGATTGCGACCAATACAAATTGCACTCCTCAAAGAGTCTGACTTCCATTATAACCCACAGAACGGTGTGTATTGGCTCAACGTACCACGTGTGAAGCAGAAGCAAAAAACAAGGAGAGGGCAATTCAAAAGGCGAATGCTCTCAGAGAGATTGGGCCACCTGATTGAGCGGATGATCGAAACTAACCAATGGACGAAAGCATACTTCGGATTGGATGACATGCCTCTGATACAACGGCGCTTTGGTGGTCTTAAAGAGGGCGACGGTGTATCGTCCATCGCCCAAAAAAGCGCACTCAACCCCAACACTCACCTTTACCCCAAAGCAAAGAAACATTTTAGCTTTCACATAGGCCAACACGCCATTCTGCGAAGAGTAAAAGAAGTCGAGGAGTTTTTGCCCAAGTCGCCACAAACCAAAAGCCGGTTCAATCTTACCGTATATCGCTTTCGTTACACGCTGGGCACGGCTTCCGTAACACAGGGAATGTCAGCAGAAGAGGTAGCTGAACGGCTTGATCACAGCGGGCCTGAAACAGTCAAACACTACTTCAAAAACACTGAACATCTCTGGGAGGTTATTCAAAGTGCGACATCAGCGCGCGTAGAGCAAAAAGACTTCGTGGCTCGCTTCATGTCGAAGGATGTGGAGTCCTCAAATATGTATACAAAGGAAATAACGGAGCGCAAGACCTTCACAACGGTGGGCGGTTGCTATAAAGGCTCTCCGTGCCACTTGGAACCAGCGATTGCCTGCTACAGCTGTCCTGAGTTCAAACCGAATGACAACGCAGAAGGCCACCAGCGAGCCAAAGAAGTCATCGTTGAGTTTCATGATCTAGCCACGCAAGGATCATCAACTGGTGAAATCCAATATGTTCTCGATGACGCCCTTGCCGGCGTAGAAGCTGCCATAAAATACACTGAAAACCGCGACGCCGTTTTCAATATCAATGACGGCATGAACGCGCATAACGCGTTGCCTCAGGGCGGACAGAAGGATGCATTGGTGACTGAAGATGACTAACGCAATCACCTTCCCAAATGCCAGAACACTCGCCGCGACTGACCGCCTAGCAGATTACATGGATCGTGGGAAAGCACAATTTGAAGAAATTAAAAAGGCCAAACTCTTTCATCCAGACTCAGAATGGGAGCATGACACCTGGAGGTATCGAGCCAACGGCGGAGAGAGTGTTTTATTTGCAAGAACCACTGAGGAACGCGCAGCAGGAGAGCTTATTGGTTGCTTGAAGTGTCAGATCATCGAGCTTTTATACGACAACCGCCTGAAAGGTTCCCTCCCCACCCTAATAGGTCAAACACAGGGACTTCGGAAGCTGATTCAACACACGAAGATCACCACCCTTTCGCAGCTCAACCAAGATTCGTACAACACGTTCCTGAATGAGATCAACGACCGCACACCTCGGGGTCAAAACGACCTAATTAATAAGTGTAATGCACAGATCAAGTGGCTCGAAAAACGCAACCTGATAGCTACTCCAATTGATCTTTCATCGGGTTTCCTCCTATCACAACTTCCGGCGATTCCGGCCAGGATGCCTTCACGGAATTTGATCCAGAACTTGCTCGAAGCTCGCTGGAAAATTGCCGAAAACGAAGAAGACACCCTACAATGGGCCAACGACATGATCTCAGTGTTGGCCCAATCATTTCAATACGGAATGGGGTTACGTATTGGTGAAACCCTCCGCTTACCAAAGGAACCCATCCAATACAGGGACGGGAAGATGTTCTTTATTGTGTGGACAGAGAAAGGCAAGCCACCCATCGCTCGGTATGTGCCAACCGAATGGCAGGAGGTCTTTGAGACGTCCATTCGAGAAATTCAACGGATTACGGAGCCGTACCGGAAACGTGCGATTGAACTAGAGACGACAGGCCGACTAACTGAAGTCGACGAGGCCCTGACGCGCTTTCGCAAAGAGAAAGAAGATGACTTCGCTGCGAAATTACACCAACTGCATTCGTTCCTTGACGAGAAGGAACGGTGTGCACGTAAAGCATGGCAAGAGAAAATGCGCGGCACAGTCCATCCGGATCAGTACTACACCGTTAGCGAATTGCAGAAGCTTTTACCACTTCAGGTTACGAGCGATCGCTACGCATACAGGTTAGCTCGCATCCAGTTTGAAAAGTGCGGAATCATTTTCGAGGTCGACCCTAATGACACAACGAGGCACGTCAGATACCGAGCGCTTGGCAAAAACGTACTCGATCGAATCGATTACGAGATAGCGTTCCGTGCAAATCACTTAACAGACCTAGAGATCAGCTCGATCGTTCATAATCGAGAAATTAACCATTGCCCGAAAGAAAACACTCGTCTGAAAATCTTCCTCAAGAAAGAGCGAGAGGGAGCAGCTTTCAGAGTTTTCACTATGAAAACGCATGAGGCCAAAAATCATCGCGGCTACATGAGAAAAGTCTTGACGAAGAAGGATGCCGAAACGCTTTTAGAGACATACTGCCTCGGTGGCTACGACCACAACGAATGGATCGACGTCGGCTCATTCAACACGCTTTTCCTCGGCGACATTTTTCACTCAACCACATCCATTGCCGTAGACGCAAAGGAGAGAAAGAGACTTCATAAACACGGACTTGTCATTTCGGAGAAGCAGGCGGCCTATAGTAAGTCAAACTCCGACTTATTTGGATACACCAGTAAGACTTGCTACCTCATCAAACAGGAGTCAATACACGACTTCGTCTTACAGCGGTTTAAGGAATCGAACCTAAACGCGGAAGCAGAAATTTACGAAGATGCCCTTAACATCGATGAAAGTACAAACAATGTACTTGCCGTTCGCATTGACTCCAAAAGCTTCCATATCAAGCAGAAGGTGTCTGACTATCTGATGCTTACTGGCAAGACAAGCAATGGAGGAGGTCAACGTTTCGTTCCTACAATCCTTGGCTACAAAACGCTCACCTACTCCTTCGTTGGTGGTGGAAGATACGATTACCCAGGCCTTTTCGAGCGTTACGGAATAACGAACGACAAAAAGATAATATCGGAGTTTCAAACCCATAAAGGGAGACACTGGAAAACAACAAGTCTTTTCAGAAGTGGCGCGTCGTCAGAGGTGGTTAACTTATGGATGGGCCGTGACCCAAACCAGGGGGCTCAATACGACCACAGAACAGACCGTGAACGCGCGGAACATGTCAAAGCCGCGATGAAAGAAGACTCAAGTCGATTTGTAGGCCACGTTCCCGCAAAATTACGCCACTTTCAAGAAAACGAACTCCACGTGGAAATGATTGACGATTTTCTCGACCATGAGCTAGTCACCGTTCACCACTCAGATCGAGGAATGTGCAAACGTG
This sequence comes from Spongiibacter sp. IMCC21906, assembly GCF_001010805.1. Classification (NCBI taxonomy): domain Bacteria; kingdom Pseudomonadati; phylum Pseudomonadota; class Gammaproteobacteria; order Cellvibrionales; family Spongiibacteraceae; genus Spongiibacter; species Spongiibacter sp. IMCC21906. The sequence goes on along the minus strand of NZ_CP011477.1, from coordinate 1,225,850 downwards.
AGCTCGCGCTCAAGCCATGTGAAATGAGCATGCACTGCCTCAGCGGGAAGGATGGCAAAGGCTGCAAGGACTACATCATCGACTTGGGCGACGCTGGCCAAATCGAACGACTAACAGCATGGGCAGATCGAGAACAACGCGAACTCGCCAGACTGGAAAACCAGAAACAACTTGGTATCACAGCAGCTCAGGTCCACTTGGACGCTCGCACGCCCGCGTTCAAGAACGCCACGATGATCCTCGAAACGCACTCGCGTCGAGATAGCATTGAAAGCACTGAGATAAGACCGTTTTACCTTGAAGGCAGCGACCCCAACGACTGCCCATTCGGATGTGGAGATTAGTTATGGCGATGTCACGAGATCAAATTGAACTCGCAAAAACAATACTCCGACGATTTAAGAATAAAGACCTCCCTCCCGACCAGTTCAGCTGGGAATTCATTGCGTCTGAAGTCGGTGTGAATCGGACAACCCTCTACCGTCATCAAAACATCAAGGAAGATTACGCGCTCGCAAAGAAGCTGGTCGCTAAGCATAAAAAAATGGAGCGAGGTCTGAATAGCGAGCGCATTCGCAAGGGCGAGCTTGAACACCAAATTGACACACTCAAGAAAACCATTGAAACCCTCGAAGAACAACTAGCGAGAGAGCGTGAACGTCTCGCTTACGCAGCGCTGGTTGCACGAAGGAAAGGCATTGATCCTCTTGAGTTTATTGATGGGTCACCACTCGGGATTGCCCTGCAGAAGAAGTACGCAGAATGAGCAACGGTCAACAGAAAGCTCAAGAAAACGTGCAACGATTAACTACCTGGATTACCGAGAGGAATATTCAGAAGGATTTCGGAGAGTACGAGCGACAAGGAAAGGTCAATCGTCAGGCACTTTGTGCTGAGTTGGATTTCAGCCGCTCTGTCGTAAATCAGAATCCAACTGTACGCGCGTTAATCGAAGAGGCTGAATCCCTCTGGTACGGAGCCAAAGAGCAAGATAAAAAGGCGCACGAGGCAGCTCGAGAGCGGTCTGAAAAGCGTGTTGCGAAAACCAATATGGAGGTATCCAGGTTAATGGATGAGCTCGCGCGAGTAAAAGCAGAAAACTCCGAGCTGAGGGCGCGTTTACGCAAGTACGCAGCCATGGAACAAGTCATGCAGCAAACCGGAATGCTACCGAGATGAGAATCCAAATCGCCAAGGAAAGAAACTGTGGCCTACTAACTGCCTATCAGATCAACGACGACGGCTCGATACTAAGCCGCCCTCATGGGCTTGCAATCCTAATGCCTAAGCGAACAAACGGCGTGGCCACCGTTGGATCCGTGTGGGAAGTACAAGGAGAACTAAGCCACGAGAGTTACAAGAAAGACAACTTCCAAGTAATCGAGGATCGCATCAAGGTAAAAAAGGCAAAGTTCATCAGACCCTCAGGAGAACTACTGGCACGATGGATCGCTAAGAACATAGAAGGGTGCGGCGATGTAAAAGCTAGGCGCGTCGTTCGAGCCTTGCCAAACATAAATGAGATAGTGACTAAAAGGGACGTAGAAGCCCTCAGGAGGGTTTCAGGAGTGTCTGACACCATAATAGAAAGACTCATTGAGAAATGGCCCTCAGACGGCTTATACAGCACTATTGAGTGGCTGCAAACATCAAACCTGCCGATAGGGCTCGCGGACAGGTTAATTCGTATTTACGGGGAGGACACTGTATCAACGCTCGAAGGTGACCCGTTTTTGCTTCTGGCCTTCGGTATCTCGATCAAGAAAGTCGACCTGCTTGTGACGACGCTTGGCATTACCGTGCCCGCCAAGGGGTCGTTTGCGGGAGAGGGCGAAATGACACCCGAAGGGTAGCGTCTATTGCAGAAATTCAATTAAAAAGGATGCCCTCAGTAGTTATCTTTTTTAGACATCCAAATGGAATCGGCCATAGGACATAAATGTAAGCCAAATTGATATTCAGCCCCCTCTCTCAATGGTCAACACAGCTCACAAGTATTGTCTGTGAGAAAGGACTCGCCCTCTTAGGTGACTAACAGGTTCCGCATATCAGTGAACGCGGACAATAAAGTCCAACCATTTAGACTCATGCCCCAACCAAAACAGTCTAAAGTCCCGACGGCAACGAAACACCGACGCCGAATTCATAGACGAGTTGACCACCAAAATAAGCAGTTGTGACGATCAGTCCTGCAATCGCCAGCTCGAATACCACTGCACCCCAGCAGAGGCGCCTCGATAGAACGGTGCCTCGCCACCAAATAACTGCGCGTAGCAGCCCCCAAGCCACTAAGACACCTGCTGTAATACTTCCCAACTCCTCATGCCTTTCTAATATTGCAAGGGACGTACCGTTGGCCAGCGCGACATCGAGCGCAAGGTCACCAAAAACAAAAGCTACTGCGGCGGCCAGCCCCGCGCCTAGCCCGAGTCCAGCCGAGATATTAGCAATAGCGCCACGACCATCGAGGGACAACCCTCGAAAAACAACGACCAAATCGAACATTGCGAGCAATAGTGCAAAGACGATTGGGAAATGCACGACCAATGGGTGGATTTGTTCAATCGGTAACATTGGGTACAACTCCCATCAAATAATTAGAATGTTCGGTATGCACGAGTTAGAACCACACTCTAAAGCCGGCAACCAATGCCAGATTATCAACGTCTCCGCCTTCAGCGCGTGTCAGATCAGCCGTGTCGCCATATTGGCGCTTCCAGCTGACGCCAATATATGGAGCGAATTCTCGACGAACTTCGTAACGCAATCGCAGACCTAGTTGCACATCATTCAACCCGCTACCGACGCCAAATCTAGGTACTGAACTGGCTGCAATATTGGTTTCAAATCGAGGTTGCAGTATGAGGCGTTGCGAGAACAACAGGTCGTAAGTGCCTACTAATCTAGCCGAGACGTCGCCATCCTCGCTGATAAAGAGGGCGGGCTCGACTTCGAATCGATAAGGCGCTAAACCTTGGACGCCCAGCACCGCAAAACTGCGATCCTGATCGGGGCCAGAGCCATACTGTCGGTCATAGCGCAGGCCGACCTGCAAATCCCAAAACGGCGCGATCATTCGGCTATAGAGCGCTTGAAGTTCCAACTCGCCGCCGTTTGCTGAAGTCTGGTCGTCACCTTCAAATTTCATCCACAGTTTGTTGGTGTCGGTGCCATACCAGCCCTGCATATCCCAGCGCAACGTATCTGCGCCGTCGTTATCGCGATACTCGAACTGGTCTGCGATGATCATACCCAGCGGTAAGTTGTCTTCAACGGGTTCCGGCCAACCGGATTCCTCCGCAAAAGCAAACGTATGGAGAACAATCAAAAAGCTGCCTAGCACAATTCGAATCGAGGGGGATGTGGTGAGCAATTGATTATCCATTGCGGTTCTCCGATGACACTGCATCATTGGTCACCGACACCACTCGAAACATACCCATGTCCAAGTGATACAACAGGTGGCAGTGGAAGGCCCAGTTGCCGGGGGCATCTGCACTGATCAGCGCGGTCAGCCGCTCACCAGGCTTCACGTTGAGCGTGTGTTTGCGTGGCCGGTATTCACCGGCGCCATTCTCGAGTTCCATCCACATACCGTGCAGGTGAATCGGATGTTCCATCATGGTGTCGTTGACCAGCACCAAGCGCAGGCGTTCGCCATACTTAAAGTGGACAGGACCATCCACTTCAGAAAACTTTTTACCATCGAACGACCACATGTACCGATCCATCACGCCGGTCAGGTGCAATTCTACTTCGCGTTCCGGAGTCCGTTGATCGGGATACGGCGACAGGCTGCGTAAATCGGTGTACACCAACACGCGACGGCCATTGTTCTCCAGTCCGTCACCCGGTTCGCTCAGGCGATTACTCGGAAATTCAGCAACCATTGTGTTGCCTTTACCGTGACGGTCCGGGCCATGCTTTACTGGCGATGATGCTGTTGACATGCCAGTGCCTCTATTGCGTGACATGTCCATACTGTCCATCGTCTGCTTCTTAGCAGGCATTTCACCCGGCATCGCCATAGTCCCATCTTTCATGTTCATCGCAGGCACGCCATCTTTGGGTGCCGACGTCATACCCGGCATGGCCATCGCACCCATGCCCATATCCTTCATTGTGCGCACCGGAGGATTGCCTAGCGGCGGTATTGCTGCCTCGAGCCCTGCTTTGGATGCCAGGGTTCCGCGCGCATAACCGCTGCGGTCCATGGAGGCTGCGAAAATCGTGTATGCCGCCTCGTCGACAGGCTCGACAATGACGTCATAGGTTTCCGCCACGCCAATTCGAAATTCATCAATAGCGACCGGCTGAACATTCTGCCCATCTGCTTGTACCACGGTCATTTTCAGTCCCGGGATGCGGACATCGAAGTAGCTCATCGCAGCGCCATTGATAAACCGCAGGCGTATGCGCTCTCCCGGCCGAAACAAGCCTGTCCAATTGGAATCTGGTGCCATTCCATTCATTAAATAGGTATAGGTCGCAGCGCTTACGTCGGCGATATCCGTAGGCGCCATCCGCGATCGCGCCCAGACCATGCGTTCTCGAACCGTTTTACCCCAACCGTTTTCTTCAGCATCATTAAACAACTCGGGAACTGTTCGGCGTTGATAGTTGTAGTAATCGCTTTGCTTCTTCAGTTTCTTCAGAACGCTCATTGGGTTCTCAAACGTCCAGTCAGAAAGCATGACCACATATTCGCGGTCGTATGCAAACGGTTCGGGGGCAATCGGATCAATAATTAACGGCCCATAGTGACCTTGCTGTTCCTGCAATCCAGAATGACTGTGATACCAGTACGTGCCACTTTGCTTTACCGGAAAGGCGTAACGAAACGTCTCACCTGGCTTGATACCCGCATAGCTGACACCGGGGACGCCATCCATTTCATAGGGGAGCAGTAAGCCATGCCAGTGAATGGAAGTGTCTTCATCCAGTTGATTTGTGACCCTAATAACTGCGTCCTGCCCTTCTTTTAGGCGAACAAGCGGACCGGGAATGGAACCACTGATCGTCACCGTATCGCCCATTCGCCCGCCAATATCAAGGGGCTGACGGGTAATATTGAGATCAATCGGGCCGGTTGCTTGTTCGGGACTTAAGCCTAAGGTTCCTCCGGCAAAAGCCGGGACCAAAGAATTGAGCCCAAGGATTGCACCTGTAGCACCCGCTTGCGTTATAAAGCGGCGTCTTGATTTCGAATACATCGTTTGGTTGTTCATTGTTCGCTCCAACAAATAAGCTTGGTTGCTTGCGCGCTATCCCGGCGTAAAAAGCACGCCCTGGCGGAATAACTTAGTTTTGGAAATTGGCACTATCCAGTCAATGACGACGATAGGCCACTGACATCAAAAAGTTGGCAGGCTAATTCAGCAGGCGATCATAACGATGAACTGGCGAATCGACTGTTCTCTGAGGCGGAACATGCTCGCGTGCCGAGTTCGAAGTGACCTGCGCTTGAGGCCATATGGATTCACTGAATTTGAATACAGCGACAAGATTGTCGTCGAGGTCATCGATGCGCGTCGTCGGTTGGAGGGCATCCTGTTGGAGATGCTCTGTGGCATTAACCGCACAATGGGTAAAGCAATGGTCATAAGAACACTCACCATCGCACGGTCCACCATCGACTGAATGATGCGCATGTTCGTCTATCCCTGTGCTTGCATTTGCATAGCACACCCCGACACCCGCGCCTAAGACCAAGGGGAGGACCAGAAACGAAGATATAAAAAGGCGGAGGATCGACATGCTTGCCACTATATACTCCCCGGTAGTATTTAACAAGACCAAGCGATTAGGGTTAAAATCATTCAATCTTGGCTGCGCATCAACGGTCACGTGAGAACTCGAGACTGATATCAAGCTGATGGTCGTTGTATACTCCTAAGGAGTATGTCGACCGAGTGATAACACCATGTCCAACCTTGAAAAATCAGATTTGCCCGCCTCTCGAAAAGCGATTTCGAGGCGCCTTAAGCGAATCGAAGGTCAAGTCCGCGGCGTAGATCGAATGCTGGAACAAGGTCGCTACCGCTGTTTGTCAGCATAGTTGTCGTGTTTTTTACGCAGCGGCCTCTAAGCTGCGACTCTCCTTCTCAGGATTCAACCAGACCTCTTCTGGCAAATCCCAATTCCGAGTTCTCCCCGACCAGCGCTTCGGATTGGCTGCTTTCGCGGCCTCGTAAACGGCCTTTCGCTGTTGTATGACTTCTGTCGTCTGGCCACTATGCCGTTGCGCCGGAGTGATGAACTTCAACCCGCTGTGCTTGTGTTCCTGGTTATACCAGGTCGCAAATTGGAGTACCCAGGCCCGGGCATCGCCCAGTGTTGCAAAGCCTTTGTAAGGGTAATCAGGGCGGTACTTGCACGTTCGGAAGATCGACTCAGCATAGGCATTATCGTTACTGACCCGAGGGCGGCTATAGGACGACATGATACCCAGTCGGTACAGGGTTTCCATCAGTGACGCGCCTTTCATCGGGCTGCCGTTGTCCGAGTGCAGAACCAGGTGTACACCGGCAATACCCTCACGTAAATACGCCTTGGTTACCAGTTCTGACGCCAGTTCACTGGACTCTCCCTCATGGATTTCCCAGCCCACAATCTTGCGGCTGTACAGGTCGAGGATGAGGTACAGGTAGAAGAAGATTCCTTTGGCAGGACCGGGCAACCAGGTCACGTCCCAACACCACACCTGATTCGGGCCGGTGGCACAGTGCGTGTTGAGTGGCTTGGCGGTCGGTGCCTTACTGCGGCCCCGGTGCTGCTGTTGGCTCTGTTCACGAAGCACACGATAGAACGTGGACTCAGAGGCGATAAAGCACCCTTCATCCGCCAGGGCCGGTACAATCTGGCTGGGTGGCAGGCTTCTGTGTACTGGGCTATTCACGGCGACCAGCACGGCCTCGCGCTCTTGCTGTGTCAGTTTGTGAACCGGTGGCGGACGGGTCGCACCAGGGCGACCATCTGCCTTAACATCCCCCTCCCGGGTCCAGCGCTGATAGGTGCGCATGGCTATGCCCATTTCTGCGCACGCCCTGAAGGTCCGGGCACCAGCATCGGTTGTTTCCTTGATCAGCCTGACGGCTCGCTCGCGATCTGGGGTGCTAATCATTCGTCCTCTCCCTCGCCCCAGATCGCATGCATCTTTTTTCGAAGCACCAGTAACGCAGCGGTTTCCGCCAGCGCCTTCTCTTTATGACGCAGATCGCGCTTCAGCTCCTTGATCTCTTTCTTCGCCGATCGAGCCTGATCCCGCGCTGACCTGGCCTGTTCTACTGCCGTGGCATTGGCGTGCATGCAAACCTCTTTCCACGCCAGTATCTGCTCCGCATACAGCCCCTTCTTGCGGCAGTACTCGGCCACCTCCGCCTCGTTCAGAGCGGCGGTCTCCAGCACGACTGCAAACTTGTCTTCGGGCGACCAACCTTCCGGATTCCTTCCATCCCCTGGCACTACCATCCCTCCTGATCGGGCTTGTTTGCGCCAATGATACAGGGTCACGTCGGAGATTCCCGTCTCTTCTGATAGCACGCGTACCGGGGTGTTTTCTGGCGGCATCATTCTTCTAAGCACCGCCTGCTTGCGTTCTTCTGGGTATTGTTTCATTGCTCATTCCTGAGCGCCCCCCGAGTATTAATTGAAAATTGGACACGACAACTATCCTGACAGAGGGGGCTACTGTGTCGACATCTTGCAACAAATTCAGGCCACGAAAGCCGCGTTGAAAAAAGTTGAAACCGAACTTCTACGTGATCATGCAAATTCCTGTATTGAAGGTGCACTTAGAGAAGGCTCTTTGGATGAGCAAAGAGATAAGATCGTTGAACTCGTCGATCTGTTTGAACGAGGTCGCTGAGGGTCTGGTACCGAGAAAAAGTGCCTGCGTCTAGGCCGCCTCGCGTGAGCGTTTTACAATCTCAGAGACCGTGTTCTTGCTAATACCGAGATCCCGTGCAATCCATCGATAGCTCTTACCTTGTTCAATGAGGTGAAGCACTTTAGGTGAAAGTTTGTCGGATTTTGGGCGGAAGCCCTTCTTTCGGCCCAGCTTTTTGCCGCGAGCTTTTGCTGCAGCAAGACCGGATTTTACGCGTTCACTAATTAAATCACGTTCAAATTCTGCGATGCCGGATAGAAAGGTTGCCATCATCCGACCATGGGATGTCGATAGATCAAAGGTCATGCCGCTTATGGCGACCACCGAGACTTTCCAGTTTTCCAGGTCGCGGAGCGTGTTGAGCAGGTCGATGGTTGATCGACCCCATCGAGACAATTCTGTCACGACTACCGCATCGATTTCCCGGCGTTGCGCCAAGGCCATAATTTTCTTTCGTTCTGTGCGATCCAATTTCGCACCTGACCCCGTTTCCTTGAAAACTCCAATGACGTCGTAGTTCGCTCGTTTAGCGAATGCTCGAAGATCGCGTGCCTGCCGCGCACACGATTGATCAGCTGTCGACACTCGACAATAAATGGCTACCCGGTGTCCCAATTAAACCTACCTCTCTTCATGGCTTGCAAAGCCGCATGTTTACTGGCTGGATTGGTGTCCTGTTTAGCCTTTAGTTTAACTGGGACAGTATCGCATGCCAAGACGCACCATTCTGACCGAACGACAACGGGAAGCACTGTTCGGATTGCCAGCGGATGAAGACTCGATGCTCCGCCACTACGTGTTGAGTGACGAGGACATGCAGCATGTCAAAACAAGGCGACGCCCCGGCAACCGATTGGGTTTCGCATTGCAGCTATGTGCCTTGCGGTATCCCGGTCGACTACTCCAACCAGGCGAATTCATCCCAGACCCAATTATCAAATTTATTGGGGCGCAACTGGGTTTGTCGAAAAGCGACCTTGCCGACTATGCGGAGAGACGGCAGACACGCTATCAGCATTCGGTGTCGCTCCAGAATCTATACGGCTATCGAACTTATCAGGCTTCTGACCTAGATTTCGCCCAGTGGCTGGCATCAGCCGCTGAACAGGCCCACTCTAACGAAGGGTTGGCACGCGAAGTGGTCGCCCAAATGCGCCTTCGGCGCATTGTTGTACCGGCACCTTCAACGGTTGAACGATTGTGTGCAGATGCTCTGGTCGCCGCCGACAATCGTATCTCTAGGCGCATCGCGGATCGTCTCGACAACACCACAGTGGACAGACTCACCGCATTGCTCAGCGAAACAACGGTGACAGGCGTCACCCGATTCGTCTGGTTGCGCCAACACGAACCGGGCAGCAACTCACGGGTGGTCAATGGGTTGCTCGATCGGCTGGAACGGATCGTTGATTTGGAACTCAGCCCTTCTTTGCTTCAGGGTGTGCCCTCGCACAGAGTAGCCCGCCTTCGTCGCCAGGGTGAACGCTACTATGCCGATGGCATGCGTGATCTACCTACGCATAGAAAACTGGCGATACTAGTCGTCTGTGGTGTTGAATGGCATGGCGCAATCGGTGACGCCATCGTCGAAACCCATGATCGAATTGTGGGTCGGCTGTACCGTGCTTCTGAGCGTGTTAGAGATGATCAAATTAACGATCAACGTGCGCTCATCCAACAAACACTCAAAACTTTTTCCGAAGTAGGCGCATCGATCATCGCGGCGCGAGAAGCCGGCGAGCCCGTCGACACAGCCATTGAACAGGATTGCGGCTGGGAGGTATTCAATCGCCTGGTCGAAGATGCCACCGCTGTGAATGCCAAAGTTGGAGCCGATCCTCTGGATTTTGTGAACAGTGGCTACGCTAGATTTCGTCGCTATGCACCACGGTTTCTGAACACACTCGCGATCGAAGGTGCGCAGTCAGCAGGACCGATACTCAAAGCAATTAACGCACTCCAACAACTGAACCGATCGAATAATCGGGGGTTACCAAACAATCTACCGATAGCCTTCGCTAGACCCAAATGGCGAAAGAGGTTGCAGCGCACAGACCGTCGAACTTGGGAAACTGCGATTCTTTTCGCTATTCGCGATGCATTTAGGGCAGGCGACATCTGGTTAAAAAATAGCCGTCGATATGCAGAGCCATCGAAAGAGTTGATACCGGTTAACGCCGTTGCAACGTCATCAGCACTGGCAGTACCGTTGGACCCTCTCGACTGGTTAACGCAACGGAAACAGGTGCTGGCTCAAGCATTTGAAGCCACAGGCGAAGCCGCACGCCGTGACCGGCTACCAAACGGGCTAATTCAAGACGGCGTACTCAAACTCTCCAAATTGGAGAAACAGGCGCCCGACAATGCCCATCAGCTAGTCATGGATTTGTACCGGCGTGTACCGCAAACACCGGTCACTGACATTCTGTTGTCAGTAGATCGTGATATCGGGTTTACAGAAGCTTTCACAGATTTGCGAACAGGAGCGCCGTGTCGTGACCAAATCGGGCTTTTAACGGTGCTCCTCAGTGACGGCGTGAATTTGGGCCTTCGCAAGATGGGTGCCGTATCCACAACACATTCTTTCTGGGAGTTGCTTAGAATTTCTCGGTGGCACGTACAAGACGATGGCTATCGGCAAGCACTCGCCATGATCGTGGACGCGCAAAGTCAACTGCCTATGTCCAGACTTTGGGGCGCCGGAGAGTCTGCGTCGGCCGATGGTCAATTCTTCCGAGCCTCCGGGCCTGGCGAAGCCATGAATGTGGTGAACAGACGCTATGGCATTGACCCAGGGATAAAGGGGTATACCCATGTCTCCGATCAATATGCTCCGTTCTCGACGCAAGCGATTCCGGCAACAGCACACGAAGCGCCTTATATTCTCGACGGACTGTTGTCGAATGACGCCGGACGGCGAGTGAAGGAACAATATGCAGATACCGGTGGGTTTACCGATCATGTGTTCGCCATGTGCTCACTGCTGGGCTACCGTTTTGCACCTCGTATTCGCGATCTACCGGCGAAACGCTTGTATGCATTTAATCCAAGCGAGGTACACAAGACACTGAGGCCGTTGGTTGCGGCCAAGATCAACGAAGATCTGATCGTGCGGAATTGGCCCGACATTCTCCGGCTATCAGCAAGCGCAGCGGCAAACACAGTGAAACCCAGTCAGCTTTTGAAACGACTATCTGCCTACCCGCGACAGAATGAACTGGCTGTCGCCCTACGTGAGATCGGTCGAGTTGAACGATCGTTGTTTATGATGCAGTGGATGTTGGACGCTGAGTTGCAACAGCGCGTACAGATGGGGCTCAACAAAGGTGAGTCACACCACGCCCTAAAGCGCGCAATCAGTTTTCATCGTCGAGGTGAGATTCGTGATCGATCCTCTGAGGGACAACACTATCGAATTGCTGGGATGAATCTCATTGCGGCAATCATTATCTATTGGAACACCAAAAAGCTGGGGGAAATTGTCGAGACACTCACCAATGCCGGTGAGGCACCAAATCCCGATCTACTGCCCCATGTATCCCCTCTGGGGTGGGAGCATATCAATCTAACTGGTGAATACCATTGGCCCGATGCTTAGGGTGTCATTTCGCCCCCTCCCGCAAACAACCCCGCCAAGAGACGAATCGCAGCAGTGGCTGAACACGTTTGTACAACCTACTGCTCAAAAACGAAGTCGACTGCAATACTAGAGCAAACCCTCATAGAAGGGATCGCTGAAGCCAGCCCGGAGCTCGATATGAGCAGTAGCAAACTAATTGACCTATGCGTGACCGAAGGCGCATTACTTAGGGTCAACGGTGGGCTGCAAAGCCTTGGCTACGCTGTGCAAGAAAATACAGTAGCGAACCTCATTACAGGATGTGCCTCCAGGAGGCCAGGGGACGGAGCGCTTCTTTCCTATCAAGAGCAGGATCTGACAGAGCAAAAAATCAAAGCTGCAATTTCAGCATTTGAAGAGACGCTAAATTTCAGCCTCACACCCGAGCAAAAGGATGCTGTCCTGCAGGCCGTAATCAACCCTGTAGCAATTATTTGCGGCGGTGCCGGAACGGGGAAAACTACCATCCTACTTGCGATTTTAGAGGTGTACGACAAACTCGTAGATCAATTGCCGCAATACCTCGTAGCGCTTTCAGGTCGGGCCGCGCGTCGAATGTCAGAAGCCACAGGCCGACCCGCATTGACCATTGCAAAACTATTAGCAATGCATGCCGGAGAAGATAAAGAACCACTACCCGACGCACTTCTACTCATAGTCGACGAAGCATCGATGGTTGACCTCCTATCCATGTACCGTCTAGCTGGTGCTCTGCCAGAGGCTACAAGGATACTTCTCGTAGGGGATGCAGCGCAGCTTCCTCCAGTCGGCGTTGGCTTGATCTTTCATGATGCAATTGCTTGCAACAAACTAACCCTAATCGAACTCACAGCTGTTCAGCGACAGAAATCAACATCAGGCATTCACCATCTGGCCACAAACATACGCAACGGTGTATTCGACCCCAGCCTGCTCAATAGTACCTCGGGCGACGTTAGCTACACATACACTGACTCGCCCAATATCGTTGTGAAACACTTCAGATCTCACCCTGACGCCGAACAAACGATAATTCTTGTGCCTACAAGAAAAGGACCGATGGGTGCCGATCAAATCAATAAGCTAATTCAAGCAACATTCGACCAGCCAGCGCCAGAAATTCACCATCTTTTCAGAGGGAGGGAAATGATTCCGTGGCTAACCTCGACCGGCGCAAAGCTTCGGCTGGGAGACCGGGTTATGGTCACAGAGAACAAGTATGACGCCGATATACGGAACGGAGATATAGGAGCAATAACTGCCGTTTACCCAGAGATGCAGGTGGATCAGAGCTTAGGCGAACTCACTATTGATGGGAGGTCCGTTCCAATCACGATAGATATCTTACCAATTCTTGAGCTTGGATACGCCATCACGATCCACAAATCACAGGGCTCACAATGGGATACATGCCTCCTTGTCCTACCAACCTATGCTCAGCACATGATCGACCAAACATTGATCTACACAGGCATAACCAGGGCAGTCAATAGCCTCGTAATAATGGGAGACAGTGTATTGTTACAAAAAGCTGTTGAGCGAGGACCATCCAACGAGGAGCGTAATACTGACCTAGCAGCCAAACTCACCGCCTTTTAGCCCACCACGATTACCAACCAGCGTTCACACGACCTGATGATATCGGTTAGCCATAAGATGTCATATCAAATAGCTGATAAATGCCGCATAGACAAACTATTGATCATTCATGGCTCTCAGCAAGAGTACTGCCCCCAACGACCAAGATAATTGTCGCCGAACACAAACCTATGCAGATGGGTCTTCTTTTATACATTTAATCTGGCCCAGTAATGCCTTCTGCTCTTTCTCCGACAGCTTTTCAATACGACAGACAAGCTCGGCGATTATGCGACTCTCACAGAAAAAATAGGCAACGGGCACATCTAACTCGGCCGCAATTCGTTTTAAGGTAGGATAGTCAGGCGTATGACGGCCTTTCTCGTAATGATTCATTCGACCACTGGCTGACCCAGGCTCCATACCAAGCTGAATACCCAATTTTTTCTGACTAATTCCCTTAAGGGTACGCGCTTCCAAAAGGCGCTGAGGTAATGGGCTAATACTTGCCAACTTTTAATCATCTTCTATAGGCCTAGAGGACTTAGATTGTCTAAGTATATTACGTTAAAGTATACTTAGGAATCCTAAGCTTTATTTGCCGATCGTTTATTGATCAACATTCGCTCTAATTCAGATACACAGCCCTCATGCCTAAATTAAAAATCAAACCCGAGTTACTTTCTCTACTGACCTCCAATAAGTTTCAGGCATTCAGCTGCGCAGATCTGGTAGACGCCTATTTAAAGCTGGATAGCAGTCCAAATTTGAACAAAAAGCAGGCACACCAGTTTATTCAAAGAAATATTGATCGACTGATTTGGGCTGGATTTGCAGTTAAAGAATCAAACAATATTAACGGCCGCCCTCGCTACAGTTTGACAAATAGCTTTAACTCGGCCAATTACTCAATTGGCTCACCTCACCGCAAAAAGCCAACACCAAAAACCACAGTCAGCGCAAAACCCAACAATCATTATATAAACGACTTAAATGAACAGCTGAAGAAACATAAGCTTGAACTGCTAACCACCATCAGCGAAGCAGAAGAGTACGAGGCACTTAGTAGTCAGCTACCCAATCGACGTGACGACTTGCAAGACCTCTACAATGACGCACGCAACCGCTACTCAAAAACACTAGGCCGAGTTAGAGCCATTGAATCTCTCATATCCAAGTGCCAAGAGGCTTAATTATGAAGCTTAGACTCTGGCAGCATGAATGCATAACGAAGGCCATTTACCAGTACAAAAACTGCCATTCCCATTTCCTTTGTCTTGCAACCCCTGGCGCAGGAAAGACCCTTATGGCGGCAATTCTCGCCAAGCAGCTTTTCGACGCTGATCTTATTGATTTAGTTATCTGTATTGCTCCGTCAATTATTGTTTCCGACGACTTTCGCGAGGAACTTGAAGTTCAGATGGGAAGAAAGCTTGATGGCAAACTTGGCTCGATTGGACGGGTATTAACTTATCAGGCAATGATCAGTGAATGTGATATATGGGATTTATTCGAGAGCCATAACGTATTCGTGATTTTTGATGAGATTCATCATTGCGCCGGTAGCGATTTGAAAAATGCTAACACTTGGGGCGGTAAGATTATATCTGAGATCCAAGGAAAAGCAGCTTATACACTGGCACTCACGGGAACCCCATGGCGTTCTGACAATATTCCTATCGCACTCTCGAGCTACTGCGAAAATGGATTGGTACATTGTGATTACTCCTACGGACTACCACAGGCGATAACTGATAATGTTTGTCGTATTCCCAGCATCACACTAATTGATAACGACAAAATCACTCTAAATGAGTCTGGAATGCGCACCAGCTACAAATCATTCAAAGATCTACTAACAACCAGTAACTGTAGCTATCAAAGTGTGGTTGAAAATGAAGACCTAATTAAATATATGCTGGGCCAAGCTAACCGCAAGCTTGACAGTCTTCGTAAGCAGTTCCCCAACGCCGGCGGATTAATTGTAGCGTCTTCAGTCATACACGCTAACAACATAAGTCGCCTGCTTAAACAGCATTATAATGAAGACTCAGATGTTGCCACTTATCTAGAAGATGATGCTTTAAAAACGATTAGAGAATACAAATACAGCAGCCGGAAGTGGATTATTTCTGTCGGTATGATAAGTGAAGGCACCAATATCCCTAGACTACGTGTCTGCTGTCACCTGACCAGAGTTAAGACCGAACTATACTTCCGCCAAATTTTAGGACGTATCTTACGAGCAGATAGCGCGAATACATCAACCGGCTATATATACATTCCCGCCGAGCCAACGTTAAATGAATACTCACACAGAGTTGCCGAAGACATTCCCCTCGACAACATAGTTCAGTTTAATATCTGCTCTGTTGGCCAGCAGGAAATCAAGCATGTACCTTGCCACAACGAAATCGACGAAGGGGAATACGACCTAGAGCTTGGACTCCTCCAGAAAGATACCAACAAAGAACCTGAGCCCCAATGCTTCGCCCCATCACTCTCTCAAACATACGAATCCACACTGGGAGTGTTCGGGCAATTTAGGCAGCGAATTTTTACCCTCAACGGCATTGCAGTCGAATAACCAGTATCGCTATTGATTCATAACTCAACTACTGTTGATTCACCCATAATCTGACCGGAAGGCTGAACCATATGTTGGTCAAAACATAGTATTATTGGGATGTAGCTTCCAGTTCGTGACTACGTTTTACCCATATAATAGCCGGAACACATTAGCGCTCCATTCAGTGTCAAGAGCGCCCGCCTTTGCGGCTAAATTGCATTTCTAGAATCCGGCTTGGGTTAGGTATATGTCTAGATAGGGAAATTTATCCGCCTGCAGCATCTATGCAACTACAGATTCTCATTCCGATGTTTCAATAGATCAAACACCAGCTTTGAAAATCCAGCGGCTCTTGTCGCGTCCGACAGGAGTTGCAACATCTGGTTTTGGTGAGCTTCGCTGCTGCCTAAGATTGCGTCGTCAATGGCCGTGCTAAAGTCGCCTAGCATGGCTTGTTCTGAGCTGTTATTTCTAATTTGCTGCATTACTCGGTCGTTCTCGCTCACCTTGTCGCGGATGGTATAGGCGTAGTTCACCATGTCTTTTTCTGTTAATTGGTCAGTAATGAACAGCTCGTTTAAGCGGTTTATCAGCTGTGATAAGAACTCTTCCTTCTTGTCTTTGGCGGTAGCCGTACCTAAGCCTTCTCCCGGAGCTAAATAAGCCGGAGCACTAGCCTCCATGATCAGGTGCTGCTGTTTGATCTTGGAGAGGCGGTAGTGGCTTAGCTCTACATTACTCAAATCTATGTCGTCTTCATCGAGCACCGCTTCACGCAGCATGGGGCGAAGGTTGCGGGCGTATAGGCTCAGCTTCTCAAGGTCTTTGTTGTCATAATCAACAATCTGCGACATGAACTCATAGAAGCGCACAAAGGTGCCTAGATCCTTTTTGAATATCTCTAGCGCGTCCTTTTCTTTCTTGCAGTCCTTAAAGCTATTCTCAGCGTTGGCAATTAATACCGCGTCATTGGTCTTCTTGGTACGTTCAAACATCATCCGAGCTTGTTTATAGGCCTCTACGGCTGACTTATACCGCTGTGACCAACGTTGTATTGCCGGTTTACAGATATTCGCTATGGCGGCATTACTCTTGTTTTTCACAAAGAACGCATCACAAAACTGCTCCACCTCAGACCAGCTGAATATCTTCACCTCTCGTAGTTTGTCGAATAACTCGAAGATAAGGTTGGGATCAGATACGTCATCTAATTCAGCTGTTTGATAGTAAGGCTGAAAGGCAGCAAGAATTTCTTCTGAGTCGTTAAAAAAGTCCAGCACAAAGGTGCCTGTCTGGGCCTTGCTGGGGAAGATACGGTTTAGCCGTGACAAGGTTTGTACGCACTCTACGCCACCGAGCTTTTTGTCTACGTACATGGCACATAACTTGGGCTGATCGAACCCCGTTTGAAACTTGTTAGCGACGATCATTACCTGATAATCGTCACTATCAAAAGCCTTACGCATATCCCGACCTTTAAGGTTGGGGTTCATATTGCTTTCGGTAAACTTGTCGCCAATCATGCCCGACGAATTAGGATCTTTATCGGTAAACTCTACCTCACCGG
Organism: Spongiibacter sp. IMCC21906; assembly: GCF_001010805.1. NCBI lineage: Bacteria > Pseudomonadati > Pseudomonadota > Gammaproteobacteria > Cellvibrionales > Spongiibacteraceae > Spongiibacter > Spongiibacter sp. IMCC21906. The sequence continues at coordinate 1,208,650 of NZ_CP011477.1, read as the reverse complement.
AGAAGGCCACCATGGCAAAGATCTTCTGATACCCCTTTTCAGTGATGTACTTATCGAAGGCCAGTTTATAGCGCACCGCCTCTTTACGAGAGCTGGTCACCACCATGGCTTTCGCCTGCCCACCTAACAAGCCCATCACATTGTCTTTGAAGTGCTCAACGATCACCTGTACTTTTTGGCTGATGTTGTAGTCGTGCAGACGTACCCACTGGTTAAGCTTTACCTTGGCCTTTTTACTCTCTACTTCTTGGTCGCTACTGGCTATTTTCATGGCCAGGTTATAGGCGACCTTGTAGTTGGTGTAGTTCTTTAGTACGTCTAGGATAAAGCCTTCTTCAATAGCCTGGCGCATGCTGTACACATGGTAGGCTTCGGGCTTATTGGTTTTAGAGGGCGCTTCATCTGGTCTAGGCAGGCGGCCAAATAATTCAAGGGTCTTGGTTTTAGGTGTGGCAGTAAAGGCCAGATAACTCAGGTTAGTTGAGGCCCGGCGCGAGGCCACGGCCGCATCGAGTATATCCTCTGTACCCAGCTCTTCTTCTGGGTCGCTGGAATCAACCATCAGTACTTCTTTTAACTGACGTGCAGTAGAGCCGGTTTGTGAGCTGTGGGCCTCATCGGCAATCACCACATACTTACGTTCTTTAAGGCTGACGCTGTTTTCAATGGCCTTTAGTACAAAGGGAAAAGTCTGAATCGTAACGATGATAATGGGTTGCGAGTTTTCTAGCGCGCTAGCAAGCTTTTCAGATTTTGAGCCATCACCTTCTTTGTTGTTAATGCGCCCAACAACGCCATCAGTATGTTCAAACTGATAGATGGTATCTTGTAGCTGGTCGTCCAGCACGGTTCTGTCGGTAACGATAATCACCGAGTCAAAGTTCTTGTTGCCATTCTCATCACGTAAGGCCGACAACTGATGCGCCACCCAAGCAATAGAGTTGGACTTGCCCGACCCTGCGCTGTGCTGAATAAGGTATTTATGCCCCGGCCCTTCAATACGGGCGGCATTAACCAGTTTAGAGACCACGTCCCACTGATGATAACGAGGGAAGATAAGAGTTTCCTTTTTATACTTACGCCCCTCCCAGTCTTCTTTTTCTTCAATCTGTAAGTGCACAAAACGGGCAAGAATATTCAGCAGGTTATCCGGCAGCAATACCTCATTCCACAAATAGTCGGTGGCATATTGGTTGATATCTGCGGGTACATCATTACCGGCTCCGCCCTCACTTGTGCCTTTGTTAAAGGGCAAAAAATAGGTGTCATTACCCTCCAAACGAGTGGCCATATACACCTCGTATTGGCTCACAGCAAAATGCACCAAAGCACCACGTTTAAAGGTTAACAGTGGCTCTGGCTTTTTGGTGGTGGGATCGGTCGCAAAGCGAGTGGTTTTATACTGCTTAATGGCGTTGTGCACCGCCTGTTTAAATTCTGACTTTAACTCCAGGGTGACCACTGGCAGGCCGTTCACAAATAGCACCAGGTCAATACGCCAGGCTTTGGCCTTGGTGCCGGTTTCTGCTAAATGTTCTTCAGTGGCCCAAGGCGAGTAAACCAACTCAGGTACTACCCGTAAACGGTTGGCTTTATAGGCGGCTAAGGTATCGGGGTTAAGATCATGCTCTGGCTTAAACTGGCACAGGCTAAAACGGGTGCCACGGTCGCGCAATTCATGCCGCAATGCTCCTAAGGTGCCAAAGGTACGCATTTGTTTGTTGGCGGCATTGGGGTCAGCTTTGTTTAGCTGGGTGGCTACCCGCTCTAAAAAGGTCTGTTCAGCGTTATGCGGGTACAGAGCGGTAAACTTCTGCCATTGCTCGTCCTGTGTCTCTTGTACAAAGCCCAGAAGATCTTCAGGGTATAAAGCCAGTTCACGGTTATAGTTCTCGGGTTTACCCAGTAGCCAACCGTTGGCGACTAGCTGCGCGATCATATCGTTTTGAAAGGTAAACTCGTTGGCTTTTCCGCTCCCTGACAATGTACTCATTCGGCGACTTCCTTGTTGTTATTTGTGGTGACTGGCGCGACCCAGTTTCTGATGTCTATTTTGCCGGTGACGGCTGCGGAGATTAAAGCTGTGCGGCGTTCTAACATTAATGCTATTGCAGAGCGGGCTTTGTGTATAAGTGCATCGTATTTGTCTCTTTGAAACGTACAGAATTCGGAGATTTCGACCTGTTCAGCCTTCAAAGGAATGCAAACCCTCATTTGACGGATAGAATTAAGTGACAGATTGAAGATGGTAGTTCCGGTAACTTCCAAATCGAAATAACGAAGTGCCTGACTGCTTTGTAAATACAGCAATAAATATTCAGGTAATAAATTATCTGAACAATTCATATAGGCAGCACTCTTACCCAATATTATTTTTTCACCATTATATCGAGCAACATTACCAATCGTGCCATTAATCGATAGCATTACGCTGGATTCATCCAAATGAACATAGTGACTTTTATATTCCTCTTCTGGCACTTCTTTGGCCGTTGCTCCAATTGAAATCTGACCGTTTACTAGGTTATTTCCGTTTACAAAATAATATCCAGTATTGTCCTGATACTTTGGAGTGGAATGCAACCCATCACCAATTCTGGATGTTCGATGAATTAACTTTGGTAGCTCCCAATGCGCCGGCACTTCCCCTAACCACTCAACACCTGAGTCGCGCATGGGGGCGTTGGGGTTGAGGCCTTTGGTGACGGCATGACTGATAACGGCCTGACGTTTTTCTTTGAGTAGTGTGATCAGTTGTTGTTGTTTGTCGATCAGGGTGTCGATTTTGGCGGTTTCATGGTCGAGGAAGTTGATTATTCCTTCTAGCTCATCATTCGTAGTGCAACCGATTTTTATCCCACCAACTGTATCCGTATTTAAATTTAACTGCGTGCCAAATTTACCGAGGCCTTTGTAAGCCTGCTCACCTGCGAATACATAGAATAGGAATTTACTGGGAATTTTTAGCTCAGGAAAATATACAAATCCATCATGAATACATGCCTTCATCCCCGTAATACATGGCTTACCGACTGTGCCCGCGATACTTAAAAATAGGGATTCTGGCTCAAGCTTTACACTCAGCGAACTTCCTAAATCGGACAGCCTCTGAGGCGCCCTTGTTAAATACACATCTGAAGCGGTTACGTCAGCTATTCGTGTCCATGCATATTCACCATTTTCATCAAAATATTTAGCATCATCTATTGGCCGTGGGGATGCTCCACGCTTTACAACGCTCAAATGTTTTATTTGAATCACATCCCAATGGTAAGGTACCTTACCCAACCATTCTTCACCCGATTCTTGGTACTGAGCATAAGCCTGATATTTCCCCATCAGGAATGCACCTCTTGCAGCAGGGCCATGATCTCCGCACTTACCGCATCCAAATCCGCATCAATATCGACTAAGTCTCGGGGCGGCTGGTACTGGTAAAAGTGGCGGTTAAAGGGGATCTCGTAACCTACTATGCCTATTTCCTGATCTTTGGCATCTTTTTTACTGGCATCTATCCAGGCATCGGGTACATGAGGTTGTACCTCCTTTACAAAGTAGGCTTCGTTGAGGGCATTGACAGACTGACTGGGGTCTAGGGCAACGTTTTCATTGTCACGCAGGTCACCGTCTGTTTTGTATTCCACGACTTGCTTCTTGCCCTTAAGCGTTACTTCAAATAAGCCATAAAGGGGATTGGCTTTGGCTGTGTGGACTTTTTTAATAACTTTTTCTGCTGCTGGGTTCTTCCAGCTCACGGCGTCAGTTAGCTGCTTTTTCTCCTTAGTATCAAGGGTGAGGCCTTGAGCTTTGCAGGCGGCTTTTAAGGTAGCCTCATAGCCATTCATATCGTCACACTGGGTTGTGCCGATGGCCGCTTGCAGGTGCTTGCCTTTAAGCATGATGTGCTTTTGTGACAGCCAAAGTTTACTGTCGAGCAGGTCTTTAATTTGCTTTTCTTTTAAGTCAGTAAAATGGCTTTTGATATAGGCCCTTATTTCAATGGCTTGCTCGTGCAACACACCGTAGTTTTCACAATCAACATCATCAGACCAAGTGTCCCCAAACTGCTCATACACCCACTTCATCGGGGCATTGAAGGGTTTGCTGGCAAAGCGCAGCTCGGCTATGCGGTCGTCACTGAACTGATACGACTCTCGTAAGGGGCGCTCGATGGTAATGCGCCGATAGCCAAATTCATGAGTGGCGAAGATTTTACTAGAGAAGGTTTTGGCTACTTCGGCTTTGGGATTAGCCGCCTGACGGCCACGGTTACTTTTTTGCTCGGCTGGTTTATCTAACTCGCGAGCATCTACCACTTCAAATGCCCCAAAGCTGCGGGTGATGGTGGCAATGTCCTGCTCGCTCATTTCGTTACGTTTAGAGCCAAGGGATTTACGCATTTTACCGCAGAGGTTAACCCCGTTGATTAGCTGTACATTACCCTTGCGCTCAGTGGCTTTCTTATTCGACAGCACCCATACATAGGTAGCAATGCCGGTGTTGTAGAACATATCTGTGGGTAGAGCGACGATGGCTTCGAGTAAATCTGCTTCGAGGATATAGCGGCGAATTTCAGACTCACCGGAACCGGCACCACCGGTAAACAAAGGTGAGCCATTGAGGATAATACCGATACGGCCACCGCCGCTATTAGCACTATCGCCAGTACCTTTATCCCGTAACTTACTGATGAGGTGCAAGAGGAACAATAGTGAACCATCGGATACACGGGGCAAACCTGGGCCAAAACGTCCATCAAACCCCTTGAGGGTATTTTCGTCCTTGATGCTTTGCTCAATCTTCTTCCAGTCCACTCCAAACGGTGGGTTGGATAACATGTAGTCAAACTTGTCGCTGTAGAGCTGATCATTAGACAGGGTGTTACCCAGCTTAATGTTATTCACCTCCTGCCCTTTGATCAGCATGTCGGCCTTACAAATGGCATAACTCTCAGGATTTAACTCCTGCCCGTAAGCAACCATCTTGGCATCGGGGTTAAGTTCGTGCACATACTCCATGCCAGAGGACAAAAAGCCGCCTGTGCCCGCTGTGGGGTCGTATATGGTGCGAATGATGCCAGGTTTGGTTAGTGCATCATCATCCTCCATAAATACCAGGGAGGTGGTAAGGCGCACGATGTCGCGGGGCGTAAAGTGTTCACCAGCCGTTTCATTCGACCCCTCAGCAAAGCGGCGTATCAGCTCTTCAAAGGTCAGGCCCATATCATGATTGGAAATGGCCTTAGGGCTTAAGTCAGTTTGCCTGACCCGCTGCACTACCTTATATAACAAGTTGGCGTCGTTAAGCTGGCCGATAAATTCAGCGAAGTTGAAGTACTCAAAGATTTCACGGGCGTCTTTAGAGAAGCACTGAATGTAACTTTGCAGGTTTGCCTTAATGCCAGACTCGCCCAGCTTGGACAAGTCCATCTTAGAAGTATTAAAAAACGACAGCCCACCGGTTGCCCGTAACAAGAGCTTTTCTTGGGCTTCTTCCGGCAGGCCCATGGATTGAATTCTGTCCAGCTCAGTCAGAACCTGTTCTTTAGAGTCTTCTAATACCCCTTCGAGGCGACGCAATAGCGTAAAGGGCAGGATAATGCGGCCATATTGGCTCTGTTTAAAATCACCCCGCAGAAGATCGGCGATAGACCAGCAAAAAGCAGCCAGATTATTAGGGGTTTGTGTGCTGCCGTTTTCACTCATGTAGTACGTTCCTTCAACAACAAAGGTATAAGCCTCATTGGGTTAAATAGCTGACGCGACATTTGTTCGCTGTGACTGCGGTTGTGGGCGACCAGAGTGCGAAGTGAACATCCTGTTCAACGTGTTATATGTTATTGGCAGCTAAATTAGCTTTTACCACTCTGTAGGTCAAACCTTGGGTTAGATTTGTGGTGCTGGTACGGCGAATTGTGGGCGCTGCCCGGCAGATCGCGTGATTAACTTGGTCATAGGAGTTTTAACACAGCCTCTCACAAAAGCGGCCAGTCACTGATATCAACCTCTCACTCTCCGCCAAGCTCCGCACGCCAGAGACCTAACCCAATCAGCAGGCTTGTGGACATTTACTGGAAAAGTGCTTAAATAGGGCTGGAAGTAGCACATCAGCGGCACGCTACAATAGAGAAATACCAGAAATGGTTCAGACGACTAGGGATGGCTGGTCAGGAATGACCCGAGTAAAAGTCAGTGTTCTAAAAACAATCCCCAATACAAGATGCCACCACCACAAAGCGGCTCAGTCCAGTAGACGTTTATATGCCGTGCTACGCACAGCAGATAAACGCTAAGTAGTTATGGCTCCAGCTGATTGAAGAGTTTGAGTTTGCTCGTGGTTGTTTTCGGCATTCCTGAAATAAGAACAAAAGGAGAATACTAGTGCAGCTAAAATCGTTCAGGGCAAGAAACTTTCGCTCAATCAACGACAGTGGTGAAATCCTAGTCTCCCGAATAACGTCACTACTTGGGCGAAATGAAAGCGGCAAATCAAATCTTCTCAAAGCGTTGCACAGTCTAAACCCGGTCGAGGGCTTCCAGGCACTAAGCCCTATCAAAGACTTCCCCCGAGACAGAAAGCTCGATGAATGCAGCGATACAACTCCCGTTGTGGAATCAAGCTGGACTCTGTCAAAGCTTGAGCAGCAGCAATTGGGAAAAATATTTCCCCGGGCAGCCGAAGTAACTACTGTTAGAGTTGGACGAAGATACAAAGGGGAGACGCGTTGGGTCACATTTGATGACCTGCCTCCGTTAGAGATCGACGATAAGTGGTTAAAATCTAAGGTTCGGAAGTTATTAGCAGCACTCGACACAGCTGCTGAAGAGTGCGACGAGCCTCATTCAGAAGCAATAAAAACAGCCGCTTCAAATTTCGATAGCGCGATTGCTCAAACGGATGACCTGCAAGAGTGGGCTTCAAATTCAGGAACCGGAATCGCAGCACTTGAAAAAGCATTGGTTGCCGCTTCAAAGGAGCTTCCCGAGGCGATAGATGACTCAGTCACTGAGATGGATCAACTGGTCAAGCAAATCGCAGGGGATGAAAAGGCCCACACCGCTGGCCGAAATTGGATTGTCGCGCAAATGCCAAAATTCATGTACCTCGCTGATTATCCAGAATTGGAAGGCCACCAAAACTTAGCTGAATATAATCAGCGTCAGCAGAAAAATAGTCCAACGGACGAAGACCGATACTTTGCCAAGCTCTGTAAAGTTGCGGGAATGGACCCAAAGAGTCTTCAGGATTTAGTCAATGACCCGGAAACACGGAACCAACTCGTAAACCGGGCCAGCGCGGTTGTCACTAAAGAAATTCGCCGCCTTTGGAGCGACCGCAGCTTAAAAGTCCGGTTCAACCTTGACGGAAATTTCATGGATACGCTGATTTCAGACCCAACGTCTGTGTACGATGTAGAGGTCAATCTGAATGAGCGTAGCCGAGGTTTTCAGTGGTTTTTCGCTTTCTACATCAGTTTCTCCGCAGACACCAACGGCGATGTAGCGGAGGACGCAATTCTGTTACTGGACGAACCCGGCTTATATTTGCATGCGAAATCGCAGTCAGACTTACTAAACCATTTCAGGGATGATTTCGGGAATCAAATACTTTACTCCACGCATTCCCCCTTCATGGTCCCTACTGGTCAATTGGACTCGATCCGAACAGTCAGCATTGGCGAGAAAGCCGGGACCACAGTTACTAATGATCCGAGCGGAGACTCTAGAACCTTATTCCCTATCCAAGCAGCACTTGGATACAGCCTCGCCCAGTCGTTGTTTGTTGGGCCAAATAACCTGGTAGTTGAGGGTATCACCGATTATTGGATGCTATCGTCAATCTCGGAGTACCTAGCGGACCAAGGCAAAACTGGATTGAGCCCAGAAGTTACGATGACCCCTGCAGGTGGAGCTCAAAAGGTTTCCTACATGGTGGCGTTACTCTCGTCTGAGGAGCTGAATGTTGTAGTTTTATTGGATGAAGAGAAAGACTCCAGAACCACGCGCGACGACCTTACAAAGTCCAAATTGATCAGCGACCGGAATATTGTTTTTGTCACGGAAGCCTTTGACGGAAACCCTCCAGGTGAGGCCGACATTGAAGATTTACTAGACCCGAAATTTTATGAAGAGCTTGTGCGCGAGAGTTATGCGAAGGAACTGAAAGGTAAAAAACTGGCGCTAAATGACAACATACCGCGAATTGCCAAGAGGGTTGAGTTGGCTCTTGCTGATTTAGGAATAGAGTTTCACAAAACCAGGCCTACGCGGTTGCTACTGACCAAGATGTCGAATGATGCGGATGCAGTTGTCACCGAGGAAACAGCAAACAAGTTTGAAAAATTGTACGAAGGTATCAACGCTCGGTTCCAGCAGATCAAGGAGCGCGGCGGAAATAGACTTACACCTAAAATAAAATAGATTAACCTTTTGGGGTATCTCGCGTAAGCGAATACTGAATAGCGAAGGTTTATGTAGAAAGCCATAACAATACGTTCCACCAGACAAGCCGGTGAACGCGGCGTTAACTACAAAGGAGGGCTTCATGCCATTTTCGAGTATGATGAAAGACAAGATTCAAGTTTTAAAATCTGATGGTACTAAGAGTTCAGAAATGAATGCTAGCGTGCAAAGCAAAGGCATTTACTTAATGAGATCAGATGTCTTAGTTGAACCTGGTGATTTAATTCAAAGAATTATGTCTAATGGCGGCAAAGAAACGTTTCAAGTTATTGATCCCGGTTTTCACGAAGGAACCGGAGGAGCAATTCCTGCTCACTATCAAATGAAAGTAAAAAAACTTGGGCTGCCTGATGCTGAAAAAGCGATTCAATCTATTACCTATAATATTAGCGGGCCAAACGCTAGAGTGAATAATAATTCAACAGATAACTCTAATAATATTGCAAATATAAACAATGATTTATCGAAAAGTATAGAGGCTTTAAAAGCTGAGATAAACCGCCTTGAATTATCGGCTCAAGAAAAATCAGAAGCTATAGAGGTTGTTGGCGCAATAGAAGATCAATGCAAAAATGAAAAGCCGAGTAAGGTTGTCGTAAATGCATTAATTAACTCTTTACCAACAGCAGCATCAATAGCTTCAATCGGTTCACTTATTCTATCGTTGTTGTAAAGCTTGTAGTAATTACAATTTAATCGGGTACCCTCAGCCCCCACAACACCCGGATTACCGATCCCAAAAAGTATTCCTACGTCCACATCCAAAGCCGGCCAAATCGGGCTACTTATCGGCGAATCGACACTACAGCAACACGTCTAATGAATCGCCTCTGGTTGATCGGAGGCAGACGTAAATTGATTTGTTGCATTTTTGCCCCCCAACACTTGATGCATTCTGTAATGGTATTTGCTGTAATCTGGCCGAAAACGAATGTTTTTGCAACACTACAGGGCCTGCGACGAGTTATATCCGAATACCCACACCTTCCCAGACACTGTAGATAGAACACCTCACTCATTCACTCATAAATATGCAACAAAAATGTTCGTCACTTAATAACCCTGTAAGTTGCCATTAGAGCGGGCACTTTTGACAAATGAAAAAGTGTGCCGTCTCTATAAAACAATGACTTACAGAATTATTCAAATATCGACCTCCTTAACCTCTTCGTAGAGGTGTTGGGAGTCTCTGTAAATATTATTAATGCGCCATTGGGAGCGGCGTTTGTTGTTCCTGGGGTTATCGGGGTCATACTTGGGAGCTGGATCAAGAAATATCACGCCACTCGCAATTGATCTGATCATTCTTTCAAGACTCGTTTTTTTACACCAGAGAACTTGATTTCCAAAAGTAACGCGTCTTGTATAGCCGACATCAAGCTCGTGACTTATATCGTTGTCCGTTACTTTTGCAGGTACGTAGACGGACTCATTGTGCTTAACACCCCAGTTATTGAGAAGGCGTTCGACTGACCAGCTGGCCGCAATATTCTCACCGTCATCCACGAGAACTACAGACAAATTTTCCAGCTGATGTGACAAAGGTTTTTCGGGATTATAGTTTTTGATCGTGCCCGGCTCAGAATCTTTCGGAGTACAAAGAACACGGAGAGAAAGTCCGGATTTTTCACTTACTGAACCAGCTCTGTGAAGACCAGTTAGTCGATAGACTGCTTCCTTTTCATAGCCATATTTCTGCATAAAGTCTGAAAAGCTTTCTGAATATAAACCTCCATCTGGCTCAGGAGTAAAAAGAGTTAACTTTTTACTGGTGAAGCACTTGAGCTCAATACCAAATATATCGCCATCTTTTGACGCATTTGTTCTGATTCCCAGTTCGTGCTCAAGTGTATAACCGTGCACTTGGGTGCCAGTGAAAGGAAGGGTTTTGCCATGTGCGTCTAATCTGCAGCCTTTGACGCTCTTACCTCCCACATGCAATTTAAGAAGCGACAGCAATTTTTCAGCCCCTGCATCTTCGCTTATCTTAAGAAGGCGGCATATTTTCGAATTAGCCATAAAAGGCAATTTCAGAAACTCTTCAACAAAATTTTGGCTGGGTGAAACTACCATCATAGCGATTGCTTTACCTTCCGGCGTTGCTCCTATGACAAGATAACGATCCGTATCCAGGTTTTCTTTAACGTAATCTAAAGACAGAGATCGAGGCATTATTCCTGTCTCAGCCTTAAAGCCGGAAAGCCTGACTTCAGGATACTGAGCATACACAACCCCTTTGCACGCAGTTACCTCATGCAGACTGTGATCTGTGCCAAGCCATTGAAAATTATTGAATACGGCCGAAAGAATTCTTTTCCCTTTGATACTACCACCGCGTTTTTTGCTTTGACTGCGCTCTCGGGTAAAGAAAGTCATATCAAATACGGCGTTCAACAGACTTGCATCGTGATGAAAATAAATTTGCTGCTTGTCGTTATTGTTTTTAGCCAGTTTTTTAAGCAGGGCCTTTTCGCAACCATGCTGCTTCAGAAGAGATATAGCCTGCGATAAATCCCGGATAGCCAAGTGATCAAGTACATTAAAGCTCAAAATATATCCTTATATATGTGTCTGGCACACATAGGATATATCAGTTGCCCTTAATTAATCAGTCTTTTTGCAACGAGTTTTGCGACTGCTCGGAAAACCGGGACTACGACAGAGTTACCAAATTGTTTATATGCTTGAGTGTCTGAAACCGGTATGACGAAATCATTCTGGTCATGACGGGTGAACCCCATTAATCTTGCACATTCATACGGAGTCAGTCTTCTTGGTCGGTTCTCCAGATTCTTTCCGTTACCGAATCCTTTGCTAAAGTCCCATCCTCGGTCTACGAGAATCTCTGACCCGTCTTTGTAGTATCGCGCTGACATGGTACGAGCAACATCATTTGGACCTACCAACCCGAACCCGAAGCCATTACCCTTCTCTTTATGCTTGATGGCGTAGTTATGGAGGTATTCCCACAGTTTAGGTGTTAGCGTGTACTTAGGGTCTACGTTCTGCTCGAAAATATCACCGAGAGTGATCTTCTTTTTAGGAAAGTAACGGCGTATATCCTTAAGCGTGAACCCATCATGAATTTCCAGATCTTTGCGGAAACCGACCAAGACTATGCGCTCCCGATGTTGCGGGACCCAGTTTTTTGCATCGATCACTTTAGGATCTTTTGGCCCTTCGTGATCGGCATCCGAAACCCAGTAACCCAATTCATCAAGAGTCTGCATGATAATCTTAAAGGTCTTTCCTTTATCATGGCTCTTGAGGTTCTTAACATTTTCAAGAACAAAGGCTTTTGGCTGCTTCGCTTTAATAATTCTGGCAACATCAAAAAACAGAGTTCCTTGAGTATTACATTCAAAACCATGAGCTCGTCCCAGAGAATTCTTTTTAGAAACGCCCGCAATGGAGAATGGCTGGCAAGGAAAGCCAGCTAACAGAACATCGTGACCGGGAATCATTTCATCAATATTTGTATACGCTTCATCTTCGGATACAGAAATATCTGCAGACAAAGTGACGTCCCGGATGTCTTCGTTAAAGGTATGGTAGTCGCCATGACTGTAAAAGTTCGCTTTATATGTTCTTGCTGCAAACTTGTTCCATTCGCTTGTAAACACGCACAGGCCACCCTCATCCTCAAAGCCCTTCCGGATTCCGCCGATACCTGCAAACAAATCGATAAACCTGAACTTACAGTTATCTGGACTGACTTTCTCTTTCGGGAGTAAACCTTTCAGTGCGTTAAACTCTTTTGCGTTCAAGCGGGGCTCTGATTTACCTTTACTCCAGCGATTGATTGTCTCACGACACCAATGACCCGGAGTAACCGAATTGAGAAAGCTGGCAATTGCCTTCTGGTCGTATATCTCAAGTAGCTGACCTATAAGAGTGGCATCCGATATATCATCAAAACCATCATGAATGAGGGCGAGTTGTTCAGTGGCCATTTCGTTCTCCAGGTCAATTGCGTGACATCTTATCACTAATTAATTCCATTCGGGAGCACTATGTCAGACATCCACCTTCCTGCCACCCGCAGCCGGAATATGTCGGCAATCCGAGGTAAAGACACAAAGCCAGAAATGCTGATCCGGCGAGCTCTGCATGCCCGAGGGTTCCGCTATCGCCTGCACAGCCAGAAACTCCCCGGCTCCCCTGATCTTGTGTTGCCAAAATACCGCGCAGCGATCTTCGTCCATGGCTGCTTCTGGCACCGACATAACTGCTCTATGTTTCATTGGCCATCGTCCCGCAAGGACTTCTGGCGCAAGAAGCTGGATGCTAACTATGAACGGGACGAGCGCAATGTCAACGCACTACTGGTTGCTGGCTGGCGAGTTGCGGTGGTCTGGGAATGCTGTCTGCGCGGTAAGCATAAAAGAGGGGACGACTCGGTTGCAGACACACTCTCCGACTGGCTGACGTCAGATAAGTACTTTTTTACCATCCCAAGCAACGTCTGATCTATTCACACTTTTCAAGCCAATCATGGATACGAGTTTCTGCAATAACGGGCATTGCCAGACTTTGAATTCCGGGGACAGTGTACTTAATTCATCGGGTAAACAATTACGCAAACCACCCCCAGAATTCCCGAAATACACCGTTAGCAAAGACGCAGGCTTTTTTCGCGAACGGCTATCCGACCTCACCATTAATAGCCAATAACTCAACCTCAAATATCAGCAACGAGCCCGGCGGAATCGACCCGGCTCTCAGGTTGCCATAACCCCCAGCTCAGGGGGAATATAGAGACGGCGCTTTTCACCAACCGTCATCAATTGCAGGCCCTCCGTACAGCCACTGATCACCTGATTCAATCCAAACTCAATGGGTTCTCCGCGCTGAATCGAGCTGCCAAAGACCGTGCCGTTCATGAGAAGCGCCTATTAACCTAATGGCAATTCACAATACCCGGCTAGAACCTCCCCAAAATTGGGAATATTATTCTCTTGATGGAGCAAGGAATCAGCTCTCGGCACAACCAAATTTAAACTACTTGAAATGACCAACGACAGGGAAGATGCAGTATGGAACTATTTATCGTAATTTTTGGCATCCCATTAATAATTATTTTCGGAGGCCACTTTTGGAGAATAAAAAAGTGGAATTCGCTCCCAACACTCCCCGAATATCTGAACAACAATCCCAGCTGCAAAAGTAGTAATGGCGTTCAGTGCGGTGACTGCGGCTCAAAAAGCATTAAAAACTGGGGAATGTACTCGGGATCAGATCGGCGTCGCACTTTTATATGCAATCATTGCGGCTCGAATCTTTATCGTAGTTCCTAGCCCGCCATCTAACAGTTTGGATGAAGCAAAGGGCAGGTCCTAGCGCGACGAGGGCCTTACATTTTGCAATTCCGGTGACAGTTTACTTAATTCCAGCTTGTCGCACGCCTCGGGGTCATATATGGTCCGCCCCGTATTGCAAGATAATTTTCTCGTCATGTAAACGCACGCCTCGGGGTCAGGTCTTGACTCTTCCCGTTTTGTCAAAAATATCTCGCCTGATCCTTAGTACTTCGCCTTTTCGCTGGCAATCAATCAGTCTATTACGTCATCCATAAATCTAAGAGTAGATGCGGTAAAAGCCCTGCGGACCAAGTACAATTCCAGGAACAGTTTACTTAATTCCAGCTTGTCGCAACCTGAAACTTATCGCAATATACACGCTCTTGATTAGCCGCTAAGGAAGAAGCAATGGCTAAAACCACCATCATGGATGACCTCTTTGCTCTGGGCGCAAAACTTCCCTGGAAGTTAAGCATTGTCCTCGCCATTGGCTTTGCCATCGCCCTGCACCAGCTCTCCCTGATCGACCCGCCTGTTTCTACCGGCCTTCACGACTTGTCCAAAGTTATGTTTATACAGATCGCCAGGGTTATCGGATTGATCGGTCAATATATCGTGCCCGGCGTACTGCTATTTGGTGCGCTAGCAGGATTCATGCAACGCCGTCGAGGGAAGGACCTGCTAACCCAAACGAGAACAAAGACCAATGGCCTCGCCACGCTTTCATGGCAGCAGTTTGAACAGCTCGTTGGCGCCATCTTCAGGGAGCAGGGCTTTCAAGTAGAAGAGCGCGGACTGCAAGGCCCCGACGGTGGCGTAGACCTGGTACTGAGGAAAGGCGGCGAGAAGTATCTGGTGCAATGCAAGCACTGGCGATCCCTCAAGGTTGGCGTGCCTGTTGTGAGGGAGCTTTACGGTGCTATCGCCGCAGAGGGCGCTGTGGGCGGCTTTGTTGCTACCACAGGACAATTTACCGCCGACGCCAAGCGCTTTGTTAAAGGAAGAAACATAGAGCTCCTCGATGGACAGAAGCTCAAAAGACAGATGACCAAAAACGGTGCTAGCAATGGTCAGACTCAAACTTCTACAAAGCCACCGCCTCCCACAGCAGCAGATTGCCCATTGTGCAATAGCCTCATGGTAGTTCGGATCGCGAAAAAAGGTCCTCAAGCTGGAGCTCAGTTTTGGGGCTGTAGAACATACCCTGCCTGCAAAGGTACTAGACCACTTTAGCAAGAAGCCACAATGGAAGTTGCGCTTATCCGTACAATTTTCGATAGCAGTTTATTACTTAACTCTGCTAAATAAAAAAGCATAAGACCTACAGCAAAGGACAGCACTGCCCAATGAATTATTCCCACCTTCGAAACCTAGTCACTCCCATTATTTTCATTGTCCTTTCCGCTTGTGGCGGCGGTTCAAACAGCAGCAATGGCGACAACGGTGACGTTATTGACCGCATCCTGGCTCACTACAACCGCTCCAACGAAGTACTGCTTACCGGCGGCATATATGAGATCGACGCTTTTTCAGATCCGGATTATATTGGCTCCGAGCCCGGCTGCTTTGACTACCCGGCCCTAACTCGCGATGAATTCCTGAATGGTCGCAGTGTGTCCTCCCAGACTGGAGATACGCTTTGCCTGTCCGACCAGTATTGCTACACCATTGCTGAGAATGTCGTCTTGAACAGCATCGATGAGGATCAATACGTTTTCAATATTGTCCTTAACGACATTGGCCACGTGAAAGCCCGAACACTGATCGTCGATGATATTCCCAGGGCCTATTTCTATCTCGATATTTTTGAAGCGCGACCAACCCGGTCAGCAGAAAGCTGTGGTTATAGCGAAGAGGCCATCAACTTCTCGGCACAGTTCGAAAGCCTTACCGGAGAATACAACGGGCGTATTTTCTACACCTCCCCAGACGACCGCCTGACACCGCTGCAGAGTGGCGACATCTCACTATTTTGTAATAATGACGCCTGCACACTGGGTGACAATGCACTGTTGCTATCGGAAACCAGTAGCAACACCTACCGCAGTAATGCCAACGACGCCGACTATCTCACTGGAGAATTTACCTCCGCCGATGGCAGCGTAACCTACACCTTCCATGGCGGGGCATCCTATTTTGGCAACGTCATCGCCGGTATTGCTTTTATTGATGACGGCGAAACGCCTCCCGCCTGCAATCAAGAGAATGACTGCCTATTGCTGGTATTCAGCCGGCCACAGTAGCCAACCTCACTTGGGTGACCTGTTTAACAATAAGGGCTACCGTTCTCTTAATGTCGAACAAATAGAATCGAACCACCTGACAGACCCATTAAATGGGCAAGAGCCCGTTGATAACGGTCTGTCTGGCGTTCGGCATTAAACGATCCGGTTGCTATAACTATCACCGCAGAAGAAATAAATAAAGCCGGTGCGCGAGCAGCTCAACCAAGTCTTCGGGGTCAGGTCTTGACTCTTCCCGTTTTGTCAAAAACATCTCGCCTGATCCTTAGTGCTTCGCCTTTTCGCTGGCAATCAATCAGTCTATTACGTCATCCATAAATCTAAGAGTAGATGCGGTAAAAGCCCTGCGGACCAAGTACAATTCCAGGAACAGTTTACTTAATTCCAGCTTGTCGCAACCTGAAACTTATCGCAATATACACGCTCTTGATTAGCCGCTAAGGAAGAAGCAATGGCTAAAACCACCATCATGGATGACCTCTTTGCTCTGGGCGCAAAACTTCCCTGGAAGTTAAGCATTGGCTTTACCATCGCCCTGCACCAGCTCTCCCTGATCGACCCGCCTGTTTCTACCGGCCTTCACGACTTGTCCAAAGTTGTACTTATACAAGCTGCCAGAATGTTTGGACTAATCGGTCAATATGTCGTGCCCGGGGCACTGTTATTCGGTGCGTTAGCAGGATTCATTCAACGCCGTCGTGGGAAGGATCTGCTGATAGCTGACCCGCACCAGAGCCTGCCACTCCTGACGCCTTAATCTTTTCTCAACGATCGACCAAAATACAAAATATACAACACCGGCATCAATATCAGCGTTAGCACCGTAGTCGACAGCATGCCGCCCAGCATGGGCAGTGCAATGCGTCGCATAATTTCCGTGCCGGGGCCTTCGGTCATAAAGATGGGCGTCAATCCCAGAACGATAGTGCCCACCGTCATTAATTTGGGACGCAGACGTAGTACCGCGCCCTGGCGAACGTTGTCGACTAGCTCGCTATAGTTTTCCGGGGGATGTTCTCGCATGCGCTGGTCGATAAACAGGAGCATGACCAGGGCGGTTTCTACGGCGACCCCCGCCAGGGCAATAAAACCCACGGCCACCGCGACGGACAATTGATAATCCGCCAGCCACAGCCACCAGAAGCCGCCAATCAGGCCAAAGGGTACCGACAGCAGAATCATCAGGGTTCGGTCCCACTGACCAAAATACAGGTACAGCAATACAACAATGATCAGCAGCGTAGCCGGGATGGTAATTTTCAGACGCTCGCTGGCCAATTGCATTTGCTCAAACTGGCCAGACAGTTTGAAGGAGTAGCCTGGGGGCAGTGGGATTTCCCCAAGCCGATTCTGTAACGCGGCAACATAGCCGCCCAAATCCCGGTTGTCGATATCGACGAAAACGAAGCCGTTTAGCCGGGCATCTTCCGAGCGAATCATCGCGGGGCCATTGGCAATGCCAATGCTGGCGACATCGGCCAGCGGGACCTGCAGACCATCGGCGCCTGACACCAGAATATCGCTCAGGTCATCGAGCCCCTCGCGAAAGGGCCTGTCATAGCGAATCATGATCGGGTAGCGCTCGCGTCCTTCAATAGCCTGATCCAAGGCCATACCGCCCAGCGCCGTTTGAATCACCGTCTGCAAATGCTGCAATGAGACGCCGTAGCGCGCCAGTGCGCGACGGTCGGGCTGGATCTCAACGTACTTGGCGCCCTGGACGCGATCGGCAATGGCGCTGCGGGTGCCGGGCACCTCCCGGGCAATGGCTTCCACTTGCCTTGAAATGTCGTCGATGCCTTCAAGCTCGGGGCCGGATACCTTAATACCCACTGGCGTGCGGATGCCGGTAGTGAGCATTTCAAGCCGAGTTTTGATCGGATAGTTCCAACTGTTCATCATGCCGGGCAGTCCTACCGCCGCGTCCATTTCCCGGATCAGTTTTTCCGGGGTCATGTCTGCCCGCCACTCACTTCTGGGCTTGAGCTCTACCCAGGTTTCTATCATCAACAGGGGCGCGGGGTCGGTTGCCGAATCCGAGCGGCCCGCCTTGCCAAAGGCGTGGACCACTTCGGGAATGGCCATTAACTGGCGGTTGGTCACCTGCAGTATTTCCCGCGCCTTGGTCACCGACACCCCCGGCAGGGTCATGGGCATATACAAAATGCCGCCCTCGTAGAGGGGCGGCATAAATTCGGAGCCCAGTTGTTTGATGGGGATGGCGGTGCTGAGCAGCGCCGCCAGGCACAGCCCCAGCGTGAGCTTTTTATATTTGATCGCCGCGTTCAGGCTGGGGCGGTACAGGGCGACAAAAAAGCGATTCACCGGATTGCTGTCTTCGCTGCGAATTCGGCCTCTGACCAGCAACAACATCAACACCGGCACCAGGGTGACCGACAGCACGCTGGCCGCCGCCATGGCATAGGTTTTGGTAAAGGCCAAGGGTGCAAACAGGCGGGCGGATTGCCCGGTGAGGGCAAAGACCGGGAAAAACGACACGGTGATGATCAGCAGACTAAAGAACAGCCCCGGCCCCACTTCCTTTGCCGCCGTGATCAAAGCCTGCTTTTTATCGGCGGCGCTGGCCTGGGCCGGCAAGCTGGCCAGTTTGCGGTGGGCGTTTTCCACCATCACGATGGCGGCGTCCACCATGGCGCCAATGGCAATGGCAATGCCGCCCAAGGACATAATATTGGCGCTGAGGCCCTGGGCCCGCATCACCACAAAGGCGGCCAATATTCCCAGCGGCAGGGTGATCACGGCAACCAGGGCGCTGCGCGCGTGGAGCAGAAAGACAAAGCTGATCAGCACCACCATCAGGCACTCTTCGATGAGCTTGATCTTGAGGTAGTCCACCGATTCGGAGATCAGCTTGCTACGATCGTAGACGACCTTCAGTTCCACACCGTCAGGCAGTCCCTGCTGCACGGCTTTCAGCCTTTCCTTGACCTGCTCAATGACTTTTAAGGCATTGGCCCCTGAGCGCATCACCACAATACCGCCCACCGCTTCGCCCTGGCCATTGAGCTCGGTAACGCCCCGGCGCAGGGCCGGGCCTTCCACCACCCGGGCGATATCGCCAATCTGCACCGGCACGCCATTGCTGGCGCGGACCACCGCCTGTTCAAGGTCCTGGCTTGTTTGAAGATAGCCCAATGAACGGATCAGATACTCAGTCTCGCCCATTTCCAGGGTGCGACCGCCAGTCTCGCCGTTGGCACTTCGTACCGCGCTGATCACCTCAGTCAAGGAGACATCAAAGGCGCGCAATTTTTTCGGGTCGACCAGGACCTGATATTCCTTTACATAGCCCCCCACACTGGCGACCTCGGAGACGCCATCCACCGACAGCAGCTCATAACGCACAAACCAGTCCTGCAGCGAGCGCAGTTGCTGCAGGTCGTGACCGCCGCTGGCGTCATACAGGGCGTATTGAAATACCCATCCCACACCGGTGGCATCAGGCCCAAGGCCCGTCTCTGCCCCCGCTGGCAGCGACGAGGCCGTTTGGGTCAGGGCTTCCAGTACGCGACTTCTGGCCCAGTACAGGTCCACATCGTCTTCGAAGACCACGTACAGAAAGGAGGTGCCGAACATGGACACGCCGCGAACACTTTTGGTTTTGGGCAGGCCCAACATCTGGCTGGCCAGGGGATAGGTGACTTGATCTTCAATGACCTGAGGTGCCTGCCCCGGCCATTCTGTGCGAACAATCACCTGAGTATCGGAAAGATCCGGAATCGCATCCAGCGGAATTTTGCTCAGGGATAAGCTGCCGGCAACAAAGACAAACAAAGCCGCCAACAGTACCAGAAAACGGTTGTTCACCGACCACTCGATGATCTTGGCGACCACGCCTTTTTGCGGATCGTGACCTTCAGTGAGCATGATGAGCCTCCATGCCGGTTGCCGGCATTGACTCACCCCGGTCGTCGCCATGGCTCATGTTCTCCATGCGCGACATACCCGAGCGCAGGCGGCTTTCGGCATCGATCAGGAACTGGCCTGCGGTGACGATGTTTTGCCCCTGCTCAAGACCCGACAGAATTTCGGTGTAGCCCTCGGAAGTCACACCGGTTTCCACTCGACGGGGCTGAAAGCGCCCTTCGCCCAAGTCCAAAAACAGGTAGGCGCCGTCGCGGTCATACAACAGGGCCTGGCTGGGCACCGCCAAGCGCGCCCCGGGGTTCACCTGAAACTCAACATCAACATAGCTGCCAGGCTTGGGTTCCCCCCTGTCGTGGGGCAGTGACAGCCTGACCTTGCCGGTGCGGCTTTCAGGGTCGGCGACATGGTGGATAAACTCGATGGTACTGCTGTAACGCTGCCCAGTGGCGGGGTTGCGAATGTTGGCCTGCTGACCGACCTCCAGCAAGGGCAGGTCGCGAAGGGCGATCGCGGCGTTCACCCAGACCTGACTGAAATCCTGCAGCCCCAGCGCGAGCTCGCCCGCCTGAAGATAGTCCCCTTTACGTATCGGCAGCTCGGTGATCGTGCCGTCGAAGGGAGCGTAAAAAGGCATCTTTTCAATCACCTTGCCACCGGCTTTAAATTCCGCGATGGCCTTGTCTTCCATTCCGTACAGGCGCAGGCGCTGCTCTGCCCTCTCCACCCGGGATTCCGTCGCGGCCACCGTCAGATAATCCACCTGGGCGGAGATGATTTCCGGGCTGTAATAGGTGAACAACAAATCACCTTTGTTTACCGTATCACCCACCGCATCGGCGGCAAGATCGATGATCCAACCCTCGCTGCGCATGCTCAGGGCCAGCGCATTGCGGCTGCTGGGCACCACCTCGCCATAGGCCTGAACGCGAGCGGCCAAAGTGCGCGCTTGCGCTGTCGCCGTCGTCACCCCCAGTGCCTGGATAAAGTCCGGGGAAATCTGCACAGCAGGCTGGTCACCCTCTTTGGACCTGGAGGGTTTTGCCGGTAATTCCTGAGGCGCCTGTGCCACCAGCGTCATTCCGCAGATAGGGCAGGTTTCGCCTTCTTCACCGTGAATATGAGGGTGCATGGGGCAGATATAAGTCTCCTGAGCCAGTGCGGCAGGAGCGATAAACAAAATCACAACTAAAAATAGCGCGCGCATAACAATGTCCTGTATTGAAAGGAAAAAGTCTGTGGAACCTCTGCACAACCTGGTGATACCTCAGGCTTTGCCTTTAACACTTCTCAGCAAAGATCGGTAACCGACAACAACACCGAGCAAAGCACTCTGGGAATGACCTCAATTGCCATAGCTCTATCGGCAACAAGGGAGGAGGCGAGACCGGCTTTTGCCAAGCGCCGCAGTGATAGGGATAATCGAACGACCTCCTCTCCAACCGAGAACAGCCCGTGCCACCACCCGTTCGCCTGATCTCTAATGCCCTGTACGGATTGCTGACATTGCTGTTCGTGGTCACCCTGGCCTGGGCAGCTGTGGCGTCAATGAATTACGGCTACGGCTTCTGGCATGACCATGGCGGGCTGGCGGAAAATATTGAGGAGTACGGCCCCCTCAATCGCCACCGGAAGCATTTTGAAGACACTGACCGCCAGCAGCGCATTAGCCTGTTTGCGGAAATTGTCGAGGCCGTACATCACGGGGGCGAAGGCTTGCGGGAGATTCGCTATCAGGCGCCGGGACAGGACTATCCCACCGCCCTCCTCCATCGGGCGGAAATCATTCATCTTCAGGATGTCAGCCAGTTGATCCGCTTGGCGAAGTCCACCTTGGCCGCTGCCTCCGGGCTTTGGCTGCTCTTGACCGCTGGGGCCTTATGGCGGAAATGGCCGCTGCCGACTGTGCAGCAACAACTTTACGGCGTGGTGTTGGGAAGCCTATGCATGGCGGCAGCTCTGCTGGCCTTTGGTTTTGAACGGGTGTTTTACCAGTTTCATATCTGGCTGTTTCCACCCGAGCATCAATGGTTTTTCTATTATCAAGAATCGCTGATGTCGACGATGATGAAGGCCCCAGTGCTGTTCAAATACATTGGTGTCAGTATTGGTATCCTGGCCACCCCGCTGTTTGTCGGGATAGCCGTGGCAATGAAAAAGATCAGTAGGAGCGGGCTCTGATCGCGATGCGCCGAACCGGGATCAGCGCGTAATTCTTTCGGCCTCGGAGCGACCTCCTACAAGGTCCGATCACGTGTAGGAGCGGGCTCTGACCGCGATGCGCCGGGCCGGGATCAATGCGTAATTCCATCGGCCTCGGAGCGACCTCCTACAGGGTCCGATCACGTGTAGGAACGGGCTCTGACCGCGAAAACCCGCCAGCCCAACATCGGTGCGTATTTCCATCGGCCTCAGCGCGACACTCCACCCCGGAACAATATCAAAACGGCCAGAACACACTTGGCAGCTTATCCTGCTGAATCAACGACGCCATATCCATGCCCACCGCCACCCCGGCATGGACAAAAAAGCCGCCCCAGATCGAACGGGATCGCAGCGCCAGAATCCCCAGAAACAGCCCAAACAGGATCGCACCAACGGCTTCCGGCCAAAGTTTGGGAAAATGGATCATTAGATAAGGCACGCACATCACCCACACCGCATTGGCGCCAATGGCGGGTCTCAGAGCCTGCAACACAAAACCCCGGAAAAAGAACTCCAGACACACAAACTGGATTAGGGAACCTCTGCACAACCTCGAAAATTTGAGATAATTTCGTGATGACCCATTTCAACCGGAATATAGCATGAGCCAACTGACTTTCGCCGAAGCCGAATACCAAAACAAGAAGCGCAAGACGCGGCGGGAGCTGTTCCTCGAGAAAATGGATGGCTTGATTCCCTGGGCCAAGCTGGAGAAGAAGCTCCGCAAGCACTATCCCAAGGGTGAGAACGGGAATCCGCCGTACCCGCTGGCGATAATGCTTCGGGTTCACTGCCTGCAGCTGTTCTACAACCTCAGTGATCCGGCGATGGAGGATGCCCTGTACGAGATCGAGTCGATGCGCCGCTTTGCCGGGCTCCGTTTGTCTGATCGGCTACCGGATGAAAGCACCATTCTCCGCTTCCGTCATTTTTTAGAACGCTACAAATTGGGCAAAGTGATCTTCGATACCGTGAGCGCCCAGCTGCGCCAGCAGGGTCTGATGATGCGTGAAGGCACCATTGTTGATGCCACGATTATCGCCGCGCCCAGCTCAACCAAGAATCAGGACGGGGAGCGGGATCCGGAGATGCACCAGACAAAGAAAGGCAATGAATGGCACTTTGGCATGAAGATGCATATTGGCGTGGATGACCGGGACGGCTTGATTCACAGCATCGAGACCACAGCCGCGAATGTGCATGATCTCACTGCGGCAGATCAGCTTCTTCACGGAGAAGAGCAGCGGGTCTGGGGTGATGCGGGTTATACCGGCATCCATAAGCGAGATGAGTTTAAAGATCGGGATGTCGATTGGCGTATCGCGCTACGCCCCGGCACCCGGCGCAAGCTGGCTGACCAGCTACAGGAAATGCTGGAGGGAATAAAGGCCAGCGTGCGTGCGAAAGTCGAGCATCCGTTCCGGACGATCAAACAGCAGTTTGGTTATGGGAAGGTTCGCTACCGTGGACTGGCGAAAAACACCAATCGCCTGTATGTCCTCTCGGCGTTTACCAACCTGCTGAGAGCGGAGAAATATCTGCCTTCGTAGGGAAGGTGCGCCTGTAATCAGCCAAATGGCTGGTTACAGGCCGGGAAAAGCTGAGAATCACCGCGGCCCAAGAAACTAACGCGTATTTTTAGCGGTATTTTTATGAACGAGGGAGGTTGTGCAGACCTTCCCTGTCAAATACAGAAATGTCTAGACGCGAATACGCAGGGTACTCAGGTAGATCGCGGTGGCTGGAGCGGCGTAAAGCCTATCGGGTGGGGCTCGGGATTTTTGTGGAGGAAGTAAACCGGCCAGATAGTCACTGTCAGAAAAATCAAAAACGACATAATAGTTGAGCAGTTTTAGAACCGGTTCCTGGATGGGCTTATCAGCCTGATAGTAATGCAGATCCAGATTGCTGCAGTCCTTGAACAGCATCGGCCCTTTTGGCGCATGCTGATTTTCAGACTGCTCATGACAGGGCAATTCTGCCGCGGCGGGCACCACATTCTCACAGGCAAATGCCCCGCATGCCAGTGCAGACATAACGGCCGTCAGCATCAACAAACTGTAGAGAATGTTTTTCATAGGTTGGATTCTAGCTGAATTGCTCCGCAAAGTCTGCCGGTGCCGCTCATGCCCACTTGTACTCAATAACGCCAAGCATTAGTTCAGCAGGGCCACCACGCTGCGATGGACAAAATAGCCCACTACCAGAAGCAACAAGCCGGAGAGATAGCTACCCCAAAACCCCAGCTGCAAGCGCTCTGCGAAGAAAAACGGCAGAAAGAAAAAATAAGATACCGGCACCCCAATCATAATACTTTTGGCAAAGGTGATGCTGTTTTCAGCATCGCGGTGTTCCAGATAGGAAAACAGAATAGCCAGAATTGAAACCAATGGCAGGGCCACCAAAAAGCCCGCCAGCACCGGCTTTTTATCGGCCAGCCAGGAGGCAAAACCGATGACCGACGCGGCGATGGCTATTTTGGCAAGCAACACGTAAGCGGGCATGATAAGACCTCACTTAATTCCTGGAAATTTGCCCGTCAGATTAGCGTCAAACACCTCGCCCTCTTCCGACATCAGAATATACAGTGCCTGCGCTTCTGCCTCATTAACGACTTTCACAATGAGATAGCCCTGACCGCGATCGGCGATGGCGGCATCCGCACCCTCAACCTGCCCCCAACTTTGGGCCAGTGCCCCAAAACCCAACTGGGGGTCGACCCCGGCGAAGCCACGGGCAATATCCGCGGCAATCGCTATCGCCTGTTCATTGGAAACCGGGGGCTGATGGTTACCGTGGGCAAAGGCCTGTTGGCCGAGAAAAACGCTAAATACCATTGCCAATACGATTTTCATTTAGACTTTTCCCTATGACTGGTTCGCCGTGAATTAGTGGCTGTGAAAGTGACCATCGCCGTGATCATGAACATCATCAGGCGTTGGTTCCGGGGGCGCGGATGGAGCCGGCGTATTGTCTGGCGCAGCCCTTCCCGAACCGGGTGCGAGTTGCAGGCGACGGGGATAGGACTCCAGCGCACTGCTGCGCATATCTTCGTGGGCGTGGTTATGATCATCCCGACTGATGGGAAAATCCTCGGCGTAGACGCTGTGCTGGTAGCCGTGCAATTGGTGAATCAGCAGCAGCCCGCCAATGATAATGAGTGCCCCATTGGCGACGCGGCTGAAGGGAGCGAAGGAGCGGTGTTTCCGCCACAGCATCAGCGCAAACAACATCACACTTAAGGCGATAATCTGACCCAGCTCAACGCCAACATTAAAGGCCAGAATTTTCGTCACCAGGCCATGATCGCCCAAGGGCAGCTGCTGCAGCCGGGTGGACAAGCCAAAACCGTGGATCAAACCAAAACCGAAGACCATCCACAGCAGACTGGGCGCGCGAACACCAATGCGCTGAAAGCCGCCCAGGTTTTCAAAGCCCTTGTAGCAGACCGTCAGCGCAATGACTGCATCAATCAAATAATAATTGGCCTGAATACCGTAGAGGGTAGCAAATACAAGGGTAATGGAATGGCCAATGGTAAAAGCGGTAATAAATTTGAGAATGTCGGTGAAGCGCTTGAGAAAAAACACCACCCCCAACAGGAACAGCAGGTGGTCGTAGCCGCTGAGCATATGGCTGGCACCCAACCAGACAAACTCCTCGAAGCCCGCACCGAGAATACGCGCCTTGTCGGCCTCGGACATACCGTGGGCCAGCAGCGCCGTGCTGGCCAGCAGGCCAAAGGCCACTAGCCCGATACGCGGAAGTACTCCTTTAAAACTCATTAATCTGATTCCTTATGCAGTAATCGATACAGGACGGGCAAAACAAACAAGGTCAGTAGTGTTGATGACACAATGCCGCCGACCACCACACTGGCCAAGGGCCGCTGTACCTCCGAGCCAATGCCGGTATTCAGTGCCATCGGCACAAAGCCTAACGATGCCACCAAAGCGGTGGTAATGACCGGACGAAAACGGGTCAGCGCGCCCTCCAGTATAGCGGTATCCAGCGCCGCGCCGTCTCGTCGTAATTCCCGAATAAAAGACACCATCACCAAGCCATTGAGAATGGCAATCCCAGACAGGGCAATAAAACCCACTGCTGCAGAGATGGAAAAAGGAATGCCTCGCAAGGTCAGCGCTAGAATACCGCCGGTTAATGCGAGGGGGATGCCGGTAAAGATAATCAGCGATTCCTTCAATGAACCCAGTGCCAGCAGGAGCAGGCCAATTATCATCACCAGCGTTAGCGGCACCACAATGGCCAGGCGCTGTGAAGCCGACTGCAGGCTTTGGTAGGTGCCGCCGTACTCGACCCAATACCCCGCGGGTATCTCTAGCTGCCCAACCACGCTTTGCACATCCTGCACGAAACTGCCCAGATCCCGGCCCCGCACGTTTGCGGTGACCACCACTCGGCGCTTGCCGTTCTCGCGGTTAACCTGATTAACCCCATTGACCAGCTCAAAGTCGACCAGTTCGCGCAGGGGTGCATATTCACCGCCGGGCAGCTCAATCGGAAGATAGGCCAACCGATCGGTATCGTTACGCGTTGCCTCTGGTAAACGCACCACAATATCGGCAAAGCGGTCACCCTCGTAGAACAGGCCGGCATGTTCGCCGCCGGTGGCCATGGCGACTTGCGTTTGTAAATCCTGCAGAGTGAGCCCGAACTGCGCCAACACATTCCGACGAGGAACCATGCTTAATAATTGTAATCCCGTGGTCTGTTCGATCTGGATGTCAACAATGCCGTTCACATCCGCAATTGCTGCTTCAACTTCTGCCCCCACAGCCGCAAGCACCTCAAGGTCGTCACCAAAGACCTTGATTGCCAGCTCGGCGCGCACACCCGACAGCAGCTCGTTGAAACGCATCTGTATGGGTTGCAGAAATTCATAGCGACTACCCGGCACCGGTTCGACGATGGCCGCCAGTTCATCCACCACCTGCGCTTTGGGTTTGCTGGGGTCGGGCCACTCATCGCGAGGTTTGAGAATAATAAAATTATCCGCGACGCTGGGTGGCACCGCATCGGTGGCGACATCGGCGGTACCAATCTTGGCAAACACCCGCTCAACTTCGGGCAGTTTTTTAATCTCTGCCTCCAGGGCTTCCTGCATCGACACGGCTTGGCTCAAAGAGGTGCCGGGGATACGCAGGGCGTGCATGGCGATATCCCCTTCGTCCAGATTGGGCACAAACTCACTGCCCAGGCGGGTTGCCTGCCAGCCGCAGAGCAGCACAGCCACGGCAGCGCCGGTGACAACCATAGTACGATGGGCCAAGGCGAACTCCAGTCCGCCGCGATACAGTCGCTGGGTCGCGTCAAACGCGCGGTGGGGCTTTTCTTCCACTGGGGCCTTGAACAGGAAGGCAATCCCCGCCGGGATAAAGGTAATCGACAGCAGCATTGCCGCCGACAGGGCCATCACTACCGTGATCGCCATCGGGTGAAACATTTTCCCTTCAACACCATCCAGCGAGAAAATCGGCAGATAGACGGCGGTAATAATAAACACGCCAAACAAGGCTGGGCGAATCACTTCACGGGTGGCATTGAACACCAGTTCCAACCGCTCGCGAAGCGCCAGCTCACGACCACGGGCCGCCTCAGACAGGCGCCGCAGGCAGTTTTCCACAATGATAATGGCACCATCGACCAGCAAGCCGAAGTCTAATGCCCCGAGACTCATCAAGTTGGCGGAGACCCGCGTCTGCACCATGCCGCTAATGGTGATGAGCATGGCGATGGGTATCACCATGGCCGTAAGCAGGGCCGCGCGAAGGTTCCCCAACAATAAAAACAGAATCACAATGACCAGCAGCGCCCCTTCCAGCAGATTGGTGCGCACGGTCTGCAGGGTCTTGTCCACCAATTTGGTGCGGTCATACACCGCGGTCGCTGTGATGCCTTCAGGCAAGCTGGCGTTTACCTCCTTAAGCTTTTCCGCCACAGCCTTGGCAACTCTACGGCTGTTTTCCCCCACCAGCATAAACACCGTGCTCATCACCACTTCACGGCCGTTCTGGGTGGCCGCGCCGGTGCGCAGCTCCTGACCTTCGCCCACAGTGGCGAGGTCGCTCACTTTCACGGGGGCACCGTTGCGGGTCTTGACCACAATATTGCCAATATCCTCAAGAGACTCTGCCTGGCCTGGCACCCGGAGCAGTCGTTGTGCGCCGCGCTGCTCGACAAAGCCCGCACCGCGATTCTGGTTATTGGCGGCCACGGCGGACAACAATTCGTCCTGGGTGACGCCAAAAGCCAGCAACTTCTCCGGCTGCAGGCCGATCAGAATTTCCCGCTTATAGCCGCCGATGGGATTGACCTCCGCCACCCCCGGCACCCGCAGCAACTGAGGGCGAATAATCCAGTCGTGAGCGCTGCGCAGGTCGGTTGGGGTAATCGTGTTGCCCTTGTTATCGACCGCACCCGGCTCCGCATCGACGGTAAACATAAAAATTTCACCCAGCCCGGTGGCAATGGGGCCCAACTCCGGCTCCAGCGCGGCAGGCAATCGCGAGCGGGCCGAGGCCAGGCGCTCGTTCACCAATTGGCGGGCGAAGTAAATATCGGTACTTTCTTCAAAAACGACCGTCACCTGAGACAGGCCGTAGCGGGACACCGAACGGGTGTATTCCAAGGCGGGCAGACCCGCCATGGCCGTCTCGATGGCGTAGGTGACCCGTTGCTCAACTTCCAGCGGGGTGTAGCCTGGCGCCTCGGTATTAATCATCACCTGAACATTGGTAATGTCCGGCACGGCATCAATGGGCAGCCGCTGAAAATTCCACAGCCCCAAGCCGCAGAGCCCCAGCACCAACACCATGACCAGCGAGCGTCTGGCGAGGGAAAATCGCAGTATCGCATCTAACATGATCAGTCCTTAGTGGTCGTGGGAGGCGCCGGATTTTTCAATATCGGCTTTGATAAGAAAGCTGTTTTCGCTGACGTATTCGGTGCCGGGTTCAAGGCCGCCGAGCACCTCGACCCATTCACCCGCCTCACGACCCAGTTCCAGCATGCGCACTTCGTATTGATCACCGACCTTGGCGTAGACCACGGTAAAATCGCGGAAGCCCTGCAAACCGCTGCGCTTTACCGCCAGCGGCACCTCAAACCGATCCACCTCCAAGTCGCCCTGAATAAACTGGCCACTTTGCAAACGGCTCGTCGACTGAGCGATAGCCACTCTCACCGGCGCCGATTGCGCCGCGCTTAGCTGCCGGGGGATATAGCTGATATTGCCGTTCAAACTGGCGCTGCCTGCACGCAATTCGGCGCTGTTACCAATGGCGAGCCGCGACAAATCTGCGGGAAACACCTGTAACTCCGCGAGCAGGGCGGTGGGATCGACGATGTGAAGAAGCGCTCTGCCCGCCGTGCTCTCACCAACGTTCACTGGCAGGGATACCACCTCGCCACTCAGGCGGGCCCGGAGGGTATAGGGCTTGAGGCTTTCGTTACTCTCCACCGTGATCAGTGCATCGCCCTTGCTCACCGCCTGACCGAGAGCCACATGAATGGCAGTGATCTCGCCATCAAAGCGGGCCGTGACGCGTTGCTGGGCATTCGTTGCCGGAATCACTCGGCCAAAGGCGGGAATACGTTGGATCAGGGTTGCCGAGCCCGCGCGCTCCGTGACAATGCCCATGGCGCTGGCCACATCGTCGGCAATGCGAACCCGCCCTTCGAAGTTATCGTATTCCCAAGTGTGGGTCTCCCCTTGGTAACGGGCGACGATGGTAACGACAAAGGAATGAGGTTCGTAAATTTCCATATCCCCCCGCAGAAAATCCTCTTGGGGACGGAAATTGATCACGTCTTTTTTATCCCCGAGCCGGGTCAGCGTGACCGTGAGATCCACGGACTCTGGTGGAACAGCCTCACCGTCATCCGTAATCCAAACCCGAAACTCGGGGGGCACGCCGGCTTCCACAATCGCCAGCTCCAGTGCGAAATCACCGTCGCGCAGCATGCGACCGCGGTGGGGACCCTTTTCTGGCTCTGCTTCCGCTGCAGCGCTACTTCCGCCGCCAGCGGCCATGGCCATGTGCGCGGGAAGAAAAAGCCCCGCTATCAGAAAGCTCAGCAGCAGAGCACGCCCGTAACAGCGGATCATGGGTTCACCTCTTTCATTAATTGTGTTGGTAGCCCGGTCAGGCGCTCAATTTCCAGATAGGTCAAATGGGCCGATAGCTGGCTATCCAGCAAATCCTCCTTTGCACTCAGCCACTCATTGCGCACGGCCGCCCATTCCTGATAGCTGTGACGTCCCCGCAGGTAGCTTTGTCGGGATTCAACCAGGGCCTGTTTCAAGGTGGGAATAATGTCGTCCCGCAATGCCTCCGCCACGTGAAGGGCATGGTTGTATTCCTGCGCTAATACAAACAGGCGGGTCTCAAGCTCCAGACGCAGATTGTCAGCGTTTACCGCATGCAATGCGGCTTCGGCCTTCAGCGCCTCAATCTGACCACGGGCGCGACGCTCGCCGCCCAGCGGAATGCTGACCCCCGCCACCAGTCCAACATCGTCGCTGGCTTCGTAGCGGCGCACCCCTGCAGAGAAGCGCCAGCGCGATTTCGCTTCCGCTTTTGCCAGGGCAATTTCCGACTGCGTCATACGTTCTTGGGTAAGCAGACGGGCCACTGCAGGGTTGCTCGCCAGCGCAGCGCGGAGCGCATTAAAATCCAGTGTTGGCTGCGTCGTGCTCAGGTCGCCAGACACCGACTCAGCAAACTGTCGCTCATTCCAGAGTGCGGCCAGCTTGCGGCCTTGGCTGCGAATTTCATGATCATAATCTTCAAGAGCGAGTTCTGCGCGAGCGCGTGCTGCCTGCGCGCGAAGGGTATCTACAGCTGACGTTTTTCCGGCTCGCTGACGCTGGCCCAGTTCGCTGGCCGTGTCCTCTGCCATTTCCAACACCTGGGCGGCAAGCTCACGCTTTCGCTGTAAGCCCAGCAAGGTCATAAAACGCCGCCCGGTCTCGGCAGCGACATCCAGTCGTTTTATTCGATAATCGTCGTCCAACAATGACAGGCGCTGACGCGCACTCTGCTGGCGGGTATCCAGCAAATCCCCCTCGACGACCCAACTGATAATAGCCAGGGTCGATTGCAGATTTTGCGTGTCGGCGTAGTCTCCGGAGCCGAAACCATCCTCCACCTGCATGTCCAGGCTGGGGGGTGTACCGACGCCCGACTGTCGCAGATTACCCTGCGCAATGTCGCGACGATAAGCGAAGGCCTGCAGATCGGGATGGGAAGCAAAACTACGCTGAATCGCGGCCCCTAAGGTCAGGTCCGGCTCAGCAGCGTGAACGCCCTGGGACAGGACTAAATACATTAGTAGTGGCGCGCAAACCGCAACAAAAAACCGACCATAGATCGGTATTTTTAACGGTGTTGAGCTGGAAACGTTATGCATGGGCGTTCCTAATAAAGATCAGTGATCAAAGAAGCGTTCAAAGCTGTGATGGTAGCTGTCCACACCGAACAGGCTCAGGGCAAGCATCCCAGCAAATAGCAGCGCGGCGGCGACGTAGTGGACAGTGGGATCAGGTCGAGGAGCCATCAAGTAACGAACTCTGGCTTCAAGACTGGTCTCGGCAAAAGCGCAGCAATAAGACGGCAAGGTGCTCCGATTAAGGCGATATACCTTGAGCAAGGTTTTTGCGATCAGTGCATTTTCATTTCCCGATGCAACCGCTTTCATATCAGCTGACTGCTCCAAACTAAGGGCATATTCGGCCCTTAGCCTTTGCGCCACCGTGCTGGGAAAGAAATGGGATAAGCAGGCAAAACAAAACTTTTTCAGTGGGTCATAGCGCTTCAGATGGGCCTGTTCATGATGGAGCACGGCACTATATTCTTCGGGTGAAAGCGCTTTTTTCAGCGCGGCACTGACGAAAATACGGGGCCGTAAAAAACCGTAGGTAAAGGCGCTGGGCCACTGAGAGTCGAGCTCTGCACGCAATGCGTTCACCTCCAGACACTGCAGGAACCATCGCATAGATCGTCGGTGACGAATCAAGGCCAGCCCCGTTCGTATCAACGCAAGAACCAACACCACGGCAAACACCGCCAGTGGCAAAACATGCCAGCTACGCGTATCAAACAGCTCAGCGTGATGCCAGTGCGTTAACGCGGACATCCAATCCGGCTTGTAGGGCGCAAGCGAGGGTGACAACACCAGGTAGCTGACAAGCATTGCTGCCAGCCAGGGAAACAATAACAAGGCCCAGAGTACATGCTCCCGACAGCGGGCAGAGCTGCGTCGCAATGACGGCGCGACAGGGAGATAGGCGACGGATAGCACCGACACACAGAACAACAATGTCGAGACGGCGATAAAGCCACCATTTAAACTGCGCGCCAACTCTCCCAGTATCATGCCTAACCTCCGGCCTTACTGTCGTTGCGCCGCCGTTCAATCAACTGCTCCAGCTCCTCAAGCTGGGCATCATCGAGATTCTCGGCCAGCGAGCTGAACGCCGCCAGAAAGTCCTGTTCTTCACTGATAAAGTCAGCAGTGACCGAACGCATCAATTTTGCCAGAAAAATATTCCGTGGCTGGCCTGCCCGGTAGACAAAGGCATGCCCTACTTTGTCACGCTTGAGCAGGCCTTTTTTGAACAGGCGATCCATTGCGCTCTGAACCGTATTTAATGAACGCAGTCCCTTCGGATCTAAGGCCTGGTGGACATGTTTCACATCCGCCGAATCCACACTCCAAAAGTGTTGCAAGACTGCTTTTTCCAGTTCCCCCAATCGCACGCTTTGACCCTCTTAGCTAATGACACAGATACTGCACAAACAAATTCCGACCGTCAATCGGTTTTTGACGTGCATTAAGACCTGCGACAATTATGATAATGGGAGATAGAGCTTCTGTTTTTTAGCTCAAAATACTCTTTACAACTTCCAACCCACCTCCAGTTGAATGAAGATTTGGTGCGTAATAAGACCGCAAAGCATCCGAGACTCATTTTGAGCCTTGAATATTTTGGGCAGAGCTACGTGGAAAGTCGATCTTTTTAACTCTTTGTTTCATATCTTAATATTTTCTCTAAAGCTACAACCGATTGAAAAGTCTGCAGAGGTAGTACAGGCATCGGCCCTAACGAGAACTACCAAGCGCCCCTCCATTTGCACGTTTGAAATTTCCCCGTTAGCGTAGCTTTCATGCAAAACGTATTGTTACTCTTGTTCTGCCTGCCCACCCTGTTCGCCGTGTTCTGGGCACACCACCGGCTGCGCGCTTACGTGTCGCGCACACGCCAGATCGTGGGCGCAATCCTATTTGCTGCCGGGGTCGGTTTTGGTGCGGTGATGAGCATCGTCTACCTGCCCAGCAGCGGCATCGGGCCACTGCTGGTGTTTCTGAGTGCCTTTGGTCTGGTGCATGTGCCAGCCGCCTGCATTTTGCAGCTCAAGCACTGGCACGGCCGGGACTAATATTCCAGCATCCCCGCTCTTCCACAGTACAACAGACTTATGTACGACTGGCTTCCAGCACCTGCGCCAGATCCAGATCGGCCACCAGGGGATCCTCCAGGTCCACCACCACCCGTGAATGGGCAAGGATTCGTGCCCGCCCGCTGATGGCGGTCTCAAGCGCCGGCAGAGAACCTACCCGGGCAGGTCCCAGCACATCCCCCCGAAAACTCGAATCCCTTGGGGACACGGTTTCCAGCCATTGACCATCGTCGATCTCGTTCCGGGCGTACATTAATGCCAAACGCGCCGAGGTGCCGGTACCGGTCGGGCTTCGGCAAATGACGCCAGGATGCACATAGGTAGCGGAGCGCGACCGATAGCCGCCATTATCCACGGTCTCCACCGGCCCCATGAAATGCACAAAAGGCAGGGGACCCACATCGCCCAGATCCGGGTGCACCCGGACAAATTCCGGTCGCGCAGTCCGGACAAACTCATCGCCGAAGGCCGCGAGGGCCACCTGTTCTTCTCGGGTAATGCCAAAGCCGAGAGCCTCCGCATCCACCATCGCAAAGAAGGCGCCACTCCAAACCACATCGTAACGAACCTCTCCATAGTGAGGGAGATGGATTCTCAGGTCCCGTTCATGAACATAAGCGGGTTCCCCACGAGTGGTGATCGCCTGGACATGGTTGTCGACATTGGTCGCCGTGATATGAGACAGACCAGCGGGGGACTCGAGCACCACGTCCTGCTTTCCCTCTTGCATCGGCAGTAAGCCACATTCCAGCGCCGCCGTTGCCGTGCAGATGGTGTTGGAGCCGGAATACATCGGGTAGCCCATAGCCTCCATAATGATATAACCGGCCTGGGCCTGTTCGTGGCAGGGCGGCACCACCAGATTGACCGACATGGCAGGGTCGCCATAGGGCTCATTAAGCAACAAGCGCCGGAGTCCGTCGCCATGGCTCTCCAGATACTGTTGTTGCTGTCGGACTGTTTTTCCCGGCAGGGAGGTGACGCCAGCTACCACAATCCGGCTGACGTCGCCGCCGGCATGGGTATCCACCAGCTCCAGGCTAAGGCTGTGCTTATCGAGTTTATTCAGCATAGGGCGCTCCCACGTCGGACCATTTGGCATCGGGCACAACCACCAATTTGCCGATAAATTTCTTGTCGACGAAATCCTGTTGGGCGCGCTTGAATTCTGACAGGGGATAAGTGCGCTCCAGCAAGGGGCGAATGCTGCCCTCTTCGATATAGCGCACCAAGCGGCGGAACGCTTGCCGCGTGCCTTGAGATGAACCGTGCAGTTCCAGATGCTTGAGGTACATGGTCCGCAGGTCCAGTTCTACGACGGGGCCGGCGATGGCGCCAGCGGTGGTATAGCGCCCTTCCGGTCTGAGCACACGCAACAGGTCATTGAAGAGGGAGCCCGCCACCAGATCCGCCACTACGTCGATGGGCTTGTTACCCGTGGCCTTGTTGACGGCCACCAGCAAATCCTCATCGTCACGGAAGACCGCTTCTTCAGCGCCAATCGCTTTGAGGGCGTCGCCCTTGCCGCGACTGGTGACCGCATAGGGAATAGCGCCGCGGGCCCGGCAAAGCTGCAACAGGCCAGAACCCACGCCCCCTGAGGCGCCAGTCACCAACACCCGCTCTCCCTTGCTGACCCTGGCACGATCGAGCATGTGCTCGCCAGTCAGGTAGGCGCAACAGAAAGTCGCCAGTTCCGCATCCGCCAACTCAGTGTTCACCACGTGGGCATTTTCCGCTGGCACCGTGGTGTATTCTGCGTAACCGCCGTCCCGGCCATGGCCGATGTAGTCGATATCGGCCAGGCTGTCGTCGCCTTCGGGACGGTTGTAGAGGCTGAAATCCACGATGACCCGCTCACCAATACGCTGGCGCGGAACCTTGTCGCCGACATCGACGATGCGACCCACCGTGTCGGTGCCCTGAATGCGGGGGAACTCCAGCGTGGAACGTCCGCGACGCCAGGTAGAGACGGCACTCGGATCGGTCTCCTCACCGTAGGCGCCCTCCCGTACCCAGACATCGGTATTGTTCATGCCACAGGCGCTGACTTCGATCAGGACCTCACCAGCGGCCGGGGTCGGGACGGGCACATCATCCCGGTAGACCAACTTGTCCATTCCGCCATGACCGATCAACTGCACGGCGTGCATCGTATCGGGTAAGTTCATCTGTCACCTCCGCTTCTACAAAAAAATCAGAGTGGGCGTGTCAGTCTAGGGGCTACCCAGGGCCACTTTCAAAATTCTCCTGAAAAGGATCGATCACACCTCACTGTCGGTTCAAATTAGGTCTCGGCCGCGCCGCTGCGCCGCGCCAAGTCGGCTGGCTTAGGAAAACAACAACCCCCGCACATCATCAAACTGAGCGGCAAAGTGTACCGTCACGCCTTTGCGAACATGCTCGGGCAGCTCGTCAAAATCCCGACGGTTGTCCTCCGGCAGGATCAGCTTTTTAATCCCCACCCGTTTGGCGGCAATGACTTTTTCCCGGATGCCGCCCACCGGCAACACCTGCCCGGTGAGGGTGAGCTCGCCGGTCATGGCAAAGCCTGTTTTGGGGGCCTTGTTCAATGCCAGAGACAGCAACGAGGTAGCCATGGTGATCCCGGCGCTGGGGCCGTCCTTGGGGGTAGCCCCTTCGGGTACATGAAGATGAACCATGGATT
The DNA here is from genome assembly GCF_001010805.1 of Spongiibacter sp. IMCC21906. Classification (NCBI taxonomy): domain Bacteria; kingdom Pseudomonadati; phylum Pseudomonadota; class Gammaproteobacteria; order Cellvibrionales; family Spongiibacteraceae; genus Spongiibacter; species Spongiibacter sp. IMCC21906. Next base: position 1,172,404 of record NZ_CP011477.1, on the reverse strand, counting down.
CATTGAAGAAACTGGCGTCGGCGCCAAAGCGCTCAAGATTGGACATCACGTGGCCGTAGGCGATATTGGCGGACTCCTTCATTACATCGCCCAACTGACCGGAAAGCTGGAAACCCCGGGTCAGCGTATGGATACGGGAACACTCCACCCCCAGGGTGGCGCCGCCCATGGCGGTCCAGGCCAGGCCGGTGACCAGGCCCACACCCTGTTGGGGCTTTTCCCGTTTAAACAGGGGTTTGCCCAGCATGTCCTCCACCTCGTCGCGACCCACTTTCAGCACTAGGGCCTCATCTTCCAGCAAACGCACCGCAGCCTTGCGGACAATGCGGGCCAGCTGTTTCTCCAGCCCCCGCACCCCGGCCTCACGGGCATAGCCGTCAATGATGTGGCGCAGCGCGGCGGTGTTGATGTTCAGCCGTTTTTTATCGATGCCATTGCGTTGCAGCAAACGGGGCCAGAGGTGTTTTTTGGCAATGGTCAGCTTTTCCTCGCCCAGATAACCGGCCAGACGAATCATCTCCATCCGGTCCAGCAGCGGGCCGGGGATAGTGTCGAGTTGATTGGCAGTGCAGACAAACAGCACCTTCGACAAGTCAAAACGCAAGTCCAGGTAATGATCGAGAAACTCGCTGTTCTGCTCCGGGTCCAGTACCTCCAGCATGGCCGAGGCGGGATCGCCCTGGAAGGAGGTACCGAGCTTGTCGATTTCATCCAGCATAATCACCGGGTTGGCGGTTTCCACTTCTTTCAAAGCCTGCACCAGCTTGCCCGGCATGGCGCCGATATAAGTGCGCCGATGGCCCTTGATCTCCGCCTCGTCCCGCATACCGCCCAGACTGAAACGGTAAAACTTACGGCCCAGGGCATCGGCGATGGAGCGGCCAATCGAGGTCTTGCCCACCCCCGGCGGCCCCACCAGCAAGACAATAGAACCGGCGACAGTGCCCTTGAACTTGCCCACCGCCAGAAACTCGATAATGCGATCCTTCACATCCGCCAGGCCGCTGTGCTGGGCGTCCAGCACCTTGCGGGCATGCTGCAGGTCCAGGCGGTCTTTGGAATACACACCCCAGGGCAGCTGGCTGGCCCAATCCAAATAATTACGGGTCACGCCGTACTCCGGGGAACCGCTTTCCAGCACCTCCAGCTTGTTGATCTCATCGTCGATGCGTTTGCGGGCAGCATCGGTAAGGGTCTTGCCCTTGAGATTATTGCGGAATTCCTCGGCATCGGCGGTGCGATCGTCCTTGGAAATACCCAGCTCCCGCTGGATCACCTTGAGCTGTTCCCGGAGGAAAAACTCGCGCTGGTTTGCGCTGATTTTCTCGTTGACCTGGGCGCTGATGTGGCCCTGCAACTCGGCGACTTCCCGCTCCCGAGTGAGTAGGGTCAGCACCTTTTCCATACGCCGCAGCAGCGGAATGGTCTCGATGATGTCCTGCAGGGCATCGCCCTTGGCAGTGGTAATGGCCGCCGCGAAGTCCACCAATACGGACGGTTCATTGGGGCTAAAGCGGGACAGGTACTGCTTGAGTTCCTCGCTGTACAGGGGGTTGATGGCCAGCAGCTCTTTGATGGCCTTGATGATCGCCATGGCATAGGCCTTGACCTCATCACTATCCCGCTCGCCGATATTGTCGGGGTAGTCCACTTCCACCAGATAAGGCGGCTTGTCGCTGAGCCAGCGGCGAATGCGAAAGCGCTTCAGGCCCTGCACCAGAATCTGGGCGGCATTCTCATCCTTGTGGGCCTGATGCAGACGGGCCACACAGCCCACCGCAGGCAGTTGAGTCGGGTCCAGCTCTGCCGGGTTGGCGTCATCGCAATAGAGCAAGCCCAACACCTTGTCCTGGGTTTTGGCCACCCGGGTCAGGGTCTCTTCCCAGAGATCGATGTCCAGTACTATGGGCTGAGCCTGACCCGGAAAAAAGGGTCGTTTGGGCGAAGGCAGGAGATAAAGTCTGGAAGGTAAAACGGAGTCCGGGATCATCAGCCCGGTGCCACCCTGGGCATCGTGATTCAACATCTCGCCATCGAGTATATTGTCGTATGATTGATCGTCAGTCATCAGGCGACTTCTCCTTCATAACATGGCCGAAAAACACAAATTCATTTGTACTATCTTGGGCCCTTCTCTCTCATCTCAAGGCTTGCAAGCTCCCCTCACAAGACCCTTCATGTGTAGTAACAACAACGGATCAGTGAGGGATAGAACACAAAAACAGACGGCGCTACGGTAGCTACCTTTTCTGCTCCCGGGACTCTGCCCCACTCACATTTACCAGTGAGGCCTCTACCAAGTCCTGCAGTTCCCGCACAATGACGGTAAACACCGACAAATCCTGAGTAGCGGTAGCGCGAAGGGAGTTGGTCATGCTCAGATAGCGGTCGATGCGATGGCGGTTTGTGTGTTGCCATTGACTCATTAGCTCTTGGTTGCTGTTGTCGGAGTGCTGGCGCAACCCTACGATCAGCTGTCGCAGCAGCACTTCCAGATTGTCCACGTAGGACTCCCGGGCCAGATCTTGCCAACGGCTGTCGGGCTGCCATTCGATCAATTTTTCCAGCGTCCAATCCAGAGACAGCAAGTCGACAAAATTGAATAGCAGGTCGACCATATCTTCAGCATCGCAGTCACTATCTAAAGCCGCGTCGATGGCACCGGGTAACAGGAAGTAAGCATCAAAGGCAGCAATGCGACTGGCGATGTCGTCAGGAACCGACTCCTGAGTCCATTGCTCCACCTGCTGACTCCATAGTGCGCCCAAGCCTTGACCTTGCAGCTCAGGTACGCGCGGAATAACCCGACTGAAATCGGCCTTCATGCGACTGACGACATGCTGGGGAGAGACGTCGTGCTTATTGCGCAAAAACCAGCGGGTAGTCCGGCGACCTAAGCGCATGATCTGATGAAGCAGTTCGTATTGCACAGCTGAATCAATCTGGTAGTCCAGCGCCTCCACTTCCTGCCACAGTGAACCCAAATCAAATAACTCCATCACGGTCACAAAGGCAGTAGCGGTTTGCGCAGCGCTGGCACCCACTGAAATATATTGGCGAAGGCTGTAGGAGAAGCCCATCAAGTTGACCATGTCATTGGCTAACTGGGTGGCGATGATTTCTTTTGCCAAACGATGGTCGTAAATATCGCTGCCGTATTTTTTGTGCAGAGCTTCAGGAAAGGCATTAAATATGCGCTTGGCAACCCATTCATCGGCGCTGAGGTCGGCCTCTAACAACTGCTCTTTTAATTCTACTTTGGCGTAGGACACCAGTACCGCCAGCTCTGGCCGGGTCCAGCTTTTGTCTTCGCCATGCAGGTCTTTGATGGTGTCGTTGTCGGGTAGATACTCCAACCCCCGTTGCAGCCGACCGCTTTCCTCTAAGTGCTCAAGAAAACGCAGATAATCGTGGTGATGTTTATGGCGACGAAATTGCGCCACGCTTATCGCCAGCGTCTGGCTGCTGTTGTTTTCCAGCACCAGCTCGCCGACGGCATCGGTCATTTTAGCCAACAGCTTATTGCGCTGTTTAACGGTAAGATCCTCGGATTCCACCTTGGCGTTGAGCAAAATTTTGATATTGACCTCATGGTCAGAGCAATCCACCCCAGCAGCGTTATCCACAAAGTCGGTGTTGCAAATGCCGCCGTTGCGACTGAATTCCATACGGCCCAATTGGGTGAGCCCCAAGTTGCCCCCCTCGCCTACTACCCGACACTGTAAATCTCGTCCGTCGACCCTGAGGATATCGTTGGCGTGGTCGCCCACATCGGCGTGACTTTCGGTACTGGATTTAACGTAGGTGCCAATCCCCCCGTTCCAAATCAAGTCTACTTGCGACTTAAGCAGCAGTTTAATCAATGCGTTAGGCGCAAGCGTTTTATCCTTACAACCCAGCAGTTTACGCATGGCCGCACTGAGAGGAATCTGTTTGGCACTGCGCTCAAAGACGCCACCGCCTTTAGAGATAAGCTTGGCGTTATAGTCTGTCCAACTAGAGCGGGGCAAATCAAACAGCCGTTTACGCTCTTCCCAAGCCGCTTCGGGGTCGGGGTCTGGATCAATGAAAATATGCAGATGGTTAAAGGCTGCCACTAATTTGATATGTTTTGATAACAGCATACCGTTACCAAACACGTCCCCCGCCATATCGCCAATGCCCACCACCGTAAAGTCCTGCTCTTGCACATTAACGCCCAACTCCCGAAAGTGCCGCTGCACCGCCACCCAAGCACCTCGGGCCGTGATGCCCATGGCTTTATGGTCATAACCGTTGCTGCCACCCGAGGCAAAGGCATCCCCCAACCAGAACTGGTGCTGGGCCGCAATCTCATTGGCAATATCCGAGAATGTCGCCGTACCCTTGTCTGCGGCGACGACCAAATAAGGGTCTTCATCATCCCGACAGACCACCCCTTCTGGTCGCGCTACTTTGTCGCCTACTCGGTTATCGGTGATGTCTAATAAACTGCTGATAAAAAGACGGTAGCAGGCGATGCCCTCGGCCTGAAACGCTTCTCGCGTGGTGAGAGATGAACCTCGTCGAGCCACAAAACCCCCTTTGGCACCGGTGGGGACAATCACCGCATTTTTGACCTGCTGAGCTTTAACCAGGCCAAGAATTTCCGTACGGAAATCCTCCAGCCGGTCAGACCAGCGAATGCCACCTCTAGCCACTTTTCCGCCACGCAGATGCACCCCTTCCACCCGGGGTGAAAACACATAAATTTCAAATTCGGGGCGAGGCTCAGGGGCAAAGTCCAGTTTGCGGGTATTAATTTTGAACGCGATACATTCCCGGTAATTACCCTCATCGTCTATCTGGAAAAAATTGGTCCGCAGGGTGGCGTCAATCACCGCCAGATACTGACGCAGTACCTGATCTTCGTTGAGGTTCTGCACCGAATCCAAACCATCCAGTATCCGCTGACGCAGTTTTTTTATCCGGTCACCTTGTTTGTTCTCGGAGCGCCGGGGGTCAAACAGGCAGCGAAACAGTGCCATCAGGTCCCGGCAAATTTCCACATGGCTGCACAGCACCGAGGCCACAAACTCCATACTGAACAGGCTGCCCAGCTGCTTGAGGTAGCGGGCATAAGCCCGGATCAAGGCCACCGAACGCCAGTCCAACCGGGCACCAAAAACCAGTCGGTTGAAGGTGTCGTTCTCTGCCCGGCCCTTCCAGATCGCCCGCAGCGCATCCTGATAGGTCTCTCCCACTACATCGATATTCAGCGCCATACCATTGTCGATATCGTGCTCCAGGCTGAAGTCATGCATCCAGATATCACTTTCACCAACGGGACAGATGTGAAAGGGGTGCTCCACCAATACCCGTGAGCCCATATTTTCCAGCAGCGGCATAACATCGGAGAGTTGCAGAGACTCTTCCCGGTGAAACAGTTTGAGACGCAGCGATTTACGGTCGGCCCCCACTTCTTGAAACAGACTGATACTGATGTCGTCCCGGTCGTGAAGCTGAGTACAAAGCTCTAGGTCACTCACCCCCAGCATGGGTGTGAACCGGTCTTGATAGGCTGACGGAAACGCACCTTGATAACGATAGGCCAGCTGCCGACCTCGTTCCTCACCAAACCGTTCTATACAGATTTCGCTAAAGCGTTGGTTCCAGTCCCGGGTCAAATCGCAAATATCGGCTTCCAGTGCCTCTCGATCCAGACTGCGAAAGCGGTCGTTAGAAACCCGATAGATCAAGTGGATTCTTGCCAACACCGATTCGGCCATAAACTGGGTGGTGATATCGCAATCCCGGGTATCCAGCGCCGCTCCCAGCAAATGCTCAATTTGACGTTCCATTCGCACCGCCTCTCTAGGCAGATACACAATACAACTGACAAATTTCTCAAAGGTATCGATGCGAATAAACAGTCGCACCGCCCGGCGCTCGTAGATTTTCCAAATGCCCAGCAGAGTATCTTGCAGCGCTTGGTGACTCGCCTGAATCATCTCATCGCGCGGATGACGCTCGATAATGGCTTTGTAGGTTTTGCCATTGTGGCTGGCATTATCCAGTTGCGAACGCTCCTCCAACCACGCCGCTTTGGCCCGCAGCAGCGGAATGCGATCAATACTTTGGAAGTACATCCCCGAGGTATACAGGCCCAACACCCGGGTTTCGCCAATGACCTTCCCCTCGGAGTTATAGCGTTTAATAATGATGTAATCGGCATAAACTGCGCGATGCACGGTAGATTTCTGGGCGGTCTTGGTAAAGGCCAACGCCGGTTCGGCTTTATAGAAATTACCAAAGCCATCACACAGCTGCGCCAACTGTGCTGGCTTAAGTGGTTCACGATTTTTCATTAAACCCAAACGGGCGTCGGCCTCCTCACTGATGGTGGTGCCGTCGGGAGTGTCTCCCAAGCGAAATTCGGCCATGCCCAAAAAAGTAAAATTGCCGTCTCGCAACCACTCTAAAAATGCCAGTTCCTCGGCATGATTGCCACCGAGAGAGGACACTTCGGTAATACAATTATCCAGACACTGAAGCATCGGCTGAAAATCACCCACCACCAGCGCCACATCCTCCAGCGCATCCCGCAGTGTTTTGCTAATGTCGCTGAGCTGCTCCGCATCACTGCAATGATCGATGATGATGTAACCGATGCTTTCTCGCTGGGCGCCCCCCGCCTGCTTACCCGTCGTGGCCTGAAGCACACCGCTGTCGTCCCGCACAGCCCAAAGTAAGGAACTCTCAAACAGATGAATATTCATCCCCAGCCGATTAAGGGCCATGCGCAGGGAGTCCACCAAGAACGGCATATCCCGCTGACAGTAGTACACCACACTGTGCTTACTGGCCCAGCCGTCACTTTCGAGGTCGGGATTAAACACCTTGAGTAGCGGGCCATCATCTCGACGCTGGCTGGCAAAACGATAGAGCCCGTAGAGAATGCCGAAGTTAGCTTCCGCCTCCCAACCCAGCTGGTCATCGTCAGGATGAACATGAACAACCTGCTCAACAAAAGCTTTAAAGTTTTTCTCGTCGGCACTGGCAAGTTGTTTATCGCTGATGCGGTGGATGCGTTTAATTAGCTGCTGGCGGGTATTCAGCGTTGTCATGGTTGGCTTCACCGTCCTTATTATCTGGCGTCGTACCTGTCTGCTGTTATTACAATGCTGACACGATGGCACGACAGAATTGTGTCAGCCCATTCAGAGTGTAGCTGATAGGCTGAGTTTTCGGTGCAAGAGCTTGGGCGAGCTAAAATCTTGGCACCCCACTTCTGAATTCAGACACATCCGGACGATGAAGTTCATCGAATTAAAGCAATGCCCACCTATATATCGAGGTGTAAGTAAACGTCACGTTAAAACAGCACACTTTCCTAATATTTTTATTGGAACAACCGTCAGACTGAGCTCCAAAAACAACACAAATCCAGCACAGGCTACCTGCCGTCAGAATCAAGCTGCATAAGACAAAATCAAACATGCCGCAGGTATCTCTGATGGCGATTCGCAAAACAATTCAAAATTTGACCGCCATATCCACAAAGCTCACCTAGTTAATTTTGTCATTTCCTGCGCCAGCATTTCCTCCTCAGTATTACGAAAATGCATTTAGGGGAGAATCACACTACTTCGCGATGGGGAAACGGCTATTGCCAAATTTAATTGAAGCAGCGGCGAACACTCTGTCACAACTTGAATTCCGGCTCTCACCCCACCCCCTACTGTCAAAAATTTTTGAGATAAACAGCGATACAATTTGAGCGATAAGTGGTCACCCGGTTGGGCTAATTGTATTCAGCAAACCCGGCCCGTAATAAGCATAGTCATCTTCCCCGTCTTACTTTCCACATCTCATGACAACGAAAGCCCCGCAACAAAGCAATGAACATTCTCTAACCGGTACCTTTACCGCACAAATTAACGCACCTATACTCTTGCGGTTAAAATTCGACCGTCAGCTTGACCAACATCGCACAAAAAATAAGGAACTCAAGGAATGAACCGTTCCCTTAGCACAGTTATACTAGCGTGCCTTACCTTGCTCGCAGGATGCGCCTCCACCTATAAAGCTCAGCTCACACCTCAATCTCGACAGGAGCTGTCATCTCTGTATGTTGTCAACCATGTCGTTCAACCAGAAATTGGCAGTCATCATGCCGTTAGTTTCATGCCCTACAACCCACAAACAGGCCCCCTCGGCATGGTATTAACAACAGCCATCGACGGCGCCGTTAACGCTTACCGCGCGAAAAATGCGGAGGCAGCTGCCGAGCAACAGCGAGATAAGTTATTGGGTTACGATTTTGTCAGCGCCCTCAGTAAAACGATGCAGCAAGCACTTGCAAGCCTGTCTTGGACCACCATCAGCCACTTCCAGACAATAACAGATGCAGAAACAATTGATGTGCCTCAGCTTATTAGCCACCATCCAAACAAAGGCATACTGGTATTGCGTCCCAGCTACGCCTTTTCGCCGAAGGCCGATGCAATCTATATCGACCTAATCGCGTCACTCTATCGCAAATCTGATGTGGACCAGAAAAAGCCTCTCTTCAGCAACAACTACCGTTATCAATCTGCCATTCACCGTCCAGACGCCCCTTTTATCACCCCGGCCGAAGCAGCGCCTATGATCGCCGCCATTAAAGCCAAATACGAAGCACAGGTGAATGAAAGGGAGTACAACGAATCAGAACTGAAGTATTTCAAGAAAAAAATGACCAAGGAGATAAGACGGTTCAAAAAGCAGATTATCGACTCACCGCAACTTGCAGACACCAGCAAACAGCCGTGGACCACCGAGAACTTAAAAACAACGCTCGAGATCGGCGCCCAGCAAATTGCCAATCTCTTACTACTTGACCTAAATGACAGCCGTACTGCCGTCGATTATGAAGCTGCTGAGGACGAAGTTAATGTAATGGTCAGTGCCAGCAGAGAAAGTGATACCAACATCAAACTTTACCCCATGGGTACGTTTAACGGCTACAACCTATATCGTCACAAGTCAGGCAAACTTTTTGCCGTCCCCATAGACCAAAAAATCCGCTTTCACTCTTACCCGGGATGAAGCGTCTTTCAAATTATCCGATCAATTAACTTGTCGGAATCAGATCACCTGCAACCGGCGCCAGGTACTTTCTACAGGCGCCCCGTTCAGCTTGGCGTTGCGTAACAGCATCCCGAGTTTACTCCACTTTTTAGCGCAACTAACTGAGCAAAGCTGTAACCACCCACTATTCCTGCGCCACTAACACACTATCAATGCGGCCCTTCAACTCTCGCATGGCTGCACTTTTCTGCTTTGTTTTAGGAAGGGTTTGCCAAGCGCTTAAGCTTTCTTTGGCATACTCCTCTGCATTGCGCTCGTCGCCCCTCGCGGCACTCATTTGGGCGCGGCGCAGTAGCCAATTCGCTTGCTGTTGAACCTCTGCGGGCACCTGCTGCCAGTAAAAATCAGCCCGCGCCCACGCTTGATGATCTCCAGCAAGCGCAATGGCTCGGTTGAGCACAGCAACATTATTGGGGAAGCGAATGAGGGCTTGATCTAAGCCAAAGAAAATACGATTTACTTTTTCGCCCGCTTTCACTTGCAGGTACGCTCGATTCAAAAACGCTTTTAACGGCGCGTTATCATCCAGCCGTATCGTTTGCTCAAGGGCATAGACTCCGGCCGAATAATCTTTTTGTGCTTTACACACTGCGGCCATTAACATCCAGCCTTTAGCAGAACCCGGCACCTTCTGTAAGAAGCGCTGAAGATGCTCATGCGCAGCCGCGATGTTATTCAACTTTAGTAACGCCTCTGCCTGCCAAAACAACGCTTCATGTAAATTTGGACTGACATCATGGGCCGCTTGATATTCTTGCAGCGCGCCGCGCCAGTTATTTGCGTGACGCAGCGCATGACCACGTCGCATATACGATTCACCAGGCTCCTCGGCTACAAGCTGATAATTAGCAGCGAGCTTATGATCCGTTTGATAGAGGGCCGTTTCAGCCAAGCTTCCGCCACTCAAAAAAGCCAACCCGGTCAATATTAACAACCGTTGTTTACCCGAATTCCAATACTTCATTTATTTGGCCTCCGAAGGGTGGGGCTGATGAAAACCTGTGCTTCTTACATCACAGCGTGGTGCCGCAATCCGACGTAAACCGATGGCTTTCACACCCAAAGAAAGGACTGCGGGCGCTATCCTGACGCAAATTGTTACACTAAGAAACACAATCCCTGATAGGGGTAAATATGTTACACGCGATTAAGCCATTACAGTGTTAACAATTGATGACAATTTCGTTATGCATGGCCACGGCAAAAGAACAACAACCCAAGAGACACACTGGAACGTCCCCAAGAGGCGAGACAAAGATAGGGATAGGGATAGGGATAGGGATAGGGATAGGGATAGGGATAGGGTATAAAAACCTGTTTGATATCAGAACAATACCAGCCGCTACAAATTTCTTGCCAAGGTGATCTCGGTCATCACAAAAAATAAGCAGACGCTGATGAGCAATGCCACGATAAATATTTTCGAATACTGTATTCAGGCCTTACAAAATCAGCTCACTCCAACCGCAGAATTCAGGCAGCGGCTCTATTTAAGAAAAGCAGGTAAACCAGGTTTCACTGAGAACCATGACAGATGAGGGGCAAGTTATGGATTCGAGTCCTCTAGTCATCGCCCTCGCCTGGCGCAGAGCGTGATGACGCCTTTTGCTCATCGTGGTAATGAGCCGTAGATTGGCTTTCAGCTTCTGTCGTGACGCCATTGAGAGAAACGCCTTCGGCGGTGGAGCGCAAATGGATATCGAGCTGATTAAAGGCAATTTCGACGCCAAGCTCCCGGGCGTTGGCATCAATCGCCCGGTTCAGCTCATTGATAGCAAATAAAATATCGCCAATTTCGCCAATATAGACGCGGAGCTCATGGTCTAAGGTGCTGGCACCGAAAGCCATAAAGAGAATAAGCGGTTCTGGATCCCGTAAAACACGAGCGTTATCTGCCGCAGCCTTAGCCAACACATCGTGACAATCTTGTAGATCGGAGCCATAGGCAAAACCCACTTTGAGTGTTGCCCGGGTTACCGTGTCGCTCAGCGACCAATTTACCAGGCGCTCGGTAACAAAAACTTTATTGGGAATAATAATTTCTTTGCGGTCAAAATCGATAATAGTAGTGGCGCGAATACGGATGCGGCTAACGGTGCCGGACAATTCACCAATGGTGATCACATCACCGATGCGCACAGGCCGCTCGAACAGAATGATAATGCCCGAAATAAAATTAGCGAAAATTTCCTGCAGACCAAAACCAAGGCCCACGCCAAGCGCCGCCACCAACCACTGCAGCTTGCTCCAAGACAAGCCCAGCGCACCCAAGGTGATGATCACCCCAATCACCACAATCGTATAAGAAAGCAACGTGGTAATGGCGTAGTTAGCGCCCTGCTTAAGACTGAGCCTCGATAACAGCAATACCTCCAGCAAGCCCGGCAGGTTACCAACCAAAATAACGGTGCCGACACCAATCGCCAGCGCCGTCATTACGTCGCCCAAACTAATCGGAGAGGTAGTGGCATTGATTCCGCTGCCTTCGGTGCTTTCCCACAACACAATGGTATTGGTGTAAGAAAAGGCGTTAATGACATCTGCCCACACCCAGTAAAGCAACACACCAAACAATACCAACAACCCTAAGCGCAGCAGTCGCAGCGATTGCTGGTTAACTTGATGCAAGTCCAGCTGAGGCTCCTCAACCTCGACACCTTCAACGGTATCTTTAGGCTCTGCTTTGCGCTCTGCTACAGCGCGCTTATAGGCCAGACGCTGCGCTGCCACAGCCAAACCCCGCACCGCAGTGGCGTCAACCAACAGCCACAACAAGGCGAAGTAAAAGGTATCGATCATCCGGCCAGAAAGACGTACCGATGTGAAGTAATAACCCACCACAATCAAGCCCACCAACACCAGCGGAATCCCTGCGCTTAAACAGATTGCGCCAGAACGCAAAGTACGGGAGTGATTCTGGACCGGATAGGCAAGCACGGCACGCGTCAGCATCACGCCAATCACCACCAACCCTGCCACAATGGTTACCAGGCCAATACGATCATTGCTTAATTGGGCAGGCCATTCTTGACCAAAGGCAATCACCAGCGTCATCGGCACCATGGTCAAGCCAACCGCCAACAACCGTCGGCGTAATTGTCGATTGCTATCGACGCTCCAACTAAAATGACGTTGAGCGATACCATCGCCCGCCAGCAGTCGATAGCACAATTCAAACACCAGCCAGAGCAAGGCAATTTTCACCAGTGCCGCGCCCAGTACCGTACTCAAGGTGCCAGATTGTACCCACAGCTCCCAGCCCAGCAGGCTCAACAATAGTGGGCCGGGAGCGCACAGTATTACAGTGTAGAAAATAGCCAAGGGAGTGTGGCGCTGGCTGTCTCGTCTTAAATAGCCAATGTCACCGTTGAGTGCTTTTATTTGCCTGTGCAAACGCGGCCGTAATAATAACAAGCCACTGGCTAGAATGATCGGCAAAAACAGCCAATGCCATTTTTCTTGGACTATCTCTATCCCATTTTCCTTCATGCGTTGCCAGGGCACTGATTCGACTTGCTTCACCACTTGACCGGGAAACGCCACAAACCAAGTCAAGGACAGTGGTTGCGTGCTGGGCATCCAAAATGTCTGCTCGGAGATGGCGTTATGCAAGCTGTTGGTCAACTTGCTTAACTGTTCCTGAGAGAGATTGAGCCGCACCAGGATATTCAATTTTCGGCCCAGCTCTTGATCCAGCTGGTTGAGCAAATCCACCCGGTTGTCTGCCAAGCGTTGCAGCCCGTTTCGCAACTGCTGTTGCTGCTCCTCGTCAAGATCGAGGTTATCGGCCAAGGTAGTGTTCTGGCTCTCTAGCTCCTGAAGCTTTTGTCTAATATCGAACCGTATTAACCGCGCCTCGGTGATTTGTTTTTCTAGACCTTCCCGGGCTTTAAACTGAGGCAGACTTTTCTGTTGCTCATAGAGAATACGCGACAACAGTAAGCTGCCATCGAGCATCTGAATCTGGTCATTGACGGTACTGGATAGCGCTCGGGTTCGATCCAGCAACGTCTCTGCATCAATCACTTCTCGGATCAAAGTACTGACATCATTGGCCGTATTTTTAAGTTGCTCACGCAGCTCGTCATTAGCTGACCGCGCCGCTTTCAGCTTTGGGTTGCCAGCCAACGACTCAGACAGATCAAGTTGATCGCTGCCGATCTCCGCGCTGAGTGATTCGTCCCGGCGCTCGTGTATCATCGACTGCAACGCATCCAGTCTCGCTTGTATCACTTGAGTTTGGGCTTCCAGTATCCGCTTTCGCAGGCGTGCCAGCTCTTCCAGTGTGCTGGCAACAGACAACTCTTGGTTACGCAGCTCGATGCGAACCTCCAATGCAATCAATTCAGTGCGCAACTGCGTCTCTTCAACGTCGGCTAGTGCTTCATTTTCCTGGTTAAGGCGTCGGCGTATGTCGTCAGTACGCGCAAGGCTATCGCTGATCGTGCTTTGGGCGCGTTCAGGCAAGGTCTGCGCGCGAGTCAGCTCACCACTCACCTTGGCCAGTGTTTGCTGGTTCTCTTCCAGAGCATCCAATTGCTGGCCCAGCGCCTCGCCCAGCGCCTCCAGTGACAGTCCCTGATATCTAGATTGCCAGTCCCGCTCCCGATCCTGACGCGCTTGATTCAATTGCTTCTGCAAACGGTTACGCTCCATCGGCGCCTGCTGTTTGCGTGCATTCAGTGATTCTATTTGCTCTCGATTAGCCTCAATCTCTTGGCGCAGCGCCAGGGTTTGCTCAAGCTGTTCTCGTTCGGGCGTATTCCCCCCAGGCTTGTCACTTTTGCTCTCACTCTGGCTGTCACCTTGCTCAGGGCCTGCCCCAGACAACTTCTTTTGCAGGTCGCCAATATTCGGCAACGAAAACGCACCAGTCTGCGCTTCCGCCCCAGCCATTGGCAGCAGCGATAGCAACAAAACCAGCGATAACAAACGAAATAATACGGTAGACACAACAAAAGCCTTTGGTTTGAATGGCAGCAGACCCAGTACAGTCAGGCTGCGGCGCAACGAAGTCAACAGCCTTTTCACGACTCGATATGGCAATAAACAACCTCACACTAGTCGCAACTCAGGCAGAGTAAAAAAGCCGATATCGATAGAAACCGAATAGCAACTTATGTTCAAGAAAATTATCTAGCAGTAAATAAAAATGTTTAGATACGTGGCTAGCCACTGGTTTTGCAGCGCCGCTTTAATGATAAAAATACCGCGACCCCATCAACAGGAGAATAAACTTGGCCACCCGAAAATTTGAAGTTGACCCCATCGAGTACCCTTTCAAAAGTCACTGGTACAATCGCAATGGCGTCAACATGCATTACATTGACGAAGGCAGCGGCGTTCCCGTGGTAATGTGCCATGGCAATCCTACATGGTCTTTCCTGTATCGGAAGATCATCAAGCTAATGGCTGGCAAGTGCCGATGCATTGCCTACGACTTACCTGGCTTTGGCATGTCCGACCACCCACAAGGTTACGGCTACACACCCCAGGAACACGCGGAATGGCTAGAGGCTTTTTTAATCGATCATTTACAATTAGATAATTTTATTCTGGTGATGCAAGACTGGGGCGGCCCTACCAGCTTAAGTGTCGCCACCCGCCACCCCGAGCGCATTGCCGGACTGGTCATTAGCAACACCTGGGCATGGGAAACAACCGCCCCGGTCATGCGATTGTTCTCCAAGGCACTGGGCAATCGGTTTTCACAAAACATCATTCGTAAGCACAATATTTTTGCTAAATACATCACCCGCCTGTTTTGTAAACCAATGCGCGCGCCCAATATATTCCACGCTTACACCGCGCCCTTCCCTACTCCGCAATCACGAGAAGGTACGGCGGTATTTCCGTATCAAATTGTCGCCGCAAACCCATGGCTAAAAACCTTAGAGGCAGATCTTGGCAAGCTAAAAGGAACGTCTGTGGAGTTTATTTTTGCTGGCAAAGACCCGATTTGCGATAAAGCAGCGATACAACGCTGGCTAGGCCATTTTCCGGATGCCGGGGTACAGATGATTTCTAAAGCGGGGCATTATATTCAAGAAGAAAATCCAGAAGCGTTTGAACTTTCTCTGGATCGTTTACTGAACAAGCTCGACTAAAAGAAAAATGGCCGGGAGAGCCCCTACCCGGCCACCACAGCCTTTAAAAAACCAGCCTGCACAAGGCAGCCCCTGAACAAAAGCTTCTTGTTACAGGAGAGAAAGCAATGCGGTCGCCTCTTTTTGATAGCGGCGCTTGGTAGAAACTTGCAAATACTTTTCTGCCTTCTCCTTGGCAAGATCTATTTTTCCGACTTGCTTCGCACTCACAGCGTAGCGGTACCAGAACGACTCAGGCTTTTTAAACGCTAAAGCCTCTAACTTACCGTATGCCCGCAGAGCGGCTGCGTGATCGCCTTTCTGTAATGCCGCTGTTAATTGATAAAAATAGTGATGGCGGTTTTCTTTTGGGGTATTCCATGCATCTGACTTAAAAGAAAAGACCAGCAAATCCGCATCAGAAAACTGATATTCCGACTCATAACGCTTATTGTTATGCAAAATAGTAAAAACTGCTTTTAGCGATTCAGGCTTAGCCGCCCAGCCTTGTACAATATTTTTAATCGGTATGTATCGCAAAGAATGGCGATTATCGTCATAACTGTGAGTGACTGTCTCACCCGATTTTAACACCCCAATCAAATCAGATTTAATCAAAACATCACTGGGAAAAGACGAATATGACTTTTCTTTTACATTGCCGCTCAATCTTTCATTTTTATCAATTTCATATGGATAATCACTCCAATCACCGGTGTAACCAAAACAATGTCGCACATCCATCACGCACGCTATCCAGCCAAAAAGAGGAATCACCAACATTGCCACGTCAGCACCATAGTGCATCCGACTATATTCGTTGTAGCGATCAAACTCATATTCTTTTTGAATGTAATCGGTCTGGACAGAAAATAATAAAGTGTTGCTGTTTGTGCGAAAATTCACCAACTCAATATTGCTAACATTATTTTCTTTCGCTTTATAGTCTTTTTCCCAACGCTGCTTCACCCCCGCATACTCTGTCTTGCGTTCTTCATAGGTGCTACAGGCTTGCAACAAAATCGTTGCCAACACAACGACACCCACATTGATCTTGGTTGTGAAAAATCGAGATATTATTAATTCAAGCATAATCGTGGTGATCCATAACTAAACCGTTGGCGACCGCCTACAGCTGTTCCATCTGCAGCATAAGCCTGTTTGTAACCCGTTACTTCCGTATCTTCACAGTGGCCCTCAGTACGGCTCGACTCAGTACTGATATAAAGCTCTCCCTCACGTTTAAAGCCAATTGGGCTTCTCGCTAATTCTTTTCCGGCTTCGTCATATAACACAGCACCACCATATTCCCTCGACATAATCACTCGCTGCTGGTCATCAAAACCAGAGCCATCATCATCGTATTCAAAACTGATAATGATTTTGCCCTTTGAGTTGATATAGCCAAATTTATTACCTTTTTGGGCAAGCACCAAGCCACCAGAAGAGTAGCTGCTATGATACAAACTCACATTACCTAAGTGATTCTGCTCATCCCCCGCAGGGGATATCGAAAATAATTGATGATCTCTTCGGACCAAAGCAAAGCCGTTGTTAAATTCAGTTGCCTCGGTATATTGCGGTTCAATAACCACACGACCATTTAGGCGATATCCATATAGCCCTTCTTTTTTAAACCGCTCCAAGCCAGCCCAAGCCTCCCGACAAGAACGGGTTTTATCTAGCAAAGCTTTAAGATTGTCAGACTTGGAAAGTTGGCATTGCGAGGATTTCTGCTGGTATGCGGCGACCTGCCGCTGATACTGCCGCTCTTTCTTTGCAGACTGATTCCGGCTCTCTTCTATAGCGCGGCTAAGCACTTCAACCTCGCGCTGAAACGACGCTGTTGCCGAAGCGCTGCTTATTTGCGCATCAAAAGCCTCATCACTAAACAGCTCATCAATATGATCGGCCTCGACCACTTTAAGGGCTTTACTTTTTTTCTCAGCGTTTCGCTTTGCTGCCGTTAACCCTTGTTCCTTTAAATGATGGATTAAGGGCCACATATTAACTTCGCCTTTCTCAAGCGCTACCGCACGCACCCAAGATCCCGTTAAGGGAGAAGCGTCCATAACGGCTTGTTGATAGAGATTTTTAGCCTCTGTGGCAGAAAGGTAGTTCGGGCTGCGAGGTGAGGTTTTAAGATTAAATTGTGACTGCAACGACTTAGTGTAGGTATTTTGAATATCTTTGCGAATCAGCTTTTGCCAAACCGGGCTACCCGGCACGGTATAGCTCCACTGCTTGTTATTTGCTTGGCTTAAGTAACCCGGATCACAGTCAATAGCCTTAAATCCAGCGGGGAGTTCAATTTGATATATCAAGCGAAGAGAAAACAAACGCAGCTTATTGAGCACATCTGACGGGAAGGTGTTAGGGCGGTATGACTGACCATCTATATGAGCTGATACCAACGACCATTTAACACGACAAGCAAGGAGCGGCTCACCCATTAAGGTATCTGCTGCGATGTCTGGCTGTAACTTAACCCGCAGATAATTGTCGCTATCATGGCCATACACATCAACCACAATGGGTTTAATCGCAGCCAACGCAGGTAGTGCCACTAGTAATAAAACACCAACAAAACAAAACCGCAAACCCATATCGCCGCCAATCCTTTTAACCACGATGGCGCCGTATACGCCGAACACATTGAGACGTAAATCATAGCGAAATAAATATAGTATTGCTTTAAATTATTGTATTTTCTCTACTCATAACATATAGAAATAGCTGTTAAATATTGCTTAGCCCCCAGCAATAATCCGCCCCCCTGCTCATTCGACCTTCGTTCGCCAACTAGCTTCACCAGCATTTGCAAGCAGGTGTAGCACTACTCCCACCTTTGACAATGATTCTCATTATCGTATAAAGTTCCGTATTCGCAAATGATTCTCATCAACAAAGGCAAAACCATGTTTTATAAATCGAGTGTATGGGTGCTAGCTTTGCTTTGCGCTAGCGCACAATTACAAGCCGCCGACACAGAGAAGGGCCAAGCTAAAGCAAAGAAAAAGCTAGAAACGATGGTAGTAACGGGGCAACTATCCACTTTCGGTGCGACCAAGTCGAACATCCCTATACTCGAGACCGCTCGCTCGGTGAGCGTCGTCCCTGCCACTGAGTTTATTGAACGCGGAGCCATGACGCTGGACGACACCGTGGGCTACACCGCCGGGGTGGTTGGCGAAACTTTCGGTTATTCCACCCGGGGTGACTTTCCAAAAGTGCGGGGACTGGATGTACCCGAATATCTAGACAATATTCAGGTGCTATTTGGTTATTACAACAATGCTCGCTCCGACATCTACACACTGGAACAGGTTGAAGTATTAAAGGGACCTGCCTCAGTGCTTTATGGCCAAGGCTCGCCTGGCGGTATCTTTAATACCGTGAGCAAACGCGCAAGCCGCAATAATCTTGACAGTGAAGTGTCGCTGGACATAGGTAGTTACAGTCGCCGGCAGATATCTGGCGATATGGGGGTCGACCTTTCTGGCGACGGTACTTGGACCGGGCGTTTAGTGGGCATTTATCGTGACAGCGATACCCAAATCGACTTTGTAGAAGATGATGCGTTGGTGCTGATGCCCTCTGTCACTTTTGAAAAAGACAATACCCTCATCACTGCACTAATAAACTATACCAACCGCAAAAGCGACACCGCTCACCAGTTTTTGCCTCTCACCGTAACCGGCTGTGGCAACAGCGGCGTTAGCATTTCAGATCCCTCTCTTTGTAGCGGTAGCAGCGGTCAAGAAGTTGACCCCTCCACCCATGCCGGTGATCCCTACTTTAATCGCTACGATACCAAATCCTTATCTGCAACCCTCTTTTTGGAGCAGCGTTTAAACGATAATTTCAGTTGGGAAGCCACCGCGCGCTATCGGGACAACGAAGCAGACTACCGGCAGGCATGGGTATCTTTTGCTGGCGCTGGCAACCCCAGGACCAGCCCTGATGGCACCGCCTTTTTCCGAGCGTGGTATGACGCTCCAGCCTCATCAGAGCAGCTCGCCGCCGATATACGCTTAAGAGGCCTTTTTGATACGGGTCCGCTGCGACATGAGCTGTTAGTGGGCATGAACTACCAAGACGTTGAAACGCTGCGAGAGTCCGCTTATCTCACTATAGCGTCTAACTTTAATCTTTATTCGCCCGTTTATGATGGCAGCGAACGGCCCAGCGCTGCCGATTTTGATGCCGCCAGAGGCCGAGCAGTGTCCACCACTGACACCCTGGGGTTTTATATCAATGACCAAGTAAGCTGGGGCGATTTAGTCCTTACCGCAGGCTTGAGAATGGATAGACTGGAATCGGGAGACGGCAGTATTAAGCAAAAAGATGACGCCACTAGTTACAGCTTTGGTGCGCTGTATAAAACTGGAATCGGCCTTAATCCCTACATCAGCTACGCCGAATCATTTCAAGCCGTTGTCGGTAATGACGATGTTCGCAACCGGCCACTTGAGCCCCAAGAAGGCGAGCAAGTAGAGGCCGGGCTGAAATACCAACCCAACGCCCAAACCTATATCACTTTCGCCTACTTTGATATTGAGCAATCCAACCTGCCAAACCCCAGTGGGTTGCCCAATGCCAACACCCAACAAGAAGGCGTAGCAACAGCAAAAGGCTATGAAATTTCGGCTAAAACCGTGTTATTGCAAACCCTGTTGTTGGATTTTGCCCTAAGCAAAATCGATACTGAAGATGTAAACGGATTTAACTTTAGCAGCATTCCAGAGTTTCAAGCCTCTAGCTGGCTAACATGGCAGCCTTCCGGCGCTCTGCAAGGCTTTCGCTTTGGCGTTGGTGCCCGTCATGCAGGTAGCAATGAAAGTAACTCTGGCACAATCAAAGTTGAAACCGACGGCTACACCGTCTACGACGCATTGATTGCCCGGGACTTTGAACAAGTCACACTCAGCTTGAACTTTCGTAACCTCACCGACAAAAGCTATTACAGCACCTGTCTTGCACGCGGTGATTGCTACCCTTCAGAAGGTCGCACAGTTATGGCCAAAGCAGTGTATAAATTCTAAGTCTCGCTACGCTTGGTAAGCAACGTCACCAAGGGCCAGCAGCGCAAATATACGCTGCTGGCCCTTACTTCATGTCGTTTCGCACAAATGCTTAAGGCACCTCTGATTAATTCGGTAATGTTTCAACGGAGTCTCTGGCGCGCACTGGCAAGGCGCGATGCGAACGACTGCATGGATGCAGGAGTTAGCGCAACGCAGGAGCATTTGCCGAGATTAAGGCTGGTTGTCCTTAATGAGCATGGCAACGCAGTCCAGTGTGCGCCAGAGGCCCGCCCCTCGGGGCTTAGCCAAAAACGGCTCAACTGCGTTGCCGCCACTTGAAAGGTAACCAGCATTCCTTCATGTCGGCGCCTTGTTGAGCCGCTTTTGGCTAAGCTTGAGATATCACCGAATTAATCAGAGGTGCCTTAAAGAGGCTACTTTTGCTTTTCGCTAATAATATTTTCGTAGTTGCGAATTCGCTTCACATAGCGCACCGGTTCCATTCCTCTAGCATAGCCATACTTTAAATCTTGGTAATAACGCTTGTCTGACAGCAGAGGCAGAACCTCTCGCAGGTCTACCCAACTATAGGGATCTTTACCCAATTTACGCGCCAATGTTTGCGCGTCGTGCATATGGGCGCGGCCAATATTATAAGCAGCTAATGCCATATAAGTTCGATCTGGCTCGGGAATATCCTCATTAAACTTATCACGCATTTTAGCAAGATACCTCGCACCACCAGGTATGGCTTGGCGGGGATCAAGGCGGTCTTTTACACCAAGAGACTGAGCAGTGTTTTGCGTCAACATCATAATACCCCGCACCCCACTAGGGCTTTTAGCATCGGCATCCCAATGCGACTCTTGATAGGCTTGCGCCGCGAGCAAGCTGTCGTGAAAGGCGTGTTTCTTTGCCGCTTTTGCAAATAGACCATCATACTTTGGCAGCCGATCGTTAATCCGCCCTACCAAGGCCCGGGTATCAACAAAGTCAAAATTGTCGATAAAGCTGTAATAACGGTAATGCACATGGTCTAGCGCAGACTTGCCCTCTGGCGAAGACATCCATTGATCAATGGCTTTTTTAAGATCTATGCTCGTTTTATTTAACAACCATGCATGCGTCTTGGGTTTGCCCAAGTCAAACATCACAATTAACTCTGGCAGGAAGCGGCGGTTAACATCCACAATATTAGAATCTGCTATCGAGCAATCCAGCTTTCCTTCCCAAACTTTTTGCAGCAGTGGCTCAGTGCCACTGCTGGCATTACTTTTCCAACGGATATCCGGGTAAGTTTGTTGAAACGCAACCAGCGACTCTTCATAACTGCTGTTTTTAGGAACTTCTAAGCTCACCTTGCTTAACTGTGCAAGCGTTTTGGCAACATTGCCACCCCGCCGACATACCAGCTGCTCAGTCAAGGTATCAATGGGCTTAGAAAACAAATAATCAGCCTCACGTTTAGCCGTTTTGCTTAAACCTGCGGCGGCAATATCCCCTTTCCCGCTTTTGATTCCCGCCAAAATATCGCTGATATTCTCTTCAACAATCAACCGTAAGCTTAAGCCCTGTGAATCAGCAAAAGCCTTAACCAGTTCATATTCTGCACCCGCAGCTTTACTATCTTTATTCAGATAATACGTGGTGGGCGCATTTCGGCTAAGCACCCTGAGTTCACCGGAGGCTTTTATTTCCGCTAGCGTACGACCATTGGCCGTGCCCCCCGACGATGATCCCTGACTGCACGCGACTCCGCCAAGTAGAATAAAGACGACGGACACCATTCCAGCAAAAAACTTCATGACCCTCTCTCTAAACATTATGCTCCTAGATATGATTTTTCTTACCCACATTTTCCTGAATGTTTAGCTTCCTTACGTTAATGCACCCGATCCTGATTAATGAGTAGTACTGTAAAATTTCGCAACTTACTAAAACTGTTCTACACAAAATTTCGGAGTAATTCCAACAAACGAGCCAAATCAAAATAAAAATTTTTTATCAGAATACGTGGAAAGGCCTTTATCATGAACGCTTGGCGCATGAGCAGAAACTTGCTACCGCTTGATATTGCCATCACAAATACCGCCTTTAGCAGAGTCGTAAAAATAACAACATTTGTGCTCTCTAAAAGATATGAGATGCAAGCTTCTTATATTGATCACTTATTAAACAACAGTGGCTTTAGCTGCTACACTTAACAACACAATAAACAGAAAGAGCAGTAAGGCCTTGCTTACCAGCGTAAACAGCAAATGCCAACCGCTCACTAAAAAGCCTTGATATTGTTAACACCCGTATCAAAGGCCAGCGACACACCCGCCAAGACGATATAGAAGCCAGCAGAACTGTTCTGCACATACATAAAAATTGAGTCGCGGGGACAATATAATGAAAATAGTTTTTATCGCTTTAACAATACTGGTCGCAGGCTGTTCCAGCAGTTACAAACCCATGAGCGCCTCGGGTGGCTATGCTGAACAAAAAATCAACGACAACACTTGGCAAGTTTCTTACGAGGGCAGAAGCTCCAGTGATGCAGTAGAAATTAAAGATTATGCGGTATTACGTGCAGCTGAGTTATGCATAGAACAGGGCTACTCAAAATTTACACTAACGAGCATCAACGATACTTCTAGAGTAAAAACCTATAGCTACAAGCCTTTTTCGGGCTCTGCTAACACACTGGATTCTTGTGCAGGTACTAACGGGGTAACGCCATCACAAAACCAGATCACCCGCCGCTATGTCATTCCTGCAGCGCGCTTGACTGTAAATTGCAGTGACAATGGCAGTAAAGCAGAAGTCGCCAACTCAACGGCTGCGCAACTTCGGCAAAAATACAATCTGCCCGAGCCCCGTCGCTATATTGCAAGGGTAAGTAACTAGAGGGCAAGCAACTAAAAGCAGTACAAACCGCCAGGGACGGCAGGTTTCATTCCCAGCGGGTAACACAATCAGGGCAGCGGAATAAACGCCTCCTCGTCACCGAGCACTTTAGTAAAACGCCCCGCTGTCCAATCTGATTTGGCTTTCTCAATTCTGGCTTTACGACTGGAGACAAAATTCCACTCCATAAACCGCGGTGCAAGTGGACGCCCACCAATCATCGCAATACGTGACTCGGACACAGCCTCCACCTCGACACCAACACTGTTATCAAACACCGCCATACTGTACTGGGGCAAGCTTGTGTCCCTCGCCTTTAGTTCGCCACTCGCGACATAGAGCCCCAGCTCGTCGGCCTCGGGCAATTGCAATTTTTGTCCCGGCTGCATATGGGCTTCGACATAAAGCGTATCGGAAAAAGTCGTCACTGGTGAATCAACGCCATAGGCACGGCCCATCATCACCCTGACAGGAACACCGTGTACATGCAGGGCGGGTAAATCGGCACCAGGGTAATGATAAAAAGCAGCGGGTATCTCTTCTTTCCCTTCTGGCAACGCAAGCCACAACTGCAAACCATGTAGCCGATGGTCCACCGCTGTAATTTCGGGGCGCTCCCGCTCAGAGTGAACAATGCCGCTACCCGCAACCATCAAATTAATATCTCCGGGGCGAATCGCTTGCAGGCTTCCCACCGAATCACGATGGAGTATTTCGCCTTCAAACAAATAGGTGACAGTCGCGATACCAATGTGTGGATGCGGCCGAACATTAATACCCTCCCCGGCCGCAAATTCTGCCGGCCCCATATGATCAAAAAACACCCAAGGCCCAATCATGCGCTTATCGATACTTGGCAGCACCCTGCGCACAGAGAAGCCGCCCAGATCTTTTTCTTTTGGTATAAGGAGCATCGAGACGGCAGCGCACGAAGTCTCACCAACACAACCTTGCTCAAGTTGATCTGCAACATTACTCATAACAGGCCCCCAGACTGGCGCCGCCACATTGGCAACGCTATATTTTGGCAACGCTATATTTTGGCAACTCGATGTTATTGACTCATGATATTACTGACTATAGGTGAATAAACCCGCCATGCAAGATCAGCTCGTCCAACGTCAATTATTGCGCTACGTGGGCCCGAATATATTCAATACCGCGATTTTCTGCACCACGACCCAAAAGATAGGTGCCAATATGGCCTAAAAAATTCACGGTATCGGTTTCTACAGGAACATTCTTTTCTTCAAGAGCGGCCTGCATATACGCCATCTGCTCAGGCTCAACCAATGCATCCCACTGACCGTGATACAAAAATACCGGTGGCGAGTCAGCAGTGACATGATTCACTGGCGAGGCAGACTCCCATTCCGTTTCAGCCTCATTCATCGGCTTGCCAATGAGTTTAGTCACGAGTGGTGACTTCGGCCACGCAGTTAGCTTTGCAGGGGTGCCACCCGCGACAATACTTTTAAAATAAGGTGGCTGCTGGCGGTCCAGCCCCGCCAGTAAGATGAGATGAGCCCCTGCCGAATACCCCCAGCCAGAAATATTTTCCTTATCAATCTGATACTTTTCAGCATTGTCATACAGCCATTGCAAGGCATCACTAACATCATTCAATTGAGCAGGATGATGATCTGCCGGCGCCAGGCGATAAGTAATATTGAAAGCGACAAAACCCGCTTTCGCCAGTTTTTCACACACTCGCGCCATATCGCCACTGCGGTTAGTCCAGCCACCGCCATGCACCACCAGCACTGCAGGTTTAGCCTCAGCTGTTTTGGCTTGGTAGATGTCACCTTTCAAGGTCTGTCCATCCACTTCTTTAAAAACTTGGTCTTTCATCACCCTGAAGTCGTGACGGGTTTTAGTGGGTGACATGGCGCAGGCAATAACAAAAAGACTGATAAGAACAACGATAAGAATTTTCATGGGGCTATGGCTTCTGCCTATTCTGGTATAAGTTGACGATACATATAAAAGCCGGTGTGCCTACTTAAAAGACACAGTTGCTAAACATGCAAATAGCATCTGTACGCATATTGCCCCTTTATCGATGACGTTGCTGCAGCCCTGACGGCAGAAAAACCTGAAATTTGCATATTCAAATTTCAATGCCAATAAAGTAAGTTGTTATTCCATACGCGAGGGGTTGCTATGAGATATTTGTTATTACTGATGGGATTGGCTCTCGGTGTTTCGAGCCATGCTGACAACTGCTACTTTAATTTGGGGCAGCCCAGCGATGCTGGCAATGCGATTCAATGCGGTATGACTAAAACCGCTGTACTGAATCGCTTGGGACAGCCACTGTTTCTTGAAGACAAAGCCGCCGCCCTCAATGCCGTCTCTCAGCCGGCTGAATATATTAAAGAAAACTGGGTCTACCGCCTAAAAGACAGCCAAGGCACCCAAAAAATGGTCGCGGTCAAACTCGTTGGCGGCAACGTTGCACAAATTATCGTTTCCCAATAGCCACGCCTCAACGACGATACGCCCGCCCAAAACGCGAGGACGAACCTAAGCAGCTAGCTTACAAGAAGTCCTTGGCGCTATGACGCTCAGGCACCCGTTCGGCTTCTGGTCCCCAGAGTTTATTCACTCGTCTGCCCCGCATTACCCCAGGCCGGGCTTCATTATCTCTGGCCCAGCGCCGAACGTGTTCATACGACACTACATCTAAAAATTCGGCCGCGTCATAGAGCTGACCCAATGCCAGCGCACCATACCAGGGATAGTTGGCAATATCGGCAATAGTATAGTCATCGCCACAGAGAAACTGATTGTCGGCCAAATGCTTATCGAGCACATCCAGTTGCCGTTTAACCTCCATGGTGTAACGGTCAATGGGGTAGCGGTACTTCTCAGGCGCATAAGCATAAAAGTGACCAAAACCGCCGCCAAGAAAAGGCGCACTGCCCATTTGCCACATTAACCAAGACTGACATTGCGCGCGCTGAGCGGGCGCTTTGGGATAGAGCGCGTCAAACTTCTCCGCTAAATAAAGCAAAATTGCCCCAGATTCAAATACCGGAATCGCTGGCGAAACGCCGCAATCCAGCAGTGCAGGGATTTTCGAGTTAGGGTTAATAGCAACAAAACCGCTGCCAAACTGATCCCCTTCGCCAATATCTATGGGGTAGGCGTCGTACTCAGCCTCTGCAATGCCCAGCTCTAAAAGCTCCTCCAGCATCACGCTTACCTTGACACCATTGGGCGTAGCCAAGGAATAAAGCTGCAAATTATGCTCGCCTCGAGGAAGTTCACGCTGATGGGTAGCGCCGGATACTGGCCGATTAATATTACTGAATTTGCCACCGCTTTGATTATCCCAACGCCACACTCTGGGCGGGACATAGCTTTCAGACTCAGACATATATTCACCTCTCAACATTAGAGAGCCCAACGTCCACCATCGCGTTCGTCAGCTCCTCTGGATACCGTCACCATGCCAAGTCATGCTGTATTGAGCAAGCGCACTGTGATTTTAAGCGCACGAGGATCTAAGCTGGCACCGGCTTGACCGGTATGACCTAAGCTATTTACACCTGGGTCAACGGTCCTCACCGTCATTTGAATTATGCTTGTGGTTTTATGTTGCCGTTAAGGAATGAGTCATGCGCCGGAAAACCCCAAACTCAAACCAGAATAGATCCATGTCATTAAAGGGCTTGCTCATAATCGTTTTTGCCTCAACGCAACAAAGCTTCGCCGCACCAATGCTAGAAGAGGTCCTTGTGACCGCCCAAAAACGCAGCCAAAGTACCCAGGACATACCGGTTGCTGTCACCGGTTTAGGCGGGGATACCCTAGATAAGCTGGGCTTTGACAATGCCAATGATATCGGAGCCCAAGTGCCCAATATGCAAGTGAGCGGCGCGTATGGTGAGGTACAGCCGATTTTTTCCATTCGTGGGGTCAGCATGTCTGACTACAGTTCCAATCAAGCCAGTCCTATTGGCGTTTATGTCGACGAGGCCTACTTGGGGCCCACCTACAGCCATGGTGCCAATTTCTTTGACGTAGAGCGATTAGAAGTCCTGCGCGGCCCCCAAGGAACACTGTATGGAAAAAACACTACTGGTGGCGCCATCAATATCATCACCCGCACACCTGGGTTTGAAGGCGAGGCACGTCGCTATATCAAAGCGGGCATCGGCAGCTTTAACGCCGCTTCTATTGAAGGTGCAACTGAAGCTGAGCTAGTAGCCGACAAATTAGCCGTACGCGTTGCGGGCAGTCTCAAAAAACATGATGGTTGGATGGAGATAAAAGACCAAGATGCTAACGGTGCCGAATCGGACTTTAGAGGTGGCCGCATCGCTTTAAACTGGCTGATCAACGACCGTTGGGACGCCGTATTAAAACTCAATTCAGCCACAAGTGACGGCAGTAGCACACCCCCCAAAAGTGAAGCCAGAACAGACCTTAGAGGCACAGGACTGGAGGGCGACTCCAATGGTTTCATTGACTATTCTGGCTACTCTCGCCCAGACAGCTTGGATTTTCATGAGGTGGAATCAAACGCCTCTGGCGCACTGACGACAAACACCGATTTGGCCGTTTTGACGATCAACTACAACGCAGACAATTACACGCTCACCTCCGTCAGCTCTTATCTCAACGCAGATTATTATCAACAACAAGATACCGATGGCGGCCCCAACGGTTTGCTGGAAATCAACTGGGCATCCGATTCGCAAAGCTTTAGCCAAGATCTGCGCTTTACCTCTAATTTTGACGGCATGTTCAATATTATCGCCGGGGTGTATTACGGCTACGAAGAGCTTTATATGCAAAATACCTATTTCATCTTCAAAGACCTTCCCGACCCCCGGGTTCTTATTGCCAAGCCAGATACCATTAGTGATGCTCCCTTTTTATTGGATGTCGGGCAAGTGGTGCAACGCATGGGCACAGAAAAACAAAGCGCCGCGGCTTACACCCAATTGCGCTTTGACTTCTCAGCCAACTTTGGCATGGATATTGGCCTTCGTTACACCCGTGACAGCAATACCATGCCCTACCTCAACTTGTCGCGTTACAGTGACAGTGGCACGCCAGTGGGTACTTGGGTCCCCGGCAACAATACCGGCATCGACAATGGCTGGTTCCGTATTCCGCTATCACTAGATGCCGTACTGGATGTCATCAGCAACCCTTCTGCCATCGGTGCGGTCACTGGACTCGGTTATACCCACGGCCCCTTTACCCTCGACTCTGCGCCAGAACTTAAGGCCGTGGAAAATGAATGGACGGGAAAAATTGGGTTGGACTACCGTTTCAATGATCAATGGATGGTCTACAGTAGTATCAGCCGCGGCTACCGCGCTGGCAGCTTTAATGGCGGCATTTACTACGTTGAAAGACCTCTTGCCACCGCCTATGCCTCGCCAGAATATATTGATGCCTATGAGATTGGTGCCAAAGGCGACTTGTTCGATGGCCAACTACGTTTGAATACCGCAGCGTTCTATTATGACTACACTGACCAACAATTTATCAACGTGGTAGGGATTTCCAACTTTCTCGAAAATGCCGGAGCCTCTAGTATCGCGGGGATCGAAGCCGAGCTTTGGACCCGTATTACCGAGCGCCTAACCCTGCAGGCAACCGTGGGCTATTTAAGCACGGAATATTCTGAGCTGAGTTTAGCCAACACCGAAACACTGGGCGACCCTGACGATAAAGTGGATCTTTCTGGCAACGAACTGATATCGGCGCCCAAGCTCAACCTCAGTTTCTCAGCCGACTACGATATTATCGTCACCGAACAGGGTTATTTGAGCGTTAACACCAACGCCAGCTTTCAAGATGACCAATGGTTTAGCGCCTACAATGAGCAATACAGCTACGATAACATTCGCCAAGATGCCTACTGGTTAGTGAATGGCCGCCTAGGCTGGTATGCCAACGATGGCAGCTACAGCGTCTCATTATGGAGCAAAAACCTGTTAGACAAGGAATACAATGTCTATGCACTGAACCTTCAGGCCAGCTTTGGTTTTGACGAGTTTATTGCTGGCGAACCTCGGAGCTACGGTATAGAGGCCAATATTAACTTTTAAACATGAACGGCTGACAGCAGGCGTCTCGTAATGCTAAAACTAAGGCACCTCTGATATTTAGAAAATGTACGAGACCATGTTATGACAGCGGTTCATCTTACTATTTCAGGACGAGTTCAAGGCGTTGGCTATCGCAATTGGACCCAGCAAGAAGCCATGCGCTTAGGGCTCAGCGGCTGGGTCAGAAACCGGCACGATGGTAGCGTAGAAGCACAGGTATCTGGCCCTAAAGAAATGATCGAACAATTACTTTCCGCCTGCAGGCAAGGGCCACCTGCGGCGGAGGTCATCAATATTCAAGTCACAGACAGCGAGCCACTGACAACCGTCGGTTTTGAGGTGCTCGCCTCAGTCTAGCCGGATAATATTATCCACAGAGCCATGCCACTATTTATGGGCAATCGGCTTGTCGGTAAACAAATAATCTTTGAGTTCATCATTAAAGACAGGGTCTTGGCGACGAATCCATTCCAAAGTCATCGCCGCATGCTCTTTTTCTTCATCACGGTTATGTTCAAGGATACGTTTTAACTCAGGGTCTTTGCAGGCATCAACGCGCTGATTATACCAATCAACAGCTTCCAGCTCCTCCATCAAGGAAACGATAGCGCGGTGCATATCGCGAGTTTTATCTGTCAGCTCGCTAATTGGTTCATGATAGCCTTCATTCGACATTGCCTTCTCCTAGAGAGTAAATGGTTAAAATAGTCTAATGACTATAGCAAGTAATCCCAAGCTACGCGCAAGTCAAAATCGATAATACAAAACAAAAAAGCACCCGAAGGTGCTTTTCAAAATACGTGTTAGCAAGTAACTCACTAGGATTTTTGAGCATTCATATCCTTGGATGATGGTGTTGGCGACGAGGTATTATTGGTCGCATTTTGCTCGCCTTCCACCGCTCGCAGTGGTGCTGGCGCAGGCTTAGGGTCATGTTTTTTAACCTGGCTCGCGCCCACAAACTGGCCGCCCGATTCAATCACAAACTCACGTACCTTAATGCCGCCCGTCACCAAGCCCGACGCAACAATTTCCAATCGATCAGCATCAATCGTACCGTCCATCGTTCCGCTAATCAGAACGCGTTTAGCGGTAATATCGCCTTTAAGACTCCCGTTTCGACCAATGGTGACGTCGGCTGTAGAGACCAAGTTGCCTTCCATTTTGCCATCAAGGTGGAAATTATCTTTTAGCTCGACGTTG
Organism: Spongiibacter sp. IMCC21906; assembly: GCF_001010805.1. Classification (NCBI taxonomy): domain Bacteria; kingdom Pseudomonadati; phylum Pseudomonadota; class Gammaproteobacteria; order Cellvibrionales; family Spongiibacteraceae; genus Spongiibacter; species Spongiibacter sp. IMCC21906. The sequence goes on along the minus strand of NZ_CP011477.1, from coordinate 1,142,032 downwards.
CCGATAAGACTGGTGCCAGCTGCGATAGTTGTCGTTCTTGGCGCAGCGGTACCGTCGCTTTTCTTAATGTTTTTGCTAGAGAATCCCATTTGATTTTTTCCTCGCGGGTGAACAGTCCATCATAGTTTTCCCACGACCATTCCATAAAAGCTCGGGGAGATAAGCGACGATGCAAGTGTCGGACTTCATAATGCAAATGAGGAGCACTAGACAAACCGCTATTGCCGCTATAGCCCAACAAGTCGCCCTGACGAACATAATCGCCAACCGACACGATGGTTTTACTTAAATGGCCATACATCGTTGCAAAGCCATAGTTATGATCCAGTTTGACCAGGTTGCCATAACCACTGTTGTGATTACCCGACCACTCCACTACCCCATCGGCAGTGGCATATACAGGGGTGCCCATTCTGGCACGTAAATCAGTGCCGCCGTGTAACTTCATCGTACCCAACACAGGATGCTTGCGCATACCATAGGAGCTACTAATACTGGGATCACTTAACGGGTAGCCACTGGGGATCGCCGTCAGCATATAGCGTTTTTCCTGTGCCGTTTGGGTTGCCGTATCCAGTCGTTGATACAGTGCCTCTTCAGGCTCCGGACTCAAGCCCATCATTGTCTCGATATTGCCCAGCTCGTCACTCATCATCGACAGTGCTGCAACCTTATCGTCAACCGTTGCCTGTAACTGCTGCTGCTCTTTGAGGAGCGCGCTATTTTCTAATTTTATTTTGGCTTGGTAGTTTTGCAAGGTTTGCACTTCGCCACTTAAAGACGATAGCTGGCTAGACATGAAAAAAATAATAAGAAAGCCGCCTAAAAAAATCGTAGCCAACAATACTATGATACCCGCCATAAACCGGCGCATTAACTGGGTAACGGTGTAGTGTCGGGCACCTTCAAAACTGGTTATGGTAACTCTATAGTGCTCGCGCATTGACGATCTCGTTATTGTTAGTCAGCTCAGTTTTTATTAACAAGGTCTTGCTGTTCTCCCTGCACTTACAAGACCAACTGATCGACTTTTATCCTCAAACCGCAGTACCTAAACTACCCTAAAGTACTACGTTAATTACTATGCAAGCCCCGATTATGGTGTTAGAACCCGTCTAATGCAAATTTCACACTATTCGATTATGTGAACTACCCGCCATACACAGCTGATTAATACATATCAGCCAACCAAGACTCCCCACCCAAGCGCCGCTGCTGAGCCAAGTTCCAGCGCGCACGCTCACTGAGCTGCGGCGAGGGTGACGCAGGTGTGTAAGTCAGCGGGCTAGGCAGCGCCGATGCCAGCAAGGCACTTTGCCATGGGCTTAGCTGGGACACATCTCGCTGAAAGTGGTATTCGCTGGCCGCTGCCAAACCAAACACGCCCGGCCCCCATTCAGCGATATTCAAATACACCTCCATTACCCGCTGTTTGCTCCAACACAGGTCCACCAACATCGCAAACCATGCTTCTAAGCCCTTCCGCAGCCAGCTACGACCATTCCACAGATAAAGATTTTTGGCCACTTGCTGCGTAATGGTACTGGCACCCCGCAACTCACCCCGCCATTTCCGCTCGGCCATCGCCTTGCGAATAGCCGCAATATCCACCCCGTAATGTTGCAAAAATCGCTGATCTTCCGACACCACAACGGCCAGCGCGGCATGCCGGGGCAGCGTAGCAATATCTCGCCACTGTTTGGTCACATCGTAGCGTTCACCTCGATGCTCCCAACTCCGCACCAACATCAACATGCTTCCCGGTGGATCTATCCAACGCAGCGGCAACACCACTGCCACACTGAACAAAATAAACCCCAACACCAGTCGCACACACCACTTCCGAATCCCTCGCATATCCCCTCGCCTTTACTCAGCCTTGCCCTTCGCCTAGACCTATCATCATGGCACTATATCCCGATTTAGATCTCGATTGAGTGATTCATATTATATAGGTCGTCGCCGTCAATGCCTTTGCCACCGTTGGTCAGCAATCCAAACTACAGCTTCCCCTTTTCCTTAAAGCACCGATTTCCCATGGCGAAATTTGGCTTGCTACAGGATTATCTCCGGGAACGACAGCTGTTGACCACCGCGAATCATTTTCGACCCGGTGCCGCCAAAGCAGGCCTGATTGAATTGGCCCACTGCCCCTCTTATGTAAACAGCTTTATCAATAATACCCTCGACAAAACAGCACTTCGTCGCATGGGCCTCCCCTGGAGCGAAGCGCTGGTGCGACGCAGTATTACAGCGGTGAACGGTAGCTTTCTCACCGCACAACTCGCGCTCAAATACGGCCTGGCCTGCCACCTTGCTGGCGGCACTCACCACGCGCATTACGACTTTGGCTCCGGCTTCTGTATCTTCAACGATTTAGCTATTACCGCCAAAGCCCTGATTGCACAACAGAAGGTCGCGAAAATTCTTATCTTTGACTGCGATGTTCATCAAGGCGATGGCACCGCAACATTGCTCGCATCGGAGGATTCAATCTTCACGTGCTCGGTACACTGCGACAAAAACTTTCCGGCTCGCAAAGCCATCAGCGACCTGGACATCGACATTCCAAAGGGCTGCCGAGATCAAACCTACCTCGCTATTGTCGAAGCTCAACTGCTTAAACTGCTGGCTGAACAACAACCCGACTTGGTAATTTATGATGCGGGAGTCGATGTGTACAGCGGCGACCCATTGGGTTTACTCGATATCAGCTTGGAAGGTATCAGGACGCGAGATCACATGGTGGTGCAACACTGTCTCAGTAGGAACATCCCCATTGCCACAGTAATTGGTGGTGGTTACGATCGGGACCACAAAGCGCTAGCGGCCCGGCATGCCATTGTCATTGAAGAGGCCACTAAGCTTTATCAATAAAAAACCAGACATAAAAAAAGGCGGCTCAATTTGAGCCGCCTCAACGTCAAGACATTGACAGGATTATGACTGAGGAATCAGCACACCAAAAAGTCCAGCCAAGGGGCCACTGGTCAGCAGATCAGTCAGCAAAGCCAATGGATTAGAATCATCCAACGCCAAACCATCTAGCAAGCCCTCAGTTAAGGAACACAATGCCGACAGTGGGGTTGCCGCCAGCGGGCACGATGCTGCATCAGCACTACCACCCAAGCCTTCAGCCAACGGCCCAAGAATAATATCTAATGGCGTACCTGTTGGGCCACTATCAAAACCCATCAGCGCTTCTAGTACAGCGGTTACCGGTAGTAGCACCGTATCAAGCGGAGTACCTGTAGTGGGTAACCCCGTAAAGCCACCCGCTAAGCCACCCGCAATCAAATCCTGAATAGCGGCCAACGGCGTCCCAGCAAGCGGAGAGTCTTCACCACCGCCTAAACCGCTCAACAAATCGGTGATACCGCTTTGAAAAAGCTGAGTAAAGTCACCATCGGTAAAGCCACTGAAGTCACCACCGAGCAGCCCGGTGAGTGTTGCCACCGCAGACTCAATTTGACTACTGATAATTGGCCCCTGACCGGATTGCTCTTCGATCAAGCCAATGGGTACCACCCCAATCAATACATTGTTCAGCAGATTCTCAAGCGTGGTACTAACCGCAGAAGCGACTCCTGTAGGATTATCAAAGTCCTCAATGGCCGCCACGGTGCCCGACAAATCAAATAGCGCGACATCAAGTGTTTCAAGTACGCCGCTCAGCACCGGTGCCGTCGATAACTGTCCAGTAGGATCTGCCGCATATGCAGACGCCAAACCATCAGAAAAGGCAGTGCTCAGCTGAGCAACCAACGCAGACAAAGAGCCAATACCCATCTCTCCGCCACCAAATCCACCCAGCACTGGCGCCAAGGCATCACCGAGGGGCTGCAGTGGCGTGCCATTCAACGGATTACTGCCAGGTTCGGCATCCGAATCCATCGCACAATCACCATCCGCGAGTGAAGCTAAAAGGCCGGGGAGATCAGCGGCAAATTCCGTAAACGTTGCCTGCAATTGCGGCGCGGCGTCAGTAATTAAACTCTGAGGATTTTGTAAGGAGGTGGGATCAACCAGCACAAGGAAGGAATCTAGAATATCCAGCACATCAGTAACAATGAGCTGGCTGGAACAGTTTACTAAACCTGCCAAAGGCTCACCCACCCCTGGGACACCAGCAGCACCGTCAGCCAGTGCACCAAAAACTTGGTTAGACAGCGGTTCTTGCAAGATATCGAGAGGGCCTTCCACATTTGACGACTCGCTACCAATAGAGGTCTCGGGGTTTGTCCCTGGGTCTTCATTGTCATTGTTGCCAGAAGCCGTACTGCCACCGCCTCCTCCCCCGCCGCCACAAGCAGCCAGAGCAAGAGTTGCACTCAACGCGAACGCCGTTAGTATTTTTTTCGGTTCTTTAATAAGCATGTTAATGCTCCATGTAGTACTGGGTTAGAAATCGCCGTCCATGTATAAACCGCTATCTGACGGCCACTCTTTAATCTTCGTATGCAGCCATTTGCTACCTTCTCTAAGCCACATCAACACTATTTTTATGCGCCATAAGAAGAAGTGTTATGAATCCGGGCAAGCAAGTACCGTCATCGTGACCCTATTCAATCAGTCGGGCGTAAAAAAGGAACTACGTGATAACCGAAATCAAATGGGACATAATCCAAAGACTTCGTATCGCCTTGTTACTGCAAAATGGAGTGTTCACACATTACGGCCTTTCCACTAGCCGTAGTTGTACGGAGCAGGATTGCGAAAAACGAATAATTCTGCTTCTTTTACACACGTTCTGGGCGATCGGCCTTTCAGTAAGGTTTCTCTGACAGCAAAGGAAACCCTGCCTTATTACCGTGGTCCCAACAGCAAGACACCACGGCTTTAGGAGCCCGCTATGCAACGCAGCCTAAAATGGATTCTGGGGATAATTTCAGTACTGGCCATCACCGTGGTTCTTGCTGCGGTGGCACTCTTATTCTGGATAGACCCGAATATCTTCCGGGATGATTTTGAACAACTTGCCGCCAAACAAGGCGTGATTCTAAAACTGGATGGCGAATTGTCTTGGCGCTTTTTTCCAGAACTTCAAATTGTGACCGAAAAGACCAGCATCGCCGCACCCGATGCAACAAACACCCCCATTGCCACCCTGGACGAACTGTCCGTCGCTGTCGCATTGATGCCATTGCTCAACAAACAAATAGAAATGCGCGGCCTAGCCGTAAAGGGCTTGGACGCTAATTTAGTGGTGAACAAAGACGGCAGCAGTAACTGGCAGCAACTGGGTAAAACCGACGCTGACAAGAAAAAAGAGGTCGCAGACAGCAGCGATACTGGTGAGACGCCGTCTGAACTGGATTTGGGCATAGAGAAACTGAGCCTAAGCGATAGCCATATTCGCTACCGAGATGACAGCAGCGGCCAAAAGATAGAACTTAAAAACTTGCAGCTAGAAGGCCAAGACATTCGTTTGGGCGGCCCGGCCTTCCCCCTCGACTTTAGTACCGAATTGAGTTTTGACGATGGCCAGCAAACCCTTAACGGCAATATTGCATTAACTGGCGATATCGCTGCAAAAGCGGACTTTAGTGAGTTTGAAGTCGCCAATAGCCAGTTGGAAACGGCCTTAGAGTTAAAAACCCCCGAAGGCAGTAAAAAATTGACGGCTGCCATGGCCAGCGTTATCAAAATAAAACTGCCCGCTAACGGCCCAATGAGCCTTCCTGTTATCGATTTAAAACAGGGACAACTCAATCTGCAAGGCGCTGGGCAAGGCATTGAAATCTCCGACCTTAAACTGACGACCTCACTGCTGCCTGGCGGCGAGCCTCAAGCTATCGCCCTTGCTGCCAACATGAGCGCCGACATTCCCCAAGGCAAGACCACAACAAAGATAGAAACCGCTATCAATTTGACAGGGAAGTATCGCCTTGCTGACGATTTTGGCAGCGGCGCCCTTGAGGAATTTACGCTGGCGCTCAAGCCCAAAGAGCAAAATATTAGCCTTTCTGGCAATGTTCAATTTACCAGCGCGCCCCTTAACTATCAGGGCAAACTCAACTTGGCTGCCATCAATCCCAAAGAAATTGCCAAACTGCTTAACATTGAACTGCCAGAAATGAGCCACCCTAAAGCCTTAAACCATAGTGATTTAAGCATGGCCTTTAAGGGCAGCGATAAGCAGCTTGAGATTAGCAATATTTTAATGCATCTGGATTCCACCGAGTTCAAAGGCAACGCCAAGCTTGGCCTCGATGACAAGCAAGCGATTGCGCTAAACTTACAAGCAGACGTACTCAATATTGATGACTACCTGCCACCGGTTGAAGATGCCCCAGCAGACAGCGGCAAAAAAAGCCCCTCTGAGCCATCGCCAGCCACTCAGTCCCCCCCCGGAGACAAGCCCACTCCTGAAGAAGAAATAGACCTAAGCGCACTGCAAGACCTCAATATCGCCCTGGACCTCAAAGTAGGCCAGCTTATCGCCAAACGTATCCCCTTTAGCAATCTCAAACTCGGCCTCAGTGCCAACGGTGGAAAATTACAACTAGCTCCCCTTAGCGGCACAATGTACGACAGCCCATTTTCCGCCACCGCCCGGATCGACAGCAGCAAAAAACCGTATCAGTACACCTTGCAAAGTAAGGTTCAAAAACTTCCGCTAGGACAACTGCTGAAAGACCTGAACATCGAGCAGCGCTTCTCCGGAAAAAGCGACCTCGACGTCGACATCAGTACGCAGGGCGACACCATCACCGCCATTGAAAGCAAGCTGAACGGCAGTGTGGTTATGAAGGGGCAGGAGTTTCAATTTCAAGGCATTAATATTGAACGCGCCTTTTGCCGTTTGGTGGCCACCGTTCAAAAAGAAGAATTTAACCCTCAGGGTTGGGCGGCCTTTACCAACTTTAAAGACACCACCACTCGCATCACCTTTGTCGATGGCATCGCCAAAATCGAAAAACTCAATGCTGGCGTATCACGTTTAAACCTCAGCGGCGAAGGCAAAGTCAATTTACGGAAATCAGCCTTTGATTTAGTGTTTAACACCAAGCTTACTGGCAACGACAGCGAGGGACTGTCCTGCACCGTCAACAACACCAAGCTGCTCAATCGCAATATTCCCATACGCTGCAAGTCAGACTTTGACAGTGTGAATGCCACCAGCTGTTTACCAGACGTCAGAGTGATTGAGGATATTGCCAAAGAAAAGGTCAAAGACAAGGTCGACGAGAAAGCCAAAGAAGTACTAGAAGAGAAACTCGGTGGCGAAAAAGGCGAGGCCGCGAAACAGCTCTTCAAGCAGTTGTTCAAAAAAGACTGAGCAGCACATTCATCACCGCGCGCGTACCAAACTATAGATTTGTGTAGAATGGTCGTCACGATAATGCAAAACGCGGCACTGGAGAGCACACGGTGAACGAAGAATATTCAGAAAACCCATCTATGTTTCGCAATCACCCGCTGGGATTCATCCTGGCGGTATTGCTGATTCCCATCGCAGTGGGCATTTTGATTTTGATGGTGTGGTACCTAAAGTGCCGGTCAACGCTGCTGGAAATTCGCGGCAATGAGATTATTCTGGAACGGGGCCTATTGAACAAAGAGCGCACCGAGTTGAATATTTCCAGTATCCGCACCGTCAAAATTTCCCAGACACTGGGCAATCGCATTTTTAAAGTGGGCACCCTGTCGGTCTATACCGCCGGCGACACCGCCGAAATACAGGTGCAAGGTATGCCCCGGCCAGAAGTTTTTAGAGAACTGGTCAAAGCGAGTCAGGCGCACTAAGCATGAGCCGCGACCAAGACGATACCGGCAAACTTGCTATTGGCTTAGCGGTGGTTGTCTTACTGGCAGCCATTGCCATTTATCTGATGCTGCCCTTAATGGCCGGCTTTATTAACGCGCATTTCAGCCCAGGACTGGGGATGAAAGATGCCGCGGTTATCGCCTTCTTTGTCACCGTTGCCGTATTGGTGGTATTTGCCATCGCCGCCGGTGACGGCCTGCTGGGTGAGCTACAATTCATGCTCAGCGGTTTTCTGGGTTTTTTCCTGGTGTTGTGGCTAATGATTGCTTGGATTTTCTGAACATTATGCAACAACCATGGTAAACCTTGCTGATCTCAGTATTTTAACGGCTTTCATCGCGATACTTGCCATTTGGTGGCGGGCACAACGCACCCGCGAAATTGCCTTAGCTGCCACCAAGCGCAGTTTAAAAGAACAACAGCTAAAATTGCTGGACGACAATGTCGCACTGCGTTCGGTCTGGTTTAAGCGGGACCGTCACGGCAGCCTACGATTTTGGCGGCGCTACAACTTTGAATTTACCGTCACCGGGCACGAGCGCTATCAAGGTTATATCGTCACCTTGGGAAATCGCATTATTACTATTCATCTACCGCCCCATCGCGTGCCTGAAGAATCCAGCCTGCATTAAGCGCCCACAGGAATACAATGCATCACAACACCGCTTATAAAGAAGATCAGCGTGCCAGCTGGTCAACGCTGCTGGAGCTACTACCCTACCTCCACGATTTTCGCGGCCGCATTGCCATTGCCTTGCTATGCTTGGTGGCGGCAAAACTGGCCAGTGTGGGGATGCCCTTCGCCCTCAAGCACATTGTCGATTACCTGGACAACACCGGCGCGGCCACCTTAACGCTACTGCCTTTATCATTGTTGCTCGCCTATGGCGGCCTGCGCTTTGCCAATGTGCTATTTGGCGAATTGAGAGATACCGTGTTTGGCCGGGTCACCGAGCGGGCCATGCGCAATGTCGGCCTGCAAGTGTTTCGTCACTTGCACAAACTGGACTTAGACTTTCACCTGAATCGCCGCACCGGCGGCCTGTCTCGTGATATCGAACGGGGCACCAATGGCATCAGTTTTTTGCTGCGGTTTATGGTATTTAATATCATCCCCACCTTTCTAGAAATCGGCCTGGTCATTGCCATTTTGGGCTGGCGCTATAGCGCCTGGTTCGCCGTTATTGTATTTGCCGCCGTGGCCAGCTATGTCGCCTTTTCGGTGGTTGCCACCGAATGGCGTACCGGCTTTATTCGCAAAGCCAATCAGGCAGAGTCCCGCAGCAGCACCCGGGCCGTCGACAGCCTACTCAATTTTGAAACCGTCAAATACTTCAACAACGAAGAACACGAAGCCAGGCAATACGACGGCGAGCTGGCCAGCTGGGAGCAAGCCCGGCGCCAGAACCGGCTAAGCCTGTTTGCCCTCAATGCCGGGCAAGCTTTTATCATTGCCGCCGCGATGACCGCCGCCATGGTATTGGCCGCTCAGCAAGTATTGGCAGAAGAAATGACCTTGGGCGACTTTGCGCTGATCAATGCTTTTATGATGCAGGTCTTTATGCCCTTAAATTTTTTGGGCTTTGTTTACCGAGAAATGAAAGGCTCGCTGGCCAATATCGAGGCCATGTTCGACCTGCTAAAACAACAACCGAGCTTAAACGATGCCCCAAATGCCACCGCGCTCCAGATTGGCAGCGGCAGCATCGAGGTCAAAAACCTAAGTTTTCACTACCACAGTGATCGCGCTATTTTGGAGAACATTTCCTTTACCGTCCCCGCCCGTCAAAAAGTGGCTATTGTCGGCGCCAGTGGTGCCGGTAAATCGACCCTGCTAAAACTGTTGTTCCGTTTTTATGACGCCAGCAGTGGCGAGATCTGTATTGACGGCCAAAATATTAGCCACGTCAGCCAACGTTCGCTGCGGCAACAGCTGGGTATTGTTCCCCAAGATACCGTCTTATTTAATCAAAGCATTTTAGAAAACATCCGCTATGGCCGTATCGATGCCAGCGATGAAGAAGTCGCAAACGCGATTCGCATGGCTCACCTCGAGGACTTTATAAAACACCTCCCGCAAGGGGTCGACACCTTGGTAGGCGAGCGCGGCTTAAAGCTCTCTGGCGGTGAAAAACAGCGGGTATCGATTGCCCGAGCCTTGCTCAAAAATGCACCGATCATGATTTTTGATGAGGCCACCTCGTCGTTGGATAGCGGCTCTGAGCAGCTGATTTTAGACGCCATCAAAACCATCGCTAGAGAACACACCATGCTGGTGATTGCTCACCGACTCTCCACCATAGTCGACGCCGAACAAATTCTGGTATTGGATCAGGGCCGAATCGTCGAAAGAGGCCATCACCGCGAACTGCTCGAACATAATGGCCACTACGCTAAGCTATGGGCCGTGCAGCAACGAGACCTGGACCAACGATAAGCGCACTTTTTAATGACGAACCGAGTTGCTGGCGAGCGGCGCTGGTCTCTGTGAGCCGATCACGCCATAATCGCCTCCTTAACCACCACGGCCCCGCTGAGTTAATGTCATACCTTCCCTTAAGCAATTTACAATGCCCGCTTTGTCAGCAAGGCTTGAGCCAAACAGAGCAAAGCTGGCGCTGCCCATCAGGCCACAGTTTTGATATCGCCCGGCAGGGTTATGTCAATTTATTACCGGTACAAAACAAGCGCTCAAAAGACCCTGGCGACAGCCGAGACATGGTCAACGCCCGACGGGATTTTCTCGACACTGGGGTTTATCAACCTCTCGCAGCGGCAATCAACAGCAAACTTATGCCACTGCTAACCGAGGGCAAAACCGTCAGCATTCTCGATGCTGGCTGCGGCGAAGGCTATTACCTGAACCAGCTCTGCCATGCCTTGCTTCCGCGCCAACCCGCAATACAAGCTTGCGGCCTGGATATATCCAAATGGGCCGTGCGAGCCTGCCGCGCCCGCAACCCCGGCTTAGAAGGGGTTGTGGCCAGCAATCGACAGCTCCCCTTCAGCACCAGCAGCCAGGATATTGTGCTCTGTAACTTTGGTTTTCCGGTGTTTGACGAATTCAAACGTGTGCTTAAACCCGGCGGCCTTATTGTGATGCTGGACGCGGGACCAGACCACCTTATCGAACTGAGAGAACGACTGTACCCCGAAGTGCGGCGCAATCCAGTCAGCAGCCTGGCTGCAGAACTAAACGAGCAATGGCAGCTCGTCGTCGACCAGCAGCTCAACTACAGCAGCCCAACCATTCCACAACAACAACTGCAGTGGCTGCTGGCCATGACGCCGCATTTTTACCGCAGTAGCCAAGAAGCCCGGCAGAGCGTGCAACAAATCACCGCCCTAACGGTCACTATTGACGTGCAGTTGCGAATTCTTAAAAATTTCTCCCAGTAAATCTGTCTCGGCCCTGTCTTAGCCGCCGGGACAATGATAATTTTAAGCAGCGACAATTCAACGCGCAGACTGCGTGATCCAGCGACATCCACCTTGAATACCAAGAAGGCACCATGGAACAGTTAAATGGACTAGACGCTTTTTTTGTTCACGGCGAAAGCCCGCGCACGCCGATGCACATCGCTGCCATGCTGGTGTATAAGGAAACCACTCGAGTCCACCCGGACATTCGCCACCAAAACCTCTGCCAGCGCATCAGTCACGCACTGCCGCTGTCCACTGTGTTCCGGCGCCGACTGGTCACCGTCCCCAAAGGATTGGACCACCCTTATTGGATCGAAGATGCCGACTTTGCCCTGGAAAAACACGTCTTTCGGCACCGATTGGGAAGCAAAGCCAATCATCAGAATTTAGAGCAACTACTGGCCACCCTTCATGGCCAAGCTATGGATTTTTCAAAGCCCCTTTGGGAAGCCCACATCATCGACGGTTTGGGCCAGCTCCCAGAGTACCCCAGCAATAGCTATGGGCTGTTTCTTAAGGTTCACCACGCCGCCTTGGACGGCGTATCAGCAACCCAAATTTTAGCCTCGCTTCACGATAACCCTCAGCGTAATACCAGCAGTAATATCGACAACCGTGAAACAGACTCATGGGTAGGAGAACCTGCACCGTCATCTTCCCGCCTCTTGTGGCGGGCCTATATCAATCACTTCCGTCGCCCCCTGCATTTACTCAGTGAAGGTCGCAAGCTACTGCCAAAAATGCAGCGCGCAAAAGCGCAACACGACGGCTCGCAAGTGAGCCCAGAGGGTAATCGCCAGCTGCCGCCCAGCTGGCAACGCAGCCCCTTTAACAAAAAGATCACTGCCGAGCGGCAGCTACTCAGCCTCCACTTTGAGTTAGACGCGCTAAACAGCATCCGTAAACAGCAACCGGGCACCACTCTCAATCAAGTACTGCTGGCCATTGTCAGTGGCGGCTTACGACACTATCTCATCGCCCAAAACCAACTCCCCGCCGACCCTCTGGGCGGCCTCGTGCCCATCAACGTGCGCACGAAAAAAAGCGGTAAAGGCGGCAACGCATTGGGCATGATGGTGGCGGGACTCAGGGTGGATATCGAGGATCCTCTGCAGCGTTTACAAGCCGTGCGCTATAGCGCCCACTGTGCCAAAAAATCCTCAGACAGCATGGGCCGCTTTTCACTTATGAATGTCGCCAAACATATGCCCAGCCTGGCAGAAAAATCTCTGCTATGGGGCTTGAGTGCCGCTTGCCAAATTCCCGGCGGCTTACCTATGCCCTTGGCAACAGTGCTAAGTAATATTCCCGGGCCGAGAGAAAGCCTTTCCTTAAATGGCGCAGAATTAGTGGATATTCAAGCCATTGGCCTGATTACTGATGGCTGCGGTCTGTTCCATGTTGCCCTGAGTTATCAGCAAAGAATTTGCTTAACTGTATTGAGTGCACCCAACACCCTCACTCAGCCCGAAAAATACCGCGACTGTTTGCAACAGAGCTACCAAGAGTTGCTCACTGCCACTGGACATTAACTGCTATAGCGGCGCTTGAAATACCGATAAACACCCCCAAATAACGGTATTGAGCGTCAATAAAAATCTAAGCGAGCAAGGAAAATCGTTCCATGACCCAACGACACGCCATCAGCCAATTACAGCAATGGCTGAACGCCCATATTATTGGCCAAGAAGCCTTGGTAGAGCGCCTGCTTATCGCCCTGCTGGCCGATGGCCATCTGTTAGTAGAGGGTGCACCGGGGCTGGCAAAAACCAAGGCCATCAAAACCCTATCCGATGGCATCGATGCCAGTTTTCAACGCATCCAGTTCACCCCCGATTTGCTTCCCGGGGACGTGACCGGCACCGATATTTACCGCCCCGAAACTGGCGAATTTAACTTTCAAGCCGGGCCGGTTTTTCACAATCTGGTCCTGGCCGATGAAATCAACCGCGCCCCGGCCAAAGTCCAGTCCGCCTTGCTAGAGGCAATGGCCGAGCGCCAAGTCAGCGTCGGTAGCAACACCTTTCCACTGCCAGAGTTGTTTTTGGTGATGGCCACCCAAAACCCATTGGAACAGGAAGGCACCTACCCTCTGCCAGAGGCCCAGCTCGACCGCTTTTTAATGCATGTCAATGTAGACTATCCAGACGCCGCCGCTGAGCTAGAAATTTTGCGCCGGGTCAGAGCCGAAGCACTGGGCGACATTCCTCAACCCGAGGTCATTAGTCCCGAGCAAATTTTAGCTGCCCGCCAAGATATTCTCGGCCTGCATATGGCCGAAACCGTCGAGCAATATCTAGTACAACTCGTTATCGCCACCCGCAAGCCCGAGGCTTTTGATGCCGAACTGGCCAGCTGGATAGAGGTGGGCGCCAGCCCCCGCGCCACCATTGCCTTAGACCGTTGCGCTCGCGCCCAAGCCTGGCTGCGGGAACGCGACTATGTGAGCCCCGACGATGTGCAATCGGTAGCAAGAGACGTGCTTCGGCACCGGTTAATTTTAAGCTTTGAAGCCGAAGCAGATGGCATTGCCAAAGATCGGGTCATTGATCGTCTCCTTCAGGTCGTCCCCGTGGCATGAGTGCTCAGCAAGAGCAAAAAACCACCCTGGAGCTGGGCAGTGCCTATGGCGCGCTGGTAGAACAACCGGCGTTGATTCGCCTGCGCCTGCTGGCCAAGCACGTCAAACGCTGGAAGAGCCGCAAGCGCAGTCGCCAGCTAGGCGGTCACGCCTCACCCTTTCGCGGCCGCGGCCTGAGCTTTCACCATGTTCGCGAATATCAAGGTGGCGATGAAATTCGTCATATCGATTGGCGCGTTACCGCACGTACCACCACCGCCCACACCAAAGTCTTTGAAGAAGAAACCGAGAGGCCGGTACTGCTGTTTCTGGACCAGCGCCAAAATATGTTTTTTGGTAGTCAGCGCTGTTTCAAATCGGTACTGGCCAGCCATGTTATGGCACTCTTGGCGTGGACAGCACTAGAGAGTAACGACCGGGTCGGCGGCCTCATTTTTAATGATACCGGCCACAAAGAAGTACGGCCCCGGCGCAACCACCGCTCGGCCCTTTCTCTGATCCACCAAGCGGTGGAATACAATCACGCCTTAGCAGAAAACCCGGCCGCCTCCCCAAATACCGGCCAAAGCCTGGCCAAGGCTTTAGAGGAATTGCGCCGCATCAACCGCCCCGGCAGCTCAGTATTTTTAATCAGTGACTTTCAAGGCTTGGATGAAGAAGGCATTCGGCAGCTACATCTACTCAGCCGGCACAGCGATGTGTTTGCGCTAAACATACACGACCCCATGGAACAGCAACTGCCCAACGCAGGCCTTCTCAGCGTCAGTAATGGCCAACAGCGTCTGCATTTAAATATTGGCAAAAATCTGCGCCAACGTTTTTCTGACCACAGTGCCGAGCAACAAACAAACCTCAAGCTACAGCTCCGAAAAATGGGCATTCGACTCATCAACCTCACCACCGACCAGGCCTTTTTTCCAGTGCTGCAAAAAGAGCTGGGGCTGTCATGAACAGTGCGATTCCCGACACCGCCCGACTTGCGGACATTCATCTACCCAGCGCTATCCACTGGTTTCCTCCGGCCATAGGGTGGTGGCTTGTCATAGCCGTGGTGGTCTTAAGCGCCATTATTGGTATTGGGCTATGGCGGCGCAATCGCAAACAAAAGGCCTACCGCCAAGAGGCATTGACCGAGCTCGCCAGTGTGGCCGAGATTGCCTCAGACCATCAGCTCGCCCAACAACTCAATACCCTGCTGCGTCGAGTGGCCATGCAAAGCTACCCGCCCCAACAGGTTGCCGCGCTGAGTGGCGACAGCTGGGCCGCATTTTTAAGCCAGGACGGTCTTATTTCACCGACACAAGCTGACAAGCTCAGCAACGCGGCCTACAACCCTAGCGCCAAGCTTGCTGATCGACAAACCCTGCTGGCAGAGATTAGACGCTGGCTGCGTAAACACCGGGGAGGCCAGCATGTTTGAGTTTCAATGGCCGTGGTTGTTTTGGTTAATCCCCCTGCCAGTGTTGGTGTACCTGCTCTCTAAGCCCGCCGCTACCGGCGCGGCACTGCGGGTGCCATTTTTTGACCGCCTACAATCATTAGGCGACGCCCAGCATTTAAACAAAACGAGCGCCAACCCTTGGTGGCGCCTGTTGTTATTGCTACTGATCTGGCTGGCACTGCTGGCCGGTGCGGCTCGCCCCGTCTGGATTGGCCAGCCTATTACCTTAGAAACCAGTGGCCGTGACCTGATGCTCGCTGTCGATATTTCTGGCTCTATGCGCCAAGAAGATATGGTAATTCAAGACGAGGCCCTGCCCCGAATTACCGTGGTCAAAGCCGTGGTGAAAGAATTTATTCGCCAGCGCAGCGGTGACCGCTTAGGGCTGATCTTATTTGGCAGCCAAGCCTATATTCAATCGCCACTGTCTTTCGACTTGAATACGCTAGGCACGCTAATGGACGAGGCCCAAGTGGGTTTTGCGGGTAAACAAACCGCCATTGGCGACGCCATCGGCTTTGCCATTAAACGCTTGCGGGACCGCCCCAGCGATAGCCGAGTGGTGGTATTGCTCACCGACGGTGCCGACACCGCCAGCAATATTGACCCGATCCAAGCTGCCAAGCTGGCCGCAGCAGAGCAGGTTAAAATTTATACAATTGGTGTCGGTGCCACCGAAATGAAAGTGCCGGGGATTTTTGGCAGCAACTTCGGCGCCCGTACGGTAAACCCTTCCGCCGACCTCGATGAAGCCAGCCTCAAGGCCATTGCTGACACCACTGGCGGCCAATATTTCCGGGCTCGCAATCCACAAGAACTGCAACAAGCCTATCAAGCCATTGCCGAGCTGGAGCCTATTGAGCAAGAAGGCGAAACCCTTAGGCCCACACGCTCACTGCTGCAATGGCCGTTGTTGTTTGCCGCCGGAGCAATGGGATTGCTGGCACTGTTTAGCCGACTCGGGAGGAGCAGATAAATGCCAGACTTGCACTTTTTGCGCCCCGAGATGCTCTGGGCAGCGCCGCTACTTATTCTCACTGTCATTTTATTAATGAGAGGCCGCTGGCAAGGCCAGCGCTGGCAAAAATATATTGACCCCACACTGCTGCCCTATCTGCTGCAAAATGAGGTGCACACCAAACCTCGCCGCAGATTACTCAGCTTGATGACGGCCGCCCTATTGCTACAACTCGCCTTGCTGGGCCCGTCATGGCAACAGGCACCCGTTGCCCTGTATAAAAATCAGCAGGCACTAGCGATCATTTTGGATATGTCGCCCTCCATGCTGGCCGAGGACATTAAGCCCTCGCGTTTTAAGCAGGCAAAATTCAAGCTCCGGGATATTCTGCAACTACGGGAAGATGGTCAGACAGGTTTGGTGGTGTTTTCCGGCGATGCCTTTGTGGTTGCCCCCCTCACCGATGACAGCAACACCTTGCTCACCTTATTGCCGGGCTTATACCCAGGCATGATGCCGGTTATTGGCAGCAACCCGAAAGCGGCAATGCAAAAAGCCATTGAACTGCTGGACAATGGCCGAGGCAGCAATGGGCAGATATTGTTGATTAGCGATGGCGTAGAAGATCAGCAAATGGACGGGATTAAATCACTGCTGGCCGACACGCCCTACCCCGTATCCGTATTGGCGGTGGGCAGCAAAGACGGCGCGCCCATCCCTCTGAGCGACGGCGGCTTTGCCCGCAATAACGACGGCAGCATTATTGTTCCCAAACTCAAAGAAGCCAATCTTCGCAAGCTGGCCTCCTCTAGTGGCGGGCTGTACCGAAGCCTTAGCTTGGACAATAGCGACATCGAAAGCCTGAATGCCGTGGCTAGCCAAGTTGATAAAGGCGAACAGCACAGCCTGGATCGCCGTTTTGACCAATGGCAAGACGCGGGACACTGGCTGGTATTACTCTGTCTCCCCCTTGCACTGCTCTGCTTTAGACGCAGCTGGATGCCAACACTGTTATTAGCAGGTCTACTCGGCAGTCATAGCAACCCATCCTACGCCCTCAGCTGGGGAGAACTTTGGACAACCCCGGACCAACGCGGCGCGGCGCTGATGGAGAGCGCCCCCGCCGAGGCGGCAAAAGCGTTTAAAGACCCCATGTGGCAAGGCGCCGCTAATTATCGCGCCGGTAATTACGCTGCCGCAGCAGAGGCCTTTGGCCAAAGCGACACCGCAGACGCTCACTACAACCGTGGCAACGCGCTTGCCAACGCCGGTGATTTAGATGGCGCGATTGCCGCCTATGACAAAGCGCTGGAAAAACAGCCAAAAATGACCGACGCCCAC
Source organism: Spongiibacter sp. IMCC21906 (assembly GCF_001010805.1). Classification (NCBI taxonomy): domain Bacteria; kingdom Pseudomonadati; phylum Pseudomonadota; class Gammaproteobacteria; order Cellvibrionales; family Spongiibacteraceae; genus Spongiibacter; species Spongiibacter sp. IMCC21906. The sequence goes on along the minus strand of NZ_CP011477.1, from coordinate 1,124,517 downwards.
GCTAATCGTCAGTTAATTCAAGAACTGAAAGAGCAACAGGAAAAACAACAGCAGCAGCAGCAAGGTGGCGATGATCAGCAGAATTCTGATTCGCAAGACAAGCAGCAACAAAATCAAAACCAGCAGGATCAGAATAAACAGAACGAGAAGCAGCAAGAACAGAATCAAGATCAGCAAAATCAACAAGATAACGGCCAATCAAAACAAAACCAAAAGCAAGATGGCCAACCGTCTGACAAGCAAGGTCAAAATGGTGATCAAGCTAAAGATCAGCAATCCGGCCAGAACCAAGAGCAAGAACAAAACGACCAAGCAGGCAAGGACGACGCTCAGCAGCAAGCGCAACAGCAGAAAGAACAGCGCCAAGCTCAAGCCGCTAAAGACCATGCTCAGCAAGGCCAGCCCGAGCAGCAAGCTGCCAGTAGCAATGACGATAAAGAGCCACCGCAAGCTCAGGCTGCCCAAGGCCGCGCCGCCACGCAGGAAGACCAACAATTAAGTGAAGACCAGCAAGCCAGAGAACAATGGCTGCGGAAAATACCGGACAACCCAGCAGGTTTACTGGAAAGGAAATTCCGCTATCAATCACAGCAAAGAAGTAATCGGCAGGACCTTAGCGAAGATGACGCCTATGCACCCTATTAAACAGGCCCAGCCCTCAACCAAAAGCTCGTTCTGGATAATCGCCATATTCAGCCTGCTGTTTGGTTTGTGGACCAATGCAGCTACCGCGCAAACCCAAGTTCGGGCCACGGTAGACCGCAACCAGTTGTCACTGGATGAAACCCTCACTCTCAGCCTGACCGCCGATAGCATCAGCTTTTCTGCCGACCCAGAGGTACAGGCACTGGAGCAGGATTTTAGAATTCTCAATCAGCAGGAAAGCAGCCGCAGCAGCTTTATCAACGGCAAGGTCAGCTCACTCCGGCAGTGGGACTACACCCTGTCGCCCAAGCGCAAAGGCAACTTATCTATTCCGTCCATTCAAATGGGCAAATATCGCACCCGGCCCATTACCGTGACCGTCAGCGATGCTCCTCAGCGACAAAATACCGGCAGTGAACAAGTTTATCTGGAATCAGACGTCACCCCCCGCTCTGCCTATGTGCAATCGGAACTGGCCTACACCGTCAAAATTTTCACCTCAGTCAATTTTTTAGAAGCGTCCCTGGAGCCCTTAGAAGTCTCCGGCGCCACCGTTGAAGCCGCGGGAGAAGAACGCTATCAAACCACCATTAACGGTCGTTACTACCAAGTTATCGAACGCCGCTACCGCCTCTACCCCCAACACAGCGGCGAGCTGGAAATTCCGGCCCTGACCTTACAGGCCAGAGTCGAGAGCTACCGCCAGTCCATGCTGGACCCCGGTCGCTTAGTGGTAAAGCGTAGCAGTGCGCACCGCGTGCGGGTTATGCCGCCGGCCAGTGACTTTGACGGCGCTGTCTGGCTACCCGCAAAAGCCTTAAGCATCAGCGACAGCTGGAGCCAGAGCCTGGACAGCATTGAGGTTGGCGACTCGGTCACCCGCAGTATCAAGATCGAAGCCGACGGCCTGCTCGGCTCACAGCTCCCTGCTTTGCCAAGCAGCGAGCTGGCCAATGCCAAGCTCTATCCCGACCAAGCCAGTATCAGCAACCCGGAAGAAGGCGACTGGACCGGACAGCGCACCGAATCCGTGGCCATTATTCCCACCAAACCCGGCAGCTACGAGCTGCCAGAAATTCGCATAGCCTGGTGGAATACCGAGAGCAATCAACAAGAGTACGCGGTATTGCCGCCGCGTAAGTTCACCGTTACTGCTCCAGTAAGCCAGCAACCAGCAAATCCGCCACCGTCATCTCAACAAGCCGACACCAAAACCAAGGCGGAGACGATTGCATCAACGCTGCTACCCAATTGGCAATGGGCCATTATCGCTGTGCTAGCCTTGGGCAACCTGTTATTTGCGAGCCTGTGGCTAAGAGCGGCCCGCTCTACCCCAGCGGCAGAGACCGCCGCGGTAAACGGGACGGCAAACCTGGATGAAAAAGCCACCTTCAAAGCATTGCGTCAAGCCTGTAAACGCGACGGCAACACTAATGAGCTTCGTCAGAAGCTGCTGGACTGGGGGAGCGCGGCTCTGGAAGAAAACGTCAGTTTAACGGGTTTGGCAGGCGCCTTTCCCAATCTCGACACCTACTGCCGGGCACTGGATGCCAGTCTCTACAGCCAAGATGAAATGGATTTGGACCGCAACGCACTGCTACATGAAGTGAGCAAATGCAGAAAAACATTGCCGAAAACAGCGACAAAGAAAGTTGATTCAGGCTTAAGACCGCTGTACCCAAATGATTAAACGCAATCATCTTGGACAAGCTTAGAGGAAATTAGAGTACTACCGATAAAGCATTGTAGATAAACAAACCTCCGGGTTACCCGGAGGTTGCGGATCACTTGTTACTTACTTTTCTTCGCCGCATTTAGCTTCGCCACACTTGGACTCGCCACATTTAGCCTCAGCGCCTTTCTTCTCTTCACCACATTTCGCTTCGCCGCACTTAGACTCGCCACATTTCGCTTCGCCATCACCAAAGTTAGTGACTTGATAGCCGCTGTTCAAGGATTTTGCAGTGAATGGATTTGCAGCGCTGTCAGCCATGCTAACTGAGGCAAGTGAAGAAGCGACCATTGCCGCGCCCAGAATACTGATAGATTTATTCATGATAAAAAATTCCTTTGATTGTGGTAGTGCATAGCTAAAAAGAATATCACTGCGCAGAATACCTGCGCTGCTCATAGGATGTTTTAGCCTACTCAATGTTACAACGCCAGCACAAAAATATTTTCACCAGCCTCGATACACTAATTTGTAACAAGGCGGCTTGCTCCTCGTCATACAGAAGCAAACTTCATACGCAAGGAACTCGACAATGGATCGACTCTGCCAGATTTATCGCTCTGTACTGTGTCGCCTATCACATCTAGATGGCCTACCCGCGCTGGGGCTGCGCCTTTATTTAGTGCCGACACTATGGATGGCGGGTAACAATAAACTCATGAATTTTTCGTCAACGGTAAACTGGTTTGGCAACCCAGATTGGGGCCTAGGGCTACCTTTTCCGCTATTAATGGCCAGCCTTGCCACGGCGGCCGAAGTTGGCGGCGCGGCATTATTGCTACTGGGTTTAGCAACCCGCTGGATATCCATTCCACTGGCTATCACCATGCTAGTCGCCGCTATTACCGTACATTTACCCAATGGCTGGCAGGCGATTGCCGACGCCAGCGCACCCTTTGCCAATGAGCGGGTAATGGCAGCTCCCGAAAAACTGCAAGCCGCAAGAGACATCCTCAAAACCCACGGCAACTACCAGTGGCTAACCAGCAGCGGCAAACTGGTGATATTAAATAACGGTATTGAGTTTGCCGTCACCTATTTACTAATGCTGCTGGCATTAGTAAAAACCGGCGGTGGTCGCTATGTCAGCCTGGATTACTGGATAGCCAAACGGTGGAAGCCTTGCAAGCAATAACAACTAAATGGCATCGGGCGCCTCATCGGGATTGCCTTTTTATACAAGAATGGTCGACACTATGGCGCTTCAAACCGAAAGGACGCCCCGTGTCGACAAACACCGACGAAGAAGCCCTCATCGAGCGATTGAAAAGCGGTGACAATGCCGCATTTCAATCACTGATTGCGCAACATCAGCCACGTTTGCTGATTATCGCTCGCTCGATTGTCGGAGAGATTTTTGCAGAAGACGTGGTGCAAGATGCCTGGTCATCGGTGTATCGCGCCATTGCTAAATTTGAAGGGCGCTCCAGCCTTAGCACCTGGATTATTCAAATTGTCAGCAACGAGGCTAAATCGCGCCTGCGTCGAGAAAAACGCCACATGAATGTTGCGGATATAGAAGAGCTCGGTCACGGTGGAGACAGCCAACACTTTGACCAACAGGGGCACTGGAGCAATCCTCCCACCCGCTGGGAAATCGCCACGCCGGAGCTGATGTTGCAGGAAAGCGAATTGCAAAAATGCATTGAGCACACATTGAGCGTACTACCAGAAAAACAAAAAGCGGTGTTTCTGTTACGCGATGTTGAACAGCATGCTTTAGTCGACATCAGCGAGGTTTTGGGCTTGAGCGACAACAATGTGCGAGTGTTATTGCATCGCGCAAGGCTGCGTCTTATGCAAGTGGTTGATCATTATCAGGAGACGGGGGAATGTTAAACTGTCGACAATTTACCGAGCTGAGCAGCGACCACCTCGATGGTCAATTTCATGGCTGGAAAGCGATAGAAATCAAAGCGCACTTATTGATTTGCCGTCACTGCCGCCGCTTTAAACGGCATCTGGATCACAGCCGACTCACTGGTGCTGCAATTGCCAAGCGGCTGTGGAACCGGGACGATAACGCCGCGCAAACAATTCTCAAGCGCCTGCAGGAAGAAAAAAAGATAGACGACTCGTGATCGAAAAATGTAGTGGCGACGTAGCCATTACACAGTCCCAAATACAGTTAAATGCCTATGAATAAAAAATGGATACACTATTGTGGTTTCGCCGCTCTCTTGTTGAGCTCCTTCGCGCTGGCAGGTGATAAAGCCAATACAGCTGCTTCAGAGTCTTCTAAGAAGGATGACGGTGGAGAATATAAAACGCTGCAAGCCATTAAACCCGAAAAAACGAAAAAAACGCCCGTCCGCGAAGAACCAAGGCCCCGGGCTGGCAGCAGCTACACCTCTGGTAAAATACGTTTGGACAGACGCGGGATTCCTAAAAGCAAACACAGCACCAGCCTGCCAGACACCCAACAACAAGGCACTATGCCTTAGCGGGTAGCAGGCCCCAGGCCACTACCAACAAATCAAGGCTTTACAAGCCTCTCGTTCCGGGGAAAGCCATCCAGCTGAGGGTGACAAGCCGTGACCCCCTGATAGGCACGGGCAATTGCCGCCATATCTGCGTGCAGATCTCCACTGGGCAAAACTTCTGCCACAATACCGACCCGTCTCCGCCCATAATCCAATGCCACCGCAACCACCGGCACCTTTGCTCCAGCGGCAATATGATAAAAGCCCCCCTTCCAAGCATCGACCTTGCTTCGGGTGCCCTCTGGTGCAATCACCAATACCATATCGTCACAATCAGCAAACTGCTGCACCATTTGTTCGACAAAATTATGGTGGCTATTCCGTTCTACGGGAATACCGCCCAACCATCTTAGCAAAGGCGCAAGTGGACCGATAAAAATGCTGTGCTTACCCATAAACCGCACTTGACGTTTCAGTGCCGCACCCATAGAAACCATGAGAAAAAAATCCCAGTTGCTAGTATGCGGCGCAACAACCATGACGTATTTTTTACTGCGAGGTAACTGATCATCAAACGTCCAGCCACGCAGTCTAAACAGAAATGAGAAAACCCTCTGCACTACCCTCAACACCCTAGGATAATGGCAAATAGTACGCTCGTTGAGAGTTGTCTTGATCGCTTTGTCTGTTGTATTCATTATTCTGACAAACCTGTTTAAGCATAACGCGATACTAACACTTGCTCTCTACGCGCTACTACATCAGCAAACGCCTGAGATTAACCTTGGCCAAGGCTTTTTTTCGGACAGACCAATCTGGCATCACCGAATCCATCAAGGCATAAAACCGTTTACTGTGATTAAACTCTTGAAGATGGCAAAGTTCATGGGCAATAACATAGTCGAGGTACTGCGGGTCTAAACGTATTAACTCACTGTTTAAACAGATACGACCATCGCTGCTGCAGCTTCCCCAGCGCGACCGCATTCGGCGAATACGCAGTGGGGGCACCGCGCTTACCCAGGAAATTTGGCTACTCCAAAAAACTAAACGTTCCATAAAGATCTGCTGGGCTTGAAGACGATACCAGCGTTGTAATTGTGCGGATATTTTTTGCGGTGAATAACTGGGCACTTTAATTGCTAAACAGTCGTTTTGTAAGAGAACCTGCCCTCGCCCAGGAGCAGCATCAACGGCTAATGTTAGCTCTCTGCCAAGAAACTCGACTTGTTCGCCATCCACAAAATGAATCGGCGGATGCTCTTGGCAATGCTCATCAAACTCTTGCTGTTTTTTTATAAGCCAATCTAAATGGTTTTTTACCATCGCCTCAATTTCAGCGTTTGAAACGGACATTGGCACCTGCAACAAGGGCTTACCTTGGGCATTTAAAGATAGGGACAAACGTCGCTTTCGACGGGCACTGCGCTTAACCAAAAGGTCTAACGATTGATCACCAAATCGAAGCTGGCGGCGCTCAGTTTTCACCATCAGCTTTGATACAGCGGAAATTCACAACGAAAAATCGCCCCGCCCTCGGGATTGGGCGAATACTGAAGATCACCACCATGCGCCTGAACAATTGACTGCGACACGGACAAACCTATTCCCATCCCCCCTTCTTTAGAGCTCACAAAGGGCGAGAACAATTGCGTCTCCACATCGGGATCTAAACCCGCCCCCCAATCCTTAACAACAAAACCAACCGTATCGGCATTGCCAAAGCTCGCAATTTGCACGGTTCTATTAACGTCTACCGCCGCACTCGCCTCTATGGCATTGCGAAGCAAGTTTAAGGCAACTTGCTGAATCTGAACTTCATCGGCCTGGAAGTCAGCAAGGGCGTCAGCCCTTACAAATTCAATATCAATTCCGTGGGTACGAGAATCCACTTCAGCCAAGGCGACAACCTCAGCCAACATCGTATTCATGGATAATCGCTCTTTGCCACCGGTGGGCTTTTTCACATAGCTGCGCATGCGCTGGATTACCGCTGACGCGCGCTCAGCTTGCACCGCAATTTTATCTAAGACCTCAGAGACTTTTTCGGTATTAGGCTGACCGTCAGTTGCGATCATGCGCTGACACACCCGAGCATAATTGACTACGGCAGTTAGCGGCTGATTCACTTCGTGGGCAATACCTGCAGCCATTTCACCACCCGTACTCAGCCGCTCGATATGAGCCATATGTTGACGCTGTTCATCAATCTCTTCTCTTGCCGTCTGTAGCGCCTGCTGACTCTTCAACCAGTCGCGGATATCCCGCCAGACCAATACCGACCCTCCCTGACGGGGAGAACCGGTTAACGAGACCGAAATGCTTGCCCCCTGGGCCGTAGAAAGCTCAACAAAAGCCCGACTCAAAGGCTCACTGTTGTTTATTAGCAGCTTGATATTAGCTGACACACTCTCATCGTTATTGAATAGCTGAAGCTCTTCTACTGTCTTGCCCAGCACATCCGCTTCCGACTGTTCTATCAACACCAAAGCCTGGCGATTGATTGAGCTGACTCGCCCCTCTTGATCCAAGCCCACAATCCCTTCTTCTACGGCGTTTAAAATGCTGAGATTTTCATCTTCGAGGGCAATATTGCGTGCTGCCAGGGCCCGTTCAAGACGATGAATTTTGATATGGGTTTTGACACGGGCCAACACCTCGTCAGATTGAAAAGGCTTGGCGATATAATCGACACCCCCCACCGCCAAACCATGTACTTTTGATTGGCTATCGGTTAGCGCCGACAAAAAGATCACAGCAATATTTTCAGTGTCAGGATCTGATTTTAACGCTTCGCAAACCTGGAACCCATCAATACCAGGCATCATGACATCTAAAAGAATAAGCGAAGGTTTGGCTTTGCGGGCAATCTTGATGGCGGCCTCGCCATCCCGGGCGGCCAGCAAACGATAGCCACTACCCTCCAGGGTTTTAAATAACACCTGAAGATTAGTGGGGTTGTCGTCAACCAATAAAACCTGTTCTCCGCCCTTTTCAGCTATCATCGGGATCGGCCTCGTGAGATACCATCACTAACAAATCAGATATCCCTTCAAAATCAAAATTGCGCAGACACTCTTCAGCCTGCTCCACAAATGCAATGAATTCTGGTCGATCTTGCCGTAACGCATGTAACTGATCACCCAGCGCCGCAATATCACCCACTTCCACTGCTTTATGTAGAGACTCTACGACCCCGTTTGGCGCCTGAATATTGTTATTCTTGGCTGGAAAACTCACGACTACGGAGGGCTCCGGCTCTGGAGCCACCACAGAACAGGTATCAACAAGCACTTTCATTAGCGCGTCCATACCAATCGGCTTGGGCAAAAAACCGTCGCACCCAGCATCAATAGCTTGCTTCATCATGGTTTCATCTGTGGTCGCAGATGCCATTACCACATGCACATCGTTGCATTGCAGATCTTTTTTGATAATTCGTGTTGCTTCCAGACCGTCCATCTCAGGCATCCGCAGGTCCATCAAGATCAGCTGCGGTGCCCGCTCTTTCACTTGTTCAACCACTTCTAAACCATTGGCGGCCTCACGAATATCTGAGCTGACATCACTAAGCATGCCGATTAATACTTGACGATTGACGGCAACATCATCTGCAACAATGATGGCTGGGTTGTCAAAATGCGCCACACTCTCGGCAAGCTCTTGCTCATCTACACTCTCATCTACATCATTGTCGTGGTAGTGAGAATCGACTTCTATCAACGGTATATCAAAATAAAAACAACTGCCTTTGCCATACTCACTGCGCAGATCCAGGCTGCCCCCCATTGCTTCAACTAAACGTCGGCAAATTGCTAAACCCAGACCGGTTCCCTGCCCATCTCGCGGATTAACCTGGCGGAATGGTTCAAACACATCGCGGATTTTATCCTCGGGCACACCGATGCCGGTGTCGGTCACAGAGAACAGCATTTGCTGACGGCTAGGGTCTACCCGGAGCTTTAAATCAACTTTACCCTGCTTGGTAAACTTCACCGCATTATCGAGTAGGTTAACCAAAATTTGCCGCAATTTTACCTCATCAATTTCGACATTACGCGGCACATCAGCAGCCACATCTAACACAAAATCCAAGCCTTTTGACTTGGCCCGCTGACCAACAATGTCCCCAACGCTCGTCACCACATCGTCGATATTATTGGGACGGCGGACAATATTGATGTTGCCACTTTCAATTTTGGCTAAATCCAATACATCGTTAATTAAGGTCAACAAGTGCTTACCGCAATTTTCTATCGCGCGTAAATATTCCTCGCTACCGCTGGGAAGATCAGATTCCCGCTGCAGTAATTGCGCGTAGCCCAGCACGCCATTGAGCGGGGTGCGCAGCTCATGACTGACACTGGATAAAAACTGGCTCTTGGCATGCAAGGCATCTTCAGCAGCAATTTTGGCATCTAACAACTCCTGCTCCATACGTTTGCGCTGAGTGACATCGGTCATAATGCCCATCGCGCGAATAGGTTGGTCGTGCTCGTCACTTTCTACCACATCGCCACGGCTATAAATCCAGTGATATTCACCCGCCCGGTTTCGTACCCTAAACTCCACACTGTTTCCCGTGGCCAGCCCCAGCCAGCTATCTACCGCTGCGGCAATAATCTCAATATCGTCTGGGTGAGCCACATGTTTGAAGGCCGCAACGGCATAGGGGGTACTGGGTACTTCATAGCCCATCATGCGGAAAAAGCTTGGCGCCACCGTCACATAGCCAGTTTGTAAATCCAGATCCCACAAATGGTTTTGCGCCGCATCCAGTGCCAGCTGAAAACGCCGCTCACTGAGTTTGAGCGCCCGTTCAGTTTGGCTACGTTTTTCCACCATGAAATTGGCGTCTTCTGCCAAATGCTGAAATTCGGCAAAGGGCAGTTTGGCAATATCAATCGCGGTGGAACGTTTACTCGCATCGGCAAAAAACTGTTGGAAAATATCAAAGCCCCGGGCGCTGCTGCGGGCGAGTAGTCGCGCGGCAACAGCGGATAACACCATCAACACAAAGGCAATAATAACGATAAAGCGAATGTGCTCATTGACCCGTTCTTGCAAGTCGGCGCGTTGATCCGCAAGCCGAACGTTCAGCTCGTCAAGAAACACACCAGAACCGAGCACCCAACCCCAGGGTTCATAGCGACGCAAATACGAGACCACCGGCTTTTCGCCTTCGTCGCCTGCCTGCCAACTTAACTCCGTAAATAAACTATTATCTTTACCACTGACTTTCTTGCTGGCCTCCACAACGCCCGGCATTACGCTACCAACCCGGGCTGAATCGTAGGCATTAACCAGTTGATTGCCGTTGCTATCAACAATAAACAGAATGGAGTTATTGGGGTCGATGGGCACCGCAGCAATACGCTCAATCACCTCCTGTTTAACCCTAGCCACCTCATCGTTAAGGTACACGCTGGCACCCATGTAGATATTTAATGGCTTGTAGTGATACACAAAACTAAAGTTACGATCACTGCGAGACGGATCGCTGGGGCGGGTAAAGCGGTATTCAACAAAATCGTATTTTTTATCACCAGTGGCCGTGACAATTTGGCTGACAAAGGACTTCAAAGCCGTTTTATCACTAATGCGAGTATCGCCGGAGGGGTGCATTGGCGGCAGCAGTGTTGTGCCCTGCTCGTCAAACAGAAAGAAAAACCCTTTGTTGCCCAAAAAGCTCAGCGATGACATGGTGCTGCGCAAGCGAGCCAGCTGTTGCTGCTTGCTCTCTTGGGCAAACTCTTTGCGAGTATTTTCAATCAGCGCTAAACCCACCGCCACTTGTTGACGCAGGTCCTGGTATAGCTGGCGGTTTAACTGGGACCGTTTAAAGTCCAGATACTCCATGGCCTTGTCGACTTCTCGGCGCAGTAACTCACGACGAGACTCGATATAGGTATTGCGCAACGCCTCGCTCTGCGTGTTAAACCCGTCATATTCCTTCGCTATCCAAATATAACCGAAGATAGAAAGCGGAATCGCAGACAAGGCGACTAGGCTCAGGAGATAAATCTGTACTAAACTGCGCTTAGTTCGCATGCGCAATCCTTGCATGTGTAAGGGAAACTCGCATTGTAAGAGTTTTAAACGAAATCTTATCCAGTCTTGACGTATATCGCCAGCGCCATACACTGAAAACAGACACACTCGCAGCCCCACCCATGTGGTAGCGAACACCGTATAAAAAACAGAAGGATCTAATAATGAATGATGAAGCCACTGTTTACCTAGTTGAAGATGACGATGCAGTACGCGACTCACTGCAATTGGTATTGGAGTCTGTGGGTCATAAAGTCGAAGCCTATTCCCGCGCAGACAGCTTTTTAGAACAGTTTAGCCCCGAAATGGCTGGATGTATCGTACTCGATATTCGTATGCCTGGCATGAATGGCATGGAATTACAGCGCCAACTCAATAACCTCAACTCGATCCTACCTATTATTTTTGTAACCGGCCATGGCGATGTGCCAATGGCGGTGGAAGCCATGCAGCGGGGCGCGGTCGATTTTGTCCAAAAACCTTACCGCGAAGAAGAGCTGCTTAACAAGATTCAGCAGGCCATTGCCGCCGATGTTGAAGCCCGGGCGTCATTACTAGAAAAACAGAAGATCCAGCAAAAGCTCAGCGAGCTGACGCCCAGAGAAAGCCAAGTCATGGAACTGATGATTGAAGGCAAAGCCAATAAGGTCATTGCCTACGACCTGGATATCAGCCAACGCACCGTTGAAATACACCGAGCCAGGGTGATGGAGAAAATGACGGTTCGCTCGCTGGCCCACCTGGTGCGTATGGTGATGGCCGCCAAAGACGAGGCTTAAAACCTCGCCTTGTCACGCGCTCTGCTTACTGACTGAGCAGGGCGTCGATATTTTCCAACGCAGCCAGCAACTCGGTTACCGCCAGTTGCCGCCCCCGAAAGCTCTCCTCGGCCATTGGTGCAATACTGCATTGACCGGGCAATGGTTGCTCCTGATCAACCAGGAACCGTATTTTTGGCAAAAAGATAAACTGCAACCATTGCTCAAACTGCAGCGTGTCGACCGCAAACGGCTGTTCGCTGCGCAGCGCCTCTGCAGGCGGAGGCTCAGACTGCCACAAATGCAACTGGCGCAGTGCCGCTTCAATATCCATTAATGCCGACGCCACTTGATGATATTGGCTCATAACTCTCCCTACTCGATATTGTGCTGATACGGCGGCATAGACATGAGAATTTTACGACCGTAATGACGGCTAACAATTCGTCTGTCAAGAATCGTGATTCGGCCCCGATCAGACTCTTTACGCAATAAGCGACCACTGGCCTGCACCAAACGCACTGCGGCATCTGGCACGGTAATTTCCATAAAAGGATTGCCGTTGTTACGACTGATCCACTCAGCCAAAGCCTCTTCCACAGGGTCTTCTGGCACCGAGAATGGAATTTTAGCGATAATCACATGAGAACAGTAGTTACCGGGTAAATCGACACCCTCGGCAAAGCTGGCCAGGCCAAAAATAACACTGCCGCTGCCTTTATCTACCACCTCCCGGTGGCGGCTCAGAATTTCGTGCTTGGGCAAGCTGTCTTGAGCCAAAATCCGTGCTTGCCATTCCGACGGCAAGCCCTCGTAAACTCCACGCATTTGCTTGCGAGAGGCAAACAGCACCAGACTGCCCTCTTCAGGATTTAACAGCGTTGGCAGCATGTTGATTAAGGCTTCAGTGTGGGCCACCGCATCGCCAGCGTCGCAGTCCATCTTGGGAATATACAACTCCCCCGCTTCGACATGATTAAAGGGACTCGGCACCACCTCAAAGCTAGCATCACTGGCCAAGCCCGCCCGCATACTAAAACGATTAAAACTGCCCAGCGCCGTGAGCGTTGCCGAGGTCATCACCGCCCCATAACATCGCGACCACAGCGAGTAACGCAGCGCATTGGCCGCCAATATCGGACTGGCGTTTAGCTCGATATCCAAGAGACCCTGTCCGGTTTCCACCATCGCCAACCAGCGCGCCTGAGGCGGTTTTTCCTTACTGGCATCGCTAGCGTAAGAACTCCATAACAAGGCCCCCGCCTGACATCGATAGCGAATAGCCGACAAGGTTGTCAGCCACTGCTCGACCTCTTCGTGAGGAGCTTTAAAGTGGTTTTTATCGAGCCCTTCCTGCACCTTATCCAGCAATTGCTCAGCCTGAGACACCAGCTCAGAAAAGCCCTGATTTAAATCTCGACTTTGGCTGGCCAACGCCTCCGGTATCAGTCCATCAACAAAACGATAACCCCGCGACAAACCTGCCGCAGAAGCTTCTTCTAACAGGGCCTCCAACATTGGCCGTAATGGTCCCATGGCCTTACGACTTTGGGACAGCGTTCCCATCAAGGTTTCCATGGGCCCCCGCAGGCTCAAGTCCAAGGCGGGTAGCGATATGATCGCTGCCAAGCTGCGCTCGGCCTGTTCAAACCAACGCTCTGTGGCACCCAGGCGCACATTGGCGCTAAAGTGATTAATCACCTTGTCGGGTAGGTGGTGCGCTTCGTCAAAAATATAAATACAGTCTTCTGGTGGGGGTAAAATCGCACCGCCGCCCAAAGCCAGGTCCGCCAACACCAAATCGTGGTTCGCCACCACAACATCGGCCTGCCCCATAGAGTCGCGCGCTTTAAAAAAACTACATTGCTTTACATGACTGCAACGGCGCCCCGTACATTGGGCGTGATCTGTGGTGACCCGAGACCAGCTTTGGTCGTCAATCACGGTGTCCCAGGCATCTCGATCGCCACTCCACTGGCCCGTGGCCAAGTTTTCAGCAAGCTGGGTATATAAGCCCAAGTTGGCGTCATCTGGACTGGACTGCTTATCGTCGAGATTTAACAGCGGCAGGGTTTGGGCGTCGCCCCCCGATAAAATTTGATCCAATTTCGACAGACATAGATAACGCCGGCGACCTTTAGCCAAGCTAACACTAAAATCTAAACCACTGTGCTGGAGAATATCAGGCAAATCTCGAAATAAGATTTGCTCTTGAAGGGCTATGGTGGCGGTGGCAATAACGAGGGTTTTATCTCGTGCTTTGGCAATCGGAATGGCTGCCAGCGTATACGCCAAGGTTTTACCCGTACCGGTCCCCGCCTCAATGGCGCACAGGTGATCGCCCGCACTGCGAATGCCTTCTTGATTGCGCTTGATCGACCCCAGCATCCGCGCAATATGCGCCACCATTAATCGTTGCCCAGTGCGCGGGCGCAGACTTTTAGCAGAGAGAAAACTCCGATACGCGGTTTGAATTTCTTGTTTAAGATCCTCGCTGAGCACCCGGCGGCTCGCCTCCAATAAAAGCGGTTGTGTTAGGCGACCCAAAGAACAAGGGCAACGCCGTGAATCAGGTCATGAAAAACCCGCCTGACGGGGAGCTGCCAGCGACTGATCGTAAAGATCCCCCCAACAACTATCCTTGCTCACCCGCGCGGTCTGTCAACGTTTATAGCGCTAGCCAGCTTAATGCATTGCCTGCATATCCTGGCGGCGCAGTTTATTGATAACCGGGTTGGCATAAATCTCCAGTACCTTTTGCCGGTAGGCTGCCGGTATTGCTGACATACGATTATCAAACGCTGCCCGCTGTCCCGCATCTGGCACCTCGGCATCCAGTTCTTGCCAACGATCATCACCGACAACGGCCTGATACGCGAGAATATTGCTATCGTACAAGCGGTATTGCTGAATAATTGCCGTATCCAAATCTGCGGCGACAGCAACAGCATTGACGTAATCCCCCTGCAGGGGCTTGCCAAAATGCACATTCACATCGCCCTTATCACCCAGAATACCTGCGGCAATACTTTTCAGGTCTTCGTGCTCTGCTTTCTGATACGCGCCATCTCTAGCGGTATGCACTAACTCTTGAGCCTTGGCAACATCTAAAGGGTCCCATTCATAGGCAATGGAAACCGGCACTATATTGAGGTTATTCACGTAATCCGCAAAACTCTCATGCTCTTTATCCTGAGCCATGCAAATCATTTTAATCACGGCGGTTTCGGTTGCGTCATTTCCATCTTTAGCGCGACCTTCTCGCTGGGCAATCCAAATAGATTCTCGCTCTTCAAGCAAAGAGTGCCGAATATACGCGGATAATTTTCGATACGCCGCCAGCATTTGTCTGGGGCCTTTGGCGGAGCGACGAACAATAAAGCTCTTGTTCAAGCGCATTAAGTCAGCGGCAAACGGCTTAGAGAGCAGGTTGTCACCAATGGCGATGCGCACGGTATCTTGACCATTATGATAAAGCGCATAACTTAAAAAGGCGGGGTCCAGCGCAATGTCTCGATGGTTACTGATAAAGAGGTAGGACTTTTTGGGATCGAGGTCTTCAATGCCCGACACGGTAAAGCGGCGGGTGGAGCCTTCAATCATCTGGTCCATATAGTGTTCGACATGCAGCTGAAAGTCACGCACCGTTGTCACGCCACGCAGCTCTCGACGCAAATACAATTTGAGCAAGGGTCGGACCGCAAAGCCAAAAAACCGGCTCAACACTGGCGCTTTTAATTTAGCCAGTGCTGCCAGCAACTCAGGGTCTGAGACCAACTTGGCTAAAACCGGCGCCACTTCCTCGTCTTGGTAGGGCCGAATATCAGCAAAGTCATCCATTTATCAAACACTCACGATTAAAAGGGGCGTACCATAGCCGATTCGCCCTAATCCGTCATCCCTAACGGCTATACGCCAGCCCTGCTAAGCCCATAGAAACCGGTGTCGCCAATCAGAAACAGCGGCCACAAAGGACATTTTCAAGCCCGTACCCGTTCCGCTCACTCCCGCCACATGCAGTAAAGCCCCTTATGCAAGCTCCTTTAGCGCCGTCGTCTCTATCAAAAAGCATCCTCAAGCCATGCCCGCACTCAAGCGACTAGCCTCAGCTCTCAAACGCTGTTGGAAATCGGCAACACACACACCCAGCATTTCTGCCAAAAAACTCTAAAAACAAAATAACCAACTGATTTAATTGAATTTTTTTACATGGCACAACATTTGCCATTAGCCTGTTATCAATCGCTAATCAGAAAAATACGTCACAAAGCGTGACTCACATTTCAACAGGAAAACACCAAGGGGCGGAAAATGGACAGAACAATGATATCGCCAATTATTGTACTTGGGGGCGACGGTTATCTTGGTTGGCCACTGGCATTACGGCTGGCAAAACAACTCCCCCAGCGACAAATTATTATTGTTGATAACCTTTCAAGGCGCCGCTGGGCAAAACAATTGGAGGCTGGCAGCCTTACCCCCATACTCAGTTCCAGCGAGCGACTTGCCGCCTGTCGGCGCATTCACAACATTACCAACCTCGAATACCTGCATTTAGACGTTAACAGCGATTCATTGAATTCGCTTATACAATCCCGACAGCCCGGTGCTATCTATCATTTAGCCCAGCAGTGCTCCGCCCCCCTGTCCATGCGCAGCATGAAGGATGCCCTGCACACCCTGCGCAACAATGAAGAAGGCAATATGCGTTTGCTGTGGGCCGTTAAAGAACATGCCCCCGACTGCCACATTATCAAGCTGGGGACCTTTGGCGAATACGCTAAATCCGGCCTGGATATTGCCGAGGGCTACTTCAAACCGAGCTATAACGGCAAAACCGCAGAGCGGGCGATTCCCTACCCTCGTCAATCCGACGATTTTTATCATGCATCCAAAATCAACGACACCAATTACATCTCTATTGCCTGCCGCATGTGGGGTTTGCGGATCACGGATGTGATGCAATCCACTATTTTTGGCGCGTGGACGCCGGATATTGGCGACCACGAGGCACTCTACACCCGCCTGGATTACGACGAATACTTTGGCACTGTCGTCAACCGCTTTATCACCCAAGCATTATGCGGCTGCCCACTCACTGTATATGGTACCGGCCACCAACGAACCGGATTAATGTCCCTCAATGACTCAGTAACGTCCATGTCAGAGCTGTGGTCCGAGACGCCGGCGCCGGGCCAGCACCGAGTAATCAACCATCTTACTGAGGCATCGTTCTCCATTAATGAGCTGGCCGATACCGTAAAAGACCTGCTCTCTAAACAAGGTATCCCTGTCGATATTCAGCGTGGCGAATTTGACCCCCGCCAAGAGACCGAACAAAGCAAGATGCAGTATTCGGTTGAACGCCGCCATGTCCAGCAGCGCGGCCCCCAAGAAGGTCTGGCCGACGTCATTAGTAAAACCGTGGCGATGCTCATGCCCTATCGCGACCAGATCGACAAGCAACGTTTTGCCCCTCATACCCAGTGGCAAACCGACATCTCGCAACCGGAGCAAAACGGCGGAGAGGTTATTACCCTCAATATGCCCCCGCTAGGTCAGGGTGATGAGCAACGCTGGGAGCAATTTCGCCAACAAGAATTTCCATACCAAAATCTCAATCTTAACCCTGGCACACTGGGCAGCCCTGCGACTTCGGTGCTATCTGCTATCAAAACGTTTCATCACAGTGATGTACTCGCCTATCCCCTCGGTCAATATGGCGAGGGACGCAAGGCCCTTTTAAATACGCAAAGCATCGCAACATCACTTTGGCCCAGCACTAGCCATCAATTGCAGATCAGCTCCGGGGCCTCCCAATGCTCAAACCTTCTCGCCCTTAACCTCGCTCGCCAAGCTGCCGCAAACGGTTGGAAAATGCGAGTGCTTACTACGCCCCATGAACATATAGGCGGGACAGGTGCATTTGAACGACTGCCAGAATTTGAAGTGCATTATTTAAGCAAAGAGGAGATCAATAACCCCGACGCGTTTGCCAAGCGAGTAGCAAAACTCCGTCCAGATGTGGCCTTTTTTTCTCATATTGCTTATGACAGCGCTTATATTTTTCCGGTAGATCAGTGGGGTAAAACCATTAAAGACATGGTTCCTGAGTGCTGCGTTATTTTTGACGTTTCCCAATCGCTGGGGTTAATCCCACCACCTCTTGAGCACGCCGATGCCGTGTTTGGCAGCTGCCATAAGTGGTTATTTGGACCTCGAGGCAGCGGTATGATGTGGACGACCCAAGCGTTCCGTGAACGCGCTGGCGCTCTGCATTGGTCGGGCGCTCCACTGATTGATGAACCCGGAGCAACAGGGTTTTCTCCAGCCGGAGGCATGGATTTTTCAGTATTAGCCGGCGTAGAGGCCGCATTGACGCTACATCAAAGAATCGGCGATAAAACGATTCGTCAGAGAGGTCGCTACCTCGCCAATAATTTACGCAGTGGCCTTAGCGATATTCTCGATCGTCACGATATCAATCACCACTTTTTGAACCAGCAGTATTCCGTAGACTGCGAAGCGGGCGTAGTAACGGTGGCAATGCCAGAATACGATCCCTATCCACTGTATCAAGCGATGAACCAGCAAGGCGTGCACTGCAAATGCATTAAAGACAAGTGCAAAACCGGCGAAGACAGAATGTTGTTACGCTTTGGCGTCCCTTTTTACGAAACAGAAACCCGGATAGAATCGGCACTATCTACCATCGAAGGCTGCATAAAATCGGTGTCCCTTTCAATGAATCCAAGCCGCCTCGCGCGCCAAGCCAGCCCACACTGATCAACTTACCTTTTCAACGCTTTATGCCTGCCAAGCTCACAGGCATAAAGCTTAACTTAACTCACAAAAATTCATTTTAGAGCCATAGCCTCACATAGAATAAAATCAACTCCAAGCGGACATCTCTCATCAAATAATCCGCCATTTTTTAATTTCAATTAAAAGAAATTTATTGCTATTTCAAAACCATAAATATGCTATGGCATATTCGGCTATGTGTATTTATTACAAGCCAATAGTAGCGCTATCTTTATCAAGCAAAACCCAACAATACTTCTCTCAATATTTATTGACATCAATATCAATAAGAGTATATCTTAACCGCATATAAACAAAAAAATGCCTGACAAGCTGACCGTACATCTCGAGGAGACATACCATGAACCCAATGTCGCATTTGGATAACGAAGAATATTTTAAGTACTGGCGCGTGTGTTGTGCGATGGGGCCTACTTTTCTCGCCTGCTTTCTTATTTTCTGGGGGGCATTGGGCTTCAACGTTCCCCCCATTCCCGCTGACTGGACCGCAGACCAAATGGCCGCGCATTTCCGTGAGCACTACAATGAAACCCGAGCAGGTATGGCTGGCGCCATGCTTTTTGGTGTGCTTTATCTGCCTTGGACACTGTCCATCACCAAGGTAATGCAATGGATCAACCCTAACAAAAACGACATGATGTCTACCTTGCAAATGTGGGGCGGCGGTCTCACCGTTGTACCTCTGGTGACCTCTTCCGTTTTCTGGCTTACCGCGTCCTACCGCCCCCACGAATTGCCGCCCTTTATGCTACAAATGCTGTACGACCAAGGCTGGCTGCTCATTGATATGTTCTACGCTATTACCACCATCCCGATGGTTGCCATTGGTGTTGCAGGGCTGACAGATCAACGTGCAAATCGCTTATTCCCACGCTGGGCTTGCTGGTTCTCCATCTGGGCAGGTATCAGCTTTTTGTTTGAACTGCTTATGCCTTTCTTCAAAACCGGTCTTTTTGCTCGCCAAGGCTGGCTCAACTTCTGGGTAGAATTTCTTGTTTGGTTCTTTTATATACTGATCACTTCCTATTACGTTTGGAAAGCGATTCCTCGCCTTCGCGAAGAGCGCGCAGCCATGCTGGGCCTAAACGATAAAACAGCAGCCAATACAGACCCAGCATAATGAGTAATAACTTACACAGCCCACAAGGGGCGTCCTCCTCGGACGCCCCTTCTCTAAAAGAAGAAATCATCTCTGGCATTCATTTTTTTATCATTGCCGACATTATTGTATTTGCCGCTCTGTTTGCGGGTTTTATGGTAGAGCGCGCA
Organism: Spongiibacter sp. IMCC21906; assembly: GCF_001010805.1. NCBI lineage: Bacteria > Pseudomonadati > Pseudomonadota > Gammaproteobacteria > Cellvibrionales > Spongiibacteraceae > Spongiibacter > Spongiibacter sp. IMCC21906. The sequence goes on along the minus strand of NZ_CP011477.1, from coordinate 1,104,814 downwards.
GCCGATGTTGAAACCTTTAACCAGTCTGCACAAACATTAAGCCCCTGGGCAGGCATCATCAACATGCTGATCCTTGTCACCAGCGGCCTATTTGTTGTGCTCGCCGTTAACGCTGCCAGGGAAGGTAACAAAGCCAAAACTCGAAACTGGGTTGCCCTTGCCGCCGTAGTAGGCTCAGGTTTTGGCGTCAGCAAAGTGATTGAATACAGTGACAAAATCAGTCATGGCATCACCATGCACAGCAATGATTTTTACATGTTTTACTTCACGTTAACTGGCGCCCACTTTTTGCACTTTATTGGCGGCATGGTGGCGCTTATCTTTATCTGGTTTGCAGCCAAGAACGAAAAAGTAGACGGCAAATTTTTCAACACCATTGAATCAGTCGCACTCTATTGGCACATGGTTGACCTGCTCTGGATATTTATCTTTCCGCTGCTATATCTACTGGGGGCTTAATGAATCACAAACATGTCTCTTCAAAACAGGCGGTAGGCATCTGGCTTTTCTTGGTTGTCGCCAGTATCAGCGTTGCCTGGCTGGGAGATCACCATGGTATTTTTGGTGCCTGGACTGTTGTTGCCGTCGTTTTAGTTGCCGCAATAAAAGCCAGAGCCATTATTTTATATTATATGGATGTTAAGTTTGCACCCCTGCAACTACGCCTACCCTTTGAACTTTGGCTACTAGCTTGCACTGGGATTATCCTTGGATTTTGGTACATAAGTTAAAAAAAGAGAGAGGGGTAAAAACACTCCCTCTCAAGCTCATCAATTGATATTCAATCCAAGACACCCATAAGATTTAATAACCTCTGCCCAAGCTGCGGCACTATCCGAGACCTCACTTAAAGTCCTAGAAAGGCGGCCACAGGAAACTAGCCCTACCTATCATCAAACCTAGCAATCAATACCGCCAACACCCCGCTAAGCACTTTAGACTCCCCCCGAAGACGAGACATCAAAGCCTGGCTAGATTGGTGGTGGCAACCTCTCTTAAAACGACAACTATTGCCAACCAGACTTCCCCTGAATCCTGGATGCTTCCGCGCTATTTTTGGACTTCCCAGGGTAATCCCCCCGAGCCGCTATACTTGCACCAAGCAATCTGACGCAGCCCATAGCAAAACAACCACCTCAACTCAGCCCCACACACAAACCAATGCGAATACTAACGACGCCGAGTTACATGTGAGTCAGGTTTTTCATTTTTGAACCGAGGACAGTCACCGCTAAGGGGATATAAAACAGGCATCAACGTGACAAAATTAAATTAGGGAAAATAGAAAGGAATGAGGAAAGTTAGCAACCAACAATTCAGGGTCAACATTTAATACCTGTAATGGAGGCAGGCATTTTCACAGCAGTTTTGCAGGCACAAAAAAAGCGAGAGGCTTTCGCCCCTCGCCTTATATTGTACGCATCAAGATACCTTACAAATTATATACCCAGCGGCTGGGTCAACAGGGGGATGCCCGGAATAACAGAGTTACCACCCGAACCATTCAAACCCTGCATCAAGATGGTTCCACCATTGGAGATATACTCCAAAACCCCAGCTGGGTTCTCTAATAACACAGCAACAATAGGGGCCGCGCCCACTGCAGCATTAATACCCAGCTCATTGACGGTAGATAATACAGCATCCGGGTTACTGAGAACTCCTGGTACCAATTGTGTGACTGTCGAAGTAATATTAGTCAACTGCATAAGCTCAGCACCGTCTGGCAAAAGACGTGGCAGGAAGTCTCCGGCAAGAATGAACTCCAAAGCAGGCCCAACAGCTGGAATGGAAGCCAAGCCAGAACCTCCGCCCAGAAGATCACCTACAACAGGAATGCCACCACCTGATAGCAGATCAAGGCCGGGCAAACCGCCATCTAGCAGGCCACCAACAACGGGAATACCACCACCTAATAGATCGCCACCAAGCAGGCCACCAACAACGGGAATACCACCACCTAATAGATCGCCACCCAGCAGACCACCAACAACGGGAATACCACCACCCAATAGATCGCCACCAAGCAGGCCACCAACAACGGGAATACCACCACCCAATAGATCGCCACCAAGCAGGCCACCAACAACGGGAATACCACCACCTAATAGATCGCCACCCAGCAGGCCACCAACAACGGGAATACCACCACCTAATAGATCGCCACCAAGCAGGCCACCAACAACGGGAATACCACCACCTAATAGATCGCCACCAAGCAGGCCACCAACAACAGGAATCTGTGCATGGCTAGGCGCAGAACACACCATTGCCACACCGGCAGCTAAGATAGATTTTTTAAATGCGTTCATTATTTATTTGCTCCAAATTAGATTACGTACCAATAGTACTGCCTTGGGTATTTAAAGGCTGTGATGCCGCTCACAAATCTAACGACACAGCACAGCCTCAAAGACTTAGTACTTATACTCGATACCAACGCCATACATTCTGGGGCGCGCATAACTCTCACCCACACCAAAGTCCTGACGGAACCTTTGCAAATGACTTACCCCATTATTCAGGTTAGAACCATAAGCATAGAGCTTTAAATTTGTCTCTGGATCGTAGAGGCTCGCCCGGGCAGAGGTCTTATAGTATTCCTCTTCCTCAACGTTGTTATTTGGGTTAAACCAAAAACCTGAGTTGTAGTAAGCACCTACACCAACCTCACCTTCAAAGCGTGACACATTGAAAGAGTAGGCAACATCCAAGGTACCACTGAAATCAGGCGTACGAACGGTATCCTTACCAGCACAATCAAAGGTTCTCTGCAGACCCGTATCTGGATCAAAACCAGTACATTCAAATTCTTTGTACTCGCCATCCAAGAAGGTTCCTGCAAAGGTGAGCCGCAAACCATCAATCAAACCAGTATAGGTAATTTCAGCCTCAGCCCCATCAATACCATATTCACCAGAGTTCTCCAGGCGCGTAACACCACCACTGGCCAACGATAGAATTTGAGCGTGACCGTTTTTAACCGTAGTGGTAAATACCGACACATTGGTTCGCAAATCCCCGTCCAACCAGTCTGCCTTCAAACCGATTTCGTGGGACGTAGCTTCTTCAGGCTCGATAGCCTCCGGGGGCGCATTGATGTTCAAGGCATTATAGTTACCCGATTTAAAGCCGGTAGAGTAACTATAGTACAGCATCGAGGTGTCGTTATAGCGCCAATCGACACCGGCACTGGGGGTAAAGTCAGTCCACGAGCTCTCTTCAGACGGGTAATCAATCGCCCGTATAAAATCGGTGGTCCCCAAAATGGGCAAGCCCTGAACCCGGGCATCTACATAGGACTCTGTGATTGTGCGGGTTTCGTCAGAATAGCGTCCACCGAGGCGGGCAGAAATGGTGTCGGTAATATCAAACGTGAACTCGGCAAAGGCCGCAAAGGCCTCAGTGTCAACGCCACCATAGAGCCTCAGGTTAACCGTTTCAGTATTCGACAAACCCAGCGCGCCAAGCCCCAGCTCACCAAGCAGGTCGTTGAAGACCGTTAAATCGATACCAGTCACACCCTGAACAGCAACAAGCCCATCCACATAGAGGGGGGTACCTTGATCCTTAAACGTATCTTCCAGATACACACCACCTACCCAGGAAAGCCAGTCCGGGCCTCTTTCCGACGAGTTAAATACAATTTCCAGGGAGTCGGTGTCAGCGGTATTGGGTGTCGCCTCAATGATCAACACCTTCTCTTTGGACAGGTCAAAGTCCCAAAAGATATCACTGATAAACTCAGTGCGGCCAAATAACACCTTGGTATTCACCCACTCATTGAGAATATCAAAGGAAAGCTGAGTCGCAGTGGACTCCATCTGGGTAAACACCTCAGTACCAACACCTGTTTCCCAGGTTTTATCGTTCTCTGTCAAAACCGCTTCAAATGCAGGCGAGACATCCGCGTTGGTGAGCGGAACACCATCGGCAGAAGTATGACGGATCTTATATTGGCTAGCGTTAATTTCGAGCCAATCAGTAGGTGTCCAACGGGCCGCAAACTTATACCCCCGGTCATCATAGTCTTTATGCTTTTGCGAGGGGTCTGGTGTATACGTCAAATAGGTTTCACGGTTGGTATACAGACCAGAAACACTAAGTGCCAAGTTATCGTTAACAGGGCCTGACAAATGCAGCTTACCTTTCAGCATATTGTAATTACCGCCTTCAATACTGGCGAGTACTTCATTATCCTGAAATGATGGCTTTTTGGTTTCAACAACAATCGCCCCACCGACAGCGTTACGGCCGTAAAGCGTACCTTGTGGACCTTTAAAAACATTTACTGACTCAACTATCCCTAGTGACTGGGCCTGACTCGAGGTGTAAGTGATATAAAGGCCATCGATATAGGTTGCCACACTGGAATCGATCGGCCCCTGAAAGGAGTCCGTACCGATACCACGAAGGAAGATCATGCTGTAACTTGCCATTTCACTCACGATCAAACCAGGAGTGACGTTCTGCAAGTCCTTGATATCCGCGATACCCGCAGAATTCAGAGCATCGCCACTGAAGGCCGAAATACTGGTCGAAACATCCTGGGTATTTGCCGAGGTCTTACGCGCAGAGACCACGACTTCTTCGAGCTTGGACGATTGCGCAAACGTTAACGGTGAAACTGCGGCAACGGCTAAAGAAAGCCCCGCAACTTTCCAACAACGACTCGCGATAAATCGTGCTCCACCCCTAGAGCTTAGTGATTTTATAGTCATTTAATATTCCTCAAAAATGAAAACTCCCACCCTCTGATTCAAAAGCGTGAGGTTGAGCTTTATTATCCTTTCTGTAGTGGGCTAGAACGAACACGGACAATATTGTTGTAGGTATGCCGTAAGCATGCCTAACCCTCAGCGTGCAAATTACTTGATATTGATTTGCTAGTCAATAATAAAGAAGAAAGCCAGACGACGATAAGGCGGCAATTCACCTCTAAAAACGTGAACCGCATCACAAAAAACAAGCAATACCATGCCTACAGCCCTCGAAAATATAACGGGAGGCTAAAGATAATATAACGGGACAAAAATTTTATTGACTTAAACGTTAATATAGGTAAGCTATAGCCATATTCATAAAAACCAATCTGTACTGCCTTCAATTCAGACCGAATCAAATGGCGGCACAGGGCGAAAAACACACAACTAAGTCAACGTGATTTAGCCAAGACCAATATAGTACCAACTGAGAGATACTAAAGGGGAGCCAGTGCTCACCCCATCAGCGCAAGCAATAACTGCTAGCGCCAGATAAGACCACCCTTGGCGGCTGCATGGTTAAGGTAGTAATCACTACCCTGCGATGCAGCCGCATTTTTAATACAATCTCTTACAACAGAAGGGTTCCGCTCATGGGGGACGATACCAGATCAGCAGCACCTCCGGGGTCGCCTTATTATCCAGATTCAGCTATGATTCCGGGAAGCTTATCCCCACTGAATCAGGATTATCGAGAACTGAAATTGCCTGTAACAGAGAAAGCCAGTCCAAAACCCCGTGCAAGGCGCATGTCTCCCGTTGAAAGGCAGGATCAAATACTTGGCTGCGCCATTAAGGCCTTTGCAAGCAAAGGGATCGACAATGCCACCCACGCCGATGTAGCTGCCTTGGCTGGCGTTTCAGTGCCTACTGTTTTTCACTATTTTTCTACAATTGAAGTGCTCCAAGAGCAGGTACTGGTTGAGGTTCGACGCTTTTTACTCGATGGTTTCGTTTTAACACGAATGCACCTACACAAGCCCAGCTATCAAATTATTGAAGAGATGCTTGTTGATTTCCGTGACGCCGTAAAAGAACACACCGAGTACATTAGAATATGGCTGGAATGGAGCGGAAGCAGTCGCGGTGCGATATGGGACCAATACCTTTCTTTTTATGACGACGCCACAAAGGCACTGAAGCGCTTAATTATGAAAGGACGCAGGGATAACTCTATCTCCCCGTCCATTAACGCCGGCGATGCTGCCAGAATTATTCTGGGGATGGCACACACTATTGCACATATGAGCTTATCGGGTAGTTCAAATAAAACCGTGCACAGCACCATCCAAGCCCTCGTACTTTCCTATATACAACCGCCGGAAGTATAGGTCCAAGGGGCAACCGCTTTACTCAAATAAATAACGTTGACACCACCCTTCAAAGTTAGCTGACTTAACAGGGTGGCATTAGTGAGCACTAACTTTCTTAAATCAGAACAATAAAACTATATCGACCTAGAGGACTGCATCGTGGGAAGAATGCCATCCAGCGTATTGCAAGGTGAACTCAGCCTTGTCTGGCAAGATATATTCACTTGGCTAAGTTGGGCCATCGTCGTGGTTATGCTGCTTATTGCTTGGCGTATGGGACGTCAGCAAAAAACTGCGTTCTATGTCATCGCTGTTCTAGCTGCTGGCGTGGGTGCCTACATCGAACCTCTCTATGATGTAGCCTTCGATTTGTGGTTTTATGACGTTCACAATGGCGAGTCTGGGGCCATGTACTCGCACTTTACTGCTTTCGGCATTGTGCAACCGATATGGACCCATAGCGGTTATATGATTTTGTATGCATCAGCTTGCCTATACGCTGGCCGCATGATGTATGAAGGGCGAATGACCGCCCCGCTACTGTTCACAATCTGGCTGGCAGAAATTGCCGTTTCCTGTGTTTTTGAAGGTATTGGCACCGCAACCAATGTTTATACCTACTACGGGCCTTATGTTTTACGCCTGTGGAATTACCCCTTGGTAATTGGCGTACTTGAGGGGACTCAGGTTATTTTGTACACCACCCTAGCCGTCCAGTTCTGGCGGCGCACAACCAGCAACTACGGCTTACTCGGTCTTTTTGCCATTTTCCCAATCACCATGATGGGTGCCAATTGCGGACTTGGCGCCCCTATTATCGTTGCCTTACATTTGTCTGAGGCTGAATTCAGTACCGGCTTTGTTTGGATATCCACCTTCCTGACAATAGGCTTGTGCGCAATTGCAGTGTACGGCGCCTCGCTGTTCACCCCCAAACCGCTGCAGGCTCAATCCAGCTTGACGACTTAACCAGGGCCTTAAAGCACATAACCTTATCCATAAAAAAACCTTGGCTAGAATGGGATAGCCAAGGTTTAATTTCAGAGCGAATACTTAAAGAACTTTACTTAGCTTCAGCCAATCGCTCCGTCTCGCCCACCGTTTTAAGCTCGCCGTTTGGTGCGGCTGGCTCTTCTACCTCATTAGCTACAGCAGCCTCTTCGATATCAGCGAGAATTGACCACCGGGGAATCCTGCCTTTTATAGGAGTACCTGAGGTCATCGCCAGCTCAGACACATCACCCTTCACGGGGCTGGCCTCCACCACTACCGCAGAGCGGTCGGCTTGATATTGCTGCCTAAACTCGTCGGGAAGCGACGCCGTAGAGGGGTAAATTTTCTTTACCAACAGCTCTATTTCAGAGCCGTCAGCACGGGCAACAGCAATACGCATATTCTCATGCAGTTTGCCTTGAGCTGCAGGAGGAAAGTATAAATACGCCCGTAACTCTTCTTTGTCCACCAACTCTACCGCTGGCTCACCGGCTCTAAGCACGTCACCCTTAGAGACAGGCACTTTGGCCACCGTGCCAGTCGTTGGCGCCCGCAATTCAAGGGCATCAAGCTGATCTTCAATTGAGGCATGCAGCTGCTTTAAGGAAGATAGGCGCTCGGACAGCTCAGGCGCATCACTCCCCTCGGTACTGCTGCGCAAATTGGCAAGCTGACTGCGGGTAGACCGTAACTCTGCCTCTACCCCTTTATACTCAGACCAGGTTTTATTGTGCTGGGCTTGCAGTTGGTCGATATTGCCTTGCTGACTCGCGCCCTTCTGCACCAATTCACGCAGCGCGTTCAACTGCTGCGTTTCCTGAAAATACTGAGACTCTAAATACTGCATTTGCGCCGACAAAGCATCTCGACTGGCCCGTAGCTGTGACTCATTACCACTGCTAGTCACCGACTGTTGAGCCAAATCACTTTGCAAACGAGCAATCTCAGCCTCGTTTTTTGCCAACGTCTGTACCAATGCCGGCGAGCTTAACTTAACCAGCAGCTGGCCCTCCTTGACGGTATCGGACGGGCTGACATAAATCTCCTGTATCGACACCGTATCCGAAGGCGACACATTATATTGCTTGCCGCTCACAAAGCCGTCTGCGGAATACCAAAAAAAATTCATATACACAAAACGGGCAGCAATAAAAACAATAGCCATCAATATGGCAAAGTAAATCCATTTACCCCACTGTGGCTTTTTAGGCATGGCCACCTCCAAGGCTGCAGGCGCCACGCCTTGACTTGCCGTATGCCACTGACGCCAAGGCTTAGCCTCCAGTCCTCCGCCAGCTTGCCGGGCAGCGACCGGTGGCGACTTTCGCCCACCCCTGCTGACCGGCTTGCTATTTTGCCGACGGGGATAGCCACTTCTGGCATCACTACTCAACATTTTATCTACCATGGATCGTATATCCTTGATTGTTTCTGAACATGTTCGGGCACGTACGATTCTTTATAAGAAGTGCGGAAAAAGTACTCATCTGCATAAGCAATAAGTCTCACCACACGAAGGTAAAAACCCATAAAAAAACCGTACAAGGGAATATAAGGAAACATTTTCAAGTCAGTCCAAGGTCGCTCACTGAGCGCCAAGGCGACAATAAAATGCAGGTAATTTATCGCGGTGTACAAGATCAACACCACCAACATTAGTTGATAGAAAATATCACTGTGATACATGTACATATAAATAATATAAATAGGAAACGTCAGACCCAATACCAGTTGATACAACACCGTATCGATATTGGCGATCAAATTGCGAACGTCGAAGGGACGCCGAAAAGGATTAAATAACCAACCGTATTTACGCACATGAAAACGAATCATGCTGCGATTCCAGCGTAGCTGCTGACGATAATATGGCCACCATGCATCCGGTGCATCTGTCATGCACATTGCCTCGGGAGCAAAGGCGACATCGCCACCAGCAATCCGCGCTTTTACCGTAACATCGCCATCTTCACCCGGACCCGTTTCCCAGCCACCTGTTCCAATTAGGGTAGACCGACGCAATGCACCAAAGGCACCCGAAACAATAAACAAAATACCCAGCATCGCCGACACCCGTCGACCCAAGCCAATGCCGAAGACATATTGCATAGCCTGCATACGTGTTAACAGATTCGCATCCGCATTGCGGACACGAAGATTGCCCGCCACTGCGACAACTTCAGGTCGATAAAATTCCACCAACAAATGCCAGATTGAATTGCTATCGAAGGTGGAATCGGCATCGCAAATAACAACATACTCACCCCGCGCCGCATTCAGTGCAAAGTTTGCCGCAGAAGACTTGCCACCCCGCATGCGGTGCTCAAAGTACCGCACCCAACCACGTCGAGCTAACTTTCGGCCTACCTCACCCATACCATCACTGGAGCCATCATTAACCACAATAATTTCGTAGTTTGGGTAGTTCTGCTCCCGCAACGACAACACCGTTGTCTCCAAGGTTTCTCGCTCATTAAAACCAGGTAACAACACCGAGACAAACGGTGGATTACGATGCAATTCCTCTCGAAAGGCGGCTTTCTCTTTTGGCTCCGGTCGCATTGCTAAAAACAGCGCGAAGAACTCGGTCAGCAAATACCTGGGAATTGATAGTAATAAAAAAGGCCAGAGCAACATCACCAAATGCTGGGGCGACATGGCAAACAACATGCCGATACTGGCCTCTACATACTCAATAGCGCTATTGATTAGCTCATACATTGACACTTACCGTCCCTGATTCATCAAGCTGAAGCCGTCAACGGCTCATCACCACTGACGCAGCTTACCGACAAGTGCATTGCGCCCCGGTCAAGTACGAAATCTTCCAAGGCCTGAGCGCTTGGCACCTCTTCGATATCATGGGCGGGTAGCAGCAGTAAAAACTCATTGTCACTGGTATTCACCACAACATCTGAATCACGCAGTATGCCCCTGAGTATTTCTCTGGTTTTAGCCAAAAGCTCCTCAAGACGTTCTTTATCAACATCATTTACTAACAACAAGGCTTTATAAATCGTCATTGGCCGTCCACTTTGCTGGGCCAACTCAACTACTTTAAACGCAAGTTCCTTAGAGTAATCGCTATCTACTGGAGACGCGCCATCAAGATCTGAAAATGGCATAGGTGGTTCCATCAGCATTTCGCTTTCCAACGCAGATGGTCCCCAGCGGCCTTTACGAGCAACCTCTGCACCACTCTGGCCAACGGCGTAATTACATATTTGTTCGGCCACCAAGTCACCGGGCGAATGATACTCGTTGCAATCAGCACACCATGCCGCAAGCTCGGGTTCTGTTGCCCAATGGTTACACTGTCGGCAAATAGCAAAGCGGCCAGGACGGTTGTACTCCACACCGATATGACGAAGCCCCCCCGAACATTTAGGGCACTGGCTGGCGCCACTCGCATTGAATTCTGATTCGGGCGCAACATAGCCACAGCGAAAATGATGGATAGACTCCTCTACCCCTAAATGACTAGAACCGCATTCTGGGCAGAGCTCTTTAACCGGAACGCGATAGCCATTACACGATGGACAGGTAAAAACCCGGTCCACATGCCGGGCATCTAACAGATCCCTAATCGCAAGCTCTTGTAACAACGATGACGTTTCGAGGGTGTCGCACTGCAACAGCGTTTCCGCTAAAGGAAAGCGATAGGCGATAGGGCTTTCTGGATCGACATCGGCTTCAACATCACGACCTCGGGTATAAAGAAACTGCAACAGAGTAATAGCGCTATCCCGTGGTGACCGGTGCAAGCGATTAATATGGGTAGACAAAACCGCCAGGCTACGAGCCACCCCCAGCAAATCTTGACGCTGGGGTCGTGGCGGCAAAACCACATCAGCAAGATGAAGAATATCCGCCGTCAACGCATCGGCGTTGAGACCAATGACCGCAATAGGACGCAAGGCCGAAAAACCTTCGCGCTGCTCTTGCAGTATTTGTTCGATCTTGATTTGGTCGTAACCCACAATCACGAGCGGCACTACACCTTCATCCAAGTCACCCAGCTCTATCACTGGGTTACCCAGCACAGACTTCACGGCATCGGCCTCGTCAGTGCCCCGCTCAAACTCCCGCAGTTCTAACATTTCATAACTGCCAAGCTCCGCATTATCGTTACTTTGTACATTGCGTTTGCTTACTGAAAGAACCATGTCACCAATCCTATTTGCTATTTAAATTTCAGTTGCCTGCAATTTCGTCGCAAGACACGTATGGCGCACATAAAGACCGACTGCTTTGGGCATTTCCAGTGCGCGCATTAGCCTGCAAATACTCAGGGCTTAACAACCCCCAAGTCAGCGCGTCGGTTACCCATACCGCACGTTTTTCCCACACATTTGCCACCGCGGTCCAAAACACTGCCGCTTGCATATCCACTTCCCAAGGTTCTGGCGCTTGACCTGAGCCGGGCGAACCAGCGCGACGACGAAGCTTTGATAACAGCGCTGCCTGCTGGCGCATGTTTTCTTGCGACTGATTCATTCGCGCAACGGCTTCTGCCCAGTGATCTCGCAATTCGACTAAACTGCGTTGACTATTTCGGACCGCAGCCAGTGCACCAAGTTTGGCAGCATGGGCTTCAAATTCGGCTTTTTTACGAAGATGATGCTGATTACTTCCCAGCGGCACGGTTAACTGGGCGCCATATTGTGGTCCATCTTCGGTATCAGTGCCTGACGCTGCTTGGGTTTCCTGTTCGACAAAACCGCCATACAAGCTGAGAGAAACGCCGTTGCCCCGGAGTGACTCGGCCTTTTCCTTGTAGGCCAAGGACTCTGCTTTAAGAATTTGAGCGTTCAAGTCCTGGCTAGCCAACTCGTAGATGTCATCCCCGTCTGGCGGCGTAATCGGCAGCACAGAAAAATCATTGGGCGAAGGCGGAATGTTGGGGATTAAAGACGATATCGCTTTGAGATTATTATTAATTTCGCTATGTAAAATGATCGCCTCGGCAACCTTGGTCGGTGTTGCCTTGGTAATTTCAGGCATTGCCGCCTGCTCGGAAAGCTTCAACTTGCTCTTTGCGCCCTCGATACTGGCCAAGGCATTGTTCAGCGCTTCGCGTCGGTAACCGTAAGTCCAGGCAGTTACTGCATCTTCCATTAGCCGAATAGTCGCCTCTATTGCCTTTAAGTCCACCTCGTACTCAGCGCTTTCCACTCTGGCTTTTGCACTATCGATACTGGAGCTGCGCCGCGCCAACAGATGCATTAAATCAATAGAGATTCTCGCTTCTGAATACTCCTCCAGCGCCGTGAAGCCACTACCCGAAGACGAAGATCCAGAACCCTCGGGATACCGCGTATGGCTCAACGATAATTCCAGACCCAGATCACCGCGCTCGGCGTAATAACTTTCTTTCTCGGCCTCCAGCAATGCGGCCTCTGCCATCATCTCAGGAGAGTTTTTGGCCACTTCTTTAAGCTGATCCAGAAAATTTAGCCACACTGCCTGGGGCTGGGCTTGCCGTGGCTGGCTGGCGACCGGAGTTTGCGCATCTTGCGCCGCTGCCGGCTGAGCAGCGGCAACATGAATCAACCCTGGCGCCCCCATAGCAGCTAACAGAAAAAATGATCCAAGTGGTTTCTTAATCAAGATTATTCACTCCCTTTACCTTGCAATATTGAAAAACGTTCTACTTACCAAAAAAATAGCGCTGTCGTGCAATTTGCACTGACCTACCTCTTAAACTGCGCTGTTATTGCAAATGTCCGCAATTTTAAAAAAATTCTATGTGGCCTTTTCACAGTATTCATCGCTGTAGATAACGGCTTTATTGACTACCAGCAGCGTTGACTCCCAGTAGCATTGATTACCTGCAGCGTTGACTCCCAACAGTATTGATTCCCTGCATGTTGACTCCCAACATGGCAAGTTGTATGCCAGCTATAAAATAGCGCCATTCTGCGTGGGCTAGAGGGCGATACCGGACACACAAAAATAAAATCTAAACATTTAACGAACAGGATGCGCGCAGCACTGTTGCCATCGACACACACCGAAGCCAAAATAAACCACTAAGTTATTGTTTTTATTAAAATTTAACGCGTCGCCAATTTGCGACAATACGAAAATTATTCTATTTTTTAGTCATGTTTTATTGCAACGGATGAGTAATTTTTTGGAAAAAACACCGGGAACTTTTTAAAAATTATGACAAATGTGTGATCAATTCTTGCATATACCATTATTACATTGACGATTTGGCTCGCACGCCAAAACTAAGCCAAGCTGATTAAACGCCATTGTACAGATACAAAAAATGGCCTACGCGAGGATTGAGACAGGGTGACAAACAGCAAAGTAATAAACTTCCGCACGCAGCCAACCCCGCGTCGAAAGGGACATCGATGGCAAGTGCCACTGTCGGAAATTAAAGAAGCGCTGGATTCAGAAATTGTTTTTTTTCAAAAACGCCTCGACGCCTGCGAAACAGCATCACAGTCTTTTAATGCATTAGCACAAGGAAGTTATAACGAAAATAAAGCGATGCTGTCGCCAGAAGACATCGCCGCGCTTAGTGCTGCCAGTCGCGGCCAGCTACACGAAGCAGAACGCGCGTTATACAGTGCAAAGTCAAAAATCGAACAATTGTCCGTAGAGATTGCTGATCACAATCATAGTTTAGCGACACAAGGTTTATTTCGATCACTGTTGTTATTTTTTAAAAACCGCCGCAAAGCCAATGAGCTTCAACAACGACGGGCTAGAACGGTTCGTCAACATCGGGCAGCAGAACAAAAACTTGAGGCGCTTATCGTATCGATTCGGCGACAAGAAGAGGAAAACCTCCACAGCTTTAACGACGGGGCAAACATGGATAGCAAACTGCAACAACTATACCGTCACCGCCAGTTAGCGATTTTGAGGAATTATCAACAAACCGAATTATCGATTCGACAGGATCTTCGCGAGGATATTCAAGATTTAAACGATCGTGATCGACTTCATGTATTTCATCAAAACCTGGACGAAGCCGTAACAGATCAACGACTGCAATCACAAATCAAATGGATGAAGCGCCGCAGAAAAAGCCGCTTCATTTAAAACAAGCGTCGAAACGCCGTCTTAAATCAGCGACAAATAAAGCTTTATTCAAAGACTTAGATAAAAATAAACGCCACATACTCCACTGCAAGCCCCACCACTACAGTCTAAACACTGACTGGCATACTCCTTGCCCTATGAGTTTCTAAGTATTCGGCCGCACCGTTACCACGGAATACAAAAACGGCTGTTAAACCATTGAAATAAAGCAACGAGGAATTCATATGTGCGGATTGGTTGGCGCAACGGCAAATCGAGATATTATCCCTTTCTTAGTTGACGGCCTGCGTAGTCTTGAATATCGGGGTTACGATTCAGCGGGGGTCGCTACACTTAATGGCCAAGGTCTGAAAAAAGAGCGGTCAGTTGGCAAAGTCGAAGAGCTCGCCAAACAACTTGCCTCTACTGGCATGTCGGGCACGATGGGCATTGGGCATACCCGCTGGGCAACCCATGGACGTCCAGAAGAAAACAACGCCCACCCCCATGTTTCTACCGAATTGGTTGCCGTCGTCCACAACGGCATTATTGAAAATTACGAAACGCTGCGCCGAGATCTTCAAAATCTTGGATACGACTTTGACTCACAAACCGATACCGAAGTCATTGCCCATCGGATTCACCAACACTTGCAAAGCGAAGACTCATTGCTAACAGCAATTCAAAAAACACTGCCCGAGCTTGAGGGCAGCTTTGCCATTGCGGCCATCAGTAACAACGAGCCGGGCCGTATTATTGCAGCGCGCAGAGGCAGCCCATTGGTTGTGGGCATTGGCACAGACGAAAATTTTATTGCGTCCGATGTCTCCGCGCTGTTGTCAGAAACTCAAGATTTTATTTATCTTGAAGAAGGCGATATTGCTGACATCAGCAGTCACGCGGTCACGGTCTACAATCAGTACGGCCGTATTGCGGAGCGGCCTATTCAAAAATCCACAATGACCAAGAGTGCGGTTGAAAAAGGTGATTATCCCCATTTCATGCTCAAGGAAATTTATGAGCAAAGCACCGCGCTGCGACAGACGCTCAGTCCCTATCTTGATAACGATACGCTGCAAGAATCGCGATTAGGCGACGACGCCAGTCACATTTTAGACGGTATAGAGCAAGTTCACATTTGCGCCTGTGGCACCAGTTATCATGCGGGTGTGGTTGGCAGCTATCTTTTAGAAAAGCTAGGCAAACGACCTTGTCGAGCAGAGCATGCCAGCGAGTTTCGTTATCGCTCACCTGTCGTCACCCCCAATACTTTATTTGTGGTGTTATCCCAGTCTGGCGAAACGGCAGACACATTAGCGGCCTTACGTTATGCCAAAGAGGCTGGCTATGCCGCCACCTTGTCGATATGCAATGTCGCCAGCAGCTCACTGGTAAGAGAAACTGATCTCACGTTTATCACCCAGGCAGGACCAGAAATTGGAGTAGCGTCCACAAAAGCGTTTACCACCCAGCTTATGGCAATGAATATATTGGCCATACTGTTAGCGCGCCGAAGCGGCATAGATAGCGCTGAAGAGCTGTCGCTAGTGCAATCACTGAAGCAAGCCAGCTTTGCCATTGAATCTGCCTTGGAGCTGAACAGCGAGATCAAAGACTTCGCAAAACAACTGGTGGACGTTAACCATTGCCTATTTCTAGGCCGCGGCAATATGTACCCCATTGCAATGGAAGGCGCACTAAAACTCAAAGAAATTTCCTATATTCATGCCGAAGCCTATCCCGGCGGCGAACTGAAGCACGGTCCGCTAGCATTAATTGACGACGACATGCCCATTGTCGCGGTTGCGCCGAACAATGATCTACTGCCAAAAATGAAAGCCAACCTACAAGAAGTAGAGGCCCGGGGCGGCAAGCTCCTGATTTTTGCTGACAAGAAAAGTGACTTTCAACCGAGTCCTAACAGCCGCATTTTGACGATGCCGAGTGTTGACGATTTTCTTGCGCCGATTCTTTACACCGTCCCGCTGCAATTGCTCTCTTATCACGTGGCCGTCTTTAGAGGGACCAACGTTGATCAGCCCCGCAACTTGGCTAAATCAGTGACAGTGGAATAAACCGGAGCCACAGATGATGCTAAACCGTTTATTAAAACCGCTGATGCTATTAGGCTTGCCGGTCATTACCTCAATCGTAACTGCCGAAGCGGCTAGCGACAGCAAGGCCCAAGCATGGCCCTTTAGCGGCCATAGCGCTTGGGTTTACGATACTCACAACGTACCGGGAGAGCCACGGACAGTAAGTCCAGGCTTTTTCTCGGCGGAAATAGCACGTTACAACCGCAATGCCGATCCCGGACACAAAATAAGCACCATCTACAGCTACCACGGCAGCATGGAGATGTACTGCTCCAAACACGACCCCAAGCACTGCCCGCCCGACAAGCTCATTTTAAGCTTGGCGACCGAAAGCTCAGCAGCCAATCATCAGCGCAGCAGCGTTGCCCATTATCGGCAAACATTAGGTGCCAGCGACAAGCTTCCTGAAGGAGTAGGCAGCGTGGCGATCATAGACGGCGTAGTAAACGGCCACTATGAAGGCAGCTTGAAGGGGTTTAACGAACTCTCACAAGAAGCCGCCAACGCTTTCGCTGAAAAAGTCGCCGCTGCCCTATGCCAAGATCCTAATATTGAGGGGGTGCAGTTTGATTTGGAACCCTTGGATGTCCGTAAAAAAAATGGCCAGTACTTTTTTTATAAACGGATAGCAGCGCTTTTCGCTCAAGATAACGGCCCCTGCATTGACGAAAACCACCCTCAAGGCCGTTATTTTTCGGTATTTGCGCCAGTCCATAGTCTCAAGGCCAATAGCCAAAGTGCCAAAAACCTTCAAGCCATTTTCAGCGCTCATCAAAATGGCTATTTGATCGCCCCCATCTACGATCTGGACGCCACCCCACTCGGACACTCAACCTCGGTAAAGCGCTACCGTAAACTTGCCCAACGCCAACTCGATATGCTGAACCGGTGGTCTAAGCAAGCGGAGGTTCCCTTTAAAATAGGCATTCCCGCCGCCGCCTCGGTGCATGAGTATGTTGACTGTAAAGGCCCGCCCTGCAAAAAGAAAACACCACTGCCCACGTCCCAGCTGGATTACGTTCAAGCAGTATTTACCGCCATGACTGAAACCAACATTCGAGACAATCCGTTTTTTCTAGGCAATGCGGTATGGGCCTGGAGCCGAGGCATTAGCCATGGTGGCGCCAGTTTCCATCCACAAAAGCCCAGCGACAATATGCAAGACCTTCTGGGCAGGCAACTTTAGTCGCTGAGTAACAAAGTCAAGACGAAAAGTTCACACTGAACCAACGTATGTCATTGCAGTCTGCTAATGACCGGCGCAGCTATCTCAAGCCGTTTAGACCGTGTAGTGACGGCTATTTGCGCTGTCACGCTACTGACAAAAAGTACGCACAAACAGTGACCTACAAAAGAAGCTGAAAAAAATCAGCAATACTGTCCTAGCCGAATAGGAAACAAAGACATCGGCAAGAAGGACACTCGGGGAGGAGGCAGTTTTGAAAATACCACGACAAATACTGCAACAGCTTCAAGGCTTTGTGGTTTCCAGTCGCTGGTTATCCGTCTACCCACACTCAATGGCACGCTTGGTCTCACTCGGCTTGCTGACCTTAGTTTTAATGTTGGTAGTGGCGCTGGCCTTGGCGGGCGTCTACCTGGAGCGCGCCACGACCAAGGGCCAAAAAGCCGTTATTTTCTCAACGCAAGCCGTTCAATATAGTCTTGCGTTATCGGACCTCACCAAAGACATGGAACGCAGTGCCAGAGTCTATCAAGTACTGGGCAACGATAGCCTGCTGGCCAGCTATTCGCAGTTTCGCAGCCAACTGCAAGTTACTGCAAAGCAGCTTAGCGGGCTGGACCTACCCGAAGCCATCAAAGCCCAAATCACAGCATTGCTCACCCTTGAGCAAGACGCCTTTGCGATTATCTCCACCGCGAAACCCGGGTCAGAGGCTGCCAGCCAGGCGATAGAATCCTTTACCACCATTCGCGATATTGCCAGAACCCTCATTTCAGTGAATAGCCGAGAAGTGGAGATTCGCGTCAATGAGATGAAAGCCACCGCTCGCTCTACCCGCCAAACTCTACTCTGGGAGGGCCTGGCCGCCATCCTCCTTGTTAGCGCTGTCGCTATCTTTGTCATACCGCCGTTAGTACGTTACATCCGAGAACTAGACCAAAGCATTTTGCAAATTGGCCGGGGCAACCTGGATAGGGAAATTAGCCTCCAAGGCCCCAAGGATATCCGTGATTTAGGTGCCAGGTTAGAGTGGCTGCGCCGCCAGCTACTGTTACTGGAAACACAAAAACAACATTTTTTACGCCATTTTTCCCACGAGCTAAAAACACCACTGGCCAGTTTACGCGAAGGTGCCTGTCTTCTGGCGGATGGCGTCGCCGGCCCGATCAACCAAGAGCAAGAAGAGGTTTGCGCAATCTTGCAGCGAAATTGCAGTAGTTTGCAGCAAAACATCGAGGATCTGCTCAAATACAGCGTTTCCATGCAACCCTTCCAAGCGTATGACTATCAACAAATTCGCCTTGATGAGCAAATTACCGGCGTCACTAGGGAACACAATCTCCATATTCGTGCCAAAGAACTGATAATTAAGACGAACCTTGAAGCCGTTACGATTTTAGAAGACGCCGGCAAGATCACCACGGTTCTCGATAACCTGCTGTCAAACGCAGTGAAGTTTTCGCCGCTACGCGGGCAGATCGACATTCACTTATGGCAGGACAGTAATCGCGCCATCGTCGAAGTGACCGACCAAGGGCCCGGTATCGACGAAGAAGAAAAAGAACGCATATTTGACGCGTTCTACAAGGTTAGAAACCCTGAAAATAGAGATGTAGAAGGCTCGGGGCTGGGCCTGTCCATCGCCAAACAATATGCCAATGCACATGGAGGAGACATTGAAGTCATCCACTACCCTCACGGAGCCCGGCTCCGACTTACGCTTCCGCTTCAGCCCAAACTTCAGTAAGCGATACACCAAGGCTGGATTGCTCATAAGCGTACTGCTACTGCAGTCGCTTCTCAGCGCTTGCAGTATGCAGGAAATCAGAGGAATGAAGTCAAGTATGGCATCCACATCAGATGGCCAGCTTTTTGCGCGAAGTGAACTGGGCATTATCAGCTTTGCCAATTACCTCGACAACGTGAGTCATGCCCAAGCCAGCCAAGAACTAAGCCTGGCTCGTAAAAATTATCAGCGCGACAACGACAGTTACAACACGCTTCGCTTAGCTGCAGCGCTCATGCAAACAAGCACCAACACCGCCAATCTGCAGCAAGCAGAAAACATCCTGCATAGCTATGTGAGAAAAGCCAAGCGTAAAACTGGGCTCAGCGCCCTGACATCCAGCTACAACCGTTACGAACCCGTTGCTCAGTTTTTACTGAACCACTTGGAGCAACGCAAAAAAATAGTGGCAGAGAACCTTTCTCTTAAACAAAAAATTGAGCAGCTCATGTTGATCGAAAACAAACTGAGCCAACCTCAAGCCACCACCTTTCGATAAACAGTAAAAAACTGGAGGACATCTAGTGTCAAGGTTAATGGTCGTTGACGATAATAAGGATATTCTTCACTTATTAAAAATGCGCCTGCAGTCATCAGGTCACACCGTTGAAACAGCCGAGAGTGCGGAGCAGGCCTTGGCTTTTGTACCGACGTTTCAACCGCAACTGGTCATTACCGACCTGCGTATGGACGGTATGGATGGCATGGCATTATTTGAAAAACTCAAATTTAACCAGCCATCGCTACCTATCATCATCATTACCGCTCACGGCTCCATTCCCCACGCAATAGAAGCGACAAAACGCGGCGCCTTTAGTTACTTTACCAAACCCTTTGATAGCAACGCGCTGTTAGAAGAAGTCGACAAGGCACTGTCGCTGGCTGGCAATAAAGACAACCAGGGAAACGGTAACGAGTCATCTGCCTTCGCCGAAATCGTTACCCGCAATGCCGATGTACTCGAAGCGCTTCAGCAAGCAAATATGGTAGCGGCCAGCGAAGCCAGTGTACTCATCCAGAGCGAAAGCGGCACCGGCAAAGAGTTACTTGCCTGCGCCATACACAAAGCAAGCCCCAGAGCGGATAAACCCTTTGTGGCTCTGAACTGCAGCTCGGTACCCGACTCATTGCTTGAATCAGAATTATTCGGCCATGTTAAAGGCGCGTTTACCGGCGCAAACCGAGACCACCAAGGTTTAATCCAGGCAGCAGAAGGCGGCACATTATTCTTGGATGAGGTGGGCGACATGCCACTGGAGTTTCAAGTCAAGCTGCTACGGGTATTACAAGAGCGAGAAGTAAGACCTGTCGGCTCTACCGGCAGCAAGCCTATTGATGTGCGTGTCATCTGCGCAACCCATCGAGATCTGGAAGCCTTAATAGAAGAAGGCAGCTTTCGCGAGGACCTCTACTACCGGTTAAATGTCGTCCAGCTAGAGCTCCCCGCCCTACGTGCCCGCAGAGACGACATCCCCCTACTTGCCCAGCATTTTCTGGAACAGCTCTCCCCAAAAGGGAAAGCCCCACGGCATTTCTCCGCTGAAGCCATGGAAGCCCTAGCGTCTGCGTCTTGGCCAGGCAACATCCGTCAACTCCGCAACGTAGTAGAACAAACCATGGTGCTTTCCCACACCACCGTCATTCCTGAAGCCCTGGTCAAACGCGCGCTAAAAAAAGACGACGGCGAAATCGTCCCCTTTGCCGATGCCCGTGACCACTTTGAGCGGGACTACCTCGTTGAAGTCCTCCATATCACCGCTGGCAACGTCACCCAGGCCGCACAACTCGCCCGCCGCAACCGCACCGAATTTTATCGCTTGCTCCGTCGCCACCACCTAGACCCCCACAGCTTTAGAGGTCAACCCAGCGCCAGACAAACCCTTTGAAAGATAAATCAAAGACAAACCGGCTAAGGTGTTGCAATCCCCAAGTCCCATCCCTATAATGCGCAACCTCTGATACAGAGACAGCCAAACGCAAGGCTCAAAAACAGCGTAAAGTCAGTTGCGGGGTGGAGCAGTCTGGTAGCTCGTCGGGCTCATAACCCGAAGGTCGTAGGTTCAAATCCTGCCCCCGCTACCACATTAAAGAACGGCAAATCAGTAACTTACTGGCTTGCCGTTTTTTTTCGTCTATTAACCTTGATCTCTGTGCCCATCCTGTGCCTACAGTGCAACCTCTGCAAAAATCCAGCCCTTCCTACATGACCTTCGGGAACGCTTCTACCCCATGACTAGCAACCACTTCTATGACCTTCGATCACCTCACCACTAATACAGCAACGATAAAATTAGTCTGAAACATTAGAGACTCAAGACCAACCAACACGTCCCCTTATTCCAAACCCACCGTCCTACTTGCCGCTAAAGCACACTGAATAAGAAGCTGACGGTTGCCTGTTAATGCCCGACTCAAGATAACCACGCCAAAGATTGGCTCCGTGTTCATTTTGGGTCTAAACCTGAGCCCAGTTTCCAATCGATGAAATTTTTCGCCTAAATTAAATCTACATCCTTGCGGATATTGAATCCGCCCCACTATAACTGATAATATATCAGCTTTATGGGCAACCCAAAGACGAGTTAGAGCGATGACTGAAATAAAAGCACAAACAAATGTCACACTGGCAGATCAATTAAGCTATGTCGATAAGCTACCCGCCGGTATGCCTTACATGGAGAACAATGGCTTCATGATTATGGGCGAAACAGATGAAGGTGAAGAATTTTCATTTGTTTCCTGTATCTTCCGCGTCGGCGGCGGCAAAGATGGCCCATGGCAAGTCGATGACGTTTACAAAGGTCATACCACCTTTATGGCAGTCCCTAAGGGACACACTGGCGGCATGCAGGACAACCACTTTATCGGCAATCGCACCTGGGCTACCGACCACTGGGAATCTGGCAGTGTAGAACAAGTCGACGACGCAGTAATCTGGACCCTGGGTAACCGCCAACACATCTGTCGTCCTCCCTACTGGGAAATCAAGGGCGAGCATATGGGCATCGAGTTCGACCTGAAACTCACCGGTATCGGCGATGCCCCCTACCACAAGGGCCCCTTTGCCGATCTGGAAAAGAACAACATCGCGGGATTTGAACACCCCATATGTGCAGAAGGCACCATTAAAGCCGAAGGCAAAACCTATCACATCAGCAAAGAAAACACCTTTGGCTGCCAGGAAAAGTTCATCCAGCCAGCGTGGGATCTGGCCGACATTCTGCGCGGTGAAACGTACTACTGGAACTGGTGGGCCTGCGAAAACATACGTGTATTCATTTACTACTACCCGTCAGTGGGCAAAACCTTCAGCCACGTCACCGTTGACGGCGAAGAAATCCAATTCTCCGAAAATGGTCACAGTAATATCACCATGGAAGAGAAGGAGTTCTGGATCGATCCCAAAACCCGTATGCGTGTACCGGTTAAATGGCACTTCAATCTGGAATCTAAGAACGGTGTTATCGATCTGAATATCGAAGCTGCACACCGAACCTTCTACAGCTACCTGACCACCTCGGGCGCCACCATGCACTACGGCCTGCACTCCCACGCCGAAGGCAGCATGAAGCTGACCGATGGTCGCAACTTCGAGCTCAAGGATATGCGTACCTACATCGAACACGGCTGGACAGCAATTCCCCTGAAATCCTACGCTGAGTAGGCAAACGACATCAGATAGCTGTGGCTCCGGAAGTAGTTGGTCCGGAGCTTTTTTATGCGAGCGAAACATTGGATAATTTTTGGCGCTTACCTGCTCTACTGCAAACACTTGGCCTAAAAAAGCCGCTGCAAATGCTTCTGCAGCGGCTTAAGCGAAATCAACAATAAATCCTATCGAACAATCAACGGACTCTTGAAGTTACGTAGATCAGGACTGTAATTGGCGAAGTTAAAGGGCACAACAATGCCAGGTTTGGCGCCACACACAATGGGAATAGCCTGAATCATTGGCATGGCAGTTGCGTAGTAAGCTGGTAGAGTATTATCCCCTTCGCGGTGCTCAAGATTGTCTTCCACCGAGGCCATTAACTGGAACTGCCCCCGTACAGAAACCGGCTCGGCCTCTATTTTAATATTGTAATAGTCACCGCGGTGCAGGCCGTCTGGCAGATCACGCTCATCGACATACCAGATTTCTTCCAGAGTAATAAATTTTTTGCCGTCCACAATGGCATGATAGAGAAAATTCACCCCGTTACGTTTACCTTTTGGCACCGTCAAAGGGATAAGCTTGGTATCTTCCCGGGCAACAAAGTACTTCTTCTCTGACTCGATACGATCGAGCTTGACGCCCATAACATGACAGGTCAGCGCCAGCGTTTCTTCGTAACCACGATCACCGACATTTTCTATCCATGGTTTTTCTGACATATCAGAACCATATCCCAAACCACCCATCATATCGGCACTTTCAATATGACTGTTGTCGGACAATTCCTGGACATGAATATGCTTGATACTGGTAGAGGCCCCAGTAAATGTCGAAATAATTCGCTCATATAACCAGCCCGGGTTCACGCCTGTGCCATGCAAACAACTGCCCCCTTTTTTACAGGCCGCCTCCAGCTTGTCGTGCAACGCTTGTGAATGATAGGCGGGATACCACCACCCTGCGGACGTGACCAGACTTTTACCGGACTCAAGCAAACGACAAGCAATGTTAGTCGCCTCAGAATCCAGATTTAACTCTGTACTCATATTCACTGAAAACAGCACCACATCAGCATCCATCGCAATGATCGCCTCCTGATCGGTGGTCATGCTCAGGCCAATAGCATCCATCCCCAGATACTCACCGACATCAACACCGTTTTTGCTATTGCTGTAAGCCAATACACCCACCAGATCCAGCTCTGGCTTTTTTATTACTTCTTTAATACAAGCGTTACCGACAATTCCCGGTCCCCAAACAATGACTTTATATGGCGCACGCATAACTGACATCCTATTATTTATTTTCAGTACAAGTGATTATATGCTTCTTCACATATAATCCAAATGCAAAAAATGCTAGCTTGCTATGCGACATACTCATAACTAAATAAAGATGCACAACTCACAGATGAAGACGCTCAATTTACAAAAACTGCTCCACGCCCTGATTGTTGCCCAAGAGCATTCTCTCCTTGCAGCAAGCAAGAAACTACATATCACCCAATCGGCGCTAACCAGAAGTATTCAGTCTCTGGAAGATGAGCTAAGCATCAAAATATTCAGGCGCAAATCCACAGGAATAGAACTCACCGCTGAGGGTCAAATTATTATCAACAAGGCGAGTGAATTACTCTCTCAAGCCGGAGAGTTGTATGCAGACGCCCGGGCACTAAGCAGTGGCGCACGCAGTGTATTGCTGTTTGGCATGGACCCCGTTACTGCGGACATTTTCCTTACCGATACTTTAATGGATGTTGTTAAACACTCAAACTTAATGCAAGTACAAGTAAAAGTAGAATCAAGAAGCACCTTGATGAGCTTGCTACAAGATCACAGTATTGATTTTTTTGTCGCGGACATTACCGACTTCAGCAATATTGATATGCGGGATATTCACCTCACCCAATTGAGACAGATTCGCGGTAGTTTTTATGTCAGGCAAGGCCATCCGTTGAGCAACAACACCAAGGTTCCACTTCAGCAAATATACGAATACCACATACTGACGCCAACCAACGTTCATGAAAGTACGTGGGAATCACTGCGTTGGAATAGCATCGATGATGAAGCTTGGCAACGAAAACGCCAAATCGTTTGTCCCAACATCCAAAGCCTGAAAGAGATAACACGCCGGACAAACGCGATATTTGCAACCGCAGATCTAAATGTTAGTACCGAATTTGAAACAGGTGAGTTCCTCAGAATCGACCATCAAGTCGCCAATCATGGTGACCTCAGAACACTCGGCATCCTGTCATTAAAAGCCAGTAATCTCAGCATTCATTCCCAACAGGTAATGACAGATATTATCGAGAAAATACGCGGTAACAATAGCTAAGAGCTTTTCTGCAACACGCCTATTAACTGGGGACGGTTAAACAAATATCCCCCCAACTTACAATAGCGGGTGATGAAGCAAGGCATCGTGGCCAGCTTGATGTATGGCATCAATCTCCAGCCGCTCAAGACAATTGTCGATCTCCTTACTGATCAAACTCGCCATGCGAATCTGTTCTAACTTTGGCCAACTCGCTTCTAATCCCCCCCGGTATATCGCCTCTATTTCACCGTCATTGGCATACTGATACAGCAGATTGCGAAGACGAAGATGTTTTAAACTCAGGGTAATATCAATATCCCCGGCATAGGATTGATCAAGCACTTGGTAGAAACTTGAAAGCATGTAATCAATCGACGAAGTAATGGCCGTTTTTGAAGAAAAACGCCGTACGTTTCTGACCGACTCCTTTAATGCCGAGAAATAAACTCGCTTCACCGAGCGAAAAATATTCTCTTGACTTGAGAAGCCAGGCTCCATGTTAGCTAGCAAACCTGCTGGGTTAATCATGCTGACAATAAAATGATTAACGCCATATAAACGTGCCAGGCGCTTAAACGGCAGATCATCGGCGGTGGAGCCATCTACCCAATAACGCCCAGGCAAATACGCCTTCAGTCGACCGCGCGAATCCTTGGCTTCCAACTGCACCGGTGGTGCCAATCCACTGGGCGACGATGATGCTTTTACCGCTGACCGAATGGTGACATTAGGCGACGTCATCGCGTTCATTAATCGTGATTTTTGATGTTTCTCATGGGGCGCTATCGAGATATTAATATGCCGCCCAGTATGCTCATAGGCCTCTTCAAAGCTCATATCACCCACAAAAGAATCGATCATATCGTCTCTCGCCGATGCCACAACCTGGCTTGAACGCTCCCGAATCAGCTCACTGAATTTAAAAAATCGGCCATCGTATCGCTTGTTTTTAAAATAACCATTTAGCTCCCTGTCACTCAGGGTGCCAATTTGAGCACATACCCAGGAGCCAGCACTGGCACCAGAAATCACTCTGGGCAACAGGTCCTCAGCCAGCAGAGCGTCAACAACGCCATGATGAAAATAAATCAACCCCGCCCCACCGCTTAAGCTAAGCGCTGAACGTCCATAACAATGGCTGGCACGGCGAAAAAAATTGCGCTTTTGCTCTTTGCTGATAACGGCTTCCGGGGCGTCAACCAAACGCCGCAGGGCACTGGCGATAAGCTCGACAAAGTCTACAATCAACTGTTTGGTGCCAAAGCGCGCCCGGGAATATAGCGCCGCACTTCCCATACCGGCCATATTGCCGTGAATACCTTCATTCAAGGTAAACAGGAGTTCTTCATAGTCGCCGTTGTCCAAGCAATCCTGCATACGCCGATAACGCATACTAATCTGGTTGGCATCAAAATATTCACTATCGATGCTAGCTTTCCATTTATTCGCACCAGACAGCTCGTCAAGCTGTCCGGCCAACTCTCGCCATTCATCATAGGTTCCCGCCGTCGCCAATGCAGATTCCAGACGCGACCATCTACTACTAATGGGGAATTTAATCATTGCTACTCCACAATTCGATCTTTTGTTACGACTTTTCAAACGAGGTCGAGCTGACAAACTGCCGATAACAATCTTTCAAAAAATACTGTGTTAATGTATTAACCGCCTCCGCCTGCAGGCAATAGCCCAAATCAAAGGCATGCTGTGCTCCCGGCACCGTTACAAAATAAAAAGGGGCTGTACTCAAAGGGCGCTGAGCATCAACAAACGCATTGGCCTCCGCCACATCTATCATGCAATCTGAGCTACCGTGAATAAGCAAACAGGGCGGAAAATGCCCAGCAACATGATCAATGGGCGAGGCCTGACGCCACAGTTGTTCACCCGCATCAATGGGCCCAACAGGCATCACTTTATCAATCATAAATTGTTTGATTTTGGGATCATTAATGATGTTAAAACGGTCCAGAAAATCGTAGCGGCCATAAAAAGGCACAATAGCCTGAACCCGGGTATCTACTTCCTCAAAACCTTGCTGCAACCCCCGCCGCTCACCACAATCTAACAATCCAGCTAAAGCGCTCAAATGCCCCCCTGCCGATCCACCTGTAAGAGCAATGAAGTTAGCGCTGCCACCATACTCTTCCGCATGAGTCTTCACCCAGGCAATGGCTTTTAACACATCCTCTATCATTGCCGGATAGCGGTGTTCCGGCCCCAGCCGATATTCAATATCTACGACTAGCCAACCCTCGGTGGCCATATCGTGTATTAATGGGCGCCCCATCTGCCCTTTTTTGCCTGCCACCCAGGCGCCGCCATGAATGTGAATCAAGATTGGCATTAGCTCAGAGGTACTCATAGCACTCTTACTAGTGTCTAGACGGTATATATCCAAGCGCTGCTCAGCCAAGTCACCGTAGCTGATATTTTTATCGAGCTGCATTCCACGACGGTTACAGTGCAATACCAACACAGAGCGCCAGATTTTCTGCCAGGAATAATAAAAGTCCCTGCGAGTAGCAATTCCCAAGTCTTCAGCAAAGGTCGCAACCGCCTTGCGAACCTGCAACTGCTTTAGCAAACTCAACGAAGCTGCCAGTGCAGTTACTGCAGAAACAATTGCTACACCAGGCTGATCTCTTCCAGTTAAAAACAGGCTTAATGCTATGATTAAAATCGGCAACGCAAACAATTGCCCTGTGACCGCCAGCAACCAATACAGCGCTGACCACACCTTAAGCTGACGGTATTTCAGTGAAACAACCGAAGATAAAGACAGCAACAAAAGAACACACGCTAAGGCAAAAATCATACGCATTAACCAATATTGTAAAAAAATATAAGCTGCTGTAAAAAGAGGAATATTCAAGGCACCTCTGATTAATTCGGTGATATCTCAAGCTCAGCCAAAAGCGGCTCAACAAGGCGCCGACATGAAGGATGCTGCTTGCCTTTCAAGTGGCGGCAATGCAGTGGATCCGTTTTGGCTAAGCCCCGAGGGGCAGGCCTCTGGCGAACACTGGGCTTCGTTGCGCTACCTCCTGCATCCATGCAGTCGTTCGCATCGCGCCTTGCCAGTGCGCGCCAGAGACTCCGTTGAAACATTACCGAATTAATCAGAGGTGCCTTAACAATAAGCCCTCAAAAATCACCCACACAGCCCACGACTAACCGTAGAACAAGCCGAGGAAGCAGCATAAAACTCTAACGATAGGCGGTTTGATTTCCAGACCAACAACTGACAGTATGTCAATTATTAAGACAACTTAACATAAAAAGCTTTGACAAATTTCGGGGCTATGCGCAAACTATAACTGACTACTAGTTATTTTTTAATCACCAACCAATAAGATCCCTGCCAGCCAAGCTGGCCCGGAAGGAGAAGCCAGTATGAATATGGACGATATGGTCCTGATCAGCGTCGACGATCACTTGATTGAACCGCCAAACATGTTTGATCAACACACCCCTGCCAAATTTAAAGGCCGCATGCCCCACGTTGTGCAAGGCCCACAGGGTGAAGATATGTGGATGATTGGCGACATGCCGGTGCCCAATATTGCCCTTAACGCCGTTGCTGGCCGCCGCCCTGAAGAATACGGCTTTGAACCCACCGGTTTTGCCCAGCTTCGCAAAGGCACCTATGACGTGCATTCTCGTATTGGCGACATGAACGTCAACGGGCAACTTGCAGGCCTGAACTTTCCCTCCTTTGTTGGGGTTGGCGGTCAGACACTAGAAAAAGTACAGGATCGCGAGCTCGGCCTTGCCATTGTTCGCGCCTGGAATGACTGGCATATCGATGAGTGGTGCGGTGCTTACCCCGGTCGCTTCATTCCTGTAGGTATTGTCAGTAACTGGGACCCTATTGCCGCTGCAGAAGAAGTACGCCGCATTGCCAAAAAAGGCTGCTACGCCATTTCTTTCCCGCCCAACCCTTGTTTGAGTAAGCTTCCCAGCCTGCACAACCCATTATGGGATCCATTATGGAAAGCCTGTAGCGATACCGGGGTTGTTGTCTGCCTGCATATTGCCGACGCGTCAAACGCCGTACCGTCAATAGAGTCGCCTGTTGATGTCATGATCGCTAACATGCCGGTTTCCTTATATGCGACCGCAACCGACCTGACATTCTCGCCCATTCTGCGTAAATTCCCAGACATCCGTTTTGCTTTGTCAGAAGGTGGCGTAGGCTGGATTCCGCATTTCCTTGAGCGTATTGACTATGTTCATGAGCGCCATGTTTGGACCAACCAGGACTTTGGCGGCATGAAGCCAAGCGAACTGTTCCTTAAACACGTTTACACCTGCTTCATTGACGATAAAGT
This sequence comes from Spongiibacter sp. IMCC21906, assembly GCF_001010805.1. Taxonomy (NCBI): domain Bacteria; kingdom Pseudomonadati; phylum Pseudomonadota; class Gammaproteobacteria; order Cellvibrionales; family Spongiibacteraceae; genus Spongiibacter; species Spongiibacter sp. IMCC21906. The sequence continues at coordinate 1,075,325 of NZ_CP011477.1, read as the reverse complement.
CGGCATCAAAGTACGCCACGATGCGGGCCTGTCAAAAATGACCTGGGAGTGTGACTACCCCCACTCAGACTCAACCTGGCCAAAGGCGCCAGAAACACTGTGGCCCAGTATCAAAGACATTCCAGATGAAGAGATCGACATGATCACGCATTTGAATGCCATGAAGGCCTTCCAGTTTGACCCCTTCAAACACATGAAGAAAGAAGACTGCACTGTCGGTGCGCTGCGAGCCCAGGCCAGTGATGTCGACCTGAGCTTCACCAATACTGAAGGTAAAGGAGTTCCCCCCGCTCAGCATACGGGTCCTGTTACCTTTGGCGACGTTACCGGTCAATTAAGCAAAATGCTGGACGTCGGTGCCAAGAGCTAAAAAGCACTCTTCTATCAAGCCCTAGCACTTTAAGCCTGTCCGCCCTCAGCGAGACAGGCTTAACAACAAACACAGAACTGACACTATGTCACTTAATGGAGTTAAGATGGCCCTTCTGGACAATAAAGTTGCGATTATCACTGGCGCTGGCCGCGGCCTTGGCGAAGCCTATGCAAAATCTCTTGCCGAACACGGTGCCGCTGTTGTAGTTAACGATTTAGGTAAAAATGAAAGCGGTGAATTCCTGGCAGAACACGTTGCGCAAACTATTATTGCCAACGGCGGCAAAGCGGCGGCAAACACTGCCGATATTGCAACAATGGCTGGCGGCGCCTCCTTATTAGAAACAGCACTAGAGGCTTTTGGCTCAGCAGATATTCTTATTAATAACGCCGGTATTTTACGGGATAAAAGCTTTCTAAAGCTCACCGAGGCCGACTGGGACAGCGTTTTAGGTGTCAACCTTAAAGGCATGTTTACTGTCACCCAACCAGTTTTTGCCTGGATGAAAGAGAACGGCGGCGGCGTTATTGTGAACACCAGTTCCACCTCTGGCCTGGTGGGCAATTTTGGCCAACTGAATTACGCAGCAGCTAAGGCTGGGGTATTCGGCATGTCCAATGTATTGACCATTGAGGGTGCCAAAGCGGGTATCCGGGTTTGGACCCTAGCTCCTGCCGCTACGTCGGCCTTGACCGCACCTTTAATGAACGACGAACAAAAGCAATTGTTAGACCCGGCCCACGTCGCGGAAGCAATGCTCTATATGGTTAGCGATCTCTCTGGCCAAAAAACCGGCCACTGCCTATTCGCCTCGGGCCAGAGTATCAGGGAGTTAAAGCTGGTATCTGCTGAAGGCATTCGCGGTCGTGGTGAAAACGGTGATTTGACTGCCGAAGGCATTGCCGCAGCAAGCGACGCAATCTTTCTAGATGCACCGAGCTTAACCATTCACGATTTCGCCAAATAAACACGGCACCAAGAACAAATAGGCCTACATTATGAGCAAAGCATTTATCGCCGGTGTCGGCATGGTGAAATTCACCAAGCCCGGTAAAAGCGAAGAGTACGATGTGCTAGGCGCCCAAGCTGCCCGCGCAGCCTTGGACGACGCCGGAATCGACTATCAAGAAGTTCAACAAGCCTATGCTGGATTTGTGTTTGGTGATACCTGCTCAGGACAAACCGCCTTATATTCTGTTGGCTTGACCGGAATCCCGATCATCAACGTCAACAATGCCTGCGCAACAGGCTCTACCGCATTATTCTTAGCTCGCCAGGCGGTTGAGTCCGGCGCAGTAGATGTAGCCCTCGCAGTTGGGTTTGATCAAATGCCCAGTGGCGCCCTTGCCAGCAGCACCAGTGATCGCAAGGCCACAACTGCACGACTCGACAAAACCGTCAGTCTCATCCAGGGATGGGATGACAAGGCCATGCAAGCCGCTCAGTATTTCGGTGGTGCCGGCCGTGAATATATGGAGAAATACGGCGCTAGCGCTGAACTGTTTGGCCGGGTTTCGGTGAAAGCCCGGGATCATGCCCGCCGCAATCCCTACGCCATGTTCACCGACCCGCTTAGCCTCGAGCAAGTTATGAGTTCACCGGCTATATTCGGCCCCCTCACCCGACTGATGTGCTGCCCACCAACCTGCGGTGGCGCCGCCGTGCTGGTCGTCTCTGAACGCTATGCACAAAGGAAAGGTTTAAAGAACCTTATCGAAATTGCGGGCATGGCCTTAACCACAGACACCGATGCCAGCTTTAGCAGCGGCAGCATGATTAACGCTATTGGAGCTGATGCCAGCAGACGCGCAGCAGCTTCTGCGTATGAACAATCTGGCGTTTCTCCAGAAGAAATTGATTTAGTGGAATTACACGACTGTTTTTCCACTAACGAAGTCGTTAGCTATGAAGCCTTGGGACTGTGCCCAGAAGGAGGCGCAGAAAAATTTGTTGTCGAAGGCAACAATACCTATGGCGGCAAGGTGGTAACCAACCCTTCCGGCGGCCTGCTCTCAAAAGGCCACCCCCTGGGGGCAACAGGCTTAGCGCAAATCACCGAATTGACCTGGCATTTACGTGGCACCGCAGGCGAACGCCAAGTCGAAAACGCCAACATAGCGTTACAACATAACATCGGCCTCGGCGGCGCCTGCGTCGTATCGGTTTTAAAACGAGCTTAACCAGCTCGTTAACACTCACAGAATATTAAAGGAATTCAGTATGGCCTTGCTAGACGGAAAAATTATTGTCGTCACCGGTGCCAAAGGCAATCTTGGCGCCACCATGATTACAACCGCCCTGGATGAAGGCGCGACCGTTATTGGTATCGACTACGCCCAAATAGACTTTGAGGCAAAAAACTTTGAGGGTTTTAGTGGTATCGACCTTACTGACGTCGACGCCAGCACCACAGTGTTTACCAAAATCGCAGAAAAATACGGTGCCATTCACGGCCTTGCCAATATCGCCGGTGGCTTTTGCTGGGAGACCCTGGCAGATGGTGAAACCAGCAGCTGGGACAAGATGTTTCGAATCAATGTGCTTACCGCAAGCAATGCCTGCCGTGCCGCTCTTCCCTCACTGACCAAGTCCGCAGGCCGAATTGTAAATATTGGCGCAGCCGGTGCAAGCAAAGCAGGTGCAGGTTTTGGCCCCTACGCAGCATCTAAAGCTGGCGTGGCCAAACTGACTGAATCACTGGCTGAAGAAGGCAAGGCAGACAATGTTTGCGTGAATGCCGTATTGCCCAGTGTTATCGACACCCCTATTAATCGGCGCGACATGCCCGATGCCGATTTTTCCAGCTGGGTAACTCCCAAACAATTATCCGATGTGCTGTGTTTCTTGTTATCGACAAAAGCGGAAGCTATCACCGGTGCCCTTATTCCGGTCACAGGGCGGGTTTAAAATCCCCCCCTACAAACTGCACATTATAAAACACAATGTAGAGCTTCCAATACCTCATTACGGGCGCTATTTACGGCGCCTGCTTCTACAGAGGACTATAAGCCAAGCGCTGTTCTCTCAAACCAACCTCGCACTCCTCCTCTCAAGCCTTTTGTAAACGTCAGCTTATTGATTATTTGTGGCCAATATTTTATCAAGCAGTCACTCGTCAACCAGATCAGAAATACATTTCACCAACCGCTCGGGACACTCCAACATAAGATGATGATGAGCATCCTCAAACACGATGAGTGAACGACAAGCTGCGAGATCTGCAGTTGTTTTTGCCCGGTCATAACTCACCACGCCGCCGGAACCAGCCAGAATAAAATCACATGGTGTTTCCAGCGCCCTCAGCAAATTTTCATCATCGTCACTTGGGTCAAGCATTGGTAGCTGTGGATCATAGCTCCACGACCAACCACCTTCGACTTCCCGCAGTGATGCCTCAGCCAAGGCGACTCGACGCGGCTCTGGAATTGGTTGCCGAGGAGAGGTTCTAAAGCGCTGAACGGCTTCGTGCTTATCTGCATAGACTCGGGTATTACCAATGGGCGCCCCGGCGGGAATATCTTGATCCGGTCCAACCATAAAAAAACTATCCACCAATATTAATTGCCGGACTCGCTCAGGGTTATCACAACAAAAACCCAGCATTTGATAGCCGCCCCAACTGTGAGCCACCGCAATATCCACAACAATATCTAAAACATCGAATACCGCCGCAAGGTCGCGTGCACCCTGCCAGTGATCATAGCGCTCTCGCCACCCACTCAAGCCCATTCCTGAAAATTCCGGCACGACAATACGATAATGCCCGGCAAACGCAGTAACAACTTCATCCCACCAATGTGCATTGGCACGATAGCCATGCACCAACAACATGACCGGACTGTCTGGCGAATAACCCGGCCATTCGAAAACATTGAGGGCAACCCCCTCTGCCTGAACGCGGTGTTGTATCGTTTTTTTATCCATCGCCGTCACAGGCCGCTTCCTTTACTGGATTATGGATGAGTGGCAGGTAAAGGCCTCGCTTTTTCTGAGGCCGCGCAACAATAGCTATCTACCGTGAAACACCGCTTTACGGCGCTCAAAAAAGGCTTCGACTGCTTCACTAAAATCTTCTTCACCAGCGGTAGTCGCAAAAGCCTCTGCTTCTGCATCCAGCTGCTCCGCAAGACCATGACTATGGCTTTGGCGCATTAGCCTTTTAATATTTCTCATCGCCGCAGGGGAGCTATCCGCAATACGCTCAGCTAACTTTTTCGCTTCAAATTCCTGCTGACCTTTATCGGCCAGGCGGTTAATCAACCCCAGATCAAGGGCCTGTTCCGCAGATAAATCATCTGACAGCAGCGCGATTTCAAGGGCTCGACGCGTTCCAACAAGCCGTGGCAAGCTCCAAGAACCAGAGCAATCAGGGCTATTTCCTACCTTTGCATAGGCCATATTAAACACGGTCCCCTGTTCCGCCACCGCGAGGTCGGCAGCCATCGCCAGACTCATTCCCGCCCCGGCCACCGCACCGTGCAAACTGACAATTACGACTTGGGGCAGGCTTGCCATTAAACTCACCGCCTCGTGAATGGGCTCTATCAAGGCATTAGCGGCTGCCTCCTTATTATCAGCCTGGCGAAAATAATTAAGGTCGCCACCCGCCATAAAAGCCCGGCCCTCACCGCGCAAGATAACCGCGCGAACATTGCTGTTCTGTGCCAATGCCGAAAAAATATCTCGTAGTTCAATTGCCATCTCCACGGTAATGGCATTCAGTGCCTGGGCGCGGTTAAAACAAACGTCGGCAATGGCCCCATTAATCGTCAATAGCACCAGTGGATTCGCATCACTCATAAATATAACCCTCAGGAAAATACTTCAAACAGACCCGCTGCACCCATACCGCCACCAATACACATCGACACCACCGCATACTTAACTCCACGGCGTCGACCTTCAATTAACGCGTGCCCCACCATGCGCGCACCACTCATGCCATAAGGATGGCCCATGGCAATAGCGCCACCATTGACGTTGTAGCGCTCAGGATCAATACCCAAAGCATCCCGACAGTAAAGACACTGTACGGCGAAGGCTTCGTTTAATTCCCATAAGCCGATATCGTCAATATTCAGCCCATGTCGAGCTAATAATTTAGGAATGGCATAAACAGGGCCAATGCCCATTTCCTCTGGTGCATTGCCCATAACAGCCATTCCGATATAACGGCCTAATGGCGCCAAGTCACGCCTCGCTGCCTCACCTGCTTCCATTACCACACAGGCCGAGGCACCATCTGATAACTGACTGGCATTACCTGCCGTGACGCAACCGCCTTCAACGACCGGTTGCAACGCTTCCAAACCAGCTAAAGTCGTATTGGGACGACAACCTTCATCGCCTTCAATCGTCACTTCGCGATAGCTAACTTCTCCGCTCTCTCTGTTCTTAACAGCCTGAGTCACAGTGACCGGAACAATCTCCTGATCAAAACGCCCCTCAGCCTGAGCTGCAGCCATCCGCAATTGGGACTGCAAGCTATAAGCATCTTGTCGGGCACGACTTACCCGGTATTTTTTAGCGACAAACTCAGCCGTTTCCAGCATAGGCATATACGCGTGCTTATGGAATTTCAATACTGCGGGATCGCGCTCTTCTCGCGCCCATTGAAAATAAGGTGCGTTCATGGCGGTAATATTTTCTACGCCGCCAGCCAATACCACATTCATTCCATCGGCAATAACTTGTCGCGAGGCAATCGCAATCGCCATTAACCCCGATGAACACTGACGATCAACTGTCTGTGACGGCACCGTCACAGGCAGGCCTGCTGCCAGAGTCGAAGCCCGAGCTACGTTTAAGCCCTGAGTCCCCGCCGTTAAAACGCAACCCAAAATTAAATCTTCAATCTCCTCTCCAGCCAGACCGGCACGCTCTACCGCCGCGCGTATTGCCGCAGCAGCAATACTCGGCGACTTACTGTTATTAAATGCCCCTTTGTAAGCTTTGCTAATGGGTGTTCGAGCTGTTGCCACTATTACCGCGTCGCGCACATTACCTCCTGGGGATTGACTGGCGAGCTGTATATCAATAGCATAAACTAACATATAGTCATTTATTGGCGCAATCATTGTCCACAATGGGAAATGGTTCTGTGACGTAAAATATCAAATAAATGTGTTAGCAAGACAAGCAATAACTAAGAAGATATTCTTTAATTAAAAGCAGGAACTGCGGCAAAAAAACGACCAGGGAAGCCTTCAATAATGCAAAACACCAACAATCAAAGCGTCCCCCAAAACCTGGAGTTCAAGGGCAAAAAACAACTTAAACTCAAAGCAGACCGCTTTGGGCCGAGTAGCGCCCCCACCGTTATTCTGCTGCATGGTGGCGGTCAAACCCGGCAATCCTGGCAGTCAACTGCAAACACCCTCGCTAACGCGGGCTATTGCGCTATCAGCATTGATTTACGCGGCCACGGTGAATCTGAATGGGCCAGCGATGGTGACTACCAATTTGAATCCATGCTGGAAGACCTTGACGCCTGCTGCAAACAAACAGGCAAATCGGTGATACTTGTCGGGGCCTCCATTGGCGGCGCCCTATCGCTATTGCTGGCAGCACAACGCCCTGAGCTGTGCCACGGACTGGTGCTTGTCGATGTCAGCCCCACCATAGAAATTGCTGGCGCCCAAGGAATCGTCAATTTTATGCAAGCCCACCCCGAAGGCTTCAGCACTTTACATGACGCCCAGCAAAGCATCGCCAAACACAACCCCCACCGACAGCAACAGTCCAGTCAGTCCGGCCTCAAGCGTGTACTTCGGCAACGCAAAGATGGCCGTTGGGTTTGGCACTGGGACCCCGCCTTTATTGCCGGTGACTGGCAAGATAAGGTCAAAGAGCTCAGTGCAAGTATGCAAAACGCGGCCCCAAGAATTACCCAGCCCTGCCTGTTGATACGCGGGCAATTAAGCACCATTGTCAGTATGGAAAGCGTTGCCGACTTAAAGCGAGATATTCCCCAACTGGATTTTGTAGATATTAAAGGTGCGGGGCATATGGTTGCAGGCGATCGCAACGATATGGCAAGTGCAGCACTTCTCAATTTTCTCAAGAAATTAACTTAGGGCCTGCTAACACTAATTGAACGGTCACTGCGGGCCATTACGCTACCCAGCCAAGCAGTAGCTTCAAGTTCTTGTTATCGCCAATTGTATTAACAGCGCAATTAAGCAAAGGCGTTATAAATCTCTATTAGACAAGCCCGTCCTAGTCGGCTCATATCGTGACTCGATCCACTTGCCTGCCGTCTGAAAATGTACTCCCGCCTCCGCAGCAGCTACCAAAATCACACCTAACACCCCAAATAACAAACATACAATCAGCCATCAAAACCGACACCAACATCCCAATATTTTAATATATTCCTTTGATTATAGACCTTTAACTAAATTATTAACTTCATAACTGATACATTATAAGTTATTATTAAAGCAACAAGACCGAACTCGCGCGCCGGTATTATCAAGCGCGACTTATTGAGACAGAATGTTATGAGCGCAGCAGACACTAAAAGCCATCCCACGCAATTAGATTACGATACCGTGATGAACTGGCCGTTTGAGTCACTTACCGAGTCTTATAACAGAAGCGATTGCATTGCCTATGCGCTGGGAATCGCCGCCGGTGGCAATCCCGCTATAGCCTCCGAAGAAACCCAATACATTCGCAACGACGACACACTTAAAGCCCTGCCAATGATGTCAATTGTTTTGAATGAAGGCAGCATGTGGACAATGGATCCAGCAACAGGCATCGACTGGCGAAAAACCTTACATGCCGAAGAATCCATTACTATTCACAAACCCATTGCCAGTGCGGCGACACTCACTGCCAATTATCATGTCGAGGAAGTTTACGATCGCGGCCATGGCAAGGGCGCCTTTATGTATGAACATCGTGTGCTCAGCGATGACGACAACAGCCCCGTTGCTACCATTCGCATCGGCACTTTTCTTGTCGGCAACGGCGGCTTTGGTGGTAGCGCAACAAACACCCCGGCCCCTGTAAAAGTGCCCACTGATCGCAGCCCCGATCAACAGCTGGACTTGGCAACCCCTGGCCGTGACAACACCCGCTATCACCTTGGCGAACAATTTGTGGGCGCACTAAAAGATACGCCAGGTGCTGAGGGAAAACCTCCGCTACGAGGAGTTTGCGCCTTTGGTGTTGCTGGTCGCGCGCTGTTACACATGGCTTGTGCTAACCAGCCAGATCGACTGTTGCACATGGGTCTGCGCTATAAAGCGCCGATATTTGCAGATGAAACTCTGCGGACCGAAATCTGGTATGACGCTCAACCCGGCAAAGCGTACTTCCGAGTTATCTGCATTGAACGGGATGCAGTGGTGATGGATAACGGTATTCTGGAGTTTAAACTCGAATAAAGGTGAAAAGACCGTTTGTACACAACCCCCTATTCATCGGTCTGACCACAAGCATTTCGTATTGAGGATAAAAGCACAACGTGTCATCGCCCCGACCTAAAGTGCTCGCGCTGCTTGCAGAGCCAACGCTTTCTCATTTGCAAACATCGAACTACGATTTTTTGCACACTCGCGGCCCGCTGAATTATCACGGTTTAAATCACAGCAATAAAAAACACGCTGATCAGGCCCTAGCCTCGCCAAACTACAGGGCCTATTAAGCAGACATATTAGTCCCGCGAACCTTTCAGCAAGCCCTGCAAATTCTCGCTCATTATTTTACGAATGCTATTTTTGGGCAATACCGAAAACTCACTCAGGTAATCTAAAGGTTGAGGCAAGCCTTCGGGGTGAGGAAAGTCACTGCCAAACAAAATTCGTTCGACGGGAATCAACTTCGCCAACTCACTGATATTATCTTCGTAAAATGGCACCACAAAAATATGCTGGCGAAATTGCGCTACTGGGTGCCGTTTAAAATAAGTGGGCATCTGACCATACACCCGCTCCAGACGATGCAGCAAAGAAGGCAGCCAGTGCGCTCCATTTTCCACCGACACCACCCGCACATTGGGAAAACGCTCGAACACCCCGTGGCAAATCAGCGCAGATAAGCTATCGCTAATCGCCCGCCCTAAGGCATCCAAACAAGCTTTAAACGGCGTTGGCTCAAAGGGAATCCACTCTTTAGCCCCGCCTTCCCAGCGGCGGCTCATATCGTCATAACCAGAGTCCGAAGCGTGCAGACACACAAAGATACCCGCTTCGTTTACCCGAGCCCAAAAGGGATCAAACTCCCGATCACCAGGCGAACGACCACCTAAAGGCCCCGGCACAGGGGCCGGGCGAATACCGACCACCCTCACACCCCGTTGAAGTGCAATGTCCAATTCTTTAACAGCCAGATCGACATCAGACAAATTGATCATGGCAACGGGGTAGAGACGCTTGCTGCGAGAAAATCCCCACTCATCTTCAACCCAGCTATTCAAGGAAGAGAATAATGCGGCGATGGATTCCGGCTTATGCCCCAAGCGCGCCTCGACCACCGAGGCCAAAGTTGGAAACACCATTGAGGCATGTATGCCTTGCTGATCCAGCTCCAGCAGCTTGCCTCTGCCCGTTCGCCAGGGCTCTGGTGGCGATAGCGGTTTACCACTGAGCTCACGCATTGATAAGCCCTCGTGATTTTGGCCCCGATACCATTTTTCGTGAGCACCTGGAGCGGCAACCACCGCAAAGTCCGGGTTGGGAATATAGTCAGTAATCACCCCATCAATAGCTAATTTTTTACGACCTTTGATATCGATGAATTGAAAATCTTTTGCAAATTGCCTGGGCAGGTAGCGAAGAAAAGCTTCCTCACTTTCGTAAAGATGGCTGTCAGCATCCCATACCGGAAAATCTATATCGCTGATGGTAACGCTGGCAGCACTATCTAAATTTTTATCACTCATATCTTACCCATCAAAATTAACTATTATTATTAGCCGCGAAAATTAACTCACTGGCCGTAGTGAGACAAAGCCATTATCAATGGCATGGGCATCGCGGCCATCGATAGACACCCGAAAGTAGATTCCTTCAGCCTCGTTCCATACCTCAGTGCGCAAGGTTTCACCTGGATAGACCGGGGCACTGAACCGACAGTCCATACTCAACATACGTTTCGGCTCATGGTCACAACACAGTTTGATCACACTGGCACATGCCACACCAAAACTGGCCAACCCCTGCAAGATGGGACGTTCAAATCCCGCCTTGGTGGCAATGTCAGGATCAGCATGCAAAGGATTCATATCGCCATTCAGGCGATACAGCAATGCCATTTGCAGCGAGGTCTGCTGAACATCAATCGCATCTGCTGACCGCTGGGGAATACGGTGAACCACAGGCTTAAGTGCTTCATTTCCCCCCATGCCACCATCGCCACGGCAGAACATAGTCTGTACCATCGTGCAATACAGGGTGCCGTTTTGCCGATCGATAAGCTGACGCTCAAAGTAGACCAACGCGCCTTTTCCCTCACCCTTATCAATCACATCTACAATGCGACTGCGGGCGACAATATCAGCATCGCTGGGCAAGGGCTCATGCAGAGTCATAGACTGGCCCGCATGAAGAATCTTTACCCAGTCCAGGCCGCTGTCGAGATCCCGCGCCCAAAATCCAGGATGAGCCAACGTCATTGACAAACTGGGCAGCACTTTCAGGTTTTTTTCGTAAACAAAATCCAGCTCAACTGAGTCCATGGGATTACTACCCAGGCCCAGACTCAAGGCATAAAGCTGGCAGTCTTTGGCTGTGTAATGCACCGTTTTTTCCGGCACGTTCAAAGCCAGTAATTTTTCATAGCTTGTCGCCATGGTTATTTATTCCCTGTCAGTGAAACTTGGCCCAGCTACTCAATTTTATTTACCTTTAAACACTGGTTTACGTTTTTCAAAAAACGCCGCCACACCTTCCTGATGATCTTCGCTGAGATACAGCGCGGGCTGGTAATCCACCTCTGCTCGCAGGGCATCTTCCAACGAGGAAAAACCTTTGGCATAGGCCGCCTTAACTAAAGCGATAGGCATAGGGGCCGCACTGCAGAACTCCTTGGCCCGTGCAAAAGCAACATCAATCGCATTACCCTTGGCGGCACTGAAATCGACTAAACCCAATGCTTGCGCTGCAGGCTGGCCCAAAACCTCAGCACTGAAAAACAATTGCTTAGCCTTGGCTACACCCACTCGCTGGGCCAATGTCCACATCAGTCCCATGTCGGGCACTAAGCCTACTTTATTGAAGACCGCACACATCGAGCTGCCCTCGGCAGCCACTACCACATCACTGGCCAGGGCCAGTGACAGCCCCAGACCAAAGGCCACCCCCTCAATAGCACAGATGACAGGCTTGGGACCCGCCGCAAGCAGGCGCACAATCTGGTGGGCAAATTCAATGCGCTGACGCGAACCCAGAATCGGTCTGTCTGCCTGCATGGCAGAGACATCGCCACCGGCACAGAAATGCCCGCCACGACCGCTGAGCACAATCGCACGACAATCTTCATCCGCATGAACCTGCCGTAGCGTATCTATCAACAAACCTGTCATTTCGCGACTTAGGGCATTGCGACGCTTGGGATTATTCAATTGTATATGCGTGACCTGTCCCTGCTTCTGCAGGGTGATGGGGCTATCCGATGACATCATTTCACTCATGGCACTTCTCGAAAAAACAATAACTAAACGACAAACTGAAGCCTGCCGTTTAGTCTTTCTTATTTGCCTTGAAAAACGGGTTTGCGGCGCTCACGGAAGGCATTAATCGCCTCTTGGTGATCTTCAGTCTGACCAGCAATATGCTCATAGGCCATCCCCGCATCCATCATGCTGTGAGCCAATTGCTTGAGGGGAATATTCACTACCTGTTTGGTCCAGCGCACCGATTGTATTGGCATAGCCAATAAGCGGTCGCAGTAGGCATCCACTGCCGCGTCCAACTCTTCCGGAGCAAGCGCCTTGTGAATCAAGCCCATTTCCTGGGCTTCTTTGCCTTTGATCACGTCACCAGTAAACAGGTAATGCTTGGCACGGGCATAACCCATCAGCTGCGGCCAAATTACGCTGCCACCATCACCGGCCATAAGCGCAACGTTGTTGTGCGGGTCGCCAAATTTAGCCGCTTCCGTTGAAAAGGTAATATCAGCCAAGAAAGACAAAGTGGTGCCCAAGCCAATCGCGTCGCCGTTGACCTTACAAATTACCGGCTTTTCACAATCCAGCAGCGTGAACACAAAGCGCTTGGCTTCGCGAATGGTGCGGTGCATCAGCTCGGGGTTATCCCTCAGCTTTTGCATATACTCCAAATCGCCGCCCGCAGTGAAGGCGCGACCCGCCCCCGTCACTACAATAATCTCGCTCTCTAAATCTTCCGCAGCGTCAAAAAACACCCGGGACAATTCGCGGTGCCCCTCTTCACTAAACGCATTTAACTTTTCGGGGTTATTGAGAATAATATTAAGCACCTTGCCGCGACGCTCAAACTTGAAAAATTCATAACGATCAAAAAAAGACATATTGCTCACTCCGTTGCGAGATTTTTATAATGTCGACTCAGTGCCTAAGACCAATGTTGCTTCACTGGACAAGGTGCCACCATTACCATGAGAGACGGCGAGCTGGGCATTGGCAACTTGCCGCCGTCCCGCTTCACCACGTAATTGCATGCAGTTTTCTATAATAGTAAACAAGCCGTACATACCAGGATGACAGCAAGACAAACCACCCCCATTGGTATTGACCGGAAGGCTGCCCCCTGGGGCGATAGCACCGCCAGCAACAAAGTTGCCGCCCTCACCCTTAGGGCAAAAACCCAGGTCTTCCAAAAACAAAATAGTGTTGATTGAAAACGCATCGTAAACGTTCACCACATCAACATCCGCAGGCTTATATCCAGATAATGCGAAAGCCCGCTGCCCCGATTCCGCAGCCGGGGTCACCGTAAGGTTTTCCATTTGATCGACATTGGAGTGCCATACCGCCGCTGCACCGCCGAGTAAATACACCGGCTTTTTCACCAAATCTTTGGCGCGGTCGGCCCGGGTCATCACAATAGCCGCACCACCATCGGTGATCAGGCAGCAATCGGTTTTACGCAATGGATCCGACACCATGCGGGAACTCAGGCAATCTTCAATCGTCAATTCACCCTTGCCAAACATAAAGGCATCGGGGTTTAAATTTGCCCAAGCCCGGGCCGCCACAGCGACCTCGGCCAGATGAGTTTCGGTGGTGCCAAATTCATACATATGCCGGGCCGCAGCCAAGGCATAAGAGGACAAGGGGTTCATTGGCCGATACGGTTTTTCATACGGTGACGCCTGACGCATCGACACCAATCCGCCCGCACCAGTGCGTTGATTACTGCCGTAGCAAATCAAGGCAGTATCGATATAGCCCATTTCGAGCAAGATCGCGGCATTAATGGCGTGGGAGAAAAACGCCGAGCCACCAGTGCGATTATTGTCAGTAAAACGCGGACGAATACCCAAATACTCCGCCGCCGCCAAACCGGACAAAGCATCGTCGCCAGTGCATACAAATAATCCGTCAACATCACTTAATTTTAAATTGGCATCGGCCAGAGCCAGATGAGCAGAGCGTGCCACCAGATCCATCGGCTTATAGCCATGCGCCTCGCCCATGCCAAAGGTGGCAGCGCCCACAATCGCGGATTTCCCACGGGGAAATTTTTCCATCCTACTTCTCCTAAAACTTTTTATCCGCGTGAACGCGCCAGACCCAGGGCTTGCTCGGCAACCAAGCTACGCTGAACTTCACTGGTGCCACCATAAATTGTGGTACCGATAGATTGGCGATAACCCACTTCCAAATGCCCCAACCCATCACGCTGTTGAATCACGCTGTATGGCGCACACAGGTCCATTAAATCGTCGGCATCGCGCTGGTAGTACTCGGTGGCAAACAATTTCGCCATCGGCCCCCAGTAGCGGTTGTGTATTTTTTCTGACATACACCATATGGCGCGATAACAAAGCAGGGTCGAGACCTCCAAGTGCACCTTTGAGCGCGCCAGCCGAGCAGCTGCTTGGTTGTCGACCAACAAAGGCTTGCCGTTGCGCTGATTCTGTAACGCCCATTTTTCTGCAGCGTGAAATGCCGTGACATGGCCATGGCGATATTGATCCGCAGAGCCGTGTTCCATTTCCAGCGTCGATGCCATAACCTTTAAACCACCGTCTACCTCACCCACCAGATACTTGGCGGGTAAATTCACATCGCTGAAATACACAATATTGGTGCGTTCATCCTGCAATGTATGCACGGCGTGAACCTCAATACCCGGTAAAGTCATGGGCACCAAAAAGACACTCAAGCCAGCGTGTTTGGGTTTGTCATTATTGGTTCTGGCAAGCAAGAAACAATAATCCGCCAGGTTGGCTGCGGTGGTGAAAATTTTCTGACCATTGATCAACCAGTCGCCATTGTTCTGCTCCTCGGCAACCGTTTTTGCGGCAAAGACATCGCAGCCACAGGAGGGCTCAGTAAAGCCCATGCAAGCCAGAGATTCACCCGACCCAAACCGCTCAAGGGATTCGGCCTTCGCCTCCTCCGTGCCAAAACGCATAACAATCTGTGCTACCTGATTGGTAATAGGCGCAGTAACATGCTCCCAACCCTCGGCCTCAATTACCGCCGTCATCGCTGCCAGGTCGTAGGCACTTTTATCAAGACCGCCATACTCCTTAGGCCAATGGGGAAATAACATGCCCTCTTTGGCCGCGAGCTTATTAAACTCAGGGTGAAAACCATCTACCGAATGATGGGCGTGAGCACGCAGCTCGGGTGTCATATGTTTGGCAAAAAAGGCCCGAGTCTGTTCGGCAAAAGCTTCCGCCTCGGCGCCCAAGCTATAGTCCTGGTGATTATCACCCGCGTCCGGCAACTTGCTTTCTGCAGAGACAGAACGCTGGGACGGCCACAGCCGATCCGCCGCATCAAGCAATGCACGCTGCGCATCACCCGCACAAGCCGGCCAGGCCTTGGCCCGGCGGTAATACATTTGGATATCGTATTCCAGCGAGACCCCATAACCACCAAAGGTATGCAGTGCCTTGGCCATCGCTTTTGAACTGGTCTCGGCAGCCCACCAAAATGCCATAGCCACACTGGCTGAGGCGTCGCTGCGAGCGGCTGCCAACGCCCAAACTGCTTTTCGGGTCAGTAACTGGGTACCCTCAGCTTGAGAAATGGCATCAGCCAATGGATGAGATATCCCCTGAAAACTGGAAATAGGTACACCAAAAGCCTTGCGCTCATTAGCATACTCTGCGGCCATCCTCAGACCTTGCTCAGCTAAACCCCCTAGCGCAGCCGCACACAATAGTCGCCACTCGTCACAGGCCGCATCAAACTCAGCCAACATTTCAGTTCCTTGGGCCACTAAAAAGGCACTCAACTCTACCGAATCTTTTAACTGCCCCAGTGCGCCACTTGCCAAATTGGCAACTGGACTAAAATGCTCTGCGCTCAATAAATAAATAGCGTTTTCGTCGGCGAGCAAAACATGGTCGGCCACCACAGCGCCATTGAGCGGAGCTTGGGTGTTCACAAAGCGTTGCGGCAAAAAGGTAATCAGACTGCCTTCGGCAAGCTGAGCCAATGCGCTAGACGCCGCATCACTTCCTGCGGCAGCGATCTTCGCCAACAGCCGAGAGGCCGCCATGTGCTCTATTAACGGCACCGAGGCAAGATGTCGACCCGCTTGCTCAGCCACTAACACGGCGTCTAACAAACTACTATCAAGACCACCCGCCTGCTCTGGCAGACGCATTAAATTCAGCCCCATATTTTGCAGTTGCTGCCAAAGCGCCGGATCGAAACCTGAGGCCTCTGCGGCGCGAATCCGTTCGCCGTTAGACTCGGTGGCCAATAAGCGCGCCACCGACTCCTGCAACATGTTTTGTTCATCTGTTAAATACAAATTCATGGGCTTTATCGGTCTCTGTACAAGCATTGCAATAGATAATAAACTAACATATATTCAGTTTTCAAGTGGCAGTTTAATCTGGCTGCAAGAAACTCGACACAATACCAACACCAAAGAGGGAAAATAGTGAGAGACCACGTGCCTTTTACACTTGCCGACACGCTGGAAGACAATGCTCAGCGCTTTTCCAATCAAGCCGCCTATCTCATGGATGGTAATAGCATTACGCACCGTCAGCTTCTGATACGCGCAAAAAAAATAGCCTCTGCTGCACAAAATGCCGGCGTAGATCACCAGGACCGGGTTGGCGTGCTGTCCATGAACAGCTTAGCTTATGGCGAAATTATTGCCGCCTGCCAATGGAGTGGCTTGATTTTATCTACCGTTAACTTCCGGCTGGCTGGCCCAGAAATTTGTCACACCGTCACCGACAGCGCGCCAAAAATTCTGTTCTTTGAAGCGCAATACAGCGAGATGATTGAAGAACTTCGCGAGCAATTCAGCTCAGTGGAAGTATACGTGTGCATAGATGGGCACGTGGACTGGGCACAGGATTACGAAGCATTTATTGCCACCGGCAGCGACAAGGGCCCGAGCTTTAAAGCCCGGGAGCAGGATATTGCCGCACTCATCTATACTGGCGGCACCACCGGCAAGCCCAAAGGTTGCATACTCGGGCAACGGGAAATGCGCCTGGGCGCACAAACCATGTCAGTGGAAACCCGCTCGGGGCCAGAAGACCGCATTTTACTGGTAATGCCCCTCTTTCATATCGGCGCCATGGCCATGGGAATGGGCATCCATTTTCGCGGCGGAACGGTAGTCTTACATCGACTATTTGACCCGGCAAGCCTGTTGGAAGCAGTCAACAACGATGGCGTAACCATTCTTCATCTTGCCCCAACACTGGTACAAATGGTCCTGGATCACCCCAAGCTAGCCACAACTGATTTTTCTAAACTTCACACGCTGGTGTACTCAGCCGCCGCAATGCCGCTACCCCTTCTTAAACGCGGCATGGATTTATTGGGGCCGATCTTTATCAATCTCTACGGCCAAACCGAAGTCTTCAGCTCGGGGCTGCTAAGAGAGCAGCACCGACCCGATGGCTCGGAAAAGGAAAAACGCTGGCTCACCTCGGTTGGCCAGCCCTTTCCAGGCACCCGTATTCGCATTGAAGACGATAATGGCAACCTTTGCCCACCCGAGGTCGCTGGAGAAATCGTGGTGCAGTCCAGCGCCATGGCCCGTGGCTATTGGAATAATCACAAAGCCACGCTGGACGGTTTTAAAGACGGCTGGTGCTATACAGGCGACGTTGGCCTATTTGACGAAGACGGTATGTTATATCTGGTCGACCGCAAAAAAGACGTGATTATTTCCGGCGGCGAGAATATTTATTCTCGCGAAGTGGAAGACGCCATTCTTTGTCATGCCGCTATCAGTGAATGCGCAGCTATCGGACTTCCTGACGAAAAATGGGGGGAGTCTGTTTGTGCTGTGGTTGTATTGCGGGAAGGCGAACAATTAAGTGAGGCCGAAGTAATCAGCCATTGCCAAACAATGATTGCCAGTTACAAAAAGCCACGCAGTGTTATTTTTGCCGACAGTATTCCCAAAATGCCCACGGGTAAAATCGACAAAGTCAGCCTGCGTAAACTCTACTGTTAACATTGGCAAACGCGATGAATACACTGAACTTACTGGATCAAAGTGCCCTGCTGATCAATGAGTGCCAGCGGGGCTTACTTGAGGCAGAACACAGCGTCCTGCCCGGTATTACCTCCCACGCCAATACCCGCCAAATTGTTCCCAGAATTGCCGCCCTTGCTGCGGCATTCAGAGAACAAGGTCTGCCGGTGATTTATATTAATGTCGAGCACCGCGTCGATTTTGCCGGGGTCAGTATCAACAACCCGGCGGTAGCCTATATCCACCATAAAAAAGGCTTATTAGAGGGCAGCCCGCAAGTTGACATCGTTGACGGGCTGGCGCCTCAGCCAACAGATCATATCGTTCGCCGCTATTCGGGAATGACGGCGTTTTACGGTAACCATCTAGAATCCCTGCTCCACAATCTGCAACGCAAATGTCTGGTATTGGCGGGCGTTTCCACCAATGCCGCCATTCCCGGCATGTTACTGGGCGGCCTGGATCGAGGCTATCACATCGTCATTCCAGAGGACGCCATCGCTGGGTCTAGTCAGCAGGCCCACGACGCTATTGTCGAGCACATGCTGACCCCCCTAGCGACTCTCACTACCAGCAAGCAGGTGATTACCGCATTAACAAAAGCCGATTAAGCAATTCGACTCTTGTTGAGCTAGCCAGCAAGCGACGGATGAGCACGAGCCCATGGCTGCATCACCGAGAATGTTTGAGCCATAGCCAGAACGCCCACATCGTTAAAGCGCCTCCCAATTACCTGTAATCCCACCGGCATGCCATCGACAAAACCACAGGGAATAGACACCGCCGGCAAACCCAAGGTATTCGCAATATAGGTATACGGCGTGCTGATACGCTTGGCATATACCGGGTCGGCATAGGGCTGCTGCCACTCTCCTTCAGGCACCTTGGGCGCAGTAATACCCACTGTTGGCGTACAGATGAAATCATGATGACGAAAAATATTGTCAGCCCACGACTGAAGTTTTTTGCGTTTTTCAAAAATGCCGAAAATGTCTTTCTCGCTCAATTTCGACGAGCGCCGAACCAAATCCAGCATCCCCTTAGTCGGTGGGCTCAGCAGGGCTTGCTGCTCTGGGCTAAAATCCAACAAACGACTGCCCCGGTAATAGGAAATTTCATTTATTGCAAGAAACACCTGCCAAGCCTCCTCATCCGGGAGGGTAATATCTGGCGCTTCAATGTGGGCGCCCGCCTGAGTAAACAGCTGTGCTGCTTGCTCTACAGTTTCAATGACCTTCTGATTAACAATGGGTATAAAACCAAAATTCCTGCTCCAAGCAATTCGGGCACCCTTTATCCCTCTTGCACTCATCCCGGCTGCATAATCTAAAGGCTTTTGCTTAATCGCACTGGGATCCCGGGGATCGGGGCCAGCCATCACCTGCAACATTATCGCAGCATCCTCCACATGTAATGTCATCGGCCCTGCCGATGACATATGCACTGACCGAGGAGTACGCATGGGAATACGCCCAGCACTGGGCTGCATACCAAAAACACCATTAAAACAGGCCGGAATACGGGTTGAGCCACCCCCGTCACTGGCTACCGCAAAGCAACTCATTCCCGCCGCCACTGCCGCACCGGCCCCACCACTAGATGCTCCGGAAATACAATCGGTATTCCAGGGGTTAACAGTCTCGGCCTGCAACAGGTTCTTGGTTCTGGGAAAAGTCGCAAATTCAGGTGTATTGGTTTTACCCAAAATGATCGCCCCCGCCCCGCGTAAACGCTCCACCAGAATCTCATCAACCTCAGGAATATAATCTTTATAAATCAGGGATCCCTGGGTAGTCGGCAAGCCTTTGGTCATATACAAGTCCTTCACCGAGACCGGGATGCCATGCAAAAGCCCAGTGGCCTCGCCCTTCATTAGCGCCGACTCTGCCCGCCTGGCCGCCTCAATCGCGGCGTCAGCATCAACAGCCAGATAAGCATGTAACACCGGATTTAGCTGACGAATTCTCGTCAAAAAGTGTTGCGTCACGTCCACGGGTGACAACTCCCTGCGCCGATACATTGCCTGCAGCTGAGAAATAGACAACCAACTGATATCGTGATCCGCCATACCAGCTGCAGCCATTGCCCACCGCCCTGGAAGCAAGCCTGCTGCAAAGCCACCAACAGCGGCCTTTAGCAAGGCCCGGCGCCCCAACCCACCAACCGAGTAATTATTATTCACTTATCACCCTCCCGGAATTTAAAAATCACACGAAACACTCTCTCGCATTTTCGATACTATACCGTTTCGTATCTATTATCCACCCCAAGAAATATGGCAATACATAAAGAATATCGCGCTATAAACTATTAGTTAGTGTGGAAGCAAAACCGTTGCGAGAAACATTCAAAATTACCTTAAGGCCCGAGTCAAAGTAACTCACACCCCTTAAGAAACAGATCAATATCAATATGAAGACGCCGCTTCTCCTCTGCATCATCCAGCAGATTACCGAATAGCGGCCGGAGATTACCCCGAGCGAGGGTATAAAATGTCAGCGCGGCCTGATCAGGATCTGGGTGCCCCATTCGCCCCGCCTCGATTAAACAACGGAAATAATCGCTGAGGCGGCCCAGGGTTTTGCCCGCGCCAAATTCCCGCACCAGCTGGGCTAGAAACGGCAAATTTTGCGCCTCAGCAATATAAAGTCGCAGAAACTCCCGGTGCCGGGGCTGGGTTTCAATGTTATAGATATGCTCAGCAAACTGGCGCAAGCTGACCACAGGGTCGTCGTCATCGAGACCAAAAGCCGATACTTGCCGGCAGTGATCATCGGCTAACCGCAGAGTAACAGCCTTCAGCAACTCATTCTTATTGTTGTAGTGCCGGTAAATGGTGCTCTTACTTACGCCCGAGACCCGCGAAATATGATCCATTGAACAGGCAGAAAAACCAACCCGCAAAAATTCCTCCACGGCAATATCCAGAAGCAGAGATTGCCGCCTTTCTGAATAAGCCTTCGGGCTTATATTGGTTCTATCCATACTGGGTTCTGCCCGTATTAAGGAGCGCGCTCTTGACTGAAGATGGAGCGGGCAGTCTAGTCATCCTTGGCGGCAGCATCAATATTCATTAGCGTAACGTTGATAGTAAAACGAAGGCTAATAAAAAAGGCGCCCCGAGTGGGAGCGCCTTTATAGCATCACGCCAGGTACAACATCAGAACTAGAATCGATATTTCGCTGCAATTCCCCAGTAAGCCTGAGCACCCCGGGTGGTGAACTGGAAGTAGCCGCCCACTGGGTCTGCTTGACCGCGGCTCAGCGAGTAATACTTGTCAGTCACGTTCTTACCAAACACCGAGACCTCATAGCGTTCTTTCTTATCACGGATGCCGAAACTCACATTAAGCAAACCGTATTCATCTTGCATCAGGCGTGGATCAAGAGACAGCTCAGCCGCTGTTTCAGATTGCCAAACATAGCTGACATTACCGTAGCCATTAAAGGGAAGGCTGGCCAACGGTAGCTCATAGTTAGCAGACACCGTGTATTTCAGCTCAGGAGCCTGGGGCGCACGCTCGCCACTCAGATCCTGCTCACCATTGACACACCCTTGCGCTGCGGTTTGACCCACATAGCAGTCCATGTCAAATTCCTTAAACTCGGAATCGGTATAAGCCAGCCCCAAAGTCAACATCAAACGATCTGTTGCCAACCAACTGCTGTTAAGCTCAAGACCCTGGCTGCGAATCTTGCCCACATTCACAGGGGCGGTCTGGGTGCTACCCGGCAAACGCTTGGTGGACTGAATGTCGTCGACATTCATCAAGAAAATTGCACCGTGAACCTGCAGGGTGCGCTCAAGAAAATCGCTTTTAAAACCCACCTCAAAAGAGTCGGCGATAGAAGGCTCCAGGAAGGCATTATCCGGGGTGGATGAACGAGTATAGTTCACCCCGATACCGATAAAACCACGGGAATAACTGGCATACAGATTACTGTTTTCTGCGACATCCCACTTTGCACCCACTCGGCCAGACCAATCTGCACTGTGACCATCTTTTTCAAACTCGAATGCCCGATTGACATAGGCGGTGGTCAGATCAACATCACAGACGTTATCAATACAACTGAAATCCCTTGCAACATAACTTCTTTGCTTATGCTTGAGGGTAGCCTCTTCGTCAGTCCAACGCAGGCCCGCAAATAACTGAACCGTTTGAGAAAGATCATAGGTTACATCACTGAAAACGGCCCAGCTCTGCTGCTCATAGTCATTGGTGTAAGGATCAGACTGGATAATAGGAGTAGGCAGCGGCGGTGCGGCACGAATCCATAGCGGCACATCGGCAACACCGTCTTCCTGGTAATCTTGCAGATACACACCGGTCACAACACTCATCTCTGCGCTCTGATACTCAAACCGCAACTCCTGAGTGAAGTACTCAATTTCGTTCTCGATACCCGAATCCCCCAGAGGAGAGAGATTTGTGCCATCGAGGTACACACCGAACATTCCGAAAGTGCTGCCACCGACGGCTACCGTCGCCGTAGTGCTATCCAGATTGCCCATGGAAGCAGGAGAGGAGTCGATATCCTGGTTAAAGGCCTGCTCAGACGAACGCAAGGCGCTGATCGACTTCATTTGCCACTGTTCATTCAGCTGCCAGGTTACATCTGCCACAAACCCTCGCTGAACGTAGTCCGTGAAATGCTCGGTATTCGCATTAATGGTGAATGGATCGTCAAGCACTTGCTGACCTTTGGCCGCATCACCATTGCCCAGCGCCACCAGACGCGCCTGAGCACCGGGATACAGGGTATCCAGCCCAAAGGTAACCAATGGGCTTCCTCCGGTTTCGGTATCGACGTAGTCAAAACTAAACAACACACTCAGATCATCGTTCACATCGAAATTTAACTTTGCCATCAAGCCGCGGCTTTCTTCACCTCCCACATCACCATGACTGGGATGAAGGTTTTTAATATGTCCGTCTCTATCTTTAAAGAACACATTCAACCGGCCTTGCACACTGTCCGACAGCGCCCCGTTAACCATGGCTTTGGTTATGGTCTCATCGTCGTCGGTAGCAGCCACTTCCACTTCAGCAGCAAACTCTTCCGATGGTCCTTTACGCACAATGTTCAACGCGCCACCGATGGAGTTACGGCCAAACAGGGTCCCCTGAGGCCCAGAAATAACCTCGATCCGCTCGATATCACCCAAATCTGAACTAAACTCTATTGTTCTAGCCAAGGCAACGCCATCAACTACGGTAGATACACTGGGCTGTACCCCGCCCTCAAAGGAAAAGGAGCCCAAGCCGCGCATAGAGATTGAGTTAGAGAAGTTACCTGCCGAACCCTGACTATAGGTAAAGCTGGGGGAGATAAGCTTAAGGTCCGCCAGCGATTCAAATCGCTCTGACTCCAATTTATCTGCCGTTAGTGCCTGAATAGAAAGAGGCACATCCGAGACTGCCTGTGCTCTTTTCTGGGCGGTCACGATCACCTCTTCTATAACGCGCCCCTTGGCCTGTTCTTGTGCAATGCTCTGCGCAGATGCCGCAGCGATACACATGGCCAGTATTGTTTTGGTACACCCTAACTCTCGTTTAACTATTTTTATATTATTCATCTCTACGCTCACATTAATTGGCAAAAGCATTTAAAACTTACTGTACGTCAGTTATTATAATAATACCACCGATTATTTAATGCAATCGTTAGTGTATATCCCTACAACACAATGATTAGAATAACTAACTATATGGCAGTAATTTTATAAGCCAAGGAGTGCGACTTGAATTACCCTCTACTCTTTAAGCCCCTTCGCATTCGCAAACTGGATATCCCCAACAGAACAGTTATGCCGCCCATGTCCACCCAGCTAGGCACCCCGGAGGGCTTGGTTAGTGACGCGCAAATTGCATTTTATAAGGCCCGTGCTGATGGCGGCACCGGTATGATTATTGTTGAATTTTGCAGTGTTGAACTCGCCTCCGGCCAGTCTGAACCCAACCAGTTAACATTGGAAAGCTCCCTGCACCTGCCCGGCCACAAAACACTGGTAAATGCTATAAAAACAGCTGGTAGCGTCGCCTGTCTACAATTACAGCACGGCGGCGCTGCCGCCAAGCGAAATTTATTATCAACCGGCACAGCAATCGGCCCCTGCGACATAAGGTCTCGCAAAGACCCTAACAAGTTAGTCTGCAAAGGCATGAGCCACGCTGAGATCGAGGCAATGATCGACAATTTTGGCCGCAGCGCCGAACTGGGTATTAAAGCAGGCTATCAAGCTGTTGAACTTCACGGTGCCCACGGCTATTTGCTGACACAATTTATGTCTCCACGCAGTAACAAACGGGAAGACGTATGGGGCGGTAACGAAGCCGGTCGACTGGAATTCCCCCGCCGCGTCATTCACCGGGTAAGACAAGCAATCGGTAATCGACCATTAATCTACCGCCTGTCAGCCGATGAATTTTGCGACGGCGGGCTGAGCATTAAAGATATGGAGCGAATTTGCCCTATGCTGGTGGATGCTGGCATTGACGCCCTCCATGTATCCACCGGAGTCGGCCCAGAGAGCTTTGATAAAGTATTGGATCCGATGTCTGCCCCCGATGGTTGGCGACTGCCCTATTCCCGCCGTATTCGCGAGGTATGTCATGTTCCCATCATTACCGTTGGCCAGATCCGCCACCCAGATACCGCCGAACAAGCGTTGCGTGATGGCGATGCCGACCTGATAGCCTTGGGGCGAACCTTGTTGGCAGACCCTGAATGGAGTAACAAGGCGAAAGCCGGAAATGCAGATGCCATTATTCCCTGCACCTCCTGCAATTACTGCGTTGCCAACGGCTTTGCTGAAAACAGTATTCGCTGCGCCAACAACCCCGTTACCGGCCGTGAACTCGCCAGCAACATTCCTCAATTATTGGCACCCTGCCGGGCAATGGTAGTAGGCAGCGGTCCCGCAGGCATTAACGCCGCCCTAAGCCTGTCAGCGGCAGGTGCGGACACCAGCTTACTGGAAGCACAGGATAAACTCGGTGGCGGATTAATTGTTTCTGCCGCGCCCCCTTTTAAAGACAAGCTGGAACGCTACCGTCAGTATTTAATTCGCCAACTACAAGCGAGCAAAGTAAATATCGAGCTACAGGCCCAAATCAATGAGCAAGAGATAGTGGCTCGCAAACCCGATATTGTTGTTTTTGCCACAGGCAGTCGCTCGCGCCCCCAGACTTTTGCCGGTTTGAATGCACGCAATAGCTGTGACGCGTTCGACTTGCTAAATTCTCTGGCCAGCCACTCACTTCCCAAACCGGAAACAGGGCCCATCCTGGTCTTGGGCGGTGGCGAAACCGGCTGCGAAACCTGCGAAGCCCTTATCGAACGAGGCTATAAAGTCATTCTTTCCAGTCGCTCCCCTGCTCGCCAGCTCGCCCGCTCTGCAGAAATGATCTATCGTGGCGATCTGCTCAAACGTTTATTGAGCAATCCAGAATTAGAGCTAATCTGTAACAGCGAACTCTCCAGGGTCAACGAAGGTATTGCTTACTTACAAATGGATAAGGAGCTGATCACCCGACCTATCGCTTACTGCATTTTGGCTCAAGGCCGAGACCGTGAGCATCAGCTTTACGATGCTCTTAGCAGCTCAGCGTTTAACAACAATATCGAATGCGCTCTTATTGGCGATGCAAGGCAAATGGGCCGCATCGGCGATGCCGTGGCCGAGGCACACCAGTTAGTGCGCCAATTTGTTAACCACCGAAACAACAATATTGTCTCACCGGTGATACCAGCATGACCGTAGCCAGCAACCACAAGAACTCATAATAATCGTATCTAACACAGGAATTTAAGCCATGCATTCGGCAGACTCCAGCCAGTCAAGCGCCCCCGGCCAACGCCGAATATTCCTGGCACAAACCCGTGGGCGAACAGAACGGAAGATTATCGAAGCATGGCTGCAAAAAAAGACGAGCCAGCAAGCCGATGCCAACATAGAAGTGCTCTATATCGACTATCCCAAACTGGACGCTAGCCGCACCACATGGCAACTGCGTCAACGTTTGGCAAAAGGCGACAACCCTGCACTGTGCCCACTACGGGTGGCATGGCTCCCCAAAGCACGCAATGGCAAGCACCAGGTCTACCTGCGCGACCTTGTCTCCACTGGTGACCCTCGTGCCCCCCACCCCTATGCTAAATATCTCATCGCCCGATATCAGCCCGAACGGGTTCACGTTCTTGAAGGCGAGCCCGCTACCATTTCAGAATTACGGGAGATATGGGAGCAGCAACGCGCCAGCAATGCTGAAGATGAATTTGCCCATTTTGTTGTTCGCCGGGCCACCCTCGCCCTTGAACGAGCGGCATCACAACTCCTTGGCCCCCAGTACAAAATGCCCAAATTGGTTCGCGAGGAAATACGCGCGTCCAGCCGTTTTCAAACCGGCCTTCAGCAATTAGCCCAACAGAAAAAACTGCCCATCGCCCAGGCCGAAGCCCTGGCCGACAAAGCCTTAAAAGAATTGGCATCGGGTTTTACGCCACTGGGGCTGGATGTAAATTTAACAATGGGGCGAATTCTTTATCGCCGCGGTTATGTTGAGCAATTGGATATTGATCCACAGCAGATCGAAACCGTACGCGCTGCGGTAAATGGTAAACCCGCTATTATTCTGCCGTCACATCGCTCCAATATGGATGTTGGCGTCATGTCAGTCGCACTGCACGAAGCCGGCCTCCCCCGCACCAGCACCCTTGGCGGCATTAATATGAGCTTCTGGCCGATGGGTTATATTATGCGCCGCTCCGGAGTGATCTTTATTCGCCGGGATATTCGCAGCGACCCGGTATACCGCTGGGTGTTAAAAGAATATCTGGGCTATATGGTCGAAAAACGTTTTAGCCTGCAATGGTATATAGAGGGCACCCGCTCCCGCACCGGCAAATCTCTGCCGCCCAAACTCGGTTTATTAAAATATGTGGTAGACGCCTACCGCGACGGCCGCTGCGAGGATATTGCGCTGATTCCCGCTTCCACCACCTATGACCAACTTAACGAGGTGAAAGGTTATGCCGGTGAGGCCATGGGCGTAGCGAAGAAAAAAGAAGATCTGAAATGGATGATCAATTACTTTAAATCAGCCCACGGTCGCTTTGGTCGCATCTACGTTCGATTTGGCCAACCCTTGTCATTGAGCAGTTATTTAGGCAGCCCAGAACACGCCAGTCAACTTAGCGACAGCGAATATCATTTAGCATTGCAAAAACTGGCCTTTGAAATTTCCTGGCGCATTAATCAGGCCACTCCTATCACCGCTATTTCTCTGATTACCATGACCGCCCTCAGCGCCTTTCGCCAAGCACTGAGTTTTGAACAACTTAAAATGGCACTGCGGGAATTTGTTCTTTATACAAAACGCAATGAGGCG
Source organism: Spongiibacter sp. IMCC21906 (assembly GCF_001010805.1). Lineage (NCBI taxonomy): Bacteria > Pseudomonadati > Pseudomonadota > Gammaproteobacteria > Cellvibrionales > Spongiibacteraceae > Spongiibacter > Spongiibacter sp. IMCC21906. Next base: position 1,047,933 of record NZ_CP011477.1, on the reverse strand, counting down.
CCAATGACGGCCAGCGCCCAACGACTACTCTATGATGAGGGTATCCAGGAAGAACTCGACGCCCTGATCAGCCAAGGGCTGATTCATGCCGAAACCGACGGCCCAGAAGCGGTTTACACCATTAACCACGATGCCCACGTTGCCGCGTCTTACTATCGCAACTGGATCATTCATCACTTCCTCGACAGCGCCATTGCCGAGCTGGCTTTAACCGCTGCCGCCAATAACAACGGCGACAATTCATTGACGGTTTTTTGGCAAACGGCACTTCAACTTAGAGATCTGCTTAAGTTCGACTTCTTTTTTCTGGAAAAAAATCAATTTCGCAAAACCCTTAACGAGCACTTATTAAAAGTCGACCCAGACTGGGAGCAAGCGGTTGAAGACGGGCCAGAGACTACTCACGAGCTGCTAGCGGCCATGCAACCCATCACCGCCGACAGCGTATTGCGTTGTTTTTTAGAGAGTTACTGGGTGGTCGCGGTCTGCCTTGAATTACGTGCCGACAAAAACACCGTCGGCGACGCCAACTTCTTTCAGTTTTGTGCTGGCACAGCCCGCCAATACCTACTGCAAAAGCGCATTATTCATTCCGAAGCAGCATCACTACATCTGTTTAAAACCGGATTACAGATTGCCGAAAATCGTGGAGTGATTGACGACAACGCTAGCTACCAACCCCGATTAGGGCATGAGTATATCGAAGAATTGGAGGCGCTTTTACAGCTCAGCGACCAACGCTTCAACTCTGCGCGACGCAACTTTAACCAACGCTTTTTTAATCGAGTTAAAAATCATGACTGATAAGCAACATTATTTTAAAGACGAGGTCGACGCCCTTGAACTATTAATGCTGCGAGGTGAAGCCTCGGTAAAAACCCGCAGCGCCATGCTATCTATTGCCATGCTCGATGACGTGCCCGACTTTGATCAGTTGCGAGACAGCTTTGACTACGCCAGCCGCCAGTTTATTCGTCTTCGTCAACATATTGTCACCCCCGCCATTGCCACCACATCACCTCGCTGGGTTGTCGATCCCGACTTCAATCTGGACTACCACCTGCGCCGCTATAGTGTCGCCAGCCCCGGTAAAATGCGCAATGTACTCGATACAGCTAAGCAGTTTCTCTCTGCACCAATGGACACCCAGCGACCATTGTGGGAGGTGGTTCTGCTGGAAGGCCTGACTGAGCAAACTGCCAAAGCAGCGTTGCTGATTAAAATGCACCATGCCGTGTCCGACGGCATGGGTGGGCTTATGTTGCTAAAGTTACTGTTTAATACGAGCAGAGAAGCCCCTCTCAGATCCCCTATTCCTGAACCAATACCGGAAGATCTTAATGCAATAACCTTGAGCCGACGCGGACTAAACCGCGCTTTAACCTCGGCACTACCTGGCCTCAAAAACACCTTTTACAAAGGCCTCAGCGGCAGCAAAAACCTCCTGCAACACCCAGGCAAACGCATTGAAGAAATTAAACAGCAATGGCAGTCGGCCAAACGCATTCTCAGCAGCGACACTAGCCCTGCCTCACCACTGCTAATGCGCCGCAGCCTAAGTCGTCGTCTGGATGTACTCGAATATCCCCTCGCTGAGCTTAAAGATTGCGCCAAGGCATTCAATGCCAGCGTCAATGATATTTATATTGCCGCGATTGCTGGCGGTCTTCATCGCTATCACTCTGCACTCGATTGCGAGATCGAAAACCTGCCACTGGCCATGCCGGTTAATTTACGTACCGCGAATGACAGCGATGGCGGCAATCATTTTGCAGCGGCCCGAATTACCCTGCCACTCAACCATGCCGATCCTAAAAACCGTATAAACAATATTCAAACCCAGGTTCAACAAGCCATAGCCGAGCCGGCCATTAATATTCTCAACCGCATCGCCCCGCTGTTGGTTCATTTACCCGCTACCGCACTTCAGGAATTAGGCGAGCTTGCCAGCCAGGTAGATGTGCAGGCATCAAATGTTCCCGGTCTGAAAGAACCATCTTATATTGCCGGAAGCAAAATTATTAAAATGTACCCCTTTGGCCCGCTGCCCGGCATTCCTCTGATGCTTGTCATGATGTCCCACAACGGGGTGTGTTATATCGGCAGCCACTGCGATACCGCAGCTATCAGCCAACCTGATTTATTGATGCAATGCCTTCATGAAGAGTTTACGGCCTTGCTTAAGCCAGCATCCAAACCAGCGGTTCAGTCTGCAAATAAAAAAACTCCCCCTCGCCGAAAACCGGCAGCTAAAAAAGCCATTACCACCAAAGCAGCCACCGCCAAAGGAAGGAAATCATGATACAGACAGAACAGGCATTGGCGTCCACCTTGCGTACTATTCACACGTCCCAAACGGGTCCATCGGTATGTGCGTTTTTTGATTTGGACGGCACTATTATTGCCGGTTTCTCTGCCGCCCATCTCAGTAAACAACGTTTAAAAAATAAAGAAATTAGCTTGCAAGAATTTTTGCGCACCATAAACACCGCTATTAATACCGCTGTTGGCAAAGCCGATTTTGAAGACCTTTTGCAAATTGGCGCCGATGCCTGGAAAGGGCGATGCCACCTTGACCTTATGACTATGGGTGAGCTGCTGTTCAATAAAAAGATCATTAACCTGATCTACCCGGAAATGCGCAAAATCATCAAAGCGCATCAGCAGCAGGGGCACACCGTTATATTGTCTTCCTCTGCCACCTGCTATCAGGCAGATCCCATCGCCCGCTTTTTAGGCATTGAACATGTGCTTTGTAATCGCTTTATCCTCGACGATGACCTGCTCACAGGCGAGCTCGCAAAACCACTCATTTGGGGGAAAGGTAAAGCCCAGGCCGCACAGCGCTTTGCGGAGCAGCATCAGAGCCAATTACGCGACTGTTTTTTTTACGCCGATGGCGACGAAGATGAAGCGCTTATGCATCTGGTTGGCCATCCCCGGCCAACCAACCCCGGCAAACAGTTAAGCCGAATAGCCAAATCCCGAGGTTGGCCCATCCAACGTTTTGTCAGTCGTAAAAACAATGGTGCATTACGATCAACCGCCGGAGTCATGAGTATATTGCCATTTGCCGCTATTGGCGTCGGCCTGGGGTTACTCAAGCGAGATAAGCGGGCAATTTTAAATTACGCTTCACCCCGCTGGATTGACCGCATGTTTAAAATCAACGGGGTTAAGCTCAATGTGGTAGGCCACAAACACCTCTGGGCGCAGCGGCCAGCTGTTTTTATTTTTAACCATCGCAACAACTACGACGCTTTTATGGCCGCCAAGCTTATTGAGAAAGACTTTACCGGCGTGGGCAAAAAAGAACTGGAAGATCACTGGCTCACCGGCACCATCGGTAAATTGGCCGATGTCGCCTTTATCGACCGGGCTGACTCCAAAGCCTCAGTAGAGGCACTAAAACCCATTGAAGAACTGGCCCGCAAAGGCATTTCGATCTGCCTTGCCCCTGAGGGTAACCGAGTCGATACCGAACTGGTTGGCGACTTTAAAAAAGGAGGATTTCGTATGGCAATGGCAGCGGGCATTCCTGTGGTGCCCATTGTATTTCGCAATGCCGAGATGATTGCCGCCCGAGATGCCGCAGTTATGAGCCCCGGCACCGTTGATGTTGCGGTGTTGCCACCCATATCGGTAGAAGACTGGACACTGGATACGCTAGAACAAAAGATAAATGAGGTGCGCCAGCAATATATTGATACTCTCACCAACTGGCCAACAGACTAAAACTACGCTGCTGATACTCCCTTAGGAATATCAGCAGCCTTCAAAAGTCGCGCTTATTGCAACGCAAAAAACGGCATCCAGACATCTTCGCGCTGTTCAAAAGACACCTTCACCTTATCGCCAATACTGACACTGCCAGGCTCGGCGGCTGGCATGGCCGAAGTTAAACGCAATCCCTGCTGTTCGTCCAATTCGACAATCACTAGAAGATAAGGAATTTTTAAGCCCGGGATCCACGGCATGCGGTTAACCGTAAGCGCTGCCACTGTACCGGTGCCAGACATCGGTTTGGGAGCGATATCTTCATTTAAGCATTTTCGACAACAAACGCTAGGGGGATGCTGCCAATACTGACAATCTTCGCAATACTGCATCCGTAGTTGACCGTCGGCGCCAGAAGTCCAAAAAAAACTATTCAGTTCATCCAGCTCGGGTACGGGGCCCATTGTTTTTTCTGGAGCATTTGTTTCTGAAGAATGTGTGTCAGTCATTAAATTTACCCATCTTTTCGTCTGAGTATCGATGTTAGATTTCGCAGTAAGAACCTATTATCGGCCTAGGTACTTTGCTCTTTTTAGTCACGGCGCAATAATGCTGCACCGGCAAGATTGCCGCCCCCATTACTCACGACCGCCAACTTCCTCTCGCCACTCAACTGATGATTGCCCGCTTCGCCCCGCAGTTGTTTTACCGCCTCGTGAAAATATCCTAAACCGTGGGTCCGCCCCGCTGACAGCTGGCCGCCGTGGGTAGCCAGAGGCAACTCGCCATCCCGAGCAATTCGTTTGCCGCCCTCAACAAAAGCCGCCGCTTCGCCCCGGCCGCAAAAACCCAGGCCCTCAAGCCACAGCAGGGTTAAAAAGCTAAAGCCATCGTAAAGCTCCGCCAGGTCGACATCTTTAGGACTAAAGTCGGTGCGAGACCACAGCATTTTACCCGCATCTTCTGCACCAAAACGGGTGAGATCATCTTGCTGATCCCAACTGTCGCGACCATAAAGAGGACCCGCAACAGCTTCAATATGAACAGGCGTAGATTTTAAATCGGGCACGCAATCTTTATGGGAAATAATAATTACAGTAGAGCCATCAATTGGCACATCGCAATCAAATAAACACAGCGGATCTGAAATCATCCGCGATGCCAGATAGTCATCCATACTCAGCGGATCGCGGTAGACCGCGCGCTCGTTCAGAACCGCATTGCTACGCGCATTTACCGCAATCTGGCCAAGCTGGTCCCGCGTTGCGCCAAATTCATGCATATAACGAGACGCCACCATCGCCACCCAGCTACTGGCCGAAAAGGCGCCAAAGGGCAGCTGCCACTGAAACGGTCCACTGATGCGCTGGCTGCCAGTGCCCTGCACACTGGAGCGCGTCCCCTTAGCCATGGCGCTGGCCTCGGTCATGGTACGAAAGCAAATAACATGTCGCGCCTGACCGCTAGCCACTGCCATACACGCATTAATAATGGCTGACATTTGGGTCGACTCAATACCCGCGTTATACCAGCTGAGCTTGAGGTCCATGGCCTCGCGTAAATCGGTGATTGAGACTGGCGAGAAACCCGGCGCCGCGTGTTGCATTTGCCCCGGCCAGCTGGATACCCCGTCAATATCACTACGGGATAAACCCGCATCATCAAGAGCTTGCTTCACCGCATCGACCGTGAGCTGCAAGCCATTGCGAGGCAGCCGGCGCCCAATTTCTGACTGGCCCACACCAGAGATCACACACTGCTTTTCGGAATAGGTATTTGCCATAAAATTAGCTCAGTTCTTTAAACGGTTTATTTTTATCAGGGCGGTGATCTTGGGGAAGACCCAACACCCGCTCGGCAATGGTATTTAACAATACTTCATCTGTGCCACCAGCAATTCGTCCTGCAGGATCAATCCACGACCAAGCAAAATCGGTTCTGAAATCACCATCCGGGTTCATCTCAACACCATCCGGCCCCATTAAGTCCAATGCCAGCGCGCCCAACCGCTGCCGAGCACGCCCCATAATCAGCTTGCGAATACCCGCTTCTGGACCAGGTTCTTGCCCGTTACCCACCGCAGCCATGCCTCGGCGATAAATAGACCGCAAACCCTGACGTTCAATATAGGCTTCTAGCAAAGTAGCGCGAATTTCCCCGTCAGCGATAGCCGGTGCACCTGCAATGTCATATTGTTGGGCATGCTCAAATAAGGCATTAAGAGACATTCCACCAATGCTTTCATCGTACACACCGGCAACCCGCTCAATCATGAGCATCTCCATCGCCACCGCAAAACCGCGGCCCTCTTCACCCAGACGCTGGGTGTCAGGAATAAATACATTATCAAAGAACACTTCGTTCACATCGTCATGGCCCGCCATGCGACGTATGGGACGCACACTGATGCCATCACTGTGCATATCGGCGTAAAAACAGGTAATGCCAGCGTGTTTGGGACCGTCACTATTGGTGCGGGCAACAATAAAACCCCAGTCGGCCACTTGAGCCCAGCTGGTCCACAGTTTTTGACCGTTTAGCAACCAACCATCCACACCGTCCTGACTATGACGCTCTGCCTTCAAACGTACAGCGGCAAGATCTGAACCCGCACCGGGCTCTGAAAACATCTGACACCAGATCTGCTCACCACGAATCGCTTTTGGACCCAAGTCGTTGCGTGCTTCCTCCGGGGCATAACGCAGAAAAATCGCCATTAACTGCGCAGTGCTGATAACAAAATATTCGGTGGGTAAAAGGTATTTGAGTTCTTCTTCGCCAAACACAATTTTGTGTAATTCGGTAAGACCGGCACCGCCGTATTCAGCTGGCAAATTGATGCAGGCAAAGCCCCCTTCCACTTTTCGGGCCTGCCACTGGCGGCCAAGAGCGAGGTCTTCTTCAAAGCTCAAGCCCTTACGCACATCACCTGAAAAAGCAGGCGCATTTTCTGCCAACCATTTACGGGCTTGCTGGCGATAAGCTCCCAGCTCAGGCAGAGCCTCAATAGGTTCACGCTCATTGCCACTGTCGGCAAGACGATAACTAAAAAAGCGCTCTCGCCATTCCAGGCGACTCCCTAATTCCAGAGCCAGCACCCGTGAGCGACGATAATGATGCTGGGGCAAACCCTCCCAAGTTGATCCCAGACCACCAAAGGTCTGCATACATTCTTTAGCACTGAATTCATAAGCTTCAATTGCAGCCACCCGCGACGCCGCCGCCAACTCCCGCCAGCTGTCATCTTCCGCCTCATAGGCAAGTAGAGCATCATCTACACAACCTCGAGCCAATTCTATACGCCAGTACATATCGGCAATTTTGTGCTTAATAGCCTGCAAGGCACCCAAAGTTTGACCAAAAACCTTGCGTTCCAGCGCATAGTCACGAGCCAATAACATAGCCGCTTCTGCGCCTGCACTCTGTTCCACCGCCGTTAATAACGCTGCCACTGCGAGGCAGTCAGCATAAACCTGATCGGCATTATCACTGGCGAGAACCTGAACATCGCTAGCAGAAAAATTCAGTCGCGCCTGCCCACGGGCCTGATCAATTGCTGACACCGGCTCCTTTGCGACTGTCGTATCTGCCAGATTAACCAGCACGATTTTTTGCTGACCCTCATCATTGGCCAGCACTATGGCGTAATCAGCCACGGCGGCAAATGTTGTGGCAGCACTGCGACCCTGCAACTTACCCTCAATTAATTGCAAAGGGGTGCCGCAGACAAAACAAGCAACCCTGCTGCCGATCATCAGTGCTTCTAACACTTCAAATAAACCGTCATCTGCAGTGTTTTGTTTAATAATTTTAGCCAGCTGATACACCGCCAATAATGGCAGCGACACCGTGGTTCGTCCCATCTCCTCAGCGAGCACCGCTAAGCCCCGCAAGCCTAAGCCCAAGCCACCTTGAGCCTCATCCACAGCTAACATTGGCCAGCCCATATCGGCCATACTGGCCCAGCTTTCACGATCAAAGGAGGCGGGACTATCTAATAAGACTTTCAAGTATTCGGGGTCAGCCCGCTCATTCAGAAAGCGTGCTGCCTGATCTTTAATCGCCTGTAAATCTTCACTAATTGCAATCACGTCGTGTGCCGCCCTATCTATTACTTATATCGTCTTTTTGAAAGTTACTTAATCGTTATTCCGTCGACCGCTAACCCTCAACTAATTATGCGGGATCAAACTCTGCATAGCCGTTATTTAAGACCAGCAACTCCCGTTCAACAACAAAGGTACGGAATGCTGCTTTACCGTCGCCCTCTTTCCAGATTTCAGTGCGCAAGGTTTCACCCGGAAACACCGGGCTGGCAAAGCGCAGATTAAACTTGCGTAGACGCGCTGGATCGCCATCACAAACTGCTGAAATCACCGCCCGCGCAGCAAAGCCGTAAGTACAAAGGCCATGCAAAATGGGTTTGGGGAAGCCACCCATCGCCGCAAATTTAGGGTCGATATGCAGTGGATTTGTGTCGCCAGTTAAGCGATACAACGCTGCCTGCTCCTCACGACTAATCGCATTAACCACCGCGTCAGGATCGCGTTCTGGAATAGGCTGCGGCACCGGCTGACCGCTCTGGGGACCGCCGCAACCGCCGTTGCCCCGCAAAAATACCGCTGAGGTACAGGTGGCCAACAAGTCTCCACTGTCGGCGTCGCTAATTTCTCGCGCCAACATCATGACCGAACCCTTCTCCACGCCCTTATCGTAAATCTCTTGTACATAGCTGCGGCTTTTTACCGAGCCCTTTGCCGGCAGTGGCTTATGTATTGTCAGATACTGCTCGCCATGCAGCAGCTTGCTCAAATCGATACCGGTCTTGGGGTCAGCAACCCACATAGTGCCCTGAGATGCCATGGTCACTGCCATTGTCGGCAGTACATCCAGTTTTTTCTCGTAGAGCAAATTCAGATCAGCCTCGGGGTCGCCTGCGCCTGCACCAACAGCCAGCGCGTACAAAATACAGTCGTTCTCAGAATAATCCTGGTAACCCTCTGGGATCGGCCAATTTTTAATTTTTTCGTATTCAAAACCCACGCGATACACTCCAAGCCAATAAAGAAATTTGCATGTACCCAATGCTGCGGCTGCAAGGCCAGCACAAACGAACAAACAGGCATCAATTTAATGCAAAAACTAACACATAATCAGCTTCCATTCAACAAACCGACTCGAGCAAATGGCTTTCATATATGCCTATATTCTTTAAATACAGCGAGAGACTTTTTCCTCATTAGCTTAAGCGATACAATAAATGACACATAATCATTAAATTTTAATAACAATAAAACCTGTTCGGCTTAAATATCCTAGCCAAATGCCAGGCTAGCTTATACGCAAGCCCTCAATCGGTGACCTATGACACTCACGCACACGATTTCATCTGCACTCGCAAGCAATCTCAGTAACGCCCTGACACAATGCAGAGCTGAGGAGACGGCGTTTTATTTCAATGATCAGACCTATAGCTGGCAAGATGTCAGCAGCACTATCCACACATTGAACACACTACTAAATCAACATCCTGGCGGCGACGTGCACCGGGTTGCGTTTATTGCTCGTACCCGCCCCCTCCATATCACTTGCCTGTGGGGGCTGTTGATAAGCGATCGTTGCGCATCAATGATTCACTGTTACCAATCCACCAGCAAAATCGTTACCGAACTCTGTAAGGAAGGCTACCGAGCCGTTATTGCCGATCAACAGGACTGGAACGAGGAGCTGCTCAGCGCAGTGCAAGAACTTGGCTGCTTAGGTATTGCCATCACCGATGCCAAGTTGGAGCTGCGCCACTGTCCGGATAAACCTACTCCGAACGCAAACACTCCAATCCCATCTACCGACGACCAAAATCCAAACTGCAGCGATACCGCCATCGAAACCCTGAGTAGCGGCACTACCGGCGCACCAAAGCGTATCCAACTAAGCCGTCACAATCTTGCCGCCAGCACGGAAGCCGCCAAGCAGGCATTGACACAAATGAATGCCAACGCCAGCCAACCCGCACCGATTATTTCAGTATTGCCGCTGAGTAATATCAGCGGCGTTTATGCCAGCATGCCCGCCCTTGCCATGGGCCTGCCAATGGCGATTCTGGAAAAATTCCAATTAGACGATTGGCTAGCCATTGTGCAGCGCTTCCGACCAGCGGCCGCCGACATCCCACCCGCCGCAATGGCCGCCCTGCGCCAACGTCAATTACCCCGTGAAGTTTTTAGCAGTATTAAAGTGGTTCGCACCGGCGCCGCACCACTAGACCGCGAAGTGCAGGCGTACTTTCAAAATGACTTAGGTATCCCAGTTAACCTGAGCTATGGCGCCAGTGAATTTTGTGGCGTAATTACCAGCTGGTCGATGGCAGAATTGACAGAGTACTCCGCCAGTAAAATGGGCAGCTGCGGCCGCGCTTTACCCGGCGTGGCATTACGCATCACCAACCCAGACAATGGCAATGTACTAGCCACAAACGAGGTGGGTAGACTAGAAGCCAGGGTTGATCGGGTTGGCCCTGACTGGATCGCCACATCAGATCAGGCTCGTATCGACGAAGACGGCTTCATGTGGTTTAAAGGCAGATTGGAAGAAACTATTTTTCGTGGTGGTTTTAAATTAGCGCCACTGCTGATTGCCGAACAATTACGTCGTCATCCCGCCCTTGCTGACGCCGCCGTAATCGGGGTAGACGACCCCCGACTAGGACAAATCCCGATTGCCGCCCTTGTGCTCAAAGCAGGTCAGCAGCAACCAAGTGACAAGGAATTAAACCGCTTTGCTCGTGAACATCTGAGCGCACCAGAAATTCCCAGCGCCTATTATTTTGTTGATGAATTGCCACGTACTTCAAGCTATAAAGTTAGCTTGATTGAATTACGAAAATTAATTGCAGACTATTAAAAAATGGTTTCAAACTCGGATAAGCAGCGGATAAAGACTACAGTACAAGACTACGTCCAGCGGGCTTTATCGAAACACGATTTATTCGTTATAGCAAAGCTGGTAACGATAATTGCCCGATTACATTTAACCCCGAGCAACTGGATCCCGGATCGCTATACGTCCGGGATGACGAAATGCCAAAAACGCTAGAAGCAAGTCACTATGTGGCTTAATGAGGGCCGCATTAAGTATTTCAAACAACATACCGAAGAAAAGGATTTCCCATCAAACCCTCATCAACCTCTTCCTGAGAAGGTATATTCACTCGCACAAAGATCTTAAAACCCTAGCGAGCTACCGTTGTGCGCCCTTGCGGAGCTGGTGCAGCAAAAACGCATAAATTAGCCCACCCAACCCACGCTTAATTATCTACTGATTACCAATAACGATCCCGCAATGCCTTTTTATACAGCTTGCCATTATCCATTCGTGGTAATGCCGCATCAAAATCGATGCTACGGGGGCACTTAATGGCGGAGAGTTGTTGATGGCAGTAAGCCATCAGCTCTTCGGCTAAAGCATCCCCGGCCTCATTCCAATTTACGGGCTGCACCACGGCTTTCACTTCTTCACCAAAATCGGCATTGGGTACACCAAACACCGCCACATCCATGACCTTGGGGTGCACGGTTAACATATTTTCAATTTCTTGAGGGTAGATATTGACCCCACCAGAAATGATCATAAAGCTCTTGCGATCAGTTAAAAATAAATAAGCATCCTCGTCGAGATAGCCTATGTCACCCAAGGTCGACCAACCGGGATGTTTGGGATTGCGAGCGTCTTTGGTTTTAGCCTCGTCATTTTTGTATTTAAAATCAAAGCCACCTTCAAAATAGACAATACCCTGCTGGCCTGCGGGCAACTCCTCACCCTCTTCGTCGCAGATATGGAGAATGCCCCACTGGGCACGACCCACGGAGCCCGGTTTTTTTAACCATTCTTCAGAAGTAATATAGGTTGCGCCATTACCTTCAGAGCCGCCGTAATATTCATAAAGAATCGGCCCCCACCAATCAATCATCTGTTGTTTGATAGGCACCGGACACGGTGCCGCAGCATGAATAACGCACTCCAGGCTGGAGCAATCAAAGCCGCTGCGTTGCACCTCGGGCAATTTTAACAGGCGCACAAACATGGTCGGCACCATTTGCATATGACTGACATGAAAACGTTCAACTGCCGCCAGCAATGCCACTGGTTCAAACTTTTCGCAGATCACCACACAGCCACCAATACTCTGCACAGTCATACTGAAGACCAATGGTGCGGCATGGTAAAGCGGTGCTGGAGACAGATACACGCTGCTCTCGGATACGCCGTATTGCTCCCGTTGCATGGCAACAAATGGCAGAGGCTGATCCGCTGGCGCACCACTTAAAGGAAGCTGTACGCCCTTGGGCTTACCGGTGGTACCCGATGAATACACCATATACTGACCGGCAGTTTCGTCGCTAATCCGCTCACTGGATAGGGTGGCAATGGCTTGTGGCCAGCTTGGCAAGGTTGCTGATTCGCCGTCCACAAAAAACTGAAATTGCTCGCCAAATTCGGCAGCGACACCCTTAGCGATTAACTCCTCCACTCCCGGTAAATCCGGTGAGCCTATCAACAAGGCCGCGCCGCAGTCTTTAATGATATAAGCGGCTTCGGCCAAGGTTAAGTGGGTAGAAATCGGGGTAAAATACAAGCCCGAACGCTGGGCTGCCCAGCTGATTTCAAGAAAGCTGGCAGAATTATGCATCCAGATCGCTATACCATCACCCGGCTTTAAGCCCAGCGCGCGAAACTGCTGGGCACCCTGATTCGAGCGCTGTTCCAGTTGCGCATAGCTGGTGACCTCACCACTCTCCGCCATAATAATAGCAGCGGCATTGGGGCGTTCCTTGGCATGAATACTAGGATGCATTGCATAGCTCCAAAAAAATTGAGTTAGTGTCAGGCGCTATCTCTGCCTGACAAGATATTGAGTACAGAACGACTATCAATCCAGTCGAGCACTATCACTCTGGAATCAAACAACCAATCACCTGATACATGAGGAGACAGGCGGTCACAGTAGTAACCAATATGATCAAGCCCTAGGTCCGAATACACGGAGAACCGGGTTTCAATGCAGGCAAAATCTTCTGTGATCGCCTGAATATCGGGCTGGGCCAGATGGTGCTTTAAGCGCGGTGGTCGTGGCCCACCGGCTTGGTACAAATTGCTGAACTCGGTCTGCAGGTCTACAAAGAATTGTTGCACCCCGAGTGGACCACAATAGGCACTGCGGCCAGCCATTGGCAGGTACTCAGCATCTTTATGAAACAACTCAGACAACAGCTGACTGTCGCCTTTATCCACATAGCGACAATAGCGCGACAAAGTCTGACGAATGACTTCAGCAGCGACGCATTGCTCGATGTTATTCCCATCCGTCATTCAAGCGCTCTCTGCTAAAACCCGATTTTATTTACCGGATTTTTTACCTTCTGAAACCATTTTCGCCACGCCCTGATTAACGATATCCCAAAACTCCTTGGTAGAAGAGCTAACGGTATGGGTATCAAAATGCGCGTTAAGGGAGTTGCGATAGCCTTGAATATCCGCGGTGCGATTCAGCGAACGCTTCAACATAGCGGTGGCGTGAGGGGGAGCCTTGGCAATTTGCTGGGCCATTTGCATAGTGAAGTCTTCTAACTCCGCCCGGGGAACCACATGGTTGACCATGCCCCACTCTTTACCGTCTTGAGCACTGATTTTACCGCCGGTAAACAACAGCTCTTTAGCTTTGCGAGTATTGAGTACCCAGGGATGTAATAACGCTTCTACCGCTGCTGCGCCCATGGAATGTAACACCGGATCAGAGAAGTAGGCGTCGTCACTAGCAATCACCAAGTCACAGGAATTAGCCACCATAAAGCCGCCGGCAATACAGGCCCCGCTGACTTCGGCAATGGTTGGCTTGGGCAGATCCCAAATACGCATGGCATTACCAAGAAAATGTTCCTGCTCCCAGTGCCAGTGTTGCTCTACGGTGTAATCACCCCGCAGCTTCATGCCGTCGGCCAAATCGTGACCCGCCGAGAAATGTTTTCCCTGACCGCCAATAATCACCACATGCACTTCGCTATCTGCCTTGGCACGGGCCAGAGCATCATCCAGCTCAGCCAGCAAGCGTGTTGATTGGGCATTTCCTTTGTCCGGGCGGTTGTGACAAACCCGCAACACTGCGCCGGTTTTCTCGTAAGTAATATCGTTATATTCCATGACTCTCTCCGCAGGTGTCAGACGGGGATTAAAACCGACCAACAACTAACTATGTGTTAGCTTTTAAATTATCACATGCGCGAGCCGCTGGCAATTCGTAAGCGCTACGCTGTTTTATTTATTTGCATTTTCATCCAACAGGATCAAGCAGTCAGCGAGGCCCACAACTGCTCAGAGCCCGCTGCCAATACCTGATTACCCAATTGCTGAGACCAGTAGCGCTCATTGCCTGCCTCTGCTCGCCACTGCCACAACCGGCGAGTAAAATAGTGCAGCTCGTGCTCGTCGGTAATGCCAATGGCACCAAATACCTGATGGGCAATACGGCTTACGTCCTTGGCGGCAACACTGGCGGTGTACTTCGCGATCGAGGCCCCTTCTAAAAGCTGACTACCATCCAGCTCTCTACAGGCATACTTTGCTGCCATTTCTGCTGTGGCGGCGCGACAGCTGGCTTCTGCCAACTGGTGCTGCAGAGCCTGAAATTTGCCAATGGGCTTACCAAACTGCTTGCGGGTATTGGCATAGTCCACGGCCAATTCCACTACCTTATCGCAGCCGCCACTGATCATAAGGGCGCGCATTACGGCCAGACCACTACGAACAAGCAAAGCATCGTTAATCGGCACGACGGCGAGGGGAGTTATACCGCTAAAATCAATGGCTGAGGTCGGCACCCGCTCCAGGGTATCGCAAGGCGATATACGCGCCGCCACATCATTGCCGCCAACGCTAAACAAAAAAGCCTCTTCGCCACGATGGGCAACGCCAAGCAGTTGCGTCGCCCAACTGGCCCAGCTCACCATTGAGGCTTCGCCTTGCAAGCAACCCGCGGCATCAAGCTGAATATTCGCATTGGCACTGGGGTCAATCACAGCTAACGGCCCTTCCGGTATCACCAAACTAGCCTGGCTTAATAAACGACGACCAAACAGAGTTTCAGCCAACGGCAACGGCGCGGCATGACGACCTAGCACCCGAAACAGCTCAGCACAATCTTGCCAACCCAAACCAGCATCGTCTTTACCGATGCACATAACATCGGCCACGCCCATTTCTTCAATAGCTTTCCATAAACCCGGGCTTGTCCCACCTGCCTCTAATTCGGCAAGGCGATCAGCATTGACCTGAGCCGATAGCAACTTTTCTAGCTGATCAGCCAATAATTCGCCAATATTCATTTCACTCATAACAGCACTTTTCCTGTTCTTTAAACTAGCGAATTAAAGGCCCATGCCACGCGCAATAATCATTTTCATAATTTCATTGGTGCCACCGCGCAGGGAAAAGCTTGGCTCAACCTGAATTAAGTAGGCCAGCGCCTCAGACAAGGTATCGCCAGCACGGCGAAGCGGTTGCGCTTCAACAATATCGGCAATTAAACCCGGCATACGCTGCTCCAATCCCGTGCCCAATAGTTTGGTAATCGCCGCTTCTTGCAGTGGTGTTTCGCCATTTTCCAACTGATTCTGAATCGACAAAGACATTTGCCGCAGCACAGTTAACTCCGCCACCATCGCGCCAATATCCCTAGCGATAGACGGATCGTTAACGGACTCACCGAGTTTGGCTAGCGCCATGGGCAATAGCGGAAAAGAACTTAAATACCGATCCGGACCACTGCGTTCAAAGGCCAGCTCGGCATTGGCTTGCGCCCAGCCGCCGTTTTCTACGCCCATCAAAGCGTCTTCGGCGAGCATGACATTATCGAAAACAATCTCATTAAAATGGGATTCGCCGGTCAAATCTTTGATCGGATTAATTTCAATGCCCGGTGTTTTTAAATCGATAAGAAACTGCGACAAGCCTCTGTGCTTGCCGTGCTCCTCAGAAAATCCAGTGCGGAATAAACCGATCATCACATCGCAGTCTTGGGCGTAGGTCGTCCAAACTTTACGACCATTCAAAAGCCAACCGCCGTCAACGCGCTCGGCTTTTGATCGCAAGGAGGCCAAATCAGAACCGGCATCTGGTTCTGACAAGCCGATACAAAACGCCGCTTCGCCGCGACAAATTGCTGGCAGGTATTTAGTCTTTTGCGCCTCACTACCCAAGCGCAAAATCAATGGCCCGCTCTGGCGGTCTGCCACCCAGTGAGCGCCCACTGGAGCGCCTGCTGCGAGCAGCTCTTCCAATACCACATAGCGTTCCATGGCGCTGCGCTCGTGACCGCCGTATTGCTTGGGCCAGGTCATACCAATCCAGCCACGCTCACCGAGCTTGCGACTCAACTCACGATCGAAGCCGGTCCAGGAGTGACCTATTTGCCAGCCATCCCAGTGTTTCGCTTCCTCTTGTACAAAGGTTCTAACCTCAGCGCGCAGGGCGACTGTTTCTGGCGGCAATTCATAAGGCGTAAAGCGGTATGCCGCGCTCATATAGCCCCCTGCTCTTGCAAGGCCGAGATTTGCTCATCATTAAAACCCAGCCAAGAAGACAGAACCTGTTCGTTATGTTCGCCCAGTAACGGTGGTGCTTGGCGATAGGTGACTGGCGATGCCGAAAAACGCATGGGACTTGCCGCGCTGCGAATAGTGCCATTGGTGGGGTGCTCTTGGTTGATAATTAATTCCCGCGCCAGCACCTGCGGGTCTTTTTCAATATCGGCCATTTCATTAATGCCGCCACAGGAAACAGTACCCGCGTTAAGAATCTCGACCCACTCGACTTTGGTTTTACCTTTTAAAGCTTCAGTAACAAGGGCTTTCAACTCTTCCCGATTGGCTACCCGTGCACCCATACTGCAAAAGCGAGGATCACTGCCCCATTCGGCATGACCTAACACACCAGCCAAACGAACAAACTCGCGGTCGTTAAAGGTCGCAATCAAAATATACCCATCATCCACTTTGAACACGCCGTAGGGTGCCGCGCTGGGGTGATCATTACCGGTGCGTCCCAAGGCGGTGCCACCATTGAACCAGCCCGAGAACGTATTAAGCATGGCAGATAATTGAGAGTCGAATAGCGATACATCAATATATTGACCCTCACCACTGACGTTGCGGTAATTTAGCGCCGCCAACACTGAAATCGCAGCATATAAACCGGCACAAATATCCGCAATTGGCACGCCGACTCGCATTGGCCCATCACCCGGAACGCCATCGTGATGACCGGTTACCGACATCAGTCCCGCCATAGCTTGAACCAGATAGTCGTAGCCCGACCGCCCTGCATAGGGCCCGGTCTGTCCAAAACCAGTAACAGAGCAGTAAATCAATTTGGGGTTGATGGCTTTAAGATCTTCATAACCCAGACCGTAACGAGCCAGAGTGCCGCTGCGATAATTCTCTACCAGTACATCCGCGTTAGCGGCTAGTTGACGGATTAAATCGGCACCAGCCTCAGTGGCAAAATCCACCGAAATTGAGCTTTTGTTGCGATTCACTGATTGATAGTAGGTCGAGTCCTGGCCTTGACGACCAAGCTCACTGTCCATCCATGGAGGGCCAACCCGGCGGCAATCATCCCCCTCACCCTTGCGCTCGATTTTGACGACTTCGGCGCCAAGATCACCCAATATTTGCCCTGCATAAGGACCAGCAACAACCCGAGTCATATCAAGCACGCGGATACCGCCAAGTGCGCCGGTATTAGAAAGTGCGCCTGTACTAAACATAGTCATACTCCTTTGCTGCCGATCACCTGATCGGCATACAGATCAGGCCTGCAGGCCCAGAACAGTTTTAGCGAGAATATCCCGCTGTATTTCATTGGCACCGGCAAAAATCGTAACCGGACGCGCCATCATCAGCTGCCAGTACAAATCGGTTTCGGTGGCGGAATTTTGCACCGTGACATCGCCAACCACCGCGCCGTACTCGCCGCTGATCTCCACATTAAATTCCGTCAAACGATGCAGTAATTCCGAGGCATACACTTTGAGCATCGACACTTCTGGTCCCGGCGCTTTGCCACTGTCGGCAATGGCGTCGCAAATACGAGAGTAAAGCAGGCGATAGTCGTGGAGATCCGCTTGTAGTTGCGCTAACTCGTCCATTACCCCGCGGTCATCTTCCAGCCCCAATTGCTCAACAAGATGCTCGCCGAGGGCAAGCGCCTTACCCGCCAGCGCAGGGCTGCCAATCCACACTCGCTCGTAACCGAGTAGTGCTTTGGCAACCGCCCAACCTTGATCCAACTCGCCTACCAGATTCGCTTTGGGTACCCGCACATTTTCGAAAAACACTTCGCAGAACTCATCTTCACCCGCCAAATTAATAATGGGGCGAATCGAGATGCCAGGGGCGTCAAGATCGATCAGCAAAAAGCTGATGCCCTGCTGTTTCTTTTCATATTTTCCGGTGCGTACCAGCGTAAAAATATGCGTGGAATCATTGGCGTGAGTGGTCCAGATTTTTTGGCCATTCACCACAAAGTCATCACCATCCAGTACCGCGCTGGTGCGCAGACTCGCTAGATCTGAACCGGCATTGGGTTCGGAATAACCCTGGCACCACACATGTTCGCAATTGAGAATACGAGGCAGGTAATGCTCGCATTGCTCTGGGCTACCCATTTTAATAATGGTGGGACCAAGCTGGGTTTCACCCAGATCGATAATGCGCGCCACTCCCGCATGCTCCAGCTCTTCGTGGTAAATGAGCTGCTTGCGAAATGACAACCCCATGCCACCACTCTCACGGGGCCATGCCGGTGCCCGCCAGCCGTGTTTCTGCAAGGTGCGCTGCCAGTCATTGGCGGGGTCACCTCGCAACCGACGGAAGGGACGATGGAAATCCTGTTTCAGCTCAGCGGGATAATATGTCGCCAAAAAGGCGCGGAATTCTGCCCGAAAATCTTCATCGCTCATGTCATCGCGATTTATTGTGGCTTCATTTGTACTTAAGTCGCTCATGCCAGCGCCTCCCCTTTGCGGGTAGATTGAAAAGTCCGACGCAGGGTTTTGGCACTGCCAAGCCAATTGCCATACTGCAAGGCCAGGCGCAGGTATTCACCCACCGCGCACTCTTCGGTAAAGCCCATAGCACCGTGCAGCTGCACAGCCTGACGTCCCACATTCTGAGCCACATCGCTGGCCCGAGCTTTGGCTGCGCTCAACGTTGCCAGATCCTCTGACTCTGCAGCGACCCGCCATACGGCTTCGGCCAATTCAATATGAATGTGCATGTCTACACAGCGATGGGACACGCTCTGAAAACTCGACAGTTTGCGACCGAATTGCTGACGTTGATTCAAATAGTCCACAGTGTCGCGCAAACAAGCCCGGGACAAACCGGTGAGAAAAGCACTGGCCAATAAGCGTCCTGCCGTCAAGGCAGATGCCAAAGCCTGCTCTGCCAATAGGCCAGTCAGTAGCGGCGTGCAAGTCACCTTGTCAAAACTTAACTGGCAGAAACTCCCCGAGGCGGTCGCACTACGCTGCACTGCAATACCCGCAGCATCGCTGTCGACCAGAACAATTCCGGGACCGTCTTGAGTGTTAACCGAGACCAATATTTGACTGCCCGGCTCTACCGCCGCAACAAAACTTTTACTGCCGCTAACCCCCCCCTCACTGAGCGTACACATACCAAAAGCGTTATCACTGCCAGGACGATCCTGCCATGCCAAACAAAACAGCTGATCACCGCTGGCCAGCTCTGCTGCCAGACGGTCATTGCCCGCAACCGACAATATCTGCCCAGGCATAATCGCCGCTTCGATATACGGCACAGGGAAACGATAGCGCCCCATCACTTCTGCCAATTCCGCTGCAGCGGCAAGCGGCAACGCCAAACCACCCTGCGACTCGGGTAGCAGCAAGCCCAGCCAACCCAACTCAGCCATTACCGCCCACAGCTCACGATCAAGGGGGCGCGGCACTGCGATTTCAGTTTTGGCGTTGGGGGAAGCTTGAAAATCAGCCAAAAAACCCTCAGCACTATCGCGCAACATGGCGATAAACTCGTCCATTTCCTGCATCTCACTCACCTTACATTGCAATGGTGTAACCACCATTAACGGACAAAATTTGACCGGTAATATAAGAAGCCGCATCAGACAATAAAAAGCATACCGGCTTGGCTACTTCTTCTGGTGAGGACCAACGACCCAAGGGGATTTGAGCCAAATAATTGTCGGCAAAACGCTCATCGTTACGCACGGTTTCAGTCATTGCCGTAGCAACCACACCGAAGCACACCGCATTGCAGCGAATACCAAATTTGGCCCATTCCCGCGCCGCGGTCATGGTTGCGCCAAAGATACCCGCTTTAGCAGAGGCATAGTTGATTTGCCCCATGCTGCCACGACGACCTGCATCAGAAGCGATATTGACGATAGCACCGGGGGCTTTATTTCCCGCTTTCGCTTCTGCCAACATATGCCGACCGACCGCCTGCATAAAATACACAGAACCACTCAAGTTCACGTCAATAACCGACTGCCATTCATCAATCGACATTTTATTGATCATCGCTGGACGAGTGATCCCGGCATTATTGATCAGCCCATCCAAAGCGCCAAAATGGTCAACACTGCGGGCTACGGCTTCTGCCGCAAAATTTACATCGGTAACACTGCCCGGCAGAGGAAGAAACCCCTCCCCCAAGTCGCTGGCCACCGTGTTTAAAGTGTCGGCATTCATATCCACACCAACCACCTTGGCACCCAGGTCCAGCAGCTGACGGCTTAATGCCAGGCCGATTCCCTGACCTGCACCTGTGACCATAATGACGCGGCCTTCCATCGACATTGGGTTATTCATGTTCGTCTCCATTACTCATACATAGATTATGTGTGCCCGCTGGCGCACCTTATAAATTGCCAACCGGCTCAGGCCGGATCAAATACGATATAAGGCGGCTCATCACCTTCGCTTAAAATGCGTGCCTTTACCGTCATGCCGATACAGATGTCTTCTGGCGCAATACCCTCAACCCGGCTCATCATCCGGGGCCCTTCCCGCAGCTCAATCAAACTCACGTTGTAATCACTCTTGGGTGGACGAGCGCGAACAGTCGTTGTTGAATAGACAATGCCGCGACCATCCGCTTCGACCCACTCCAGATCATCAAGGCCGCTGCCGGGAGCAATCGTTCGGGGGTAAAACACGTATTTGCCACTACCGCTGCTACGCTGAATACAAAACTTACCCTCATTCAGAAAATTGAGGTATTCAATATCGGGACGAATTTCAGCCATGGGACCCTCTCCACACCGAGCAAAACCGCTATTTAACGCCTTGCTTTTTAAACTAAATTTAGCAACTTTATGTCGCCAAAACCGCGAAAAAACTGGAGCTAGAGTCGTAATAAATCATAATTTCAATACTCAACTACTGTTTTCTATTCAGTTAGGCTGATATTAATTTATTAACAAACCCAAACAAGCACCGTGATATTTGCACCAATAAATGACTATGTGTTAGTTTATGCGTGTTCAATAACAACGTCAACTGCGGGAAGCCAGACAATGACAAATGAAACGTCAATCACACGATGGGGAAGTGAGCAGCAGGATACGATTAACGCCGTGCTTCAGCGGGCGCTTGAAGCCAACCCTGAGAGAGAGTTTTTAGATTTTTTGGGTAAGAAATTCAGTGTCTCCGATCTCGACAAACAAGCCTGCCGACTAGCCAATGGTTTGAAAGCACTGGGGATTGAAAAGGGGCAAACCGTTGCCACCCTACTGGACAATAGCGAAGATGCTGTCTTTATCTGGCTAGCCATCAACAAACTTGGCGCCATCTCGGTGCCCATTAACACCGCCTATAAAGGTGAATTTTTGCGGCATCAACTTGGCGACAGCGATGCGAGCGTTGTTATTGCCGAGAGCGATTATGCCGACCGTGTTATGGCCATTGCCACAGAATTGCCCAGCGTTAAAACCCTGGTGCATCGAGGCGAAGCGCCCGCCGCTAGCTTTACTGGCCAAGTCATGAGCTGGGAGCAACTACTGGCTGATGATTGCAGCGACCCACAAGTCGAGGTAGCACCATCAGATTTAGCCATGCTCATTTACACCGGCGGTACCACCGGCCCTTCAAAGGGTTGCATGGTGAGCCATAATTACGCCTGCAACCTGGCCCGCATCGTATGTGAAGGTACCGGGCGCAGTGCCGACACAGTAAGCTGGACTGCCTTACCACTGTTTCACTTCAATGCAGTAAGCAACGTCATTTGCGAATTGATGCACGGTGGCCGTATCGCCATTTATCCGCGTTTTTCCGTTTCTAACTTCTGGCCCGAAATTGAGCGTACCGGCGCCAATTACACCACTCTGCTTGGCTCCATGTTTCCCATGCTGCTTGGCGCCCCCGAGAACGAAGCAGAAAAACGCTGCTTTGGGCAAATCTCTATCGTTGGCGGCGCCCCCTTCCCTGACAAATTGCAACAAGCCTGGAAACAACGCTTTGGCGCAAAACATACTGCCTGCCCTGGCTTTGGTCTCACCGAATGCTCACTAGTTACCTCGGTGCCACTGGGCATTAAAGTGCCTGGAGACTGTTCAGGCATGCGCAACGACAGCTTTGATGTTCGTATCATTGATGACAATGGCATTGAAGTGCCCGAGGGAGAATCTGGTGAAGTGATTGTGCGCCCACTACGCCCCAATGTGATGTTTCAAGGCTACTGGAAACGCCCTGAAGACACCTTAAAGGTGATGAAGGACATGTGGTTCCACACTGGCGACATCGGCAAATTTGATGAAAATGGCTACTTCTATTTTGTCGATCGCAAGAAAGATTATCTGCGTCGCCGTGGCGAGAATATTTCCAGCTTCGAAGTGGAATCAGCCTTCCGCCGCCACCCTGATATCGAAGACGTTGCAGCCCATGCGGTCTTATCGGAGCTGACCGAAGACGACCTTAAAGTCACGCTTACCGTGAAAGAAGGCAGCAATCTCAGCGAAGAAGAATTGTGCGCCTGGTCAGCTGAACAGCTGCCCTATTTTGCGGTGCCGCGCTACTTCGAGTTCCGCAGCAGTGCCGAGATGCCCCGCAGCCCCGTGGGCCGTATACTTAAATACAAACTACGCGATGAGGGTGTAACAGCAAACACCTGGGACAGAGAAAAAGCAGGATTTAAATTAAATAAGCGCTAAAACCAAACGTGCCGGGCGTTGACCCGGCACGTTAAGTATTTGTATCACAACAAAGCTAAACTCATTGTAAAACTGATCATCAAATCCAAAATCAACTATTTTTTAAATGGGCTCAGCGAGGCTGGTCAAATTCAGCTGGTGACGCCGGGAAACTCAATGTCTGGGCAATAACTCGCGTCATGGCATCCCACATTGCTTGCGCACCCACACCTTGCTCTACCGTTTTAGGGTCAGTTGCCGCCAAGCGCTCCATAGCAGCGACTAATACTGAGGCGTCGGCCTGAGCTGTTTTCTTATCGCCACCGCTACCTTCTTGATAAGAAGCCAAAATATGTTCTGCAAAGCGATTCACGATCCTAACCGATGTTCTCAAGCGTATATTTTCAAATACTGGATCACCCCGATCTGCCTCAAGGTTTCTGTAACGTAGCACCTCCCGATGCTTATCCCACACCGACACAAAGGCCTGCACCACTCGACGGGAATGATCGACATCCAGTACTTTGGGGTCCCAAGGTTCATCCAATATGCCATGCACAGCCTGCATATCCGATTCTGCTTCTTCGGTAAGCGCAAGCAAAATGTCACGCACATCCGAAAAGTAAAGATAGAAGGTTGCTGACGATGACTTGGCTTTCTTGGCAATAGAAACAGCTGTCAGCTCAACCAGAGAGCCAGATTTCAATAGCTTGCGGGCAGCGTCCATAAGGCGCGTCCGTGTCTGCATTCCCTTGCGGCCAAGTGACTGGCCATGATTGTTAGTCGTGATAACCGTACGCATGCGTTCAATACCTTAAAAACAAACTATCCGAAATTTAAATATTACCTTATTTTCACATAAAACTCTGAATTCAGCCAAAATATAGTGACACACCAACCGGTAAGCACCACTAAATGCCATTTATAGGCAAAAATATGCCCATAGACCACTAACCAGAAGAATTCATGCAAGCAGATAACTTGCCCATAAAAATAACTGATGGTATATTAGTTATCAACAAATATTAATAGCTTTCGATACAAGCGAACACGACCCGGAGCCCCCATGAATCTGAAAGAATTGCCCTTTTCAATGAAGCCGGTTGGCTGGTTCCAAATTGGCTGGAGTGATGAAATTCCTACAGGCGAGGTTAAGGCGCTGCGTTACTTTGGAGAAGACCTCGTTGCTTTTCGTGGCGAAGACGGCGTTTTGCGACTCATGAATGCCCATTGTCACCACATGGGGGCCCACCTTGGTCATGGCGGAAAGGTTAAAGGCAATTGCGTCACCTGCCCCTATCACGGCTGGGTTTGGAGCGGCGAAGGCAAAAATGTTGAAATCCCCTATCAAGAAAACACTATTAACAAGCGCATAAAAACGTGGCACGTCACCGAACAACACGGCTGTATATTCATGTGGCACGATCCCACCGACTCGGCCCCCCGTTGGGGCTTGCCCCATATGTTTGATAGTTTCCGTGAATTTTCTGACCGTGACGAATCAGAATTTTACCCAATATTTCCCCACGGAACTCGGCGCTGGCCCAATGAACCAGTTCACCCACAAATTACCTTTGAGAACAGCGTTGATTCCATGCATTTTCGCTATGTGCACGACTCACCACTGGATCCGATGCTTTTAGAGATGGACATCCGTGACGACAACTCAGTATTTCGTACGCTGTTCGGCTTTAAATCGGTACGCACCAACAAGGTTGAAATGACCTTCGATACCCGCACCACTGGTGTCGGCTGCTCTTTTAACGTCTTTAAAGGCGCCTACAACTACCGCGTTCTTTTCTCTGCCACCCCAATTGATGATGAAACTTCGGAGCTTTTCAACACTATATGGTGGGAACGCAAAGACGGCGACGAAGGCGACATGCCCGCAGCTATTCAAGAGCGGATTAAAAACGAAATTCTTACAACGGTAGACGAAGACTTACTGGTTTGGCGTAATCAAAAATATGTCGCCCGCCCAATGCTTGCCAAACAAGACGTTAAAGCCTTTACCATGCTCAGAAAGTGGCAAGCAGGTTTTTACGACTTACCTCCTGCAGAGTGAATGTACACAAACTGTTTAATATTTAACGATTAGAAAACGGGCGCGCCATTTCATGCCATTAATAAAATTCATAAACACTAATAACGAAATCCGCGAAGTCAATGCCGAAACCGGTAGCAATCTTATGCAGGCCTCGCTTGACAATGGTATCGATGAAATCCTCGGCGAATGCGGTGGTTCATGCAGCTGCGCTACCTGTCATTGCTATATCGACGAAAACTGGCTCAGTAAAACTGGCAAGCCTGATGAAATTGAGCAAGAAATGCTTGAGTGCACTTTAGAACCTAAAGAAAACAGTCGATTAAGTTGCCAAATCACAATCACGGATGACATGGATGGCTTAATTGTCTATGTACCTGAAGCTCAATATTAACTTTTAAAAAAGTGGATAAACATCGACCCTCAATTTTTTCCTGTTATCTAAAACATTCCTTAGGGCACCTCTGATTAATTCGGTAATTTTCAGAGGGACTCCTGAAGAAGCTTGTTCTGGTCAACAAAACCGAACACATCACGATGGCAGTGATACTCGTCATTCGTTTTGTAGGTATGCCCACCGCTGGCATTCACGCCACCTGGGTATGCACTTAGCCTAAAGCTGTTTAGTCTTTGTAAACGACAAACGTCGTCCCGATCGTTCTTACTCAATACTGGATCAACGGTGCTGCTCAGTAATTGCACTAATCTCGCCCTTCCGGCTGAAAATATCACCGGCGGCTACCACCGGTCGGCTCTCCCGGGATGCCCGATAACAGATATCCGGCGCAGTGGGATCGTTAGGGGAAATCACCACATGATCCGGGTGGACTTCCTTTAAAATCCCCACAAAGGGAAAGTCGTCGAAGCGATCTGGAACCCGGTAGCTCACCACGTCGCCCACCCTGAAAGTGTTTGGGTCAAAGTTGAAGCTAAACGGGCAGGATTCACCCTGGACACCCATGTCTTGCATTGTCTGCCCCCTTGCTTACCGGTTTCCCGCCGACTGTAAGATCATGTCGGCGGCTTTTTCCCCAATCATCATGGCGGGGAAGTTGGTATTGCCGCTGACCACATCGGGCATGATAGAGGCATCCACCACCCGCAGGCCGTCGATGCCCCGAACCTTGAGCTGGGGGTCGACCACCGCCATCTCATCCACGCCCATTTTGCAGGTGCCCACCGGATGATAGAGGGTATTGGCGTTTTCACGAATATACGTATCCAGTTCAGCGTCACTCTGCACCGCCGCCCCCGGCGCATATTCGTCCCCACGAAAGTCATCATAGGCGGCCTGGGCAAAAATTTCCCGCACCATCCGAATGCCGTCCCGCAGTACCCGCAGATCGTCGGGGTCGGTGAGATATTGGGGGTCAATCAGCGGCGCCTCAGCCGGGTTGGCAGAGGCCAGCTTGACGGTGCCGCTACTGCGGGGCCGGGAACCGTTCATCACGGCCATGCAGCCCTCCTCCTGGATAATGTCCCGGCCATGGTCGTTATGCATGAGTGGCACCGAATAAATTTGCAGGTCGGGGTAGTCGAGGTCGGGGCGGGTTTTCAAATGCGCCCAGGCCTCCAGAGCACTCACCGCAGCGGGGCCAGACTTGCCAACAAGATATTGCAGGCCGGTCCAGGCCATGCGATACCACTTCAAATCTTTGAGCATGGAATGGGGCTGGGTAATACGCTGCTTCACCGCCACGGCCAGGTGATCCTGCAGGTTTTTCCCCACCCCTGGGAGGGCCTGGCGCAGGGTAATGCCGTGGGCTGCAAGCTCGTCGGCATCACCTATCCCGGACAGCATCAACAACTGGGGCGAGTTGACCACGCCGCCTGCCAGCAGCACCTCCCGCTGGGCGTGAATTTCCCGTCGCTTCCCCTTGTGCAGGTACTCAACGCCGGTGGCCCTGCCCTGCTCAATCATCACCTTGCTGGCCAGGGCTTCGGTGATAATCTGCAAATTGGGTCGGGGGCGCACGGGGTCCAGATAGCGGGCCGAGGCGCTGTGGCGAATACCGTCAGCGTAATTGCCCTGCATTTGGGCCATGCCCAGGGGGTCGCCCGCGTTCATATCCGGGTTGAAGGGGTGACCGGCTTGCTGGCCGCCCTCCAGCCAGGCCTTCGAGGTAGGGTTCATCGACTCAAGAGGTACCCGGCTGACACCGATGGGGCCACTGCGGCCACGAACGGCGGGGTCGCCTGCCGGATCGGCTTCGAGCTTTTTAAAATACGGCAAGACCTCCTGCCAGGACCAACCGGCGTTGCCCTTGGCAGCCCAGCGATCATAGTCACCGGCATTGCCCCGGGATACCACCATGCCGTTGATGGCACTGCTGCCCCCCAGGACCTTGCCCCGGGGAAAATACAGCCGTCGGTCACCCATCGCGGTTTGGGGTACGGTTTCAAAATTCCAGTTACCCTTGCCAGCCTGCATCAGCGGGAAAAACCCGGCGGGCATACGGTATAATAAATTTTTGTCAGCGGGCCCGACCTCCAGCAAAACAACCTTCACTGCCGGGTCGGCGCTGAGACGATTGGCCAACACACAGCCTGCTGAGCCGCCGCCGACGATGATGTAATCCGCGCTGGTCGCCATGTTTAATGCTGCCCTTCTGGCATTCTCAGGATCAGTCCATCCAGTTCTTCGGTCACCACGATCTGACAGGCCAGACGACTGGTCGGTGACACATCATCGGTCAACTCCAGCATCTGCACTTCAAGATCGTCCTCGGGGCGACCAGCCTTTTCCGCCCACTCCTGATCCACATAAACATGGCAGGTACCGCAGGCCGCAGCACCACCGCAGTCACCGTCAATACCCGGCACGAGGTTTTGCACCGCCCCTTCCATACAGGAGGTACCTACCGGCACGTCAACGTCCCGCGCCTCACCAATGGCCGTAATGTAAGTTACTTTTGGCATAACAAAAAACTCCAAACAAATAGTGAAAAAAACGGCCGATCAGCGGCGCAACTGTACAGGCAACTCGTCGTAACCGTGCACAAGGTTGGAAGGCACACGCTTGACATCACCCACTACGTCAACACCCGAGAAACGATTGAGGAATTCTTCCCACAGAATACGCAGTTGCATTTCCGCCAGACGGTTGCCCAAACAGCGATGAATGCCAAAACCAAAGGACAGGTGGTGGCGGGCCCGGGGACGGTCAACAATAAAATCCATCGGCCGGTCAATCACTTCCTCATCCCGGTTGCCCGACAGATACCACATGGCGACCTTGTCACCTTTACGAATCAGCTGACCGCGAAACTCCACGTCCTCGATAGCGGTGCGACGCATATGGGCAATAGGGGTCTGCCAGCGCACAATCTCCGGCACCATACTGCTGATCAGCGCCCGGTTAGCCTTCACTTTGTCGATTTCTTGCGGGTGCAGATGGGCCGCCAGAATACTGCCCGACATGGAATTGCGGGTGGTATCGTTGCCACCCACCAGCAACAGCACCAGAATCCCGATAAAGTCCGTGCCGCTGAGCTCACCCATTTCTGGGGAGTGGGCCAACATAGAAATCAGATCCGTTTTAGGCGGCAGCTTCTTGCGCTCGTTATACAGCTCCTGAAAATAGGCCAGGCACTCCATCAGCTCATTAGTGCGTTGTTCCCAGCTGTCCACCAAACCAAAACCTGGGCGAGTGGTAACAATTTTTATTCCCAACAAAGTACAGCACCTTTGCCCTCTCTCCCCAGCGGAGAGAGAGCTGGGGTGAGAGGGGAAGAGACTGCTGAATCCCCCACCATCTCCGCACGACAACCCGAGAGACATCACAGCATGACCAGCATCCTCGACACCCTGCGCCAAAGCGCCAGCAACCAGCCCCGCCGCATCCTTTTGCCCGAGCACTACGACGAGCGTGTCATCGCCGCCGCCAGCGCTCTAGCCCAGCCGATACTGATCGAGCTGCCTGAAGGCCAGGAAGCGCCCGCAGGCGTCGAGGTCTTCAGCCGGCGCAGCGACGCTGAAGAATGGACGGCCAAAGCCATCGCCGCCTTCACCAAAGCACGGGCGGCCAAGGGCATGACCACCGAGAAAGCCACCGAACAACTAAGAAACCCCGTCCTGCTAGCGGCGGTACTGATCAAACTCGGTTTTGCCGCCGGCGGCGTCGCCGGCATTCAAGGTCTCGGCCTCGTCCCCGGGGCAAAACAAGTGTCCAGCTTCTTCCTGATGGAGCTCACCGACGGCAGAGTGCTCACCTACGGCGACTGCGGCGTCATCCCCGATCCCGACAGCGCCGCCCTTGCAGAGATCGCCATTGTCAGCGCTGCAAGCCACCAGCGGCTTACCAGCGAAGAAGCCAAAGTTGCCATGTTGAGCTTTTCCACCAAAGGCAGCGCCGAACACCCCCGAGTCGACAAAGTCCGTGCGGCATTAGAGCTGGCCAAGCAGGCCGCGCCAGAGCTGGCCATCTACGGCGAACTGCAATTTGATGCCGCCTTTGTGCCCGCCATCGGCGAGAAAAAGGCCCCCGGCTCGGCGGTGGCAGGCCACGCTAATGTGTTTATTTTCCCCGACCTGGATTCCGGCAATATCGGCTACAAAATCACCCAGCGGATTGGCGGCGCCAAGGCATTAGGGCCACTGCTGCAAGGGCTGGCCAAGCCGTGGATGGACTTGTCACGGGGCTGTAGTGCCGAAGATATTGTGGATGTGGTGGTGATTGCGGGGGTGTTGGCCTAAACACCGAAGAAACGCCAAAGGGAAAGGGAAGCAGGCACTACATCACCCAAGTGAAGAGTGCCTTACCTAGAGGCGTCTCAATGACCACTATTCTTAAGTAGCAACCGGTAAAAGTCTTCAGTTTGCTTTGCAACCACTGCAGGATCGCAGCTTTTAAGGCTTTCTGCTTGGCAAAGGGCGCCTTTTCCCTGCCTGTTTTGCAGCCACTGGCAGGCAGCGGACAGCTTCTCTGCATCAAGCGGCGGAGCGTAGAGATGAACCCAGTCACTTCCGAACTCATTGCTAAGACTACGGAAACTGCCCATATCGGGAGCGATAACAGGACGATTAAGCGACAAGGCAAGCACTGCCGTGCCTGAATTTAAGATGGCGGTATAGGGAAGAATTACACCGTCCGTCATTTCAAAGTAAGCGGCAACTTGCTCCGTTTCCACATGGCTTGCTCTAACCACGAAACTAGGGTCTGCTCGTGCGTCACCCAGATCGGCCTTGGTAACCGAATCAGAAGCAGCGCCTCCGGCGACAATGATGCGAACATTATCTAGCTTGCAACGCTGCTTGGCATCAATCAGATGCCTGAGCCCTTTGTGCTCGCTAATCTTTCCGAACATGAGCAGCACAGTCTGCCCTTCTGCGATGCCAATGGAGTTACGTGAAATATTCTGATCGACACGCAATCGATAGTATTCAGCATAATGTAAATGAGGTGTTACAGCATGCGGCTTTTTTTCTGCCTCCCGGTGCGCGCTGAAAAACAGCTGCCGACTCTCGCTCGATAGAAATATAAAGCCGTCGACAAGATCAATGAATTTTTCAAATAATTTATTAGCAAGCTCCGGATGACGCAAGGTATGAGGCTTGAGGTTGTGCACCGTCCATACAACCTTCCCCC
Organism: Spongiibacter sp. IMCC21906; assembly: GCF_001010805.1. Lineage (NCBI taxonomy): Bacteria > Pseudomonadati > Pseudomonadota > Gammaproteobacteria > Cellvibrionales > Spongiibacteraceae > Spongiibacter > Spongiibacter sp. IMCC21906. Next base: position 1,017,361 of record NZ_CP011477.1, on the reverse strand, counting down.
CCTTTTTATGTAGTTTTTTTATGGCGCGATGCAGTTTCCAGCAACGCCATATCATGCGCCATCGCCTCCTATCCCCCACGAGCTTATCCGGCCAGTGCACATGCAAAATATTCTCATTGGAAATCCGCATGCTGCGGCGATCAAATTCATACACCTCGGTCGAAGCCGACATAGATTTGTAGAGAATATAGTTATAAGGATTATTAGTCCGATTCTGTTCTTTAGGCCAGGCTGCAACACGGAGTTTTGCGGAGATCATATTTATTTCTATCAAGTCGTTTTCAATATGGTTACATTCCGGAAAATAAAGATCAAGATTACCGACCAAACACCCTCAGCTCGTTAGGCTGACACAGAGTTCTGAACACCCTCAAGAAAATCTCCGCACGCAATAAAAGACATAGCTCAACCGATCAAATCATGTAAAAAAATACGCAGCCAATAATGGAACGCACTTTGGAAACCTATTCCGGCCAAATCGGTTACGACTCTCTATGCAAAATTTCGTTCTACACTGCTTTATTTTTGGACTTACTAATCAGCTTCAAATACTTAAATAAGCTCCTAAAAAAATACTTCCTCATTTCTTTCTTTTCTATTGTTTCCAGAATAAACACGCGCAAACCATTATCCAACAAGCTGTTCCAAGACCGCCTCTTCCGGCTGCTTTCTACGTAGTATTCAATTTGTCGTCGCAATCTATCAGCCACCTCTCGAGATAGGACATGCTGTCGAGATCGCAAGAATGACCCGTACTCTCTGACCTGCATTTCAAGATCATGAGCGGACATATTTTTTGAAATAGATGAATCATGGCGCCGATAACAATATAGTAACTCATCAGCGAAAATTACATTTTTGGCACCAGCAGCAAAGAGCTCCATAACAAGCAGAGAATCCTCACCAACATTTAGCCTCGTATTGTAGCGAATGTTATTACTGGCAAGAATCGATCGCTTAATAAACGGCTTGAGATACCCCAAATTTGGCAAAGTTTTAGATCGGGAAAAAGATTTTACGTACATTTCCAAAGTAAGTTCGCCCAACACACTACTTTCACTTGATATGAATGGCTCTGAATTTTTTTTTGAATCAATTTTATTATCTTTTATGCATAATAAATTATCGAACACCAAATCTGATTTATTTTTATTCGCCAGTCCAAACAGAAACTCTATTCTGTTTGGAAAATACCAGTCATCCGAATCCAGCACAGTAACCCAATACCCCGTGGACAGCTCTAAAGCACTGTTACGTGCAGCCCCGGGTCCGCCGTTATGCTCTCGCTGATGCACAACTATGCGGGCATCAAATTTTTGCAAGTCCTGAGCTATTTTCAGGGTAGAGTCCGTAGATACGTCATCCACAACAATGATTTCAATGTTTTTATGGGTTTGCGCCATTGCCGAACGAACGCATTGTTCTATGGTTTTTTCAGCATTATAAGCAGCTATTAAAATAGAAACTTTATTTTCTTTTTCAAACATATTGAACATCAACCCTGCAACATCAAGCCAAAAACCACGGAGCATTTATGACGCTACAATCAGCGGCAAAGCAAGCGCCATCCAAGGTAACTTTACGCCAATACGTAACAGTGTAGATATGGGATAAATAGAACCTTGGTGACGCGCCAACCTGAACTTGATCTACGCGAAAGCGCATTGTAACCTCGACACTCGCCGCTGCAATCTGTATCGATGCGCTTACTTGGCAATTTTTTCGCAGAAGAGAACATAGTCGGAGAAGGTTTGTTTCGCGAAGACTGGCGTGATACTGCGCTACGACCCCCAAAAGCTGACCAGCCTCAGCACACAGTAAAAACCGATATTTTGAGCAAAGCGCGCTCGCTCGATCGCCGGCCTCAAGCGACCCGTGACAACCCAGGTAATGCCACCTCGCTTGGGATATCCTCCTCTACCACCTCCGCTTTCACCTCGTCAGCAAGCAATTCGTAGTGTTTTTCTAACAAGCCATCATCCCTGCCAACCCTAACCGCCAGCTACGACTGGCAGAACCAAAGATCCGCTTAAATTTTCCGCTGCCCAGTGCCGAATTGCTAGGCCGCTTCGCTAGGGCCGGATACTGCGCCGATATGATAACCCTCACCATCGGCGCCTTATCTAGTTTTTGCTGCACGAGCGCCTCAGCAAAGATGGCTTTTGCAAAGCCGCACCAGCTAATCGCCTCATCACCAGCAAAGTGGTAAAGGCCGTATTTGGCTTTGTCACTAGAGTGCGCCTCGCAAATCGCCAAGCAGGCCTTGGCAATATCCCCTGCATAAGTTGGGCAGCCAATCTGGTCATCCACCACATTCAGTTCGTCCCGTTCTTTTCCCAAGCGCAGCATGGTTTTAACAAAGTTATTGCCATACTCGCTAAATACCCAAGTCGTGCGAAGAATAACGTGCTTGTCCCAGCGTTTTTGAATTTCCTGCTCGCCCTTGAGTTTAGTCAGGCCATAAACACTCTGGGGATTTGGTTCATCATCCTCGGTGTAGGGCGTTGTTTTGCTGCCGTCAAAGACGTAATCGGTGGAGATATGGTGAAAGCGGAAGGCGGCCTGTTTCGCCTGGCTCAAGTTCTGCCAATAGGCGCGTGCGGCTTTCAGCAAGGTATAGGTGCCCACGAGATCGGTTTGAATAAAGGCATCCGGCCCATCGATGGAGCGGTCCACATGACTCTCAGCCGCCAGGTGCATCACGGCATCGGGTTGGTGCTGGTCAAACACCCGTTTCAGTTCAGCGGCACTGCAGATATCCACCCGATCAAAAACGTAGCGACTATTCTGCAGCGCTGTCGGGATCGATTCCGCATTGCCGGCATAAGTCAGGCAGTCCACGTTGACATCGGTGTTGGCCAGAATATGGCGCACCACTGCGCTGCCGATAAAACCGGCGCCGCCGGTAAGGAGAATTCGCATCATCGCTTCTTCCAACGCTGGCGCTGGCTTTTGCCCGGCGATGCCTCTGGCATCGCGGCGGGATAAAACTCAGCCCGATGTAAATTTAGATAAAGGTGTCTACGCAGACTGAAATATAGTTTTACAAAGGGCTGTGCAACACGGTAATGCACACCTAATTTTGCTTGTCCCAACGCTAAACTTTTGGCAACAGACGTTTCCTGCAACAGCTCGTAAGCAACATGCGGCTCGACTGCGTAGACTTTTAGATCAAACAGCCAAAAATGGTCAAAAACTTTATCAATTGGTTCATAAATAGTATTTGCATGCTGGATGAATTTTTCCATTCCTGCGCGACTCAATAGATAAGCTTGCGTTCCCAAACCTCCGCGCTCGGGTCGAACAAGCTGATGTTCGCCTGCTAATGTTGTCAAAACCTTTCTGCGACGAACTTTCAACGACATCAAGCGCACCATATCTAGATTTTTGTCTAGCAAAGACCGGACAACCTCACCAAACAATGGCTCTATTACAACGTCGTCCTCAATTATGCAAAGATGTTGATAGCCCTCTCGATAAGCCATTTTGACTGCGCGAAGGTGGGACAAATAGCACCCCACCTCCCCGCCAGTCATTTGCCTGCCATGCCGAACCAAAGCTAAATTGTGGCAAAAGCGCTCACCACCCTCTAATAATGGCATAGCTTGCCGGCCATCCACCGCAGAGAAAAAGCCTGCATTTAGACCTTGTTGCCGCAACGCGTTCAGCAAACGGGTCGAGTTAGGGGTCTCTGAGTTGAGACTAATAACCCAGCAAGCCAAACCAGAAAAGTCAGCGTTCATTTGCGCGTCGTTGGTCATTGTGACTCCAAATCGGGTGACGATTCCGCCCCCCGCGACATTTCGTCAACCAGTTCTAGCAGATTACTTGCGACAACAGGCCACAAAAACGCCGTGCTCGCTCGCTCACGGGCAAGCCGTCCCATCTCCCGCAGCTTTTGCCTATTTGCGAGCAAGGTTTTTATTTCACCATAGATGTCTTCCGCCTGATCTCCGTCGCAGAGTGCGCCGGTAACGCCCTCTACCACGGCATCGCTGGCGCCGCCAACACGCCCGGCGAGACTCGCCAAGCCAAACATGGCCGCTTCCAGATATACAATCCCAAACCCTTCCACCGAGTCGCCAACTTGCCTGCTGGGCATTACAAACAGATCACTGCCATTTAGAACTGCCGACCGCTCGCTATCAGTTACCCTGCCACAGAAACGTACTTTTTCCAGTACGCCAACGTCAGTAGCACGCTGCTTTAACTGTTCCAGACCAGGCCCTGCACCTGCAACAATATAGAGAAGACGCGGATAATCCGCCAACAACCGGGGCAAAATCTCAATGATTTTATCCTGCCCTTTACGTGCCTCAACTCGACCAACGGTGGTCAACACCGGATCAAAGCCAGCAACCCAACTCTCCACCCGCTTTGCATCCTGCGGGGAAGGCTCTTCTACAACATCCACCCCCGGATGAAGAATCTTCACCTTTTGACTGCTTGGTGAATATTTCAGGAGCCGATCTGCAGTAAACGTGGAATTGGCAAGAATAAGATTCGCCTTAACCAGAGATTGCTTTACCCTCGAACTACGGCGCGGCGAAGGCACTTCGGAGAACTCCATTCCGTGCGCTAAACAAACCACCCTAACAGATAAGTCCAGCGGCAACGCCAGCAGTTCGAGACTCTTCCATGAATCGCAAATAACAAGCGCGTTTTCTACGTTCGCCAAGTGTCGTTTTAGGCGCCAGGACTTTATTCGACGACGTAAAAATTTAGGCCCAGGTACACGCACGATTTCAAATGGCTGCTGTTTATCAAAAACCGTCGCATCAGGATGGGCGGCAGCATCACAGAATACGGTCACGTCCTCCCCTCGTTGATGTAACGCAACCGCAAGTTTATGAACGTAATTTTGTATTCCTCCCATCTCTGGAGGGAAGTTTTGGGTACTGAATACTATATTTCTGTTCAATGCCATATTAAAATCTTAGGCTGAATTGCTGCTGTCGTTGCCAGAATGGAACAAAAACCCATGATAACCCTTACCTCTGCCAGCTTCCTTATCATCAAGTAACTCCTGAATGCGCCAGCGAAAATTATCAATCTTTCGTTGCGTTTTTTTGGTCTGAATAAACCATGGCATTCGGTGACCAGGAATCAGGCCGGCATTGCCCATGCCGTCGATAACCACCATGCGCCGAATAGTTTCTTTGCCATCAGAGCTAATATCTTTCTGAAGCACAATGTTATGCACAATCAGGTCCCGGGACGGCACGCTATACTGACGCCAGTGTTCAACCAATTCATCCGCTGCTCGCTGGCAGTCTTGGGTATAGCCTTGCTCCCACAAATACTGTTTTAGAGAAATAGAAATTTTACCATCGCTATCACGGATCAATTCGGAGCACAGCCCGGGCCCCATATCAGTATTTACATAACCATAGCAACGGCTCACGTGCTTAAAAATATCGTCTGGGTAGTATCTCTCCAGCGCTTGCATCACGCGAAACTCGTCCAAATTGTCATCAAAGCTCGATAAGGGCTTGAGGTTTTTTGGAAATCCTTTTTTCCTGCGTCGGTCTTCCAGAGTGAAATCCGGGCGACGCACTTTGATACAAAGGTCATATTTTTCAGGATGAACAAAACAAAGGCGATTGCCTCCACCTGCAAACGGCTGTCGATGCCTCAACGACTGGGTCATTGCATAGCCCCATCAACCCAGATATCTCTAGCCCACACATAGTCATGGCTAAACGGCTGCAAGGTACTCGCTTCTAAAATGTACTGTGCAAACAAGGTTGCATTAATTTCCCGATGAAAAAACTCACGTGCACGTGAAGCCCAATGCTGTCGCTTATCATCATCCCGGTGAAAATCTCTGATTTTGGCTAGCAAATCGGCCTCGTCATTAAAATAAACCACCGATTCTGCAGGCAGTAACTCATCGAAGCGAGCATCGCTATGGGTAAACTGCAAAATGCCATTACCTGCCAGCTGCGCCATACGTGCAGAAGCGTACCAGTAGCCTCCTTCCTGTCGATTGAGATTCAACCCCATTTTTGAGTCTGACAAAGCTTTATTATAGTCCTTGCCCCATACTGGAGGCTCGCCAAAACTACCAAAGGTTTTGAATATCAGCTCGGTTTGCAGAGTCTCCCGCAAGCGACCCACTAACTCCAATCGTTTAGTGAAATTAGTGCTATTACTGCAAAACAACAGATCGTAAGGCAGGTCATTTCTTTTTGAACTATCAAAGCACTCAACAGAGGGATCAACCGGGTTCGGCATGTGGTACACGCGCGCTCCCAGCCCCTCAAACGGCTTAAGCTCTCGACGACCCGTAGAAACAAACACCGCGTCCACCGCCAAGGCCCGGGATTTAATCCGTTCAACATTACTAGGCACAAACAGTGGATCATTGTTGCAATGAGCAATAAAGCAATAGGGGTTGCGCTTTTTGATTTCCCCCAAGGTAGTGTTGCTGATCAGATCGCAATGGCCAGCAATGACCAGATCGGGCTCCATCGCCTCGACCATTTCCAGCAGGCGCTTATTAGCCTTATTTATACCAAGCTCACGAATTCCCAGGGGCGCTTCGAAAGCCGCCACATCCCGATCACTAAAACCTTGAACAAAATGATGATTTCTTATCAAACCAAATTGCAGCTTTTGTGCCCAGCTAACACGGGTAGCGCCATACCGACGCAGCTGCTGGTAATCAACATGCAATACTCTCATTGACTGCCTCTATCTCATAAGAATTGGGCTCGCGAACTATAGCACTCGACAAGGGATTATACCTGCTAAGCCAACTCGTCCAACAAGCGCCGATACACCCCAAGGGTCGATGCTACCTGACTGAGCAGAAAGTACTCATCGGGCAGATGAAGATCAAATTTACCGTCCAGCAGCGTCGCAACCCGATCCGCGAAAGCCGTAGTATCATCCGCAGGGACCAGTCCTAAGGGAAAGGCCTCAACTAACGACTCTGCCGCCCCACCCCGGTCATAAGCCACCACCGGCGTTCCCACCGCTAAAGACTCTGGCACCGTCCGGCCAAAGGGTTCTTCTTTATTGGACATATGGCAGGTCACGCTAGCCAAACCATAAAAAGCGGGAATGTCACTACGGTGCCCCACAAACGTGACGTTGTCATTTAAGCCTAGCTCATTGCGCATTGCCAGAAGCTCCTGAAGGTAATGTTGCTTACCTGGTTCGGCGTCCCCTACCACCACGCCGTGGCAGTCATTTCTGAGCGATACCAGCTGGGCCATCATGTCCAAAAAGGCCTCTTGCCCCTTCCAGCGCGATAAGCGTCCCGGCATCAGAATAATTTTTTTATCCGCTAATTCGGGATAGTCCCCATACAATTGCTGTTGCCACTCAGGCGTACAGGCGTAACCATTAAATGCATCTGGGTCCAGACCCCTAGGAATCAAGGTAATCTTGTCATCGCTCAGCTGGTAGTTATCGCGCATGTATTTTTCAACACAGTGAGAGATGGCAATACAGTGCTCAGCCTTAGCCATAATGGCACTGTAAAAACTTACCGAGTACATACCGTGAAAGGTACTAACCAACTTTGGTCTAGAGTCCACTGGCATTTTTCGCCAGGCCAGCCAAGCAATCCAGGCGGGAATTCTTGACCGCACATGTACGACATCTGGAGCCAATTCTGCCAATAAGGCCCGCATCGGTCTAACTTGTTTAAATGACAATAGCGACTTTCGATGCACGGCCATGGTGATATGGCGACTGCCCTCTTGTTCGAGGACATCCACCATTCGACCACCCGCCGAGATAACAATAGATTCGTGCCCCTGCTTAACCAGCTCACGAGCAAACTCTACCGTGCCGCGTTCGACACCACCCGAGTTCAACGCAGGCAAAATCTGCACAATTTTCAATGGCGTTGTCATTGCCGCCCTCGCGCCCATTACGATCTCTTCTTTTGTAGGGTTTGTTCGATAAGCCAATCCGCCGCACGATCCGCTTCCCATATTTTAATGTCAGCAGAGGGCATCGTCCCTTTGTCCCGCTCGTTCCAGACGCGAACAAGCCCCTTAGCTTCGACTTGAGCCATGCTACGGGTGACGCGGGAATCCCCCAAAGGCTGCAATTTTAAAAGCCCAGTGGGCGTCGCAGACGTAATGCACTCAAACACCATAGACACACTGTCACAGCTCACCCAAACCCGACCAACCTGGCTCAGCTGAGTCTTTAGCCAATCTTTGTGTGTTTGCTCATAGGACAGTAATTCGACGTTGCGGGCATGTTTTAACACTGTGCCTAGCGAAGGCATTAATGACGCAGGCGAACGGGGAGAATTACTAATAGTCCAGCTGATATCCGGTGACGCCTCCACCACTGCACGCACCTGCGCCGCAATCCTCGCATCATCCCACTCAAAGTGCTTGTTAATCCCCCCCAGCAAAATTAAACCTGTCGAAGGGTTTCGCCCTTCGACAACGGGAACCATCGTGTTTAATACGCCTTGGGTAAGCAGAATATTTTTGCGATGTGGCGGTTCATCATGGGCAGGGATGCAAGCCGCATCAAACAAGCACAGCGGCCAGCTGGGGCTACTCAACACCACACTGGGACAGCCCGTAATAAAGCGGGTCCAGATCATCGGCCGATGACAGTTACTACCCGCGCCAATAATCCAGTCGGGAAACTGCTCGGCAGCAAACTGATCAAGCAAACCTTGTTTGCCTGAATACCGAAATCGCTGCTGAGAAAGATCCAAATAGTGAAACGCCGTCTCCGTTTTGGCCGACAAGCGCTGCGCCAAACCACGCACCTGATTGAGATGGCCCAGTCGCCCCTCGGTAAAGATCCAGCAACGCAACGGTTTCACAATTAATATACCCTCGCCTCGCCCTCAGGCCTGGTTTTAAAACGACGATGCACCCAAATGTATTGCTCCGGCGCGTTCAATATTGCCTGCTCCAAATGGGCATTAATTCGCCGGGCGTCCGCCGCCGGGTCCCCCGAGGGAAAGCCCTCAAGCTCAGTGATATTGATTTCATAAGCCCGGCCATGGTCCAAACGTCGATACGCCGGAAATACCACCCTCGCCCGACCGCCCTTAGCCAAGGTGCTAGTCCCAATGGTAGTGGCCGCCTTCACGCCAAAAAAATCCACAAATTCAGCGGACTTACGGCCATAATCCTGATCAGGCAAATACAGCAGCCGATGCCCATCACGTAAGCGCCGCAGTGCCCGTTTCATATCCCGGCGGTGAATCGGCTCACCAAAGCGTCCCCGCGAGCGGCTCATCACCCACTCCAATACTGGATTTTTATGTTTGCGGTAAAAAGAATCCGCCGGGTAGCGCTCGCCGAGCAGTTTGCCGCAGATATCCAGCGAGGTGAAATGGGTGCCTACAACCAACACGCCTCTGCCATCGGCCGGTTCCATTAACTCACCGCCCGTAATGCGCAGCTCAACGCCCAACTTATCTACAGTTAAAAACCAGCCTCGCACCATTTCCATAAGACCAATGCCTTGATCACGCATCGTTTTTTTCAGCAAAGTACGGTGCTCAGTCTCATCAAGATCAGGCAAACACAATCGCAAGTTCACGTCACAGATATGCCGCCGGCGTTTGGCAAGAAAATAAAACGCCAAGCCCAACCCTGCGCCAATACGATAGCAGACCCCTCGCGGCAATCTCGTTAGCACCCACATTAGTCCAACCCCCAGCCAAGTAGGCCAGAGTCGGGGGGCAAAAAGATGTCTCGGTATTGTCATGTCGTCGCTATAAACTTATGCATTGGCATATCCGAAAAAAGAGCCGCATTGTACACTGAATGCCAGCCCGCTCATTATTGAGAACGCATTTTTACCATGATGAACAAACCCGGCCGTTCAGGCTTCTCCCGCATCGCCGCTGCTACCGAATACTCTATCAAAGGCTTGCGAGCCGCATGGCATCACGAAGAAGCATTTCGGCAAGAAGCCATCTTTGCCCTCATAATGCTGCCTTTGGCCTTTTGGCTGGGGCAAGGCGCCACCCAGACCGGGCTACTTATCGCCAGCGTTGTACTTTTGGTCGTTGTAGAACTTATTAATTCCGCGATTGAAGCAGCCATTGATCGCATCGGCAGCGAGCGCCACCCCCTTTCCGGACAAGCAAAAGACATCGGTTCAGCGGCGGTTATGATCACACTGCTTCTTTGCTTTACGGTATGGGGCCTAGTGATTGCTGAACGCCTAAGTTCGTAAACCCCAAAAAATACGAAAAATAGAGCGATCAAGGCCATCACAGCCTTATGCAAAAGCCCAAGAAATCCAAAATTGATCTACTTTCCTCTCCTCAGCCTTGACAAGCAGCCGCTAAAGGCGAATAATTCCCGCCCTAAATTTCAAGTGCCAGTTTTCGAGGAGTAAGAAGCGTGGCGAATTCCCCCCAAGCAAAGAAACGCGCACGTCAGGCGGAAAAAAGTCGCACGCACAACGCCAGCCTGCGCTCCATGGTTCGCACCTACCTGAAAAGAGTAGTTGCGGCGATTGAGTCCGGTGATCAGGAAGCGGCGAAAGCTGCGTACGTTGCGGCCGTTCCCGTTCTGGATCGTGTAGCTGACAAAGGCATTGTTCACAAGAACAAAGCTGCCCGTCATAAAAGTCGTTTGAACGCAAAAATCAAAGCGATGGCTGCCTAAGCACCAAAAGGCAAGTCCCACCGCAAAACCCGCCTCGGCGGGTTTTTTTATGCCCGCTATACATCCACCTCGTCTGATTCCATATAGCTACTTCCCACAGTAGCCCCACCCACCAAAGCAAGAGATCATACCAAGGCTTTTCCAATGCCATTATTTCGCTTTTAATTAGGCAACCATCGTATGACTCAAGCAGCCTGGACACCGACTCGGCGCGGCTTCTTAAAAGCCTCTGCAATTGCCGCCACGAGCTTAACCGCCAGCGTCAACGCACCTTGGGTACATGCCGCAAAAAAACGCCCTAAACTCCGCGTTCTTGGCACCCATGTCACCCTGCAAGAAACATTGCGGTTAAAAGCGCAACAAGACCTTGGCATCGACATTAGTTTTGAGCCGGGTGGTAGCTCACAAGTATTACAAAAAGCCTCCAGCAACCCCGAGTCATTCGATTTGTACGAACAATGGTCTGACAGCATTAATGTTCTCTGGCGAGCAGATGCCATTCAAAGTATAGATATTGACCGGTTGGAATACTGGCATGAAATCAATAACTTAACCAAAACGGGCTACATCACCCCCGACGCCACCATCGGTGCTGGCGATGCGCCTCATAAACTCCTTTTCGTCCAAGGCAACGGCTCGCTTAGCTCTACCCCAAGCAAGCAAATCAGCTTTTTGCCCTATGTTCACAACACCGACTCTTTTGGCTACGATCAGCGCCACATTCCAAAAGGTAGCGCCTACGGTAGCGAAAGCTGGGGCTGGCTATTCAACGAGGCCTATCGCGGTAAAGTCGCGCTGGTAAACGCCCCAACCATTGGCATTTTCGATGCCGCCCTTGCCGCCCGCGCACAGGGGTTAATGGAATTTAACGATATCGGCAATATGAGCCGCCAAGAAATAGACCAACTATTCGATATTTTGATTTCGCTCAAGCAACAGGGCCACTTCTGCGGACTGTGGAATTCGGTGCCCGAATCAATTCAATACTTTACCGACGAAAAAGCCATTATCTCGAGCATGTTTTCTCCCGCAGCGACTGCGCTAAATGGCCAGAATATTCCCGTCGTTTACGCCGCCCCAAAAGAAGGCTACCGAGCTTGGCACGGTGTAATGTGCCTCTCTTCTGCCGCCAAGGACGAAGCCAAAGACGCCGCCTATAAATATATGAACTGGTGGCTATCAGGCTGGCCCGGAGCCTTTATCGCCAGACAAGGCTATTATATTTCTAACCCCCAGCGCGCCAAAACGCTACTCTCAAAGGATGAATGGAACTACTGGTATGCCGGCAAAAAAACCCAGCAAGACCTCCTTAACACTAACGGAAAAATCGCAATAAAAGCGGGCAGCCTCCGCCGTGGCGGCTCCTACGAAAACCGATTTAGCAACGTCGCGGTCTGGAATACCGTAATGGACAACTATGAATACAGCCTACCTCGCTGGCATGAGTTTATTCTCTCCTAGGCTGAATGATGATAAAGCTTCTCTCAAAATTTCCTATTCAAAAACAAATACTTTTGGGCTACGCCCCAGTGCTTGTAGTGCTGACAATTTTAAGCGTGTTGAATTTTGTCAATGTTAAGCAGTTTCAAGCCCAGTTTAATACGCTGCAACAAGCTAATACCCAGCGACTGGGTTTTATGGCTATTAATCGAGACATTCTTGAGCTTCAACGATTAGCACTGGTTTATTCTTATGTTGGATATACTGGCGTTTTGCACAAAATAACTCGCCAAAACGAGCAATTAGATAAAGAGCTTGAATTGGCAAAATCACTCACCAAAGACAACAAGCGTATTCATGAGCGCCTAATAACCATGGCAACGGCCTACAAGGAATATGATCAGTTATTTTCGAAATCGGTTGCCATGCAAAAAACGTTAAAACAGCTCCAACAAGGTGAAATCGAAACACTTCACCTCACGCAAAATCAGATCCTGCAAAAACTCACCACCTCATTTGCCAATCGACAACAACTCGAGCAAAGCAACACCACAAATGAGATAACCTTAGCACTGACAAAAATTTACGCCGATAGCAAAATCATTAGCACTTCAGCCAATATTGTTTTATTTGGCAACACCTTAGCAAGGTTAAAATCCGTCCAAGAAATGGTGACCACAGCCAAAACAAAAACCACAACGGCAAATCAATCCGAACTATTAAACATGTTGGCGACATCTCTCAAAAAGTACGATGACGCACTCAAAAAACTCGTCACCACTCGCAGCTCTTTCCTCCAATTGATCAATGTTGTTCTGGCAGGAAAAACAGCCCAAATCAATCAACTATCTCAAGAGCTGGATCAGCTGATCGAGCAGCACGCTCAAACACTCAGACAAGACATTACCGATGGAATGAATCGCGCTCAAAACCGGTTTCATTTTTTTACCGTTCTCGCTGTGCTCACCGGTCTAGCATCATCAATATTAATCGCAACAGGTATCGCCTCGCCGGTTAAAGCCATCTCCAAAACACTGTCCAAATTGGCTGAAGGTGAAGCCAATATCGACATACCCGGGCAACAGCGACAAGATGAACTTGGCAGCATGGCAAAAGCCGCCAACGAATTTAAACTCATGGCGCAAAACCTGGAAGCACAAACCGCTGAACTGGAAGAGTTCGCCTACCGCACCTCCCACGACCTACGTTCGCCACTGGTCGCCTCGCTGAGTTTACTAGAACTGGCCACCAACGCCCTGGAAAAAGATGACAAACAGCAGGCTCAACAAGCCATTGATTTTACGCACAACTCACTATCCAAACTCGAAAAATTGGTTCGGGATATTCTCGACCTGACAAAAACAAAAGCGGCGCAAGAGAACAAAACCGAGATTGACCTCGACACCATCATTAACGAAACCATCGCCAAAATAGCCAATTTGCCAAACTTTCAACGGTTAGACATACAAGTCGCCATAGACCCAAGCATCACGCTACACAGCCAAAAAAGTCGAATCACATTAATCTTAGAAAATTTAATTTCAAATGCCGTGAAATATCAAAATACGGATACCGAGGCCTCATATATAAAAGTTCACGCCCTTCAGCACAAAAGCAACATCGTGATAGAAGTGGAAGACAACGGCCTGGGTATTCCCGAAAAGTACCAACACCAACTTTTTACAATGTTTAAACGCTTCCACCCCAACGCCTCCTTTGGCTCAGGACTGGGCCTGTATATGGTGAAGAAAAGCGCTGAAGTGATAAATGCAAAACTAGAGTACGAAAGCCGTGAGCAAGGCTCGACGTTCAGGTTAATTTTACCCGTCACCCAAGACGAACAAACGACGGACTAACGGAAAAGAACCCTTAAACCAACACCAAGTTATCCCGATGGATTAACTCAGATTCGCCAAGATACCCCAACACTTCTTGTATTTTATGGCTGGGTAAGCGCTTGATTTTTTCTGCTTCTGCGGCATCATAATTTACCAGTCCCCGGGCGACCTCTAACCCCCTCGCATCCACGCAGGAAACCAGATCACCGCGACTAAAACCGCCCGCCACCGATATCACACCAACCGGCAATAAACTCCTACCTTGTTGTCGCAGCACTTGAATAGCGCCATCATCAAGGGTGACGGTTCCTCGCAACTGCAGCTGTCCGGCCAACCATTTTTTGCGAGCTGCAATCGGCGGTTGTCGAGACAACAGCAACGTACCCAAGGTCTCACCAGCAAAAACCCGTTCGATTACGCGACTTTCGCGCCCCCCGGCAATCACCGTATTCGCGCCCGACCGGGATGCCAATCTTGCCGCACGCAATTTGGTGAGCATTCCGCCCCGCCCCAAGCTGCCGGCACTGCCACCTACCATCACATCCAAACTGGCATCACCAACCTCGGCCTCAGCAATAAGCTCAGCAGCGGGATTATGTCGGGGATCAGCGGCAAACAGCCCCTGCTGATCGGTTAGAATAAGCAGCGCATCCGCATCAATTAAGTTGGCCACCAAGGCCGCAAGGGTATCGTTGTCGCCAAAGCGAATTTCATCCGTGACCACAGTGTCATTTTCATTTACCACCGGTACCACGCCTAACTCCAACAATGTTAACAAGGTGTTACGCGCATTCAGGTAGCGATCTCGGGCGGAGATATCATCATGGCCCAACAAAATCTGTGCGGTCTGTAAGCCATATTGTCTAAACCGGGTTTCGTAAGCGTGCACTAAACCCATTTGCCCCACCGCCGCTGCAGCCTGCAGCCGGTGAAGATCTTCGGGACGCTGCTTCCAGCCCAGCCGGGTCATCCCCTCCGCTACCGCACCAGAGGACACCAGCACCACTTCCTTACCGGCAGCACGAAGCGCCGCCAACTGAGCCACCCAAGCATCCAAGCCATCGACACAAAGACCGCGACCGTCATTGGTTAACAGCGCCGAGCCAATTTTCACCACCAAACGCTGACTTTTTTGTAATGCCTTACGATTGTCTGACACCGAAATTCCCTAGGGCTGGTAAACCACCTCGACATCACCATCATCATCGTCGAGATCATCGTCATCATCTTTTTCTGCACGCTGAGCCGCTCGCTTAGCATCACTCAGCGCCTGAATTCGCTCACGAGCTTCAGACTGCATCGCCTCCTGCAACGCAGCCTCAGCCTCAGCGGCCTCAGGGTCGGCGGCTAATTGCTCCGCCTGCTCTTCAACAAAACGAAGAATATCGTGGCACAGCGCCTCGGTGTTATTTTTTTGCAGCGCTGAAACGCGATATACCGGACCATCCCACCCCAATTCATCTATCACTTCCTGACAACGCGCCTCGCGCTCATCTTCCGGCAACAGATCAACTTTATTCAAAACCAACCACCGATCACGGCCTGCCAGCGTGGGGCTGAAGCGATCCAACTCTCTAGAAATCAGCGCAACGGCCTCAGCAGGTGTACTCCCATCAAAAGGCGACATATCTACCAAATGCAATAATAAACGAGTGCGGGTTAAATGCTTAAGAAAACGGATACCCAGCCCCGCGCCCTCTGCCGCCCCCTCAACCAACCCGGGGATATCAGCAATCACAAAACCTCGATGAGGCTGCACGCGCACCACACCCAAGTTGGGCACCAGCGTAGTAAACGGATAATCAGCCACTTTGGGCTTTGCTGCAGAGACGGCGCGAATAAACGTCGACTTACCAGCATTGGGCATACCCAGCAGCCCGACATCTGCCAGCACTTTCAATTCCAGCCTGAGGGTTCTCGCCTCACCGTCACTGCCCCGGGTAAACTGCCTAGGTGCACGATTGGTGCTGGACTTGAAGCGGGCATTACCCAAACCATGGAAACCCGCCTGCGCGACCTTTATCACGTCCCCTGCCGCCACGAGATCACCCAGTACTTCGCCAGTGTCTTCATCAATAATCGTGGTGCCTACCGGTACTGGCAAAATCAGATCTTCGCCACTTTTGCCCCGGCAATCACTACCGCGACCCGGCTCGCCGGAAGGGGCGTTATAGCTGCGCACAAACCGAAAATCGACCAGGGTATTTAACGACTCATCGGCACGCAGAAATACACTGCCGCCATCACCGCCATCACCGCCATCGGGGCCACCTTTGGGAATATATTTTTCGCGACGAAAACTGAGGCAGCCATTACCGCCACGGCCTGCCGCGACCTTGATTACTGCCTCATCTACAAATTTCATTTTGCTGCCAAGGTTAAGTGTGAATGTATTTTATTTACAGAAACAAAAAAGCCCCGTCAACTGACGAGGCTTTGCGGGCTATATGCCGTTAAGCTCAGGCAGCGACGATGCTGACGAACTTGCGGCCTTTCGGGCCTTTAACATCGAACTTTACTACGCCATCGGCTTTAGCAAACAAGGTGTGATCAGTACCACAACCTACGTTCTCACCAGCATGGAAACGGGTACCACGCTGGCGAACAATGATGCTGCCTGCAGGAACCGTTTCACCACCGTAGCGTTTAACACCAAGACGTTTACTTTCGGAATCACGTCCGTTACGAGTACTACCACCAGCTTTCTTGTGAGCCATGAGTTTCTCCTAATCTTAACCGCTGATACCAGTGATTTTCACTTCTGTGAACCACTGACGATGACCAGCCTGCTTCATGCTGTGCTTACGACGGCGAAACTTAACAATTTTCACCTTAGCGTGACGACCTTGAGCAACTACCTCAGCAGTTACCTTACCACCCTCTACGAATGGTGCGCCTATTTTCAATTCTTCACCGTTCTTAACCAGCAAAACCTTATCAAAGGTAACGCTTTCGCCGGTGGCAATCTCTAACTTTTCCAGTTTAAGGGTTTCACCCTCAACCACACGGTGTTGCTTACCACCGCTTTCAATAACTGCGTACATGGGCAATATCTCCAAGAGCCTGCTTGCAATGCAAATCGTTGTTGGGACCAAGACCGATCAAATGAACGCCCTTAGTACAAGTCCAGGCACCGCGGGATCACAAGTGACACACACGGATTTGCTTTAGGGGCGCGAATTGTACGCAGAATCACCCGCCGACACAATACCCAAGCCACGTCTACTAGAGAATTATTAGGCTTTGCTTGACAGCTTCCAACCGCACTCATACGATGCCAGCCGACTCCGCCAGACCAATCCGCCGACAACATGCAAGAGATCAGACAAGTTGTGGCCAGCGAATTTTCCGCGGTCAATGACTTCATCATTCAACAGCTCCACTCCAATGTGTCCCTCGTTGAGAACATCGGCCACTATATTGTCGACGCTGGAGGAAAGCGGCTGCGCCCGCTATTGAGCCTGCTAAGCGCTGGCGCTATCGGCAAGATCGACGAAGATCACGTTAAACTAGCGGCTGTTATCGAGTTTATCCACACCGCCACCCTGCTCCACGACGATGTTGTAGACCTCTCAGACTTGCGTCGCGGCCGCCCCACAGCCAACGCCAACTGGGGAAATGCGCCCAGCGTTCTGGTCGGTGACTTTCTCTACTCCCGCGCTTTCCAAATTTTGGTGCAAATCGGCAACATGCCGCTGATGGGCTTATTGTCCCAAACCACCAATACCGTAGCCGAAGGCGAAGTATTGCAGCTTACCCGCGCTGGCGAGGCCGATACCGACGAAGACACCTATTTTGCCGTTATTCGCAGCAAAACTGCGGTCCTGTTTGCTGGCGCTTGCAGTGGCGCAGCCATTCTCAGCAAAAAAGACAACGCTACTCAACAAGCCCTTCATGACTACGGCATGAACCTGGGCATCGCCTTTCAACTGGTCGATGACATTTTGGATTACAACGGTAACCCAGAAGAAACCGGCAAGAATGTCGGTGACGACCTCGCTGAAGGCAAACCAACCCTACCGCTGATTTATGTAATGAAACATGGCAGCCCCGAACAAGCCGCCATGGTCCGAAATGCCATCAGCCAGAAATCAGCCGATAAACTGGCAGACATCGTCGCCGCCGTTAATGAGAGCGGCGCCTTAGAATACTGCGAGAATGCAGCGCTACATTACTCCGATGCCGCCATTACGGCACTGAGTCAATTTGACGACACGCCCTACACCGCCGCACTACGCCAGCTGACTAAAATCGCCCTCAAGCGCAACAGCTAAGTTCACGCCATTCTCAAGACCATAAAAAATAATTAACACAGAACCCTGCGCTGCGGCCTGACAGGCCCAGTGCAATAACGGTAAACTTCTTGCATCAATATACTCACCCCCTAGTGAATTGAAATACAGGAAGAACTCGTGACTCAGGATGATGCATCACACGCTTTATCAGCCCTGCCAGAATGGCAAACTTTAACCCAGCTGGCAGACGCCTCAGCCAGCACACTGCTAAAGACCCGCTTCCAAAATGACCCGAATAGAGCGCAGTGCTATAGCGGCGATCTGGGTTCTCTGTTTGTGGACTACTCCAAACACCATTTAGATCAAGATATTCTCGACGCCCTGCTAGCCCTGGCAGACAGCGCCAAACTCAGCGAAAAGCTCAGCGCCCAACGCAGCGGTGCCGCTGTCAATAACACCGAAAACCGCAAAGCCAGCTACCCCGACCTTAGACAGTGGGCAAGCAAAACTGGGAGCGACCCAGAACTGGCTAATATGTATGACAAGATGCCCCAGCTGGTTGACGCAGTTCACTCAGGCAAACACACCGGCACAACAGGCAAAGCGTTCACCGATGTGGTAAATATTGGTATCGGCGGTTCAGACTTTGGACCCAGATTGCTGTGCGACGCACTGAGCAATCAAGGTAGTACCAAGCTAAAAGCACATTTCGCCGCCAACATTGATCCCAGCGTCATCAGCGACATCTTGGCCCAAACCCCGCCAGAGACGACGCTATTTCTTGTTGCCTCAAAGTCTTTTGGCACCCAAGAAACCCGTAGCAATGCCGAAGCCGCCATGGCTTGGCTGCGAGCCGCCACCGGCCAACAAGACATTTCTGATCATGTCATCGCCATCACCTCAAAACCATCAGCCGCCGAAGCATTTGGCATCAAACCATCACAGATTTTAAGCGTGCCAGAATGGATTGGGGGGCGCTTCTCGGTATGGTCAGGCTTTGGACTTGCAGTCGCCTTGTACGCAGGCATGGACGCCTTTAAAGATTTTTTACTGGGCGGTCACGACGTCGACCAGCACGTAGAGAATACCCCTCTAACTGACAATATTCCTGTCATCTTGGGGCTGCTAGACGTTTGGTACCGTAATTTTTGGGGCTATACATCTCAGGCCATTCTGCCCTACGAGCACCGCCTAGGCCTGCTACCCACTTATCTCCAGCAATTGTTTATGGAAAGCGCGGGTAAATCGGTTGATGTGAACGGCAACAGATTGGGCACAGGTACCGGCAATGTCATCTGGGGCACAGAGGGAACAAACGGCCAACACTCATTCCACCAGCTGCTTCACCAAGGTGGCGACGCCATCCCCTGCGACTTTATCACGGCACTGCGCTCCTACAACCCCATCGCCGACCAGCACCAGGCATTGGTAGCCAACTGCTTTGGGCAAAGTTTAGTTTTAATGAATGGCCAGTCCGCCGCCGAAGCTGAAGCCGAATTGCTTAGCCAAGGCGTACCACCAGAGGAGGCCGCCACGCTTGGCAAACACAAGGCGATGCTAGGCAACAAACCCAGCACGACAATTACCATGGAGATGCTGACACCAAGAGCACTCGGCAGCCTGATAGCCCTTTATGAATACCGGCTTTTTACCGCAAGCTTTATCTGGAACATCAACCCCTTTGACCAATGGGGTGTTGAACGCGGCAAGCAGGTGAGCAAGCTGTTAATGGAAGGTCTGAGCAATGGCGGCGCCAAGGATGTTGACAGCTCTACGGCGCAACTAATGCAGCGCTTCGCCAAAGCCCAGCAATAAAGTACTAGTATAAAATACGCCACTAAAAGCAAAGAAGGCGCCCAAAAGGCGCCTTCTTAAAAATCACTTCAGCAAGCCTTTACAGCTGGCCTAGCAACTCTTCCGTTTTTTCCTTCATCAATGCCATATCACCGCGACTCTCGACATTCAGTCTAACCACTGGCTCGGTGTTAGACATGCGCACATTGAAACGCCATTTGTCACCAAAAGACATGCTCAAACCGTCGGTACGATCAACATCGCTTGCTTCAGCAGCATAACGCGCTTCAATGGCGGCAATCGTGCTCGCGGCATCGACAACCTCACGATTGATCTCACCACTGCAGGGAAAGCAAGCCACGCGCTCTTCTACCAAAGAAGACAAGGTCGCCGACTTCACCGACATCAGTTGAGTCACCAACAGCCAGGGAATCATGCCACTATCGCAGTAGGCAAAGTCTCGAAAATAGTGATGGGCGCTCATCTCGCCGCCATAGGCAGCATTTTCTTTGCGCATGCGCTCCTTGATAAAGGCATGCCCGGTTTTACTTTGCACCGTCTGCCCGCCAGCCTCATTAACCATATCAATGGTATTCCAAGTCAGGCGAGGGTCATGAACAATTTTCTCGCCAGGTGACAGCAGCAAAAAAGTCTCGGCCAGCAAGCCCACTACGTAATAGCCTTCGATAAAGTCACCGGTTTCATCAAAGAAGAAACAGCGATCAAAATCGCCATCCCACGCCACTCCCAAGTCGGCATTATTGGCTTTAATGGCATCAATCGTGGGCTGGCGGTTTTCTATCAGCAGCGGATTGGGAACCCCATTCGGGAAGTTACCATCCGCCTCATGATGCACCCGAATAAACTCAAACGGCAGATGCTCTTCTAGCAAATCGATCACTCGACCCGCACCACCGTTGCCCGCGTTAACTACAATCTTCAATGGCTTGAGATCAGCAACATTGACGTAACTTAACAAGTGCTCGACATAAGCCTGGGCTGTATCCAGCGGAGACAAACTGCCCCGCTGCGCGACTGGCGGAGCAAATTCATTCTTTTCTGCCAGCGCCTTAATATCCAGCAGGCCAGTATCACCACTAATCGGCTTAGACTCCTCCCGCACAAACTTCATGCCATTATAATCTTTAGGATTATGGCTGGCCGTCACCGCTATTCCACCATCCATACCAGCATGGGAGGTGGCAAAATAAATTTCCTCGGTACCGCAGAGACCGATGTCATACACATCCACCCCCGCATCCCGAAGACCGTCACTCACCGCAGCCTTAATGGATTCACTGCTCAAACGAATATCGTGGCCGACCACAACTTTCTTAGGCTGAATAACTTCTGCAAAGGCACGGCCAATACGATATGCCACATCTTCATTTAATTGATCGGGAATCCTTCCCCGAACATCGTAGGCTTTAAAACACGTCAGTTCTGATGCGCTCACACTTATTCCTCTCCGTAGATGTTTTCGTATACGTAGTTAGTGGCTTCAATAAAGCCAGGCACACTACCGCAATCGAATCTACGGCCGCGGAATTTATACGCCAACACACAACCCGCTTTCGCCTGAGTCAGCAGCGCATCCGTCAATTGAATTTCACCATTCTTACCAGGGGGAGTATCACGAATAATATCGAAAATATCCGGGGTAAGAATATAACGGCCAATCACAGCCAGGTTGGACGGAGCTGCATCCACTGGGGGTTTTTCAACCATATCCTTTACTCGGAACAGGCCATTACCCATATCATCACCAGAGATAACACCGTACTTGTCAATCTCTTCCATAGGCACTTCTTGGATCGCAACAATGCTGCAGCGAAACTGTTTGTAAAGTTTCACCATTTGCGCCATTACACCGTCATCGCCCTGATTCAAACACAGGTCGTCAGACAAAATAACACCGAAAGCTTCATTACCAATCAAGGCCTCTGCGGTAAGCACAGCATGGCCCAAGCCCTTCATTTCCCGCTGACGGGTCATCATAAAGGTGCCTTGATCCAGCACATTACGAATAGACTTGAGGTATTTTTCCTTGCCTGTTCCCGCTATTTGATTTTCCAGCTCAAAACTAATATCAAAATGGTCGGCAATGGCTCGCTTACCCCGCCCGGTCACTAGAGAAATTTGCTTTAGACCCGCATCAATGGCTTCTTCTACGCCATATTGCACCAGCGGCTTATTCACAATGGGCAGCATTTCTTTGGGCATGGATTTGGTGGCGGGTAAAAATCGGGTACCGTAGCCGGCAACAGGGAACAAGCACTTTCTGATCATAAATTTTCCTTAAGGGATAAAACCCAACTCCTTGAAATTAAAGCGTCGCAGGCGAGCATTGTTACAACACTGCCCTAAATAGGCAATCACTCCTCCTTATACAAGAGGAGAATGAATACTTTGTGACAGCAAACATCACGCCAATGTTGACATTTTACTGTGCTGGCGAAGTCACTGTGCTAAGATGCGCGGCTACTTTCATAACAGAACAGCCTCGCTACATGTCATTTAAAGATCAGAACAGCTTCACAAAACAAGAGCTCATCGCCTGCGGCCATGGAGAACTCTTCGTTCCCAATGGTCCACGCTTACCCGTCGATAATATGTTGATGCTTGATCGCATCACCCATATCAGCAGTGAGGGTGGCGAATATGGCAAGGGTGAACTCATCGCCGAATTGGACATTAACCCAGACCTATGGTTCTTTGACTGTCACTTTATTGGTGATCCGGTCATGCCCGGCTGCCTGGGTTTAGACGCCATGTGGCAGTTAGTTGGCTTCTTTTTAGGCTGGCGAGGCAATCAAGGCAAGGGGCGGGCTCTGGGTTCAGGTGAGATCAAATTCACCGGCCAAATATTGCCAGAAACCAAACTGGTCACCTATAAGCTCAGTTTCAAGCGCCTGATTGAGCGCAAATTGATTATGGGCATTGCCGACGGCGAAGTGATTGTAGATGGCAAAACCATTTACTCGGCAAAAGACCTGAGAGTGGGCTTGTTTAGCCGCGATGCTGACTTCGGTTGATCTACACAACACAGCAATCTTCAAATAATTGTATTGATTAAGAGGTTCCCCATGAAACGAGTTGTCGTCACCGGGATGGGTATTGTCTCCAGCATAGGCAACGATCTGGAGCAAGTTCTCAACTCGCTACAGACAGGAAAGTCTGGTATTGCATTTAACGAAACCTATAAAGAAAAAGGCTTTCGCAGTCACGTATCAGGTTCTATCAAAGACCTGGACATGAAAAGCCTCATTGACCGCAAACAGCTGCGCTTTATGGGCGACGCCGCTGCCTACGCCTATATTGCCATGCAGCAAGCGATCACCGATTCTGGCCTCGAAGAAAAAGACATCGACAATGAGCGTACCGGTATTATCGCGGGCTCAGGCGGCGCATCATCAGCAAACCTGATCGAATCAGCCGACATTCTGCGGGAAAAAGGCGTCAAACGTATTGGGCCCTACCGCGTCACCCAAACTATGGGCAGCACCGTTTCAGCTTGTTTGGCAACGCCCTTCAAAATTAAAGGCGTCAACTACTCTATTTCATCGGCTTGCGCCACCAGCGCCCACTGCATTGGCAACGCGGCAGAGCTGATTCAGCTAGGCAAACAAGACGTCGTGTTTGCTGGCGGCGGCGAAGAAGAACATTGGTCTTTAAGCTGTTTGTTTGACGCAATGGGCGCGCTTTCTACCAAATACAATGACACCCCCGAACAGGCCTCACGGCCCTACGACGCCAATCGTGACGGTTTTGTTATTGCTGGCGGTGCTGGCATGGTGGTTCTGGAAGAACTGGAACACGCCAAAGCTCGGGGCGCAAAAATTTATGGTGAGCTGGTTGGCTATGGCGCTACATCAGATGGCTACGACATGGTGGCCCCCAGTGGCGAAGGCGCGGCCCGCTGCATGCGCATGGCACTGAAAGACGTGACCGAAGAAGTGGATTACATCAACTCCCACGGCACTTCAACGCCCGCCGGCGACATGCAAGAGCTCAAGGCGATCAAACAAGCCTACGAGGGCAAAGCCATTCCCGCCATTGGCTCTACCAAGTCATTAGCCGGGCATTCTCTGGGCGCCACAGGAGTACAAGAGGCTATCTTCTCATTATTGATGATGGAGCATAATTTCATTGCCGCATCAGCCAATATCGAGACATTAGATCCTGAAGCCGACAGTGTTCCGATTGTATTAGAAAAACGCGAGAACGTGACCTTAAATTCAGTCATGTCCAATAGCTTTGGCTTTGGTGGCACCAATGCCAGCCTGGTGTTCAAACGCTATCAAGACTAACGTCTAAAGAAGCTTGAACATCCGCAATAAAAACGCCCGCAAATGCGGGCGTTTTTATTGCTGTTTAAATCAGTTTTAAACCAGATCACGCAACATCAATACATCCACAAGCTCGCCCTGCCGCACTGTCTGACCCGGCGCAATCACCGCCAAGGCATTAGCCCAAGCTACCGAACTCAAAGCTCCTGAGCTCTGCTGAGGGTGAATACTGACCTTTAGTTTGCCATCGCTGAGGCACACTTGGGCGCGCAAATATTCCTGCCTCGAACCCGATTTAAGCCAGTCAAAATCAGCCGCTGCTTGCCACCTGGGAGCCTGCAGCTCCGCTGCCCCCATCATCTTCAGCAAATAGGGGCGCACGAGCAGTGCGAAGGTGACATAACTGGACACGGGGTTACCTGGCAAGCCAAAAAATGGCGTTTTCATTTCGCCAAGACGCCCATACGCCAGAGGTTTACCGGGTTTTATTGCCAGCTTCCAGAAATCCAAGCTGCCCATTTGCTCGAGCTGCGCCCGCACGTGATCCTCTTCACCCACCGACACGCCACCAGTACTGATCACCACATCCGCCCGCTCGCAGGCTTCTTGTAATATCGCACGCGTTTCTTCGGGCTTATCCGGCACAATGCCCATATCTAAGATTTGAAGGGGTAAGGCCGACAGCAAGCCCTTTAACATGGGCCGATTAGAATTATAAATTTGGCCATTGGCCAAGGGGCGGCCCGGCTCAACAAGCTCATCACCCGTACAAAGGAGGGCAACTTTTAAGGGTTTGGCAACTGCGACCTGCGCAATGCCCAACGATGCCGCCAAACCTAAATCCGCAGCGCTCAACTGCCGCCCAGCAGATAGCACCAAGCTGCCGCGCATAATATCCTGGCCACAAGGGCGGATATTTTGGCCCTCATGCAATTGGCCATTGATCTTGACCCGGCCGTCGGCAAGCAGCTCACAAGACTCTTGAGCTACGACACAATCTGCACCGCTGGGGATAACCGCACCCGTAAAAATTCTAGCCGCCGTTCGAGCTTGCAAAGCCTCTGGGGCCACACCCGCAGGAATACGCTGGCTCACCGGCAATACTTGATCGTCAGGGCAGTTTTGAAGTGCAAGCGCATAGCCATCCATCGCACTATTAGCTTGGGGCGGAACATCACTGGCCGCCAGAATATCCTCAGCCAGTACCGCGCCCAAACTCAGGGCGAGTTTCTTGCGCGTGCCGCCCTGCAATGGCGCATCCGCCAATAAATAGTGCAGCGCATCCTCTACAGATCTAAGTGCCAAGTGACGCTCCTTAGCTTTACTGCTGGATATGGTTTTGCCGGGTATGTAATACCCCTACAAAGTTACAGGGGCGATGGCGGCTATCCAACTGCTCTGCAATCAACGCCTGCCAAGCCGTTTTGCAGGCGCCAGTAGAACCCGGCACACAAAAAATCACAGTATCATTTGCCAAGCCTGCTAGCGCCCTCGACTGGATAGTAGAGGAGCCAATTTCAGTATACGAAACCGCTCGAAAGCACTCACCAAAGCCATCAATGGTTTTATCAAACAGTACCGCAATAGCCTCGGGCGTGGAGTCCCGGCCAGAAAAGCCGGTGCCGCCAGTAGTCAGTATCACATCGATATTACCATCGGCTATCCACGCTGACACCTGGGCACGAATCTGGTAAATATCATCCTTCACAATTTTTTTGTCTTGCAGGTGATGCCCTGCACCACGCAATGCTTCAGCAAGGTACTGACCAGAGCTATCACTACTTTCATCCCTGGTATCCGATACCGTTAACACCGCAACCCCTAAGGGCTGGAACTCGTTGCTTGCACTCATTTATCGGGCTCCTCGCAAAGCGCTTTGATAATTTTTGGCAAATACGCCCGCCATGGCAATTGCTTAATGCCAAAATCAGACAATAGCCGTTCGCAATCCAGCATCGGCACTAAGGGCGACCAACTCTGGCTACCCTCTCCAGATGCCAATGCCTGCACTTCCCCCTCGGGCAAGCTCAACAACTGCGAAGCAAACGCGTAGACAACTTCGGCAAATTCATAGGCGGTACTGCGACCACTGCTGTTGTAATGATAAACACCATGGCAATTTGCGCCGCAGCTCAACTGGTCAATCATTCCCGACACCACCCTAACAAAATCGACTAGCGGCGTTGGGCAACAGGGTATTTCGTTATCCAGCTGCAGAGGTTGACCTGCCTGAAAATGCTGTAAATAACGTTGAATAAAGCCTTCACCCTCTCCAGCAATCAGCGGCCCCGAGCGCAATACCAAAGCCGTATCCGTCGTATCAAAAAGTACTTGCTCCAACGCCTGTAATTGTTTTCCCGGCTCACTGCCGGGACTGACAACCTGCGTTTCATCGTATTCATTACCAGTTACATTCTCGGCATCGAATACCCGACCGTCACTTAACAACATCACCCTGCCAGCACTCGCTGCACAACGACGATAAAAGCGGCGCCGGGCGGCCAATAATACCGTCAACTCAGCGGGTTCCAGAGCTTGCGTTTGCAGTTGTGACAGAAATCCCGCATCAACCACACAAGCATCAACTAGAACATCGTCACCGATTGACTCAATATCCGCAGGCATTATTGTCGCCAAGCTTCGCCCTCGAGCTGAAAACTGAGCTTGGAAAGCATGCCGAAGCGCGGCACTTTCAGAAATTAAAACCACATTCACAGCAGCGAATTCACTTAAGTTGGCTCGCGCCAAGAGATTGTTTTAACAGCCATTTAATGGCCGCTACCGGGCGTACAACAGTACTTAAGCCAAAGAATATTGGCAAGGAGGAATCGTGGAATACAGCGTGGAGAAAACCGGGACACGCTGTAGCCGCCCGGTTTTCAATAGTAGTTTACCCTCCCTGCCTAAAACGGGATGTCGTCGTCAAAGTCGTCAAAACCGCCGCTGGAAGGAGGATCATTTGCAGGTGGAGGCGTATTATTCGACTGGGGCCGAGGTGCTGCTGGGCGCGATTGCTGAGGAGCCCGCTGCTGTTGTGGAGCAGCATAATCATCATAGCCACCGCTGCCACTTCCACCGCCACCACCACGGCTGTCGAGCATTTGCATTTCACCCGCGACAATTTCAGTGGTGTAACGATCTTGGCCGTCCTGCCCCTGCCATTTTCGCGTTCGGAGCGAGCCTTCAACATAGACCTTTGAGCCTTTTTTCAGGTACTCACCCGCAATTTCGGCCAAGCGATTAAAAAACACCACCCGATGCCACTCTGTTCGTTCTTGCGGCTGACCAGTCTGCTTATCTTTCCAGTTTTCACTCGTCGCCACCGTCACGTTAGTCACCGCGCCACCAGAAGGCATATATCGAGTTTCAGGATCCTGACCTAGATTACCCACTATAATTACTTTGTTTACGCCACGCGCCATGCGCTATCTCCTATTATTCCTGTCATCGGTCAGCGAAATTAAACCACCACTATACCGGTAAGCCATTAAGCCCGCCATTCCAAACCCTGCGGCAATTGCGTACGGTCAAAGGCGTCTGAAACACGAAAATACGCGGTTTGCTCCTTTTCCAACACGGTCAATTCAATGGCACCTGTTAAAACCATTAACTCGCCTCGCAAACGGGACGCATCCCACTCACCAAATTGCCAAGCAATCACCAAACTTTTTGACGCCGCTGGCAACGTCATCCCCCATGCCAACAGCAACCAAACCAGCGCCACTAACCCCGCTGCAACAAACACCACCGCGCCTCCCCAGTGTCCAACTAACCAACCGCCCAACACACCACCGCAGAATGCCCCCATAAACTGGAAGGTAGAATACACCCCCATCGCGGTGCCTTTACCGCCGGGATACACCATCTTACTGACTAACGACGGCAGGCTCGCCTCAAGCAAATTAAAGCCTATAAAGAATACCAACAGTACGAGCACCACCCCCCAGAAGTTGGCCCACACTAACGAGGCAAAAAACATACTCACGACCAAGCCCCCAATTGACAGTAAAAACACCGCCTTGGACTTGCCCTGCTTTTCCGCGACGATCATCAACGGTAGCATCAACACAAATGCCAAACCCATAACCGGGAGATACACTTGCCAATGACTTGCCGCCACCAGACCCTGCTGCTCAAGCAAGCCCGGCACCACCACAAAGATCGCCATTAATATACCGTGCAGCACAAAGATCCCCACATTCAAGCGCATCAATTGTGGATCGCGCAAACAGCGACCAAGCAACCCCGTCATGGCTTGGGCATCAGCATCTGAATATTGGCGCGGGGGCGAAGGCACTAAAAAAATCACTAACAAAATACTGGCAAACGCCAATCCGGAGGTCACCAGAAATAAGCCGGACAAGCCCACCCCTGCAGCGATGGCCGGCCCAAGAATCATCGCCAACGCAAACGCAATACCGATACTGCCGCCAATCGCCGCCATAGCCTTGCTGCGGTGCTCCTCCCGAGTAAGGTCTGCCAGTAACGCGGTTAAGGTACTGGCAATAGCCCCGGCCCCCTGCAGAAGCCGCCCAAAAATAATTAAAAAAATATTGTCAGCACTCGCTGCCAGCACGCCGCCAGCAACAAACAACAGTAAGCCAAAGATAATCACCGGTTTGCGACCAATACGGTCCGACAACATTCCCATCGGCAACTGGAGGCAAGCCTGGCCCAAGCCATAAATTCCTAAAGCCAATCCCACTAAAACCGGGGTGCTGAATTGATATTCATCAGCGTACAGCGCCAGCACTGGCAAGAGACTGAACAACCCCAGCATGCGAAAGGCATAGACCATTGCCAAGGAAACAACAGCACGACGCTCAATGGCGGTCATTGAAGAATGCGACAAAAGATAGATTTTCCTGAGAACGGCGAAAACGAGCACGCATTTTAGCAGCTCGCAGCATTTTGAAGAAACCCGAATAAGGCGCGAGACAATTTTGCGTGTATCACACACCCGGCCGTATAATGCTGGGTTTACCTTTTGAAGAAGGCAGTTGTATGGCTCAGATTATTGTTCGCGGCGCTCGCACTCATAACTTGAAGAACATTGATCTGGATATCCCCCGCGACAAGCTAGTGGTTATAACCGGGCTGTCTGGCTCGGGGAAATCATCACTGGCCTTCGATACGCTATATGCGGAGGGGCAACGGCGCTATGTCGAGTCGCTATCGACTTACGCCAGACAGTTTTTATCCATGATGGAAAAGCCCGACGTCGATCATATCGACGGGCTCTCTCCCGCCATATCCATTGAGCAAAAATCAACCTCCCACAACCCCCGCTCAACCGTAGGCACTATCACCGAAATATACGACTACCTGCGACTGCTCTTTGCCCGAGCTGGCGAACCCCGCTGTCCGGACCATGGCGAGCCACTGGCAGCGCAAACCATCAGCCAAATGGTCGACACCGTTCTCGCCCTTCCCGAAGGCAGCAAGATGATGCTGCTAGCGCCGGTAATACAAAACCGCAAAGGGGAACACCTTCATATATTGGAGAAATTGCGCAGCCAGGGCTTTGTACGTGCCCGGATCGACGGAATTACCTGCGATTTGGATGACCTCCCCGATTTAGACAAAAAGAAAAAGCACAACATAGAAGTGGTTGTGGACCGATTCAAGGTTCGCAATGATCTCGCCCAGCGCCTAGCGGAATCCTTTGAAACTGCCCTGGAACTCACCGACGGCACCGCCACCGTTGCCGACATGGACAACCCCAAGACGGCAGAGATTGTCTTCTCAGCTAAATTTGCCTGCCGTCATTGTGGCTACAGCCTTGCAGAATTAGAGCCTCGACTCTTCTCTTTTAACAGCCCGCTAGGTGCCTGCAGCAGCTGCGATGGCTTGGGGGTACGTCAGTTCTTTGATGAGTCGCGACTGGTTCAACATCCCGAAGCCTCACTATCCACCGGTGCTATTAGAGGCTGGGACCGTCGCAGCGTATATTACTTCCATATGCTCACCTCCCTGGCAGACCATTATGGCTTTGATATCGACGAGCCTTTTGAAAACCTCTCCACCGAACATCAGAAAAAAATTCTACACGGCAGCGGCAACGACGAAATTAGCTTTACCTATGTCAATGATCGAGGCGATAGCTTTCAGCGCCGCCATCGCTTTGAAGGCGTCATACCCAATATGGAACGACGCTACCGGGAAACCGAATCCCAAACGGTGAGAGACGAACTGGCCAAACTCCTAAGCACCCATTCTTGCCCCGACTGCAAAGGCACTCGCCTGCGCCGCGAAGCCCGCAATGTCTTTATTGACGAGCGGACCCTACCCGCCGTAGCGGCTCTGCCCGTGGGCGAAGCGCACCGGTATTTTTCTAGCTTAGAACTGGAAGGTCGCCGCGCCAAAATCGCCGAAAAAATTCTTAAAGAGATTAATGATCGCTTGCGGTTCTTAGTCGACGTTGGCCTCAATTATCTCTCGCTGGACCGCAGCGCAGATACGCTTTCCGGAGGAGAAGCCCAACGCATTCGCCTGGCCAGTCAAATTGGCGCGGGACTTGTTGGTGTTATGTATATTCTCGACGAGCCCTCCATCGGCCTTCATCAACGCGATAACGAGCGGCTACTTGGCACCCTCCGTCACCTTAGAGATATCGGCAACACTGTGATCGTTGTAGAACATGATGAAGACGCCATTCGTACCGCCGACCACATTATTGATATCGGCCCCCGTGCTGGCGTTCATGGCGGCCAAGTCGTTGCCGAAGGCGATCTAGAAAGTATCCTTAGCTGCAAAGATTCCCTAACTGGCCAATACCTCTCCGGTGCAAAAGAAATTCGTACGCCAGACCAGCGCAACAAACCCGACTGGGACAAAGCCATTTCATTAACAGGTGCCAGCGGTAACAACCTAAAAACCGTAGATTTAAAGCTTCCTCTTGGCTTGATGACCTGTATTACTGGTGTTTCTGGCTCAGGGAAATCCACCTTGATCAATCACACCCTCTACCCCATTGCCGCAACGGAGTTAAATGGTGCCACCACCTTAACCCCTGCGCCCTACAAAAATATCCAAGGCATGGATCAAGTCGACAAATGTATCGATATTGACCAAAGTCCTATTGGTAGAACACCGCGCTCTAACCCCGCTACCTACACAGGTATATTCACGCCCATCAGAGAGTTGTTTGCCGGCACCGAGGAAGCGCGGTCCCGCGGTTACAAAGTTGGCCGTTTTAGTTTTAACGTAAAAGGTGGCCGCTGCGAGGCTTGCCAAGGCGATGGTGTTACCAAAGTAGAAATGCACTTTCTGCCGGACATCTATGTGTCCTGCGAAGTCTGTCAGGGCAAACGTTACAACCGGGAAACCTTGGACATTCTGTATAAAGGCCAGAATATCCACCAAGTATTGGAAATGACCATAGAAGACGCCTGCGGATTTTTTGAAAATGTCCCCTCTATTTTCAAAAAATTACAAACACTAATGGACGTTGGCTTAAGTTATATTCGACTTGGTCAGGCAGCAACCACCTTGTCAGGGGGCGAAGCTCAACGGGTTAAGCTGGCAAGAGAGCTATCAAAACGCGATACCGGTAAAACCTTATACATTCTAGATGAACCCACCACCGGACTTCACTTCGAAGACATCCAACAACTCTTGGCGGTACTCCACCGTTTAAGAGATCACGGCAACACCGTTGTTGTCATCGAACATAATCTAGATGTCATTAAAACCGCCGACTGGCTGATTGACCTTGGCCCCGAAGGCGGCTCTGGTGGCGGTGAAATCATTGCAGAGGGCAGCCCAGAAGACGTGGCCGAAATGACGCAATCCCACACGGGCCGCTTTTTGGCTCCACTGCTGGCAAACATCAGATCCGCAAAAATAGCTTAATCCGTCGCTCTCGATAGCAGATTAAAGACTGCGCACCACTTGTCGCTGCGCAGTCTTCAATTCATTCAGCTTACTCGCGCCTCATAGCACGCCTAAACACGCGTCCACGTCGGTCGTCTAGGCCAAATTTTTTGCGCTCCAGCAAGCAACATAAAACAACACGCAGCGCAAAACCCTTCCAGCAACATCCACCCCAAAACAGCAGACATAAAAAAACCGGCTCAAGAGCCGGTTTTATAAAGATTTCAGCTTAGAAGAACTTAATCTTCGTCGCCTTCCTCTTCTTCAATTTGCGGACGATCTACCAATTCAACGTAAGCCATTGGTGCTTTGTCGCCAGTACGCAGACCACACTTCATGATGCGCAGGTAACCACCAGGACGACCTTCATACCGCGGGCCAAGTTCAGAGAACAATTTACCCACCGCTTCGTCGCAGCGAAGACGGTCAAACGCCAAGCGGCGATTGGCAACGCTGTCTGACTTGGCCAAGGTGATAAGAGGCTCAGCGTAACGACGCAGCTCTTTCGCTTTGGGGACAGTAGTTTTAATCAGCTCGTGTTCCACCAGGGAAGCCGTCATATTGCGGAACATCGCTTTGCGATGTGAGCTATTACGGTTTAGTTGACGGCCGCTTTGACGATGGCGCATGTCGTTTTCCTTTAAATAAAGATTGCTATCTCAGCAAATACTGTTCAATCGCGTGACGATCAGGCCAAAACGCGATCGTCGTTTCTCAAGCTAGCAGGCGGCCAGTTATCCAGACGCAGACCCAAAGAGAGGCCACGGGATGCCAGCACGTCCTTGATTTCTGTCAGCGACTTCTTACCCAGGTTCGGGGTCTTCAGCAGCTCTACTTCGGTACGCTGTACAAGGTCACCGATGTAGTAAATATTTTCAGCTTTCAGGCAGTTTGCAGATCGAACTGTAAGTTCAAGATCATCAACTGGACGCAGCAGAATTGGATCCACTTCGTTTTCTTCGCGGGAAGGCTCAGACTCACCTTCGCTTTCAAGATCAACAAACACAGCCAGCTGCTGCTGAAGAATAGTCGCTGCGCGACGAATCGCTTCTTCAGAATCAATTGTGCCATTGGTTTCCAAATCCAGAACCAACTTATCCAAGTCAGTACGCTGCTCAACACGAGCGCTTTCAACCACATAGCTAACACGGCTGATGGGGCTGTAGCTCGCATCTAACTGCAAACGACCAATGGAGCGAGTCTCTTCGTCACCCGTCTCACGAGAATCAGCAGGGACATAACCGCGACCACGATTCACGGTCAAACGCATGTTGATGTCACCGTCGCTATTCAGATGGGCAATCACATGCTCAGGGTTCATCACCTCAACTTCGTGATCAGTCTGAATGTCACCCGCTGTCACCGGACCCGCGCCTTTTTTGCTAAGCGTGAGTACCGCTTGATCTTTGCCGTGCAACACAACAGCAACTTCTTTCAGGTTCAGCAGGATTTCAATAACGTCTTCCTGAACACCTTCCATTGCGCTGTATTCATGGAGTACGCCATCGATTTCTGCTTCAACAATAGCGCAACCCGGCATAGACGACAGCAAAATACGGCGAAGAGCGTTGCCCAGCGTGTGGCCAAAACCGCGCTCTAAAGGCTCCAAGGTTACCTTGGCACGAGTAGCGCCCAGTTCTTCAACTTGAATAACCCGAGGTGTTAAAAATTCGTTCACTGCACTTTGCATAGATCACCTGTAGTGAGAATGTCCTAGGGATAACTTACTTCGAGTAAAGCTCAACAATCAGTTGCTCGTTGATCTCAGAAGACAAGTCGCTACGATCTGGGGCAGATTTGTAAACGCCTTCCAGCTTGCTCGCATTCACATCGATCCAGGACACTTCACCACGCTGTGCAGCCAAGGTCATAGCTGACTGGATACGCAATTGGTTTTTGGATTTCTCACGGATGCTCACAACGTCGCCAGCCTGTACCTGATAAGAAGGTACGTTAACCACTGCGCCGTTAACCGTTACAGACTTGTGTGAAACCAACTGACGCGATTCTGCACGAGTCGAACCAAAGCCAATACGGTAAACAACATTATCCAAACGACCTTCCAGCAATTGCAGCAGGTTTTCGCCTGTTGCGCCTTTTTTGCCAGCGGCTTTTTTGTAGTAGCTACGGAATTGCTTTTCTAAGACGCCGTACATACGACGAACTTTCTGCTTTTCGCGAAGCTGTACACCGTAGTCAGATAAGCGACCGCGACGTGCGCCATGCATGCCAGGTGCCGTTTCTGCTTTACATTTAGAATCCAGGGGACGAACGCCGCTCTTCAAGAACAGATCAGTACCTTCCCGTCTGGCTAATTTACAGCTTGGGCCCAAATATCTAGCCATTCTTTGTATTCCTCAACTGTTAATTACACGCGACGTTTCTTGGGAGGACGACAACCATTGTGTGGAATAGGCGTCACGTCAGTGATGTTAGTGATTTTGTAGCCGCAGTTGTTCAATGCACGAACTGCCGACTCGCGACCTGGACCAGGACCTTTTACTTCCACATCCAAGTTTTTCAAACCATATTCTTTTGCAGCATTACCCGCACGCTCTGCAGCCACCTGAGCAGCAAAAGGCGTACTTTTACGCGAACCGCGGAAACCGCTACCACCAGCAGTGGCCCAGCTCAGGGTATTGCCCTGACGGTCGGTAATCGTAATGATGGTGTTATTAAATGACGCATGCACATGTGCTACGCCATCCACGACGGTCTTTTTGACCTTTTTACGTGGAGCTTGCTTGCCAGGTTTGGCCATTTTTACTTCCTATACTCTAATATCAACACTACACATTTGGTGTAGCTACACTAAAGGGACGACGAACCGCAGGTTTTTACTTGCGGATCGGCTTGCGTGGACCTTTACGGGTACGCGCATTCGTTTTAGTACGCTGTCCGCGCAGAGGTAAGCTTCTACGATGACGAAGGCCACGGTAGCAGCCCAAGTCCAGCAGACGCTTGATGTTCATAGACACCACTCGACGCAGATCACCTTCTACTGAGAGCTTGGCAATCTCATTACGCAATGCGTCTAACTGTTCCTCAGACAAATCGGCAATTTTTGCATCTTCTGCAATAGTAGTCTTAGCACACAGATCTTTCGCTGTAGTACGACCTATGCCGTAGATGTAAGTCAGCGAGATAGCCGCGTGCTTGTTATCTGGTATGTTGACACCCGCTATACGAGCCATTCAGGTTACTCCAATTAAGCTTGATACTTTACGCTTAGCAATAATCAACGGGTGCAGCAGACCCACTGCGCGAAAGGCGCGGTAGTCTAGCTGCAACAGAACTTTAAATCAAGTCCATCCGCGGCATATTACTTAGCCCTGCCGCTGCTTGTGACGAGGCTCTGCACTGCAAATCACTCGAACAACACCTTTGCGGCGAACAATTTTACAATTGCGGCACATTGCCTTTACTGATGCACGTACTTTCATTGTGCTACTCCAATCGAAAGCCCGGGTTGCGGCGTTTTAGCGCGCGCCACCACCATAATTCTTAAGGTTCGCTTTTTTCATGACCGAGTCATACTGATGAGACATCAGATGTGACTGAACTTGCGCCATAAAATCCATTACTACAACTACCACGATTAGCAATGATGTTCCGCCCAGATAGAAAGGCACGTTCCAGAACACCACCAAAAATTGGGGTAGCAAACACACGCCGGCAATATAGATAGAGCCAAACATGGTTAATCGAGTTAAAACATCATCGATATAGCTGGCAGTCTGTTTGCCGGGACGAATCCCAGGCAAAAACGCACCAGATTTTTTCAAGTTATCGGCAACTTCATCAGGGTTAAACATCAACGCCGTATAGAAGAAACAGAAAAACACAATCAAGGCTGTAAACAACAGGATATTCAGAGGTTGCCCAGGTCCAATGGCTAATGCCATATCCTGCAACCACTCCATACCCTCGCCACTTTGACCCACCCACTGGGCAATCGAAGCGGGAAACAGCAATATCGAGCTGGCAAATATCGCCGGGATAACACCCGCCATATTCACTTTTAATGGCAAATGGCTCTGCTGGGCCTGGTACATCTTGTTGCCACGCTGCTGTTTGGCGTAGTTAACCGTGATGCGACGCTGACCCCGCTCGATAAATACCACCAGGTAAATTACCGCAACAGCGAGAACCAAGATGGCCAGCAACACCAAGATATTCAGTTCACCTTGCCGTGCCTGCTCCAAAGACTGACCCACTGCTGCAGGCAAGCCTGCGACAATGCCCGCAAATATCAGCATTGAAATACCGTTGCCAACACCACGCTCAGTTACTTGCTCACCAAGCCACATCATAAATACTGCACCGGTTACCAAAGAGGCCACCGCCACAAAATAGAATGTGAAATCAGGGCTGTAGGCTAAACCTTGATTCGCCAAGCCCACGGTCATGCCTGTAGCTTGCAGTGTAGCCAAGAGCACTGTCAGATAACGCGTATACTGACTAATTTGACGCCGCCCGGACTCACCTTCTTTTTTAAGCGACTCAAGCTGCGGACTCACCGCAGACATCAGCTGCATAATAATAGAGGCAGAGATATAGGGCATAATGCCCAGCGCCAAAATACTCATGCGCTCCAGCGCACCACCGGAGAACATATTAAACAAACCCAGTACAGTTCCCTGGTTTTGATTAAACAGCGCGGCGAGTTGATCCGGGTTTATACCGGGCACCGGTATGTGGGTGCCAATACGATAAACAATAATCGCCATCAACAGAAAACGAAGGCGAGCCATAAGCTCGCCTAGTCCGGATTGATTTCCAGTAGATAAGGGACTGGACTTCGCCATGATATCCGCCTTATTCCTCGACTTTGCCGCCCGCTTTTTCGATCGCTTCGCGAGCACCTTTAGTGACCGCAAGACCTTTAACGGTTACTGCTTTTGTCACATCGCCAGACAGGAAAATCTTTGCCCGTTCAATGTTATTGCTGATTAAGTCTGCACGTTTCAGCGCATCCAAATCGATCACGTCATCAGCCACCGCGTTCAGTTCCGCACTGCGAATTTGCGCAGTGACGCGAGCCAAACGAGAAGTGAAACCGTATTTTGGCAGACGCTTTTGCAAAGGCATTTGACCGCCCTCGAAACCTGGACGAACACTACCGCCAGAACGAGACTTCAAACCTTTATGGCCACGACCCGCTGTTTTACCAAGGCCGCTGCCGATACCGCGCCCTACCCGCTTGCCGTCTTTGACGCGGCCAGGTGCAGGACTCAGCGTGTTTAACCGCAGATCGCTCATCACTTATCCCTCAACACGCACTAAATAATTAACTTTGTTGATCATACCGCGAACTGAAGGTGTATCTTCAACTTCAACAGTGTGACCGATGCGACGCAGACCAAGACCTGCGACACAGGCTTTATGTGCCTTAAGGCGCTTTGCTACGGAGCGCACTTGGGTAACTTTAATTTTGCTCATAATCCGTTCCGCCTGTTCTTCAGCCCCGAATCTCTTCGACTGACTTACCACGCTTTGCAGCAACTTCGTCAGGAGATGAAACGCCTTGAAGTGCTTTGATTGTTGCCCGCACCACGTTTACCGGGTTGGTGGAGCCATAACACTTGGCAAGCACGTTGTGCACACCAGCAATTTCCAACACAGAGCGCATCGCGCCACCGGCAATAACACCAGTACCTTCAGATGCAGGCTGCATGTAAACCTTAGAAGCACCGTGACGACCTTTAACGGCGTACTGAATGGTATCGCCTTTAATGTCTACCTGAACCATGTTGCGGCGGGCAGCCTCCATAGCCTTCTGGATAGCGACAGGCACTTCACGAGCCTTACCGCGACCGAAGCCTACCTTGCCGTTGCCATCGCCAACCACTGTCAAGGCGGTGAAACTGAAGATACGACCACCTTTAACAACTTTGGCAACCCGGTTCACCTGAACCAGCTTCTCAGCCAGGCCTTCAGTGTTTGCTTTGTCTTTCTGCTCGTTATACGCCATCGCCTAAACCTTAGAATTCGAGACCACTTTCACGGGCAGCATCTGCCAGTGCTTTGACACGACCGTGGTATTTAAAACCACTGCGATCAAAAGCTACCTTGGTCACGCCAGCAGACTTAGCCCGCTCAGCGATCAGTTTGCCCACATTTGCTGCTGCATCGATGTTGCCAGTCGCTGCAGAGCGCAAATCTTTATCCAACGTCGATGCACTCGCCAGAACTTTATCGCCCTCACAGGCAATAACCTGCGCGTACATATGCCGTGGAGTACGGTGAATGCACAAGCGAACCGCACGAAGCTCACGCATTTTAAAGCGAGCGCGGCGGGCGCGACGTAATCTTGAAACTTTCTTATCGCTCATAACCTAGCCCTTACTTTTTCTTCGCTTCTTTGCGACGAACTTGCTCGTCAGCATAACGAACACCTTTGCCTTTATAAGGCTCTGGTGGACGCAAGGCGCGAATCTCGGAAGCCACTTTGCCCAACAGCTGCTTATCACTGCCGCTCAGGACAATCTCTGTTTGGGTTGGTGTGTCAACCGAAACACCTTCTGGCAAAGCATAATCAATTGGGTGGGAGTAACCCAGCACCAAGTTGATAGATTTACCAGCGGCTTTGGCACGATAACCAACACCATTGAGGAGCAGTTTACGCTGAAAGCCTTCACTGACACCCACGACCATATTGTTAACCAGTGCGCGTGAGGTTCCGGCCATCGCCCAACCATTCTTCGCACCTTCACGGGCAGCAAATACAAGCTGGCCGTCTTCTTCTTTAATCTCAACGTCACCGTGCAGAGGCATGGACAGATTACCGTTCTTGCCCTTGACTGCGATGCTGCTGGCGTCGAGTTTGACTTCAACCCCTTTAGGGATGGTCACTGGACTTTTCGCTACTCTAGACATCTTTAGAACTCTTTAAACTGTCACGTTAGAAAACAGTGCAAAGCACTTCGCCACCAACACCAGCTGCGCGAGCTGCACGATCAGTCATAACTCCACGACTGGTCGAGACAATGGCGACACCCAAACCGGCACGTACTGAAGGCAGCTCATCCTTGCCAGCATATGAACGCAGACCCGGACGGCTTACTCGATTGATCTCAGCGATAACCGGTTTGCCTTCAAAATACTTCAGTTCGACGAACAACGTTGTTTTCGCCGTAGCGTTATCAACACGTGAACCAACAATATAACCTTCTTCTTCCAGCACCTTCGCTACCGCCTGCTTCAGGGTTGAAGACGGCATCTCGACGACAGTTTTACCTGCCATCTGAGCGTTGCGGATGCGGGTCAGCATATCCGCCAGTGGGTCTTGCATGCTCATGTTTTGCTCCCATTACTCGTCGCGCTCACAGCGCGACAGCAAAATTCTCTATTACCAGCTGGATTTAACCAGGCCGGGCACATCACCGCGCATGGCGGCTTGGCGAAGTTGGTTACGGCAAAGACCAAACTTCCGATAAACACCGTGAGGACGGCCCGTTATCTGGCAACGATTACGTTGACGTGTAGGGCTGGCATCGCGGGGAAGCTTTTGCAGTTTAACCTGCGCATCCCAACGCTCCTCTTCGCTAACAGCTGGATTAAGGATAATTGCCTTTAATTCAGCACGCTTCGCAGCGTATTTTTTTACGGTACGCTCGCGCTTCGCTTCGCGGGCCTTCATCGACTCTTTAGCCATAAACTTCTACCTTTAACCTTTGAACGGGAAGCTGAACGCTTTCAACAGAGCACGTCCCTCTTCATCGTTGCGAGCTGTTGTGGTGATAGTGATATCCATACCGCGCAGTTTATCCACCTTATCGTAATCGATTTCGGGGAAAATAATTTGCTCAGTAACACCCATTGCGAAATTACCGCGGCCGTCAAACGACTTAGGGCTGATACCACGAAAATCACGAACTCGGGGAATCGCTACAGATACCAAACGATCCAAGAATTCATACATGCGCTCACTGCGCAACGTTACTTTGCAG
The DNA here is from genome assembly GCF_001010805.1 of Spongiibacter sp. IMCC21906. Taxonomy (NCBI): domain Bacteria; kingdom Pseudomonadati; phylum Pseudomonadota; class Gammaproteobacteria; order Cellvibrionales; family Spongiibacteraceae; genus Spongiibacter; species Spongiibacter sp. IMCC21906. The sequence continues at coordinate 977,322 of NZ_CP011477.1, read as the reverse complement.
CCGATGGGCCAACCGTCACGAATTTTAAAACCAGCGATGGATTTGCGGGCTTTGGTGACAACAGGTTTTTGGCCACTGATTTTTTGTAAATCAGACAACGCAGCTTCTAATACTTTTTTGTCAGCGGCAGCTTCACCCACACCCATATTCAGAGTGATTTTAGTGATACGCGGCACTTCCATGGGATTAGCCAAAGAAAGTTCTTCTTTCAGCTTTGCCCGCAACTCGTTTTGATAAAGTTCGCTCAATCGTGACATCTTCTTCTACCCCTACGCGTCGACTGCTTCGCCGCTGGATTTAAAAACGCGCGTTTTAGTGCCGTCTTCCGCTACCTTAAAGCCAACACGATCAGCTTTCTTGGTGGCAGAATTGTAGATAGCCACATTGGAAACCTGAATTGGCGCTTCCTTCTCAACAATACCGCCCTGAACACCCATCTGGGGATTGGGACGCTGGTGTTTTTTCACCATGTTGATACCGGAAACCAGCAGGCGCTTCTCGTCCACAACTTTCTGGACTTTACCGCGTTTGCCTTTGTCTTTTCCGGTTAAGACGATAACTTCGTCTTCACGTTTAATTTTACGCATAACCTGACCTCAGCCGTCTCTGACCCAGCGCTTACAGTACTTCTGGCGCCAGGGAGATAATCTTCATAAATTTCTCGCCACGCAATTCGCGTGTCACTGGCCCAAAAATACGGGTACCAATGGGTGCAAGATTGTTGTTCAACAACACTGCGGCGTTATCGTCGAATTTAATCAACGAACCATCGCCACGGCGAACACCTTTTTTGGTGCGAACAACGACCGCTGTCATTACCTGACCTTTTTTGACCTTGCCACGAGGAATTGCTTCCTTCACGGTCACTTTGATCAGATCACCGACACGGGCATAACGGCGATGAGAGCCACCCAGCACCTTGATGCACATAACGCGACGTGCGCCACTGTTATCCGCAACTTCCAAATAACTTTCTGTTTGAATCATTTCTTACTCCAAACCCGTCAACTGTGCATCGCACATAGGCCGCCGGCCAATTAAATCTGAGTGGATACTTCCTCTACTCGCAGCAAAGTCCAAGACTTCAGCTTTGAGAGGGGGCGTGTCTCACATACGGTTACCAAGTCACCCATTTTGCACTCATTATTTTCATCATGAGCATGGATCTTAGAAGACCGTGTTATGTATTTTCCGTAAACCGGATGCTTAACGCGACGCTCCAGTAATACAGTGATGGTTTTATCCATCTTGTCGCTAACGACTTTACCGGTTGCGGTACGGGCGCTTTTAGTAACTTCTGACATCTTAATTACCTGCCTTTTCCTGTAGCAGAGTTTTCACTCGTGCAATGTCCTGACGGGTCTTTTTCAGAAGATGTGTCTGCGCCAACTGACCAGTACTCTTTTGCATGCGCAGCTTGAATTGATCTTCAAGTAATTGCAGCAACTGAGCATTCAGCTCGTCCGTCGACTTTTCGCGTAATTCCACTGCCTTCATCACATCACCACCCGCTTAACAAATGTGGTCTGGACGGGAATTTTTGCAGCAGCAAGGGCAAATGCCTCACGCGCCAACTCCTCAGATACGCCTTCCACTTCGTAAAGTACTTTTCCAGGCTGGATCTGGGCTACCCAGTATTCCACGTTACCCTTACCTTTACCTTGACGAACTTCCAAGGGTTTTTCGGTAATGGGCTTGTCTGGGAATACACGAATCCAGATTTTCCCGCCACGCTTGATATGCCGCGTCATGGCACGTCGAGCAGCCTCGATCTGGCGCGCAGTAATGCGGCCACGACCCACTGCTTTCAGGCCATACTCACCAAAGCTGACCCGACTGCCGCGCTCCGCGAGTCCGCGGTTACGACCTTTGTGCATCTTGCGAAATTTTGTACGCTTCGGCTGTAACATTTGCCTAACCCTTAATCAGAACCTTTCTTTGCCTTCGACTCGACAACATCGTGTCTGGCACCCAGGATTTCGCCTTTGAAGATCCAGACCTTAACACCGATGATGCCGTAGGTAGTCGCCGCTTCATGTGAAGCGTAATCAATATCAGCGCGCAAAGTGTGAAGCGGTACGCGACCTTCGCGATACCATTCGGTACGTGCGATTTCAGCACCACCAACACGTCCACTTACTTGCACCTTGATACCTTCAGCACCTTGACGCATTGCATTTTGCACAACACGCTTCATGGCACGACGGAACATTACGCGACGCTCTAACTGTTGAGCAACGTTCATCGCTACGAGCTTGGCATCCAGATCAGGCTTGCGCACTTCTTCGATATTGATGTGCACTGGTACACCCATCATTCGACCAAGCTCAACGCGCAGCTTCTCAACGTCTTCGCCTTTCTTGCCGATAACAATGCCGGGGCGGGCAGTGTGAATCGTGATCCGAGCTGTTTGTGCAGGGCGCTCGATAACAATGCGGCTAACTGACGCATGCGCAAGCTTCGCTTGCAGCATTTCACGCACTTCCAGGTCGGTAACTAATTGCTGGGCATACTTCTTATTGCCCGCGTACCAAACTGAATTGTGATCTTTTACGATTCCCAGCCGAATGCCGGTTGGGTGTACTTTCTGACCCATGTGGTCTCTCTCCTACTAGCCTTCGGTGTCGGCAACTTTAATGGTGATATGACATGACCGCTTAAGAATCCGATCTGCACGCCCTTTTGCACGGGGGCGCAGACGTTTCATGGTCATACCTTCGTCCACAAAAATGGTCGACACCTTCAGCTCATCAACGTCCGCACCATCATTATGCTCGGCGTTCGCAATTGCAGAATTCAGCACCTTTTTAATAATGCTAGCTGCTTTTTTAGAGCTGAAACTCAATGTATCCAGCGCTTCCTCGACACCCTTGCCACGGATCTGGTCAGCGACCAGGCGGGCCTTTTGAGCGGAGATTCTTGCACCTTTTAAACGTGCCGCTACTTCCATCTTCAAAGCCTCTCTCAGCCCAAGCTTAACGCTTGGCCTTTTTATCAGCCGCGTGACCCTTATAGGTACGAGTCGCAGCAAATTCACCTAATTTGTGCCCCACCATATCCTCTGAAACAAGCACAGGGACATGTTGACGACCGTTATGGACCGCGATAGTCAAACCCACCATTTCGGGCAGGATCATAGAGCGACGCGACCAGGTTTTGATCGGACGGCGATCGTTTTTCTCTGCAGCCGTTTCAACCTTCTTCAGCAGATGCAGGTCGATAAACGGGCCTTTCTTCAATGAACGTGGCACAAGCTAATCCTCTTTACTCTGACTGTTAACAACCGCTTACTTTCGGCGATCACGGACAATCAGTTTGTCTGTACGCTTATTTTTACGGGTCTTATACCCTTTAGTCGGAACACCCCATGGAGTTACAGGATGACGACCACCAGAAGTACGACCTTCACCACCACCGTGTGGGTGATCAACGGGGTTCATAGCCACACCGCGAACGGTAGGACGAACACCACGCCAACGCGCCGCACCGGCTTTACCTAACTTACGCAAACTGTGCTCACTATTGGAGACTTCGCCCAATGTTGCACGACACTCCGACAACACTTTACGCATCTCACCACTGCGCAAGCGCACCGTGGCATATTGACCTTCACGAGCGACCAACTGAACTGAAGTTCCTGCACTGCGGGCTAACTGAGCACCCTTACCAGGCTTCATTTCAACACAATGAATAGTGCTACCCACCGGAATATTACGCAAAGGCAATGCGTTACCTGGCTTAATGGGCGCAGCCTCACCAGAGATCAACTGATCGCCAGCTGATACCGCTTTTGGCGCGATAATGTAACGACGCTCACCATCCGCATACAGCACCAGCGCAATAAATGCCGTGCGATTAGGATCGTATTCCAAACGCTCAACAATACCGGGAACCCCGTCTTTGTTGCGCTTAAAATCGATAATCCGATAATGCTGCTTGTGACCACCACCAACGTGACGCGTAGTAATACGACCGTTGTTGTTCCGACCACCATTGCGCGACTGACTCTCCAGCAGCGGCTTGTAAGGGCCACCTTTGTGCAGCTCGTCATTGACTACCCGAACAACAAAGCGGCGGCCGGGAGAAGTCGGTTTACTTTTTACAATTGCCATTTGACTCAGCTCCAGACTTATTCAGCAACCGCAAAGTCGATGTCCTGACCTTGCTCAAGGCGAATATAAGCTTTCTTCCAATCTGATTTCTTAGCCAGACCAAAACGATTGCGCTTAACCTTGCCTTTAACATTAACGGTACGCACTTCAAGAACATCTACCTTGAACAGCTTCTCTACCGCTTTTTTAATTTCCAGCTTGGTTGCAGAAGGCAAGACCTTCAACACAACCTGATTACCGGCTTCTGCACTTGTAGCAGCCTTCTCAGAAGCATGCGGACCAAGCAGGACTTTATAAATACGCTCTTTATTCATCCCAACAGCTCCTCAAACTTCTTCAGTGCCGCGACTGTAACAACCACTTTTTCGCAACCAATCAAGCTGACCGGATCAACACCACTCACATCACGAACATCTACACCGTGAAGATTGCGTGCCGCCAAATACAGATTGCCCGTTACGTCTTCAGTCACAATCAACGCACCACTCAGACCGTATTCACCCAAAGCCTTGACCAACAACTTAGTCTTAGGCTGCTCCAGGGCGAGCTCTTCAACCACAACCAAACGATCTTGGCGAGCCAGCTCGGACAAAATGGAGCGCAATGCAGCGCGGTACATCTTGCGATTTACTTTCTGGTCGTGATCTTGCGGCTTAGCCGCAAACGTCACACCACCACCACGCCAAATCGGGCTACGAATTGTACCCGCACGAGCACGACCAGTACCCTTTTGACGCCAAGGCTTCTTACCACCACCTCTCACTTCTGAGCGGGTTTTCTGACTGCGCGTACCCTGACGGGAACCAGCCAAATAGGCAGTTACAACCTGGTGAACCAGATCTTCGTTAAACTCACGAGCAAACGCGACATCAGAAACTTGAACCGTTCCAACTGACGCCCCGTTACCGGGTTTCGCAATACTTAATTCCACTGCTTAGCCCCCTAGGATTTTTTAGCTTTCACAGCAGGACGTACAAAAACGTCACCACCCGGCGCACCTGGAACAGCACCCTTAATAAGGATCAGGTTACGCTCAGCATCAACACGCACGACCTCAAGAGTCTGAACAGTGACACGTTCAGCACCCATGTGACCCGCCATCTTTTTGCCTTTGAAAACACGACCCGGCGTTTGGCACTGACCAATTGAACCCGGCGCACGATGCGAAAGAGAGTTACCGTGAGTTGCGTCTTGCATATGGAAATTCCAACGCTTAACGCCACCCTGAAAACCCTTACCTTTAGACTGACCAGTTACGTCAACCTTTTGACCTGCCTCAAAGGCAGCAACAGTCAGCTCAGCACCAACTTCTGGAACCTCTTCGCCTTCGCTCAGACGAAATTCCCAAAGTCCGCGACCTGCCTCAACGCCAGACTTAGCGAAGTGACCTGCCTCTGCCTTAGAGATGCGTGATGCCTTACGGCCACCAGCGGTCACTTGAATCGCGCTGTAACCTTCTGCATCTTCCGCTTTGACACGGGTAACACGATTGGGGTCAACCTCAATCACTGTCACCGGAATAGATATGCCGTCATCAGTAAAAACGCGCGTCATGCCGCTTTTACGACCGACCAAACCAATAGTCATTGCTCCAACCTCTCAGTGTACGGGGCTACCACCCTCTATGGCCGCGCTCTCACGCGTTACACAACCCAGGGCCAGCCCCTGAGCGGGTCTGATAATTCAGTAATGTTGCTTCTCGTTAGCCAAGGCTAATTTGAACTTCTACACCAGCCGCCAAATCTAACTTCATCAATGCATCTACAGTTTTTTCTGTAGGCTCTACGATATCCAACATGCGCTTATGGGTGCGGATCTCATACTGATCACGCGCATCCTTGTTTACATGTGGAGAGACCAACACTGTGTAACGCTCTTTGCGCGTAGGCAGAGGAATTGGACCTCTTACCTGAGCACCAGTACGCTTAGCGGTGTCGACGATCTCTTGCGTAGACGCATCAATGAGGCGGTGGTCAAAAGCCTTTAAACGAATACGTATCCGTTGATTTTGCACCTGATCCAACTCCCATCCCGATAAAAAACTCGGGCTGCGCGCGGCTTGTTCGCCTTGGCAACCCGAAAAAAGGAAGCGGAATGTTAAAGATCTGACCAAGCATTGTCAACAACAATTTGCTGGAATCAGGGTAATTAACATACCGCAGTATTCAATAGTGACCGTTCGCCACCTGTATCAAGAAAGGGGAGCTCAACAAGCCCCCTTTCCAGGCATAACTTCTGTACTTCTTGCTCTACAATCTAACCAAATCGCCGATTACTCGACGATTTTAGCGACAACACCCGCGCCGACAGTACGACCACCTTCGCGAATCGCGAAGCGCAGACCATCTTCCATCGCGATAGGCGCAATCAACGTCACGTCCATCTTGATGTTGTCGCCAGGCATTACCATTTCAGTGCCTTCAGGCAGCTCACACGCACCTGTCACGTCCGTAGTACGGAAGTAGAACTGGGGGCGGTAGCCTTTAAAGAATGGCGTGTGACGGCCACCCTCTTCTTTAGACAGCACGTAAACCTCAGCTTCAAAACGCGTATGCGGCTTGATAGAACCGGGCTTAGCCAATACTTGACCACGCTCAACTTCGTCACGCTTAGTACCACGCAACAACACACCTACGTTCTCACCAGCGCGACCTTCGTCAAGCAGCTTGCGGAACATTTCAACACCCGTACAAACGGTTTTAGTGGTGTCGTGGATACCGATAATTTCGATTTCGTCGCCAGTTTTAAGAATGCCACGCTCTACACGGCCGGTTACAACCGTACCGCGACCAGAGATAGAGAACACATCTTCAATCGGCATCAGGAACGGCTGATCGATAGCACGCTCTGGCTCTGGAATATAGGTATCCAGCGCTTCTACCAATTTAGCAACAGCGGTTGTACCCAGCTCGTTGTCGTCTTGGCCATTCAATGCCATCAATGCAGAACCGGCAATGATGGGCGTATCGTCGCCAGGGAAGTCGTAGGTATCGAGCAGCTCACGCAGCTCCATTTCTACCAACTCCAGCATTTCGTTGTATTCTTCGCTGCCTACGCCACCACAATCTTCTGCCAGCAAGTCAGCTTTATTCAGGAAAACAACAATAAACGGTACACCAACCTGACGTGACAACAGGATGTGCTCACGCGTTTGAGGCATTGGGCCGTCTGTGGCGCCACACACCAGAATTGCACCATCCATCTGCGCCGCACCGGTAATCATGTTTTTCACATAATCGGCGTGACCTGGGCAGTCAACGTGGGCGTAGTGACGAATATTAGAGTCATACTCAACATGAGAGGTCGCAATGGTGATACCACGCGCTTTTTCTTCTGGCGCGTTATCGATACCATCGAAAGCTACCGCCGTACCACCAAACACCTCTGCACACACGCGGGTCAATGCCGCTGTCAGGGTAGTTTTACCGTGGTCAACGTGACCAATGGTACCCACATTGATGTGGGGCTTATTACGTTCAAATTTCTCTTTTGCCACGACTTATATCCTCATATCTAAGATGTTGAAAATCAGCCTTTATTCTTGGCCATAATTTCTTCAGCAATATTGCGCGGTGCCTCAGAGTATTTTTCAAACTCCATGGTAAAGGTTGCGCGCCCCTGGGTAGCACTACGCAGATCCGTAGCGTAACCAAACATTTCAGCAAGCGGCACTTCCGCATTAACCACCTTGCCAGAAGTCCCTTCTTCCATACCCAGAATCATGCCGCGACGACGGTTAAGATCGCCTACCACATCACCCATATTCTCTTCTGGAGTAACAACTTCGACCTTCATCATTGGCTCAAGCAAAACAGCACCGCCTTCCTGGGCGAGCTTTTTAGTCGCCATAGACGCAGCAACCTTAAATGCCATCTCATTAGAGTCAACGTCGTGGTAAGAGCCGTCATACAGAGTTGCTTTCAAGCCCAACAGAGGATAACCGGCCAAAATACCGTTCTGCATCTGCTCGGCAATCCCTTTTTCTACCGCAGGGATGTACTCTTTAGGCACCACACCACCGACAACCTCATTCGCAAACTCAAGGCCTTCAGCGTTAGCATCTTCACCCGGCTCAAATCGAACCCAAACATGACCAAACTGACCGCGACCACCAGACTGACGGACAAATTTACCCTCAATCTCACAGGTGTTGCGAATCGCCTCACGATAGGCAACCTGAGGCTTACCAATGTTCGCCTCAACGCTAAACTCACGGCGCATACGGTCAACTAAGATATCCAGGTGAAGCTCACCCATACCAGAGATAATGGTCTGGCCGGTTTCCTCATCCGTCTTAACGCGGAAAGAGGGATCCTCTTGTGCCAACTTACCAAGAGCAATACCCATCTTCTCTTGATCAGCCTTTGACTTCGGCTCTACCGCAACAGAAATTACCGGCTCAGGAAATTCCATGCGCTCCAAAATAATGACATTATTCGGGTCACACAGCGTGTCGCCCGTCGTCACATCTTTCAAGCCGATAGCCGCAGCGATATCACCCGCCAACACTTCTTTAATTTCTTGACGGTCATTTGAGTGCATCTGCACCATCCGACCCACACGCTCTTTCTTACCCTTGACAGAGTTCAGCACCGCAGTACCGCTCTCCAACTTACCTGAGTAAACCCGAAAGAAGGTTAACGTCCCCACAAACGGGTCCGTTGCAATTTTGAACGCCAGCGCAGCAAAAGGCGCATCATCATCAGCAACACGCTTGGCAACAGTTTCGTTTTTGTCGTCCAGCGTACCTTCAATCGCCTTAACTTCTGTTGGCGAAGGCATATACTCAATCACGGCATCCAAAACAGCCTGAACGCCTTTGTTTTTAAAGGCTGAACCACCAAAGACAGGGATAATTTCGTTTGCCAATGTGCGCTGACGGATACCCGCTTTAATTTCCTCTTCAGACAGCTCACCGCCCTCGAGGTATTTTTCCATCAACTCATCAGTCGCTTCCGCAGCAGCCTCAACCATATACTCACGCATTTCTTCGCAAGTATCCTGAAGCTCAGCAGGAATATCTTCATAAGTGAAAGTCATGCCCTGGTCTTCCATATTCCAGATAATGGCTTTCATCTTAACCAGGTCGACAACACCGCGGAATTCGTCTTCGCTACCAATCGTCATCTGCATTGGCACCGCATTAGCACCCAGACGATCACGCAACTGCTGAACAACACGCGTGAAATTTGCACCCGCGCGATCCATTTTATTTACGAACACCATGCGAGGTACTTCGTATTTGTTAGCCTGACGCCAAACCGTTTCAGTCTGCGGCTGAACACCAGAAGAACCACACAACACAACAACAGCGCCATCCAGAACACGCAACGAACGCTCTACTTCGATAGTAAAGTCAACGTGCCCCGGGGTGTCGATGATATTGACGCGATGCTGATCAAACTGCTGCTGCATGCCCGCCCAAAAACAAGTAGTCGCCGCAGAAGTAATGGTAATACCACGCTCCTGCTCCTGCGCCATCCAGTCCATGGTTGCCGCGCCGTCATGCACTTCACCGATCTTATGAGACAGACCAGTATAAAAAAGAACGCGCTCGGTCGTTGTAGTTTTACCAGCGTCGACGTGAGCACAGATACCAATGTTGCGGTATCTGCCGATAGGAGTTTTACGTGCCACGATGTATTCCCCAGAAATTGGATTGAATGTAGGCGATTAGAAACGGTAGTGAGAGAAAGCCTTGTTGGCTTCTGCCATACGATGCACGTCTTCACGCTTCTTAACTGCAGAGCCCTTGCCCTGAGACGCATCGATAATTTCACCAGCCAAACGCTGACGCATGGATTTCTCACCACGGCCACGAGAGTAATCTACCAACCAGCGCATTGCTAGCGCAGTACGGCGACTTGGACGCACTTCAACAGGCACCTGATACGTGGCGCCACCAACGCGACGAGACTTAACTTCAACCATGGGCGCAATATTCTCCAGCGCCTCATCAAAAGCCTCGATCGGATCTTTTTTCATCCGATCTTCAACCAGGTCCAAAGCTCCATAGACAATGCGCTCTGCAACCGATTTTTTACCACTGACCATTACGTGGTTCATGAACTTAGCGAGGGTGAGATTTCCGAATTTAGGATCCGGCAGTATTTCTCGCTTCGCGGCGACGCGTCTTCTTGGCATGACGTGCTTTCCTCAGTCTTCAGGGTAATCCAGGCAACACTCGCTTGTTTAGCGAAGGACCCAGCCTTACTCAAGGTTAATAGATAATGGGCGACCTAAATTATGCTTTAGGACGCTTAGTGCCGTATTTAGAACGGCCTTGCTTACGGTTATTTACACCGGATGTATCCAGGCTGCCGCGCACTGTGTGATAACGCACACCGGGAAGGTCTTTTACACGACCACCACGGATCAGCACCACACTGTGCTCTTGCAGATTGTGGCCTTCACCACCAATGTAAGATGAAACTTCGTAGCCATTAGTCAGGCGTACACGACACACCTTACGAAGCGCAGAGTTCGGCTTCTTAGGGGTGGTGGTGTAAACACGAGTACACACACCACGGCGTTGAGGACAAGCCTGCAGAGCAGGAACGTCACTTTTGGCCGCTTTGCGTTTTCTCGGCTGACGGACCAACTGATTGATCGTTGCCATTAGTAAAACTCCAAAAACAAAAGGCCAGCACATAATGTGTTAGCCGCCACACCATCGACCAAAATCGACAGCATATAGAAAAAGTGGAGCGCGAATTCTAAAGACGCGCTCCACTCTAGTCAAGAGACGGTGTTTAACCTTCTCAGTTATTTTCGCTCAACGCTTCCGTCAACGCCGCTTCCACATCTTGAGCCGACACACTTGATGTTGCTGCGCCCGCCTCACGCTTCAGTTTGCGATTACGGTGATACGCCAAACCGGTACCCGCTGGAATCAATCGACCCACGACAACGTTTTCTTTCAAGCCACGGAGATGATCGCGCTTGCCGGTAACAGCAGCCTCGGTCAACACTCGCGTTGTTTCCTGGAAAGAAGCCGCAGAGATGAACGACTCTGTCGCCAATGACGCCTTGGTAATACCTAGCAATTCGCGCTCGAAGCTGGCAATAATTTTATCGCCTGCCGCCAATATTTCGTTTTCTTCTTCCACACGAACATATTCAGCTTGCTCGCCTTTGATAAAGGAAGAATCACCCGCCGCAAGAATATTGACCTTGCGCAGCATTTGACGACAGATTACTTCGATGTGCTTATCGTTGATCTTAACGCCCTGCAGACGGTAAACGTCCTGAATTTCGTTAACGATGTACTTGGCAAGCTCTTCAACGCCTTTCAAGCGCAAAATGTCGTGAGGACTCAACGGACCTTCTGAAACGATCTCGCCTTTCTCAACCTGCTCACCTTCGAACACCGTCAACTGGCGCCACTTAGGAATCAACACTTCGTAGTGATCGCTACCATCGGCCAAAGGCTTGCCATCAGCAGGGGTGATCACCAAACGACGTTTACCCTTGGTCTCTTTACCAAAGCTAACGGTACCAGAGATTTCTGCCAAAATTGCTGGCTCTTTGGGCTTACGCGCTTCAAACAAGTCTGCAACCCGTGGCAAACCACCAGTGATATCCCGAGTCTTTGAGCTCTCCTGTGGGATACGAGCGATGATGTCACCTACCTTAACTTCAGCACCATTTTCCAAACTGATAATAGCGTGATCGGTTAAGAAGTAGTGAGCTGGTACATTGGTACCCGCCAAGCAAAGCTCGTCACCGTTTTTATCCACCAACGTGACAGCGGGACGCATATCTTTCCCCGCCGCAGGACGCTCAGACTGCTCCATAACAGAAATGCTGCTCAGACCTGTCAGCTCATCTGTTTGACGCTTAACGGTAATCCCCTCTTCCATGCCAGACATCTTCACGATACCTGCCACTTCTGTGACGATGGGGTGAGTGTGGGGATCCCAAGTTGCAACGATGTCACCCGCTTTGGCCTCTGAACGATCAGCCACCTTAATCAACGCACCATAAGGCAGCTTGTAGCGCTCGCGCTCACGGCCACTGCTATCGGTAACCGCCAGTTCACCAGAACGACTTACCGCCACCAACAGGCCATCAATACGCTCAACATACTTCAGATTGTGCAAACGCACCTTACCGTCTTGCTTAATCTGAATGCTATCGACTGCCGTTGCTCGCGATGCCGCACCACCAATATGGAAGGTCCGCATGGTCAGCTGAGTACCGGGCTCACCAATGGACTGAGCCGCGATAACACCAACGGATTCGCCGCGGTTTACCAAGTGGCCTCGGGCGAGGTCACGGCCATAACACATAGAGCACACGCCATGACGCGTATCACAGGTGATAGGCGAGCGGACTTCGATTTCATCGATACCCATCTCTTCCAGCTCGATAATGCCTTTCTCATCCAGCATCACACCCGCGGCAACAGCAACGTCGTCAGAACCAGGAATTAATACATCCTTCGCCACGATACGACCCAGTACGCGATCACCCAGGGTTTCAATAATGTCGCCACCCTCGATAACAGGCGTCATCAACAACCCTTGATCTGTACCACAATCATCTTCAGTAATGACCACGTCTTGGGCTACATCAACCAAACGACGGGTCAGGTAACCCGAGTTAGCTGTTTTCAGTGCCGTATCCGCCAAACCTTTACGCGCACCGTGAGTCGAGATGAAGTACTGCAGTACGTTCAAACCTTCCCGGAAGTTTGCCGTGATGGGTGTTTCGATGATGGAGCCATCAGGCTTGGCCATCAAACCACGCATACCCGCCAACTGACGAATCTGAGCCGGGCTACCACGAGCACCTGAATCCGCGTAGATATACACGGAGTTGAAAGAGTCCTGCTCTTCCTCTTCACCGTCGCGGTTAATCACCGTCTCTTTTGACAAGCCTTCCATCATCGACTTGGAAACCATGTCGTTGGCACGAGACCAGATATCGATAACTTTGTTGTACTTCTCACCCTGTGTTACCAAACCGGAGGCATACTGCTTCTCGATTTCGACAACTTCAGCATGGGCCGCATCAACGATCCGAGCCTTGGCTTCTGGAATTTCAAAGTCATTAACACCAATGGATGAGCCAGAGCGAGTGGAATACTCAAACCCGGTGTACATCAACTGGTCACCCAGAATAACCGTCGCTTTCAAACCAACTTTACGATAACACTCGTTCAGCAGTCTTGAGATCGCCTTCTTTGTCATGGTCTGGTTAACCATGTCAAAGGGCAGACCTTCGGGAACAATGCGCCACAACAGAACACGACCAATGGTGGTATCAACCACGTGGCGTTTCTCGTGACGAACACCTTCCTCGTCGTAATTAACCTCTAACAAGCGACATTTGATACGCGCTTGCAGGTGTGCTTCGCCAGAAACATAGGCGCGATGCACTTCTTCAGGATTGGAGAAACGCATGGTTTCGCCACGGGCATTTACCCGAGCTCGTGACATCCAGTACAAACCCAACACCACGTCCTGAGACGGAACAATGATGGGCTCACCGTTAGCAGGCGACAGAATGTTGTTAGTCGACATCATCAACGCACGGGATTCAAGCTGAGCTTCCAGTGTCAACGGTACGTGTACCGCCATCTGGTCACCGTCAAAGTCGGCGTTGTAAGCTGCACAAACCAGCGGGTGCAATTGAATCGCCTTACCTTCGATCAATACAGGCTCAAAGGCTTGAATACCCAAACGGTGAAGCGTCGGTGCGCGGTTTAGCAGTACGGGGTGCTCGCGGATAACCTCGGCAAGAATATCCCATACTTCTGGCGGCTCACGCTCAACCATTTTCTTGGCAGCTTTAATCGTGGTCGCCAAACCCCGGGCTTCCAACTTACCAAAGATAAAGGGCTTAAACAGTTCCAGCGCCATCTTCTTAGGAAGACCACACTGATGCAGGCGCAAAGTAGGGCCAACCACAATGACCGAGCGGCCAGAGTAATCTACCCGCTTACCCAACAAGTTCTGACGGAAACGACCCTGCTTACCTTTGATCATATCAGCAAGTGATTTCAATGGACGTTTGTTAGAACCCGTAATAGCACGACCGCGGCGACCATTATCCAACAATGCATCTACCGACTCTTGAAGCATCCGCTTTTCGTTGCGCACAATGATGTCTGGTGCGTTAAGATCCAGCAGACGCTTGAGACGGTTATTCCGGTTAATTACCCGGCGATACAAGTCGTTCAGGTCAGACGTCGCAAAACGACCACCATCCAGCGGCACCAGCGGACGCAGATCCGGCGGCAGTACTGGCAGTACCTTCATGATCATCCACTCTGGTTTGTTACCAGAGTCAGCCAGCGCCTCAATCAACTTCAAACGCTTGGACAACTTCTTGATTTTCGTTTCGCTGTTGGTAGCAGGCACTTCTTCACGAAGACGATTAATCTCTTCGGTCAGATCCAGCTCCATCAGCAGGTGCATAATCGCTTCAGCACCCATCTTGGCAACAAACTCGTCACCAAATTCTTCCATAGATTCAAAGTACTGCTCATCACTCAGCAGCTGACCTTTTTCCAAGGTCGTCATGCCCGGATCAGTCACGACATAAGATTCAAAATACAGAATGCGCTCAATGTCCCGCAGGGTCATATCAAGCAACAAACCGATACGGCTAGGCAGTGACTTCAAAAACCAAATGTGAGCGACTGGGCTGGCCAACTCAATGTGGCCCATACGTTCCCGACGCACTTTCGCCAGCGCAACCTCAACACCACACTTCTCACAAATGACGCCGCGGTGCTTCAGGCGCTTATATTTGCCACACAGGCACTCATAGTCTTTTACCGGACCAAATATTTTGGCACAGAACAGGCCGTCACGCTCAGGCTTGAAGGTACGATAGTTAATAGTTTCCGGCTTTTTAACTTCGCCGAAGGACCAGGAGCGAATCAGCTCCGGTGACGCCAGACCAATACGAATAGAGTCAAATTCGTCGTTCTGCTGTCCCTGTTTCAGTAGATTCAATAAATCTTTCAAGGCCGTTCCTCCGCAAGGGGTTTATTCAGGCGCCGCACTCGATAATCGAGCCGGCGCCCCTTGCCAAATGTTGTGGATTCTTATTCCGTGTCCAGCTCGATATTGATACCGAGTGAGCGGATTTCTTTGACCAATACGTTAAAGGACTCGGGCATACCCGGTTCCATCCGCTGATCACCATCAACAATGTTCTTGTACATTTTGGTACGACCGTTCACGTCGTCCGATTTGACCGTCAGCATTTCTTGCAAGGTGTAAGCGGCGCCGTATGCTTCCAGAGCCCAAACTTCCATCTCACCAAATCGCTGACCACCAAACTGCGCTTTACCACCCAGCGGCTGCTGAGTAACCAAGCTATAAGACCCCGTAGAACGTGCATGCATTTTATCATCGACCAAATGGTTCAACTTAAGCATGTACATGTAACCTACGGTTACCGGGCGATCAAACTCCATGCCGGTCCGGCCGTCGTACAATTTCAATTGGCCGCTGTCGGGCAAGTCGGCAAGCTTAAGCAGGCTCTTGATTTCGCCTTCGTTGGCGCCATCAAATACCTGGGTTGCCATAGGCACCCCGCCGCGAAGATTACCCGCCAATTCAACAATCTCTTGATCACTGAAGCTGTCTAGCTCTTCTTTACGACCAGCGCCATCGTTATAGATTTCGCCCAAGAAGCCACGCAGCTCAGACACGGCACGCTGCTGACGCATCATGTCGTCAATCTTCATGCCCAGACCTTTAGCGGCAAGACCAAGGTGCATTTCCAGGACCTGACCTACGTTCATCCGCGAAGGTACACCCAGCGGGTTAAGCACGATATCAACCGGCTCACCGCGATCGTCGAAAGGCATATCTTCTACAGGCATAATGACCGAGATAACCCCTTTGTTACCGTGACGCCCCGCCATCTTATCGCCAGGCTGAATGCGGCGCTTAATCGCCAAATACACTTTTACGATTTTCAGAACGCCAGGTGCCAAATCATCGCCAGTGGTCAATTTGCGTTTTTTGATTTCAAAACGCTCTTCTAGACTTTTACGATGAGCCGCCAACTGCTTATCGGCATCTTCCAACATGGCATTAAGCGCTTCGTCATCCATCCGCAGCTTAAACCAGTCATCCTTTTTCAAGTCACCCAACTGCGCATCGCTAAGCTCGTCGTTTTTCTTAACGCCGGGACCACTCAAGGCTTTTTGGCCTTTCAGTGAACGCGCCAAGTGAGCATAGGTAGCCTCTTCAACAATGCGGTATTCCTCGTTCAAATCTTTACGGAATTGATCGAGCTGCATTTTTTCAATTTCTAATGCGCGCTTGTCTTTTTCCAAACCGTCCCGAGTAAAGACTTGAATATCGATAACCGTACCTTTAGTGCTAGACGGCACACGCAAGGAGGTATCTTTTACATCAGAGGCTTTCTCACCGAAGATGGCACGTAGCAGCTTTTCTTCTGGCGTCAGTTGCGTCTCGCCTTTTGGCGTCACCTTACCAACCAGAATGTCACCAGGACCAACTTCCGCACCGATATAAACAATGCCGGACTCGTCCAAGTTAGCCAGCGCGCCTTCGCCCACATTGGGAATATCAGCAGATATTTCTTCAGGCCCCAATTTGGTATCACGCGCAATACACGTCAATTCTTGAATATGGATAGTGGTGAAGCGATCTTCTTTTACAACACGTTCAGACACCAAAATCGAGTCTTCAAAGTTGTAACCATTCCAAGGCATAAATGCGATACGCATATTTTGCCCAAGAGCCAACTCTCCCAGATCCACTGATGGACCATCGGCAAGAATGTCACCGCGAACAACCACATCCCCTTCACGCACTATAGGGCGTTGGTTGATACAGGTATTCTGGTTTGACCGGGTGTACTTGGTCAGATTGTAAATATCAACAGGAGGTTGACCAGCTGAAACCTCTTCGTTGTCGACACGAACCACAACCCGAGAAGAATCAACACTGTCGATCACACCGCTGCGGCTGGCAACCACACAAACACCGGAATCAGAAGCGACATAACGCTCAAAACCGGTACCAACCAAGGGCTTATCTGCACGCAATGTTGGCACTGCCTGACGCTGCATGTTCGAGCCCATCAAAGCACGGTTAGCATCATCGTGCTCGAGGAAGGGAATCAACGACGCCGCAACGGAGACCACCTGCTTAGGTGAGACATCCATGTAGGTGACTTTTTCTGGCGGCATTACGGTGAATTCGTTCATATGACGAACTGCAACCATTTCGTCGGTCAACTCACCCTTTTCATTCATTGCCGCAGAAGCCTGGGCAATTACCTGCTCCGCCTCATTTATCGCTGACAAATATTCAAAATCGTGGGTGACCTTACCGTCAATAACCTTGCGGTAAGGACTCTCCAAGAAACCATACTCATTGGTGCGAGCATAGGTTGCCAAAGAGTTGATCAAACCGATATTTGGACCTTCAGGCGTTTCGATTGGGCAAACCCGACCGTAATGCGTCGGATGAACGTCACGAACTTCGAAGCCCGCACGCTCACGCGTCAGACCACCAGGCCCAAGCGCAGAAACCCGGCGCTTGTGGGTGATTTCTGACAAGGGGTTGTTCTGATCCATAAACTGAGACAACTGCGAAGAGCCAAAAAACTCTTTCACTGCCGCAGCAACAGGCTTAGCGTTGATCAGGTCTTGAGGCATCAAACCTTCGCTTTCAGCCATCGACAAGCGCTCTTTTACAGCACGCTCAACACGAACCAGCCCTACACGGAACTGATTCTCAGCCATCTCGCCAACACTACGGATACGACGGTTACCCAAGTGATCGATATCATCAACCACACCTTTACCGTTACGGATATCCACCAGCGTTTTCAGTACCGCAACTATATCGCCTTGGTCCAGGGTACCTGGTCCAATAATCTCTTCGCGGTGCAGACGACGGTTAAATTTCATCCGTCCGACAGCCGACAAATCGTAGCGCTCAGGAGAGAAGAACAAGTTCTGAAACAGGTTTTCCGCTGACTCTTTTGTTGGCGGCTCACCGGGACGCATCATCCGATAGATTTCAACCAGCGCTTCCAACTGGCTATTTGTCGGATCACTACGCAATGTCTCACTAATAAACGGACCGCAATCCAGCTCATTGGTGTACAAGGTTTCAATTTCGGTAATGCCCGCTTCCGAAAGCTTTTCCAAAACTTCTGCAGTGATTTCTGTATTACAGGGGTAAAGCAGCTCACCTGTGGCGGTATCGACAACATCTTTGGCAAGCGAACGACCAACCAAGTACTCAACCGGCACTTCCAGCTCTTTAAGCTTGGATTTTTCTAGCTGGCGAATATGAC
Source organism: Spongiibacter sp. IMCC21906 (assembly GCF_001010805.1). Classification (NCBI taxonomy): domain Bacteria; kingdom Pseudomonadati; phylum Pseudomonadota; class Gammaproteobacteria; order Cellvibrionales; family Spongiibacteraceae; genus Spongiibacter; species Spongiibacter sp. IMCC21906. The sequence goes on along the minus strand of NZ_CP011477.1, from coordinate 958,906 downwards.
GAGCGGTGATACGGCGACCCGTCTCAACAATGACCTCACCATCTTTACCGCAGATATCAAAGGTCGCAACCTCGCCACGAAGACGCTCAGGAATCAGCTCGATGGTAAAGCCGCCTTTCTCAGACAACTTGAACGAGTTGACATCAAAGAAGAGGCTCAGAATTTCTTCTGCAGACATCCCCAAGGCTCGCAGCAAAATTGTTGCTGGCAGCTTCCGACGACGGTCGATACGCACAAAGACTAAATCTTTGGGATCAAACTCAAAGTCCAACCAGGAACCACGGTAAGGAATGACCCGCGCTGAGTACAGCAACTTACCAGAAGAATGGGTCTTGCCGCGATCATGATCAAAGAACACACCCGGCGAGCGGTGCAACTGGGAAACAATGACCCGCTCAGTCCCATTAATAACAAACGTGCCGTTTTCAGTCATGAGCGGAATTTCGCCCATGTAGACTTCTTGCTCTTTAATATCTTTAATACTTTTGTTGCTAGACTCTTTATCGTAAATGATCAACCGGACCTTTACGCGCAACGGCACAGAATAGGTGACGCCACGAAGCTGACATTCATTCACATCAAACGCTGGCGCACCCAAGTGGTAATCCACGTATTCCAACGCGGCGCTGCCTGAGTAGCTAACTATAGGGAAGATAGATTTAAATGCGGCATGAAGACCGTGCTCGCCACGCTCTGCTGCAGGAATGCCCTGTTGCGTGAACTTTTTATAGGAATCCAACTGAATCGCAAGGAGATAAGGCACATCCATGACGTGCGGCATCTTGCCAAAATCCTTACGGATACGTTTTTTCTCAGTGTACGAGTAAGCCATCAGTACTCCCCAGCATCATTACTTGATACGACGCAATCGGCGCCCATATCGTTAGTGCAACAACTCGCGGTTGCTGCAGATCAAGGCTTCGCCTTAACCTGAAATTCTCAAACAGCAAAAGGCCGGCGGGAAAACCCACCAGCCTCGCTTGAGATTGACCGTATGCCGGTCAACAAGCAACTTACTTCAGCTCGACAGTAGCGCCAGCTTCTTCTAATTGCTTTTTGGCTTCTTCTGCGTCTTCTTTTGAAGCAGCTTCTTTAACAGTAGAAGGCGCGCCATCTACCATTTCTTTAGCTTCTTTCAGACCCAGGCCAGTGATGGCACGAACAGCCTTGATAACATTAACTTTCTTCTCACCAACGCCACTCAGAACAACGTCAAACTCTGTTTGTTCTGCAGCAGCGGCACCAGCTTCTGCAGCAGCGGCCGGAGCAGCAGCTACAGCAGCAGCGGCAGTTACGCCGAACTTCTCTTCCATTGCTTCGATGAGCTCGACAACTTCCATTACACTCATTTCCGCAATTGCATTCAAAATATCGTCTTTTGACAGAGCCATGTTAAAACTCCCTACTGTGTCAGTACTAAAAAATTAAAACCGTTTAAAAAAATGCCGCAATTACGCAGCTTCTTTCTGATCGCGAACTGCTGCCAGTGTACGAACCAATTTGCCAGGCACTTCGTTCATGGTACGGACCAGCTTGGTTGCCGGCGCTTGCATCACACTCATCAGCATTGACAGTGCTTGCTCGCGGGTTGGCAATTTCGCCAGAACGTCCAGTTGCTCTGCACCCAGTAATTGGCCACTAACCGCCAGTGCTTTTACTTCAAAGTCGTCGTTTTCTTTCGCGAAGTCTTTGAAAATACGCGCCGCAGCACCGGGATCTTCCATTGAAAACGCCAACAGAGAAGGGCCTTTAAAAGCCTCCTCAGCGCACTCAAAATCAGTACCCTTTAACGCCAACTTGGCCAATGTGTTACGCACTACACGCAGATCAACATTTGCCTCACGGGCTTGCTTGCGGAGCTCCGTCATTTCGCTCACTGTACACCCACGGGCGTCAGCGATAACCAATGACATTGCACTTGCGGCAGTCTCGTTAACACCAGCTACAATCGCTTTCTTGTCTTCGAGTCTTAATGCCACTTGGATAACTCCTGGATTTGTCAGTTACTTACCGTAAATTTGCTCCTAACGGGGCAAACCCTTACTTGGTGAACAAATCCGTTCCACCATCTGCGTAGGCCAGTGCCGGTAACATCGCCGAAGCAACACACCAATTAAGAAGCAACACCCTTTCAGATATTGCCTCGCCTACGGTCTTTGATGGCCTTTGTTTCTTGACACAGCAGGTCAATGTCAAAGACCTCAAAGCTTTTAGAGCGATATTGCCACTCTAAAATTCAGTGCGGATCATCACTTATCGCTAAGCCATAACCCACCGAATAGATATTTAAGCAGAAAGGCTGCTCTGATCGATCACCACACCCGGCCCCATCGTTGAGGACAGTGTAATTTTCTTCATGTATACGCCTTTTGCTGAAGCAGGCTTAGCCTTTTTCAAATCAGACAGCAGTGCTTCTAAATTTTCTTTCAGGGCAGAAGCATCAAACTTAATGCTTCCGATGGCGCCATGAATGATGCCATTTTTATCTGTACGGTAACGAACCTGTCCCGCCTTAGCATTTTTTACTGCAGTTTCAACATCTGCAGTAACAGTACCCGTTTTAGGGTTAGGCATAAGACCACGAGGCCCCAAAACCTGGCCCAACTGACCGACAACGCGCATAGCATCCGGAGAGGCAACAACAACATCAAAATCCATCATGCCGCCTTTAACCTGCTCGGCCAAATCGTCCATACCCACAAAATCAGCACCCGCTGCTTTTGCTTTTTCTGCATTCTCACCCTGGGTGAAAACAGCTACACGCACATCTTTACCTGTACCATGAGGCAGGGTTGTTGCACCACGTACCGCCTGGTCAGATTTACGCGCATCGATACCAAGATTCACAGAAACATCAACCGCTTCTACGAACTTCACTGTAGAGACTTCTTTTAACAGCGCTACCGCTTCTTCGAGACTGTACTGCTTACCAACAACCACTTTCTCACGAATTGCCTTTTGGCGCTTAGTTAGCTTAGCCATTTACACACCCTCCACTTCGATACCAGCGGCACGAGCACTACCGGCAATTGTACGAACCGCTGCGTCCATATCTGCAGCTGTCAGATCTGGCATTTTCAAAGTAGCGATTTCTTCAAGCTGCGCCCGGTTTACTTTGCCAACTTTTTTAGTGTTGGGAGTACCGGAGCCACTTTTGATACCAGCCGCTTTTTTCAGCAAAAACGAAGCCGGAGGCGTCTTGGTGGTAAAGGTGAAACTACGATCAGAATAAACCGTAATAACAACCGGAATCGGCATACCGTTTTCCATGCTTTGAGTTTCAGCATTAAACGCTTTACAAAATTCCATAATGTTCACACCGTGCTGACCCAAAGCAGGACCAACCGGGGGACTTGGGTTTGCGCTGCCAGCGGCAACTTGAAGCTTAATATAAGCTTGGATCTTCTTAGCCATTGCTTTCTCCTAATTGGGTATTAACGCCTCAAAGCTTTTCAGCCTATTTTGGCTCCCCGTTGCAAACACCCTCAATCATCAAACTGATTCAGAGCTTTTTTACGTTTTCTCTACCTGGCCAAAATCAAGCTCAACCGGGGTAGAACGACCAAAAATCAACACTGCTACATGCAGGCGATTCTTTTCATAATTCACCTCTTCGACAACCCCGTTAAAGTCATTAAACGGACCATCGACAACCCGGACCATTTCACCCGGCTCAAACAGCGTTTTAGGCTTAGGCTTGTCGCCACTCTCTACTCGCTGCAAAATAATATTGGCTTCTTTTTCAGTGATTGGCGCAGGCTTATCCGCCTTACCACCAATAAAGCCCATGACACGAGGCGTCTCCTTCACCAGGTGCCAAGTGTCATCATCCAGCTCCATCTGAATCAGCACGTAACCTGGAAAAAACTTGCGCTCACTCTTGCGCTTTTGACCACCGCGCATCTCCACCACTTCTTCAGTGGGGACCAACACATCTCCAAAGCGCTCATTAAGACCCGACAGGTCAATACGTTCTTTCAACGCTAAAGCAACTTTCTTCTCATACCCGGAGTAGGCATGTACCACATACCAACGCTTTGCCATTACCCCACCTCTAGCCGATTACCATGGAAGCCAGGAGACCCAGCAGAGAATCCAGACCCCATAAAATCAACGCAGCGACGATAACAAATGCCACTACAATTAACGTTGTCTGCGTACTCTCTTGACGCGACGGCCAAACCACCTTGCGAATTTCGGTTCGCGCACCTTTTAAAAGCCCAACGAACGCAGCACCTTTAGCTGTTTGCGACGCAACAAAACCCGCAACTATCGCCAGCGCCAGCAGAGCCAAAACCCGATAAAGCAGGGACTCGCCCGAGAAATAAATATTGCCGCCAATACCCACTGCTACCAGCAGCATCACAACCAGCCACTTAAGGCCATCGAATCGGCTAGCGTCTTCCGCCTTAGCTACCATTGATCAGACCACATCCTTTTTGCTAAGCGCAAAACACCACTTCGCATTCACGAAGCGGTGTCAACGTAAGTGGCAGGCCAGGAGGGACTCGAACCCCCAACAGCCGGTTTTGGAGACCGGTGCTCTACCAATTGAACTACTGGCCTACTGTCTTAAGAGACCCCAAACGAGGCCTCGATATTTTCCTGCCTTACCTAACCGCCGATTACTCGACGATTTTAGCGACAACACCCGCGCCGACAGTACGACCACCTTCGCGAATCGCGAAGCGCAGACCATCTTCCATCGCGATAGGCGCAATCAATGTCACGTCCATCTTGATGTTATCGCCAGGCATTACCATTTCAGTGCCTTCAGGCAGCTCACACGCACCTGTCACGTCCGTAGTACGGAAGTAGAACTGGGGGCGGTAGCCTTTAAAGAATGGCGTGTGACGGCCACCCTCTTCTTTAGACAGCACGTAAACCTCAGCTTCAAAACGCGTATGCGGCTTGATAGAACCGGGCTTAGCCAATACTTGACCACGCTCAACTTCGTCACGCTTAGTACCACGCAACAGCACACCTACGTTCTCACCAGCGCGACCTTCGTCAAGCAGCTTGCGGAACATTTCAACACCCGTACAAACGGTTTTGGTGGTGTCGTGGATACCGATAATTTCGATTTCGTCGCCAGTCTTCAAAATGCCACGCTCTACACGGCCGGTTACAACCGTACCGCGACCAGAGATAGAGAACACATCTTCAATCGGCATCAGGAACGGCTGATCGATAGCACGCTCTGGCTCTGGAATATAGGTATCCAGCGCTTCAACCAATTTAGCAACAGCGGTTGTACCCAGCTCGTTGTCGTCTTGGCCATTCAATGCCATCAATGCAGAACCGGCAATGATGGGCGTATCGTCGCCAGGGAAGTCGTAGGTATCGAGCAGCTCACGCAGCTCCATCTCTACCAATTCCAGCATTTCGTTGTATTCTTCGCTGCCTACGCCACCACAATCTTCTGCCAGCAAGTCAGCTTTATTCAGGAAGACAACAATAAACGGCACACCAACCTGACGCGACAACAGGATGTGCTCACGCGTTTGAGGCATTGGGCCGTCTGTGGCGCCACATACCAGAATCGCACCATCCATCTGCGCCGCACCGGTAATCATGTTTTTCACATAATCGGCGTGACCCGGGCAGTCAACGTGGGCGTAGTGACGAATATTAGAGTCATACTCAACATGAGAGGTCGCAATGGTGATACCACGCGCTTTTTCTTCTGGCGCGTTATCGATACCATCGAAAGCTACCGCTGTACCACCAAACACCTCTGCACACACGCGGGTCAATGCCGCTGTCAGGGTAGTTTTACCGTGGTCAACGTGACCAATGGTACCCACATTGATATGGGGCTTATTACGTTCAAACTTCTCTTTTGCCATTGCGACAGCCTCCTAGCGGACCTTTTCGTCTAGTCACTAATTTTCGTCAAGCCACTATAAAAAGACAAAAGCCGACCCTTCGACTTTTGTCGCCATAATTAATGGAGCTCATAACCGGATTTGAACCGGTGACCTCTTCCTTACCAAGGAAGTGCTCTACCGACTGAGCTATATGAGCACCGAAAAACCTGTTCAGCCGGCTCAAACTGGAGCGGGTAGCGGGAATCGAACCCGCACCATCAGCTTGGAAGGCTGAGGTTCTACCATTGAACCATACCCGCAAAAACCTGTTCGCTGGTACTTTAAATAAGTAATGGTGGTGGGGGGTGGATTCGAACCACCGAAGCTTGCGCGTCAGATTTACAGTCTGATCCCTTTGGCCACTCGGGAACCCCACCACGAAAAAAGCGAAACATTTTGCTTAGCGCTCAATAACTTGTCAACAAAATACAACAAGCCTTCGTTTCACTTGAGCCTCACGCGAAATGATTGGAGCTGGCGAGAGGAGTCGAACCCCCGACCGGCTGATTACAAGTCAGCTGCTCTACCAACTGAGCTACGCCAGCACACATAACCATGTCGCTTTCAAACGAGGCGGGCATTCTAGTCGAACTATTTCCAAGACGCAACGAGATTACAGTTTTTTTTCTCTGCACTGGCCCCATCATTTTTCTTATTAAACAACTGCCTGCGCGCCTCTTCTACAGAACCCTGTTCAGGCGCACCCTCCAAAACCACCCAGTAGCGCAGCTCTGCTTGCTCTAAGCGACGAATCTGCGCTTTGTAACCCTTATCCCGCATACGCTCAGATTGCAGCTTGGCGCGCTTCGCGTCACTAAACAGACCCAAGGAAACCGCATTTTGTAAAGGGCCGCTACGAATAACAAAACTGTCGATCTTTTTTTTGCGTAGCTGCTGATGCTGTTTATTACCTTCTTCATAGGATCCGAATGGGCCCAAATACACCCAAAACTCAACGCCAGAGCTAATCTGTTCTGCTTTTACAGAATACCCCGAAGCACCATCTGCAAACTGCCGCGCAACATCGTATTTTTTATATGGGCCTCTCGCCCAGCAATTAACGGCCGACCCAGGAACTACTGGCGATGCAGATTCAGCAGGCGGCTCCGCCTCGGATAACAATACAATTGGCTCACCCTGCAAACCAACCGGCACCGACACTTCGGCTGCGTCAACATCGTAATAATGATGCCAGTAGTAAAACGCCCCATTTGCCATCAACAATAAGAAGAATACCCAACGCATTTAATCTTCCCTTGCCGACAGCGCGTAGCTTAGACCATCCATAACCAGTTCTTCACGGTAATGCCAGCCCTCTGCCTGCGCACCAAACGCCGCCATAACCGTCATGGCGTCGCCGCCACAGATAAACACATCATAAGCCTCTGTCCAGTATTCTTGCGCCCACGTTAATGCCTCTCGCACTGCCCCTATAATGGCCAGCCATTTGCCGTGATGCACACACTCTTCTGTGCTGACACCCGGCGCCAAACCAAATGACTGCGCCTCCGCAAACCGCACCCTGCCCGTATGAAGCCCCAAGGCCTTACTTAACAACGGCACACCCGGAATAATGTAGCCTCCAAGATGACAGCCATCGGCATCAACAAAATCGATAGTCAACGCAGAACCAATATCGATAACAAGGCTTGCCCGAGAAAACTGCTGATACGCAGCCACCATTGCCAGCCAACGATCCACGCCCATCCGGGACTCATCTTGATAGACATTGCGAACACCCGCGCACTCGCGCTGAGATTTAGCCACCAAGGCAGCTATCCCATGAGCACGAAGCTGCTCAATAATAGCTGCCTCCCGCGCCACATCGGCAACCGAAGCGATCCTCGCCAGCTGCACTGAGACAGGCAGACTCAACAACAGCTCAGCAATACTTTCCAGCCGCCCACCAGACACCCGCACGCCGCCATCAAGAAGACGCCACTTTATAGTACTATTACCAACATCCAATTCTAGCACCGGGGCTGTCATGCTCACGAAGTTTGACTCCTCACGCTCACCTCACCCCCCTTAAAAACCTGCCTAACGCCATCCACATTCAAAACGAGGCCGCCACCTGAATCGACTCCAGAAGCAACACCTGACACCCACTTATCTCCCAGCTGCACCATTACCTCACAATCTTTATAAGCGTCTAATGATGACCATTCATCTCGGAGTTCAGCAAAGCCTCTGCGAGAAAACTCCGTCAACACATTCCATAGGTGCGAGACTAACGTCGCCGTGAATGTATTTCGATCAACACACCCAACAATAGAAGCAGCATCTATCCATGGTTGCGAGATGCCTGTCGTTTGAGCTTTTCCCATATCAACATTGACACCGACTCCGACGACGACTTGACACAAGCCTGCGGGGTCCCCTTGCATTTCCAGCAAGATGCCAGCTAATTTTTTATTGTCACACAGCACATCGTTCGGCCATTTTAAGCGAGCAGAAGAAACCCCTATATCACTCAGCGCCCTAGCAACGGCAACCCCTACCGACAAGCTCAAGCCCTCCAAGGCCGCCGCCCCAGACTGAAACTCCCAAACCATAGACAAGTAAACGTTGCGGCCATAAGGGCTTTGCCACTCTCTACCACGGCGCCCACGACCCGCGGTTTGCTGTTCAGCCAAGCAAAAATATCCATGACTACCACCCTGCTGTGCTTTTTCAGCAGCGACAGCATTGGTTGAACCTATGCTGTCAAAAATATCAAAGCCCGCACTGGCGCAGCTTATAGACTCGGGAATCAAGCTAAGGATTTTTTGCTTATCGAGCAAATCTAGACCACCCGCTATGCGATAGCCGCGACCTTTCTGGACCTCAAGCGGCAGGCCCAGCAACTCGAGCTTTTTAAATTGTTTCCATATGGCTGTACGGCTCACGCCGAGCAGTGAGCCAGCTTCTTCACCGGAGTGAAATTCACCATCAGCCAGCAATTGAATAAGTGTTTCTTGGGTCACGCTATCAGCTCCATTTTATCCGCATGAGATAATAACAGAGCCATATTCACGAAACATAAACCCGGAAGACCAACTGTCATTCAGGAAGGCGTTTTGAAGGATTCTTTTGCCAACAAGAATACCGCGACAAGACTAACAATCACAAAAACCAATGCCGAAAGCAAACCAATCACCGCCGCCAGACTGGTCTCACCAAAATGATTGTCGCCAAAGGTTAACGCCCGGTTTGGCGATAGTATTGCCGCAATATAAAAAACCAAATTCGCATAAGCGGTACCAGGAAGCATCCACGCCAACTTACGCTGTAGCGCCTCTGGCGCTGCCATTAAATGCGTCGCCAAAGCAGCTACTACTACTAAAATCCCGTTTAACATGCCACCAACATGGGCACGCGCCCACGCACCTGCGTCCCCGGGAATAGCAAACTCAATAATATTACCTGGGATTACTTCCATGCCACCAACAAGACTTACTAGCAGCCCCACCCCCATACACATCGAAATAAACAATACCGTGAACCCATGCCCCATCATTTTTCGCAAAACTTGATTCATACTCACACCACCCTCATTGACTTATTAAGTAACAGAAAATATTTTCCGTAGCTCCGTTTTTAAAATTTTTCCATTTGAATTTCTTGGCATTGCATCCAGCAGATGCAACTCCTTAGGGAGTTTATACCTCGCTACACTAGGCTCTAAAAAATCAACAGCCTCTTGAAGAGTTAATGATGCATCTGGTTTTAGTACAACAACCGCCAGCACCCGCTCACCCCACTTAACATCTTCGCGGCCGATAATCGCGACTTCTGCAATGGCCGGGTGAGCATACAAAAGGCTTTCTATTTCCGCAGGGTAAATATTTTCACCCCCGCTGATAATCATGTCCTTAAGACGATCACAGATATAGTAAAAACCTTCGTCATCAAAATAAGCACCATCACCCGTTCGATACCATCCCTCAGCATCCAGTGCCTCAGCGGTTAAATCAGGGCGACGCCAATAACCCGGCGTTACGTTACCACCGCGAACACATATCTCACCCGGCACCGCTGGAGAATCAATCGTTCTCCCACTCTCATCAATCAGCTTAACTTCGTTTAACGGGCCCGCCCGACCACAGGAACCCAATTTGGTCTCTGCTCGCTCGGTTTCTAAAAATGCCACTCCCGATGTAGCCTCTGTCATGCCATAGCACTGACTAACAGGCACCCCCCTCTGCCGGTAGGTTTTTAACAATGGCTCAGGAACCGGCGCACCGCCGGCGACGATGAGCCGCATAGAGGAAAAATCTCTTGTTCCAAAACTGGAATGCTGACTGGCAAACAACATCATTGCCGGAACTGCAAAACTCACGGTCACCTGATAACGCTCAATGTCATCTAAATACTGCTGGGGATCAAACGCCTCCTGCAATATCAAGTGGCCGCCACTCATAAGTGTTGGTAACAACACCACACAAAGACCACCAACATGAAACAACGGGGCGCAATTTAGCGTCACATCTAAGGAGGTAAAGTCACTGGTCAAAATCCAGTTCAGATTGTTCGTCCAGATATTACGACTACTCAACATTACCCCTTTAGCATCACCTGTTGTACCCGATGTGTACATTAGCGCCACAGCATCATCAGGGGCAGCATCAGCTGCAGGCGGGAGAGTGCTCACCCTGTCCATCAGCGGCTCTAACTGAAGCCAGCCTTCACACTCCTGCCCAAAACAAAAGTAAGCCTGACAACCCAAAACATCCCGAATCTTCACATCAAATTTACGCGCATGCTCCGGGTCAACCAATAACACAGAGACGTCGGCATCTTTCAGAATCGCCACCAGCTCAGTAGTCGCAAGACGATAATTTAGCGGCACCAAAATTGCGCCGATCCTAGCGACAGCAAACTGGGCAATAAGATTCATAGGGTGGTTAGAGGCAAGAAAACCCACCCGATCACCCTGTTTCACACCTTGCTCATGAAAAACACCTGACAAGAGCTCTATTTCTGCCTGCATTTGGCCGTAACTAACGGTTTGATTCTTAAATGTAACCGCTGGCCGCTCCGGAGCACGAATCGCACGACGGCGAAACCACTCGGCCAGGCAGCTGGGATCCAAGGTTTGAGATTGCTGAGCAACATTAGTCATTATGGTGAGAGTCCGTTATCGCACTCATAAATCAAAGAATATGGGCGCGACTTTTCATCGATTATTTTGTTCGCATCATAACAGCTTACATAGCTTTTAAAAGTGCAATCGGGAAGCGGCCTGAAGAGATGACAACCACTCCAAACGCTTCCCAAAGCGCTCACAGAGCCAGAAGGTGAACTTCCAGAGGCCCATAAAAAAACCCGAGACTCAACTGAATCTCGGGTTTTTAATTAAAGCCTGGCGACCAATCGGCCTTAGCCGATTTGGGCGTCGTCGCGCAGCGAGGACGGTCCGCAGGACCGAGCGCCAGGCGCGAGCCATTGCCGTCGGTCATTGCCAGTTGCCCAGCTTTTTCAGAGCTACAAAGTAAATTGCCCCAACCGAGCTCGGCTGGGGCACTTTGGTTTAGAAGGCTGGCGAGGGCCTGCCCCATGAGCGTTAGCGGTGCTGTGGGTATGACCTACAATGATCAGAAGCATCGCTTCTGACCCTTCGGGCGCCTCCACGATGCTGCGGCGTCCAAACCGGTTCCTACGGAACATCGGTTTGTCACATGGACCCGCTGTAGTGGCAGAAGTTAACCGCAATCCTAAATAAAAAACCCCGTCCAGCGATGCTGAACGGGGTGTTTTATTTAGAAGCCTGGCGATGACCTACTCTCACATGGGGAAACCCCACACTACCATCGGCGATGACACGTTTCACTTCTGAGTTCGGGATGGGGTCAGGTGGTTCCGTGTCTCTATGGTCGCCAGGCAAACTGGCTTGGTGTGTGTTGAGTCTGACTGTCACATTGACATGCTCTTGCACGACCAAATAGGGCGGTAAATAAGCTGATTAAACATGTTTTCTATAGTGCTTTGCAACAATCCAAACGTCATTGCAGTTTCTTGATTTTCTAATGATGACTAAACCACTTGATTATATGGTCAAGCCTCACGAGCAATTAGTACAGGTTAGCTCAACGCCTTACAACGCTTACACACCCTGCCTATCAACGTCCTGGTCTTGAACGGCTCTTTAGGGGAATCAAGTTCCCAGGGAGATCTAATCTTGGAAGAGGCTTCCCGCTTAGATGCTTTCAGCGGTTATCCCGTCCGAACGTAGCTACCGGGCAATGCATCTGGCGATACAACCCGAACACCAGAGGTTCGTCCACTTCGGTCCTCTCGTACTAGAAGCAGCTTTCCTCAAATCTCCAACGCCCACGGCAGATAGGGACCGAACTGTCTCACGACGTTCTGAACCCAGCTCGCGTACCACTTTAAATGGCGAACAGCCATACCCTTGGGACCGGCTTCAGCCCCAGGATGTGATGAGCCGACATCGAGGTGCCAAACACCGCCGTCGATGTGAACTCTTGGGCGGTATCAGCCTGTTATCCCCGGAGTACCTTTTATCCGTTGAGCGATGGCCCTTCCATACAGAACCACCGGATCACTATGACCTACTTTCGTATCTGCTCGACTTGTCAGTCTCGCAGTTAAGCGCGCTTGTGCCATTACACTAACCTGACGATTTCCGACCGTCATTAGCGCACCTTCGTGCTCCTCCGTTACTCTTTGGGAGGAGACCGCCCCAGTCAAACTACCCACCACACAATGTCCTCGATCCAGATAATGGACCTGAGTTAGAACCCCAATAGTACCAGGCTGGTATTTCAAGGTTGGCTCCACTGTAGCTAGCGCCACAGTTTCAAAGCCTCCCAGCTATCCTACACAAGTAATATCAGAGTCCACTGTGAAGCTATAGTAAAGGTTCACGGGGTCTTTCCGTCTAGCCGCGGGTATACGGCATCTTAACCGCAATTTCAATTTCACTGAGTCTCGGGTGGAGACAGCGTGGCCATCGTTACGCCATTCGTGCAGGTCGGAACTTACCCGACAAGGAATTTCGCTACCTTAGGACCGTTATAGTTACGGCCGCCGTTTACCGGGGCTTCGATCAAGAGCTTCGCCGAAGCTAACCCCATCAATTAACCTTCCGGCACCGGGCAGGCGTCACACCGTATACGTCCTCTTTCGAGTTTGCACAGTGCTATGTTTTTGATAAACAGTCGCAGCCACCTGGTCACTTCGACCGGCATCAGCTTAGGGAGCAAGTCCCATCACCAACGCCGGTGTACCTTCTCCCGAAGTTACGGTACCATTTTGCCTAGTTCCTTCACCCGAGTTCTCTCAAGCGCCTTGGTATTCTCTACCTGACCACCTGTGTCGGTTTGGGGTACGGTTTGTTATAACCTGAAGCTTAGAAGATTTTCTTGGAAGCATGGCATCGACGACTTCATCCAAAAGAGGACTCGTCATCACCTCTCAGCCTTAGGGAACCGGATTTGCCTAATCCCCCAGCCTACTAGCTTAAACACGGACAACCAACGCCGTGCTCGCCTAGCCTACTCCGTCCCTCCATCGCAGTTATAACAAGTACGGGAATATTAACCCGTTTCCCATCGATTACGCTTTTCAGCCTCACCTTAGGGGCCGACTAACCCTGCCCTGATTAGCATGGGGCAGGAAACCTTGGTCTTCCGGCGAGGGGGTTTTTCACCCCCTTTGTCGTTACTCATGTCAGCATTCGCACTTCTGATACCTCCAGCAGACCTCTCGATCCACCTTCGCAGGCTTACAGAACGCTCCTCTACCACGCGCAAAGCGCGTCCGCAGCTTCGGTTACACATTTAGCCCCGTTATATCTTCCGCGCAGGCCGACTCGACTAGTGAGCTATTACGCTTTCTTTAAAGGATGGCTGCTTCTAAGCCAACCTCCTAGCTGTCTGAGCCTTCCCACATCGTTTCCCACTTAATGTGTATTAGGGACCTTAGCTGGCGGTCTGGGTTGTTTCCCTCTTGACAACGGACGTTAGCACCCGCTGTCTGTCTGCCGTGATTGTACTCCTGGGTATTCGGAGTTTGCATGGGGTTGGTAAGTC